>NZ_JAZKJP010000005.1:0-541324 GCF_047470925.1 Tenacibaculum ascidiaceicola
ACCTTTTCTTTAAATATCTTAAACCCTATTTTAATGAACTCACACTAACTTCCTAGCTTACCGCTTATCCGTTTGCGGGTGCAAATATAGATACCTTTTTCCATTCAACAAGTACTTTTCCAACCTTTTTTTTAAACTATTTTTTAATACGCTATATCCTAATTAGTTACATACAAAAGTTTTTTATACCATACACATCTCCTTCCTTTGTTTATTATATCTATGACTATTATACTACTTCTAGCATGGAGAAAATTTCCCTTTTATACTACTATATATAATGTAATTGTTCGCGTTAGGGATTGAAGCGGCATCCTTTTGTTTAGGGTGCCTTTAGCAACCTAAACAAAAGATACAGCGGAAAGCCCGACACTTTATTATGTTATAGCGCAGCGAAAACAAACAATAAAGTGAAACGCCTACTCCAACAAATCACATTATTTGAAATACATTATATATATATATTGTATGAAATACGCTTTTACAATATCTTATTTAAAATAGTGATGTTTGATTGGTTTGATATTTATCAAATTTGGTAAAATCTAAATGAGGAAGTTTTTTATCCTTTAAATACAGTTTTTTTGCCAACTTAAACTGCATGTCTATTTGTTCTGCTATCTTACCTTCTCCTCGCATTCTACTTGCGTAACGAGAATCATTTAATGAACCGCCGTGACAATCTTCTATTTGATGTAAAATTTTGTCCGCTCTATCAGGATATGTTTTTCTTACCCAATTGGTAAAAATTTCTCCTATCGCTCCATTTAAACGTACTATTGTATATGCAACTGAGGTTGCACCTAACTCACTTACCTTTTTTACTAATGGTAATATTTCGTGACTATTAATTGAAGGGATGATTGGTGCTATCATTACATTTACTGGTATGTTATTTTCTGATAGGGTTTTGACTGTTTCTAATCTTTTTTTGATGGTCGTTGTTCTTGGCTCTACTACTCTTCTTGTTTCTTCTGATAGTGATGTGATAGATATACTTACCCTTAATAAATTTAAAGATGCCATTTCTTTTAAAATATCTAAATCACGAAGAATTAATGCATTTTTTGTTATCATGCTTACTGGGTGCTTTAATTTTAATAGTACTTGCAGCATTTTTCGGGTAATTTCAAGTTTCTTTTCTATCGGTTGATAACAGTCTGTATTTCCAGAAAACATAATATTTTGTGGTTGCCAATTACGACTTCGTAGTTTTTTTTCTAATAGTTCTGGTGCATTTGCTTTGTACAATATTTTACGTTCAAAATCTAACCCTGCAGAATACCCCCAATATTCATGTGTGTTTCGCGCATAACAATAAACACAACCGTGTTCACAACCTTGATATGGATTCATTGAATATGAAAACCCAATATCTGGACTTGTCACTTTATTAAGAATTGTTTTAGGATAAATTTCTAAATAGGTTGTTTTATTATTGTCTGCTGATTCATTTTCAGCTTCGCAATAGTTTAAGAAATCATCCAACACTTCGTGTTGATGTTGCGTAAATTTATTGTGTGTGTTGTGTTGTGCACCACGTCCTTTAATGTAGTCCATAATCATATCTAAATAAAACGTTATAAAATTGTCTTTAGAATGACTTTATCGAGAACAGGTTCGTATAAACTTCTCGATACAATTTCGATAGGGTTCCGAAATCATCCGAAGTGACCTTGTAAAATTACAAAAAGCAACACAAAGGTTTTAGTGTTCTTAAATATTATTTATAGCTGTTAAGGTTTTACTAGTATTTTCTTTACCGCTACCTGTTGTCCATCTTTGAGTATACGCACAAACAATAAACCTGTTTTAAAATTTGGTATAGGAATGGTTTGCCTTATTTTTTGAATTTTGTTTGTATAAATTATTCTTCCTGTAACATCTACAATTTCTATATCTAAGTTGTTTCCTCTTGAATACACAAACATTCCTTCTGATGCTATTACAGGGTTTGGATATATTTTTAAGGTATTATCAAAAGGAAAATCAATTTTTATACTATCTGTATAAATTTCTGTTCCATCATCAAGAATAATTTTAGCTCTATATTCGTTTTTTCCTCCTTTAACACTGATATCATCCGTTTGGAGTTCTTGAACGTTAGGAGCTTCAAAAGTTTGAATAGTTTCCGTTTCTCCATTGAGTATTTTTTCAAAAGCAACCGAAGCTACATTCATCAAAGTACTTAAACTTAATCGAACATCTACTACATCTTCATTTTTTACAAAAGCCAAAAAATTCTTATAATAACAGTTTACTCCTTGCGAGTTGTAATTTATTGTTTGTCCTTTAACTCCTACTCCTTCATTAAAAACTGGTGTTATGGATATATAAGGTGTTTTAAATGTATTTTTCGGAACAGCAACATTCGTTTCGTTTACTATTGAATTTGTATACATATAAGTATCATCCAACAGTTGCACATTATATGCTGTAGCATTCGGAACTGGCTCCCAGCTAAATTGAATACTTTCATCACAGTTAAAATCGACAATTGGTGTAATAACATCTGAAATTATAAATTCTTCTGAATTATAATATGTTCCATTTACTAAAGCCCTTAATTGAATGACTCCGTTAACTTCTGGAGTATTCCAAAGTAAGTATGGTTTTGTAACATTTGTAGCGTTTGCAATTTCTATCCAACTTCCTTTATTAATAGAGTATTCAATCTTACTTACTGGAAAACCCAAGTTATTTGTCCATCGTACATATTTATCTGTTACAGTTGGTAACTTGTCATCTTTATTAGGATAGTTCCATGTAAAAATATTTTTAGATTGATAAAAATAAGCGATCGAAAATGACTGTATTGGTGTTGCTAACGAATTTGCCTTTACCTTTATATTATATGTATCTGTTTCTGGATTGTCAATCGTAATTAATTCTACATTATTTAAGTGGTCTTCTCCATATACAGCTTCTTTTTCTAGCGAATTTTTGGATGGTGAAGCGTCTAAAACCCAAGGTAACCATGAATTTGCACCACTATTCACTTCTAAATCTAGATCGTTTACCAACGCTTTATTGTCATTAACATTAGCAGGAACATCGTTCCAAACTAATGCTATTCTTATTTCTTTTGACCCTGTATTTATAGGGATTGAATATTCTTTAACTTCATTACTTGAAATTTCATCATTAATATATGTTCCATTTTCTAAAACTTCCATACTTTGATAACTGTTCACATTACCATAACCACTTTTAAAGTCTATTCCTTTTGGACCGATATCATCAGCTCCCGCAATTAATACAGATTTTAATAATGCCGAAGAAGGAAATTTGTTTGTTTTCTCTTTGTATTTATGTTGTAGTAGCGTTGCTACCCCTGAAACTATAGCAGCAGCATCCGATGTTCCGTCTGGTCCATGGGCCACTAATTCAGGTTTTACTCTACCATCATAAGTAGGTCCTTTTGAACTTCTTGTATTTACTAGTAGTTCTTTATTAACTCCTCCAACAACTAAAACATTTTTAGCCATTTTATAGTTTCCTGTCATATTAGCATATCCTTCTATTCCTTGGTAAGTTCCTTCATTAGATGCTACTTCTCCTGTATTACCTGAAGAAAAT
This sequence comes from Tenacibaculum ascidiaceicola, assembly GCF_047470925.1. NCBI lineage: Bacteria > Pseudomonadati > Bacteroidota > Flavobacteriia > Flavobacteriales > Flavobacteriaceae > Tenacibaculum > Tenacibaculum ascidiaceicola. The sequence continues at coordinate 3,580 of NZ_JAZKJP010000005.1, forward strand.
ACATGAAGTAATTCAGGTACATCAATTGTGCTTTGATCATATGCATTCGCTTCAGCTCCATAAAAATTTTCTATTTCTGTTCCGTAAGAATGGTTTTGAACAAATATATTATTGTCAACATAGTAAGTATCTTTATCAGGTAATAATGTACTAAAGTCTGAAGATGATAAATTACTATGATAAGCAACTCCTTTCGAATTATAAGCACTATTCCCAGCACCTCCAATTGTAGTAGCCATTAAAGTTGCATGACTAGAAACATCTTCTGCTTCATTTCCGTAAAGTTTTATTCTATTTCTTAAGTCTATATCGTTTACATCAAACAACAATTCTTTTACAGAAACAGTTAATCCCTCACCATTAATTGTTTTAAAATCATTTTGAAGTTTGTTTATATTATTGACGCTTAAATCTATTTTTTCAATCGGTATTTTTTCTGGACGAGGAGCTAGTTGAGTATCCAAATAAACTACCTGGTACATAGAGGCTATTTTATTTATTTCTGTTGGAGATACATTAAGCGTTAAAACATCCTTGTACCTATGCGTTACTTTAATATTTACATTCTTTTCTTCCGCTTCTTTCAAGAATAGTTTTGAGTTTACTGTTTTTACTACAATCCTGACTTCTTTATTCTTTTTATTTAACAACTGTGACAATCTATATGACAGCTTCCATTTATTATTTATCTCAAATAACTCCCCTTTAAAGGAAATCTCTTTCGTTTTTTCTTTTTTAGTTATTATTAGAAAGTTTTTATCTAATCTCCGTATTACATCTACTTCTTTATCGTTGGAAATCAGATCTTTTTTATTAATTAGATAATATTTTTTTTCCAATACTTTTTCCTGAAATATTTTTGGCTCTATTTTTTTTACATAATTAGGAAAATCAACTTGCGAGTACATATTCAATGTTAAAAATACTCCGCTAATAAAAAGAAAAAACAATCTCATAAAAATACATTATTAACACAAATAAAACACTTTTTTTGCATATTTCATTATAAAAACATACTTTCGTTAAAATTTTTTAATAAAATCCTTTCAAAAAAATGAAAAATTTAAATTCACAACTATTAAGCCTTTTGGCTTTTGCAGTTATTTTGTTTACTGCATGTAACTCTTCAGAAGAGACTATTCCAAACAACGAAACTAGCGAGATTACTCCTGAAATAGTTTCAAAACTACAAGCTGCTTATTTTGAAACTTCTTCAGCTAAAGTAACTACTTTTATGGGAGAAAAAGGTGTGGCTGTAGAAGACATGTTCTTTACTTTTGCTCAAATTGATGAGTTAGGTGAAGGTTCTAACATTCCAAACACTGAACATTACAGAACTACTAACTTAGTAACAGGTTTACCAAGAGTTATTACTGTAAGTGTTTCTCCTGATTTAGGAACTTTAGGTTCGGATGCTTTAGATAAAACTATTGTTATGTTAAACAACTTAGGTTCTCAATTAACTTACCAAAGAGTTTCTTATGGTGGTAAAGGTAAATCTAAGGCTGATATTGAAGTTAATGAGTTTTACGAATTAGAAAGTGGTGGGTTTATCACTTTAGGTAGAGCTGCTGGTTTCCCAACTAGAAGAGGAGATCCTGCTAAAGGTTTTGGTATTAACAGTAGATGGTTTGAATTATCTATTGCACCTACTTCTAGCGAGCTTGCTGGTACTATGGCTCATGAAATTGGACACTGTATTGGTTTCCGTCATACTGATTATCAAACACGTGAAAGCTGTGGACAAAATGTTAATGAAGGTAGTGCTGGTGTAGGAGCTATTCATATTGCTGGTACTCCAACAGGCTCTGACAATACTTCTATTATGCAATCTTGTGGACCTGCTACTACATTTAACAACAATGATAAAAATGCAATGTTAACTCTTTACTAGACATTTATATTTTTATGATATTTAAAAGCCCAGATACATGTATCTGGGCTTTTTATTTTTTAAACTTTTCTAGTTTTATTCATTAACCAAAAATCTGCGAGCACTAAAGCTGTTAACGCTTCAACAATAGGTACTGCTCTTGGTACTACGCAAGGATCATGTCGTCCTTTTCCATGTATTTCTGTAGCTTCACCTTTCGAGTTTGTCGTAGCTTGGTTTTTCATTATCGTTGCTACGGGTTTAAAAGCTACTCTAAAGTAAATATCCATTCCGTTAGAGATTCCTCCTTGAATACCTCCTGATAAATTAGATTGCGTTGTTCCGTCTGGATTGAAAATATCATTGTGCTCTGAACCTTGCATTTTTGCTCCACAAAAACCACTTCCAAATTCAAAACCTTTTACTGCATTAATAGAAAGCATTGCTTTTCCAAGTTCTGCATGTAACTTATGAAAAATAGGTTCTCCTAACCCTACAGGTACATTCTGAGCTACGCAGGTTATTGTTCCTCCAATAGTATCTCCAGCTTTGCGTATTTCTTGAATTTTAGCTATCATTTTTTCCGCTGATACTTCATCAGGACAACGGACTATATTACTTTCTGTTTTAGTAAAGTCTAAATCTTGATACGGTTTCATCATGAAAACATCCCCTACTGATGATGTAAATGCATTGATATTAATATGATTGATTAATTGCTTGGCTAAAGCTCCTGCCACAACCCAATTAGCTGTTTCTCTTGCAGATGTTCTTCCACCACCTCTGTAATCTCTTATTCCGTATTTTTTATCATATGTATAATCGGCATGTGAAGGACGGTACACATCTGTATTATGATTATAGTCTTTACTTTTTTGATTTGTATTTTTAATCATAAAACCTATTGATGCCCCAGTTGTTACTCCTTCAAAAATACCTGATAAAAACTCAACTGTGTCTGGCTCTTTACGTTGTGTTACAATTTTAGATTGTCCTGGTTTACGACGATCTAATTCTTGCTGAACAGCATCAAAATCAACTTTCATTCCTGCAGGGAATCCATCTATTACACCCCCAATTGCAATTCCATGAGATTCACCAAACGTAGTTAGCTTTAAAGTATTTCCGAATGAATTAAACATATCTTATTATTTAATAGAACGAAGGTAGAATTTATTTACTAAAAACGATAATTTTCATTCTTATAATTACAGGTTAACTTGTTATTATAACCCTTTATTTAAGTCTACTCACTTTTATCTTTATTTTTTTACTCTTGCATTTTACACCAAACTTATTGATAGCAAAAGTGTTACGTTTCATAACTTTTTTAATGCTTAAATTTTATTAAAAAAAGTAGCAAAAAACTTTTTTAGAATTGAAAAAAGGTCATATATTTGCACCCGCAATCAGGGAATACATCTGATGAGGCACTCAGGAGAAATGGCAGAGTGGTCGAATGCGGCGGTCTTGAAAACCGTTGTCTGTAACAGGACCGGGGGTTCGAATCCCTCTTTCTCCGCAAGTCCGAAGCGAAAGCTTCGGATTTTTTTTTAGGGGATTAAAGAAAAAAAAGCTTACAAAACTGTAAGCTTTTTTTAGTTTATTAGAAGCACTATGCTTCCTTATGTATATGAAACTACCACTTTCTTACCCCTAGCCTCTTTTCTAATGCCAAGTATGCAAAATAAAACAATGTTCCTAAAATTATTCCTGAAACATATCCTGTTGTAACATCAACGGGAAAATGTACTCCTAAATATATTCTACTATATCCAAAAATTAAAGGAAACAAAATCATTAAATAAATCAACTTAAAATGTTTTCTCAATAACAAAATCATAAAAGTAGTTATTGTAGTAGATAATGAAGCATGACCAGACCAAAAGCTGTATCCTCTAGGCTTATATGTAAAATTCCTTAAATACTCTTTTAAACCTTCTGTATTGCAAGGTCTAATTCTTTCTGTAGTGTTTTTAATTAAATTTGTGAATTGATCAGAAAAAGCAACAATAATTGCTACAAATAATACTGTAAACAATCCTTTCTTCCATCCAAACTGTTTAAACACTAAAAACAGCACAAAAGCAAACAAAGGTGTCCAAGTAAATTGATTCGTTATTATTAACCAAAAACCATCCCATTGTTCGCTTCCTAAATTGTTAAGATAAATTAAAAGCTCTTTATCTTTCTGTATAATATTTTCTATCAAAACTACTTTCCTACTTTTAAAACTTCTATTTCAAAAATTAAATCTGACTTTGGAGGGATTGGACCTACTCTACGATCGCCATACCCTAAATAAGAAGGTATAAACAATCGTACTTTATCTCCTTCTCTCATTGTCTTCACACCTTCTTTCCATCCTGCTATTAACGGAAAGTTTTCATCATCAACAGTAAAAACAAAAGCCTCACCTTTATCTAAACTAGAATCAATTTTTCTTCCATCTGCTAAATACAACGTATAATGTGCTGTAGTAGGCAATGCTGGATTTACTTTTTTACCATTTCCTTTTTGTAAAGATAAAATTTTCAATCCTGAATCGGTTATAACCGCATCATTAATTCCTTGCTCTTCTTGGTATCTTTGTTTTAATTCCTCTATTTTTTTCTTCCTCTCTTCTTCTTTCTTTTCAACGTTTGCTAGTTCTTGTTCAAAAACTACTGGCGCATCAAATTTAGAGGCATCCTCTCCTATCCTTAAAATTTCTATATGCTTTATATAATCATTTTTTTGAATAGTATCCACTATAGCTTGACCTTGTAAAACACGTCCAAAAACAGAGTGTCCACCATCTAACCAAGGTGTAGCTTTATGTGTTATAAAAAACTGACTCGAATTCGTAACTGGTCTTGAGTAATTTGCCATGGACAATACCCCTGGCCCATCATGCTTATACAATAAATTACCTTCTTCATCCATTGGGAATTCATCGGCAAATGTATAACCTGCATCACCAGCACCAGTTCCTGTTATATCCCCCCCTTGTATCATAAAATCTTTAATAACTCTATGAAACTTAGTTCCATCATAAAATGGTGTTCCTTTTAATGAATCTATCATTTTAGGATGTGTTCCTTCACTTAAGGCCACAAAGTTCGCGACCGTCATTGGAACTTTATCATAAAAAAACTTCACTAAAATATCACCTCGATTGGTTTGGATATCTGCATATAATCCGTTTTCTAAATTAGGATATTTTGCTGATTTACACGATACAAACACTATCAGCGTAACAAGTACTATTTTAAATAATTTCATTTAATTTATTTTCTCCTATAAACAATTAATTAGGTTAACAACAAGTGCTAACCTAATTAATTATCAATTATTTAAGTTTTATTTATTTTACTTCTAACAACTCTACTTCAAAAACTAAAGCTGAAAAAGGCTTAATATGTTGCCCTCTTTGTTGTGGACCATAAGCTAATTCTTGTGGAATAAAGAACTTATACTTTGCTCCTGGCTTCATCAACTGTAACCCTTCTGCCCATCCTTTAATAACTTGTGTAATTCCGAATTCAGATGGTTTCTCTCTATTTTCATTAGAATCAAAAACAGTTCCATCAATTAACGTTCCTTTATATAAAACCTTTACTCTTTGAGATCCTACTGGAGCATCTCCTTCACCTTCTTTTAAAACAACATACTGTAAACCGCTTTCTGTAGTTTTTACTCCATCTTTAGCTTTATTTTCTGCTAAAAAGTCTTCTCCTGCTTTTTTATTATCTCCAAATTCAGCTTCTGCTTTTTTAGCTTGCTCTTCTTGCATTTGTTTCATTTTTTCTTGTTGTTTCTTCTGAAAAAATGCTCTTAAGATATTATTTATGTCTTTTGACTCTACTAATAAGTTTGTAGAATCCATTCCATTTTTAAAACCTTGTACAAACAAATCTTGATCCATTTCGTCAAAGTTTGTTTTAATTTTATTAGCCATATCTAAACCTAGAGCATAACTTACAGAATCTACTTCTGTTGCTAATGAACTTTTTTGTTTAAACTGACCGTTACTGCATGAAACAATTGATAAACCTACAACTGTAGCTGCTAAAATGTTGGTTAATTTCATTCTTCTTTTTTTGATTTTATATCGATTAATGTTACTGTACTTTGTATTGGCTGATTTACAGCTATTTTATTTCCATCTCCTGTTACTCCAAAAGCTCTATACGATGGAATGACAAATGTAATAGTTTCTCCTTTTTTCATCAACTTTATTCCATCTTGTAATGCAGGAATAAAATCTTCTTTATCTACTTTATAACTTCTCTCCTTTGTTTCATAAAGAACATCTCCATTAAGGTCAGTTATATTGTATGACAACATTACCAAATCTTCAACTTGTGGAGAATTTGAATTTAAAGTATCTTTAGTTACATAAGTATACCAAAAACCATTAAGCGAACTTTTATATTCTCTAACAGTATCTTTAGTTACCCATTCTTCTAAACGTTGTTTTTCTAAAGCATTTAGTTTTTTATTCTCTTTGAGAACTTCTTTATAAAAATTTGTTGTACCGTGTTGCTTTGGTCTTCTCGCCTGTGGCTCTTTACAAGATACCATTACCAAAACCAAAAGAACAAAAAGTGTTATTTTATGCTTCATACGAATTTTCTAACTCTTGTTGGTATGTAGGTAATAACGACTTAAATCTCTCTATCGTATTTTCCATATTATCATCACTTCTACCTCCTGCTGCATTATCATGTCCTCCTCCATTAAAATAGTTGCGAGCAAACTGGTTTACAGAAAACTTCCCTTTTGAGCGGAAAGATATTTTTACAATCCCCTGTTCTTCATCTTCTATAAAAATAGCTGCAAATACAATTCCTTTCAAAGATAACGCATAATTCACAACTCCTTCTGTGTCTCCTTTTTCGTAGTGAAATTGTTTTTTCTCTTCTTCAGTTAAAGTGATAAAAGCTGTTTTGTATTCTGGTAAAACTTTCATATTACTCAAAGCTTGCCCTAATAACAATAACCTATTGTAAGAGTTTGCATCATGAACATTACTATGAATTCTATCATTTTCAGCTCCTTTATCTATTAAATCTGCAATAACTCTATGAGTAGTACTAGTTGTAGACCTAAAACGGAAAGAACCTGTATCGGTCATAATACCTGTATATAAACAAGTAGCTATATTTTCATCTATCAAATCAACATCTCCCATCATTTCAATAAAGTTGTATACCATTTGACATGTTGAAGACATAGATGTATCAGAATACATATACATAAAATCATCTGGTTGTTGATGATGATCTATCAAAGCAAAATCATTCTCATATTGCTCTAACGTGTTTTGCATATCATTTCCAACTCTGTGCAATGCATTAAAGTCTAATAAAAAAACAATATCAGACTTCGATAAGGCTTTGACGGATTGTTTGTTTTGACGATCAAAACGTTTTACGGTTTTTGACCCAGGAACCCAATGTAAAAAATCAGGGTACTCGTTTGGCATTAACACCTGAGTAGTGTGTCCTTTTTTATCTAAATAATGTTTCAATCCTAACGTCGAACCTATTGCATCTCCATCAGGATTTCTATGCCCAATTATCACAACATTTCTAGGTTCTGACAAGAATTCTTGCAGTTCTGTAAAGTGTTTCAAAATCATAAAAGGCGAATATACAAATTAATGCTATATTAACCTTTTTATGTATTTTTTTTTGTTCCTTCACTCAAAAATAAAATTACAATCACCTTTATGAAATTTACTAATTCATTTATATTATTAGTAGCCTTTTCTCTATCCTCTTTTAGCCAAGAAACATTTACAATTGCTTTTGGTTCTTGTAACAATCAGAGACTTAACAATCCTTTTTGGGAAGATATTCTATCTCTTAGTCCAGATATATGGATATGGGGAGGAGACAACATTTATGCAGACACCAATAATATGCGTAAAATGAAACGTATGTATAAAACTCAAAAAAAGGTTAAAGGGTATAAAGAGTTAACCTCTAAAATTCCAATTCTTGCTACATGGGACGATCATGATTATGGTAAAAATGATGGAGGCATAGAATTTAAAATGAAAGATGAAAGTCAACAATTATTTTTAGATTTTTTAGGCGTACCCAAAAACTCTTCTAGAAGAAAACAAAAAGGTGTTTATCACTCAAAAACTTTTAAAACAGAAAATGGTAGTGTTAAAGTTGTTGTTTTAGATACTCGTTATTTTAGAACTTCGCTTACCAAAGGAACAAACGAGCAACGTTTTAAACCTAATAAATATAATGAGGGTAATATTTTAGGAGAAACTCAATGGAAGTGGCTTAACAATGAGCTAATAAACTCTAACGCAACCTTCACTATAATAGTTAGTAGTATTCAAATACTATCTAAAGAACACGGATTTGAAAAATGGGCAAACTTTCCTCATGAAGTAGACAAATTATTCAGTTTGATTCAAAAATCAACAAATACAAATGTAATTCTTCTTTCTGGTGATCGACATATTTCCGAATTTTCTAAGACTATCATTGACGGAGTAAAGTATCCAATTATTGATTTTACTTCAAGCGGATTAACACATGCCTCTTCTTCATTTACCTCTGAAAAAAACAACTTCAGAATTGGTAATGTAGTTAACTCTTTAAGCTATGGCACGTTACTTTTAGATTTAAAAACTAAAAAAGTTAGTTTTCAAATGCGAGGCAAAAACGGGGTTATCTTACAAGAAATCAACCAAATATATCCTTAACTTGCTAATAACATTAAAAAGTGTATTTTTGCGCCGATTTATGCGAAGTTAGCATAAGCAACAACAATTAAGAAATTTATCATTTACTGATATTTATTACATTTAATAATGGCAACAAATAGAACTTTTACAATGATTAAACCAGATGCTGTAGAAAACGGACATACTGGTGCAATTTTAGAAAAAATTAATGCTGCAGGTTTCAGAATCGTAGCTATGAAAAAAACACAGATGACTAAGCGTGATGCTGAGACTTTTTATGGAGTACACAGTGAGCGTCCTTTCTTTGGTGAATTAGTTGAGTTTATGACTCGCGGACCAATCATCGCTGCTATCTTAGAAAAAGACAACGCTGTTGAAGATTTTAGAACTTTAATCGGTGCTACAAATCCAGCTGAAGCTGCTGAAGGAACTATCCGTCAGTTATATGCTACTTCTATTGGTGAAAATGCAGTACATGGTTCTGATTCTGATGAAAACGCAGCTATCGAAGGTGCTTTCCACTTTTCTGGTAGAGAAATGTTTTAATTCTTAAAAAGAAAAAACTTTATATATTGAACTCGTTACATAATTGTAACGAGTTTTTTTTGTTTAATACTCTCTATATATAACACTTAGCTTTTATTCTAAAAAACAATCATTCCTTCCATTAAAGAAGCATAAAACAAACACTTAACATTTAATCTTTCTTTTATCCAGCAACTTCCTTTTAAAAAGCTTTTATATTACCTAGTTTTGCCTTCCGCTTAAAAAAGCAGAAAAATAATTCTACAACTTAAAATTAAAAAAATGGCAAAAGATCAAGACCCAAAAGAAGCAATTCAACAAACAAAAAAAGTAGTATCAGGAGGTATAGTTGGCTGGCTAACAAAATTATTCTTAGGTAAAAGTTTTGTTGATGAAACAAACGACATACTTGAAGCTTCTGAAGCTCAAATTGATTTAGTTGGTAAACAACAAAGATTAATTACAGAAGGAATACCTGCTAAAGCTAAAGTTTCTCTAGTACAGAACACAGGATCATTAGTGAATTTCGATCCTATTATTCTGTTAAGCCTTCATGTTGAACCAGTATCTGGTGAAAAGTTTGATATTAGCACCACAACACACGTATCTAAACTATCTATACCTAAAGTCGGAGAAACAATTAACATCAAGTATGATCCTAACGAAAAATCATCAATCATTATTGTTTAGCTTCAACTCAATAAAGAAATAACAATAAAAAACACGCTACAGCATTGTAACGTGTTTTTTCTTTTTAATTTAGCTTGAGTCTCTCTTTAATTTACAATAACTTCGCTAACGGTGAATATAAATCATTAAAACGGATTCATATTCTTAAAAAAGTTATCAAACATATAAAGAAAACTATGAGAAGTTTGACATTTGTAATTTTATATATTCTTTCAGGACTACAAACGACATTTGGACAGAATGAAACAGATATTATAATGGGAAGTAAGTTTGTTATTAAATCTAATATTTTAGGTGAAGAAAGAACCTGTTTAATAAGCCTTCCTGATTCATACAATGAATCATCTGAAGTTGATAAAAGATATCCAGTTATAATATTATTGGATGGAAATACTCATTTTAAAATAGCATCTGGAATATTACATTTTATGAGTTCTAATAGGAATCAAAACAATTTAATACCTGAAAGTATTATTATAGCCATAGAGAATGTTGACCGTGAACGGGATTTTACTGTTACAAAAATTAAGACCAAACGACCTAATAATATGGGAGGTGGGAGGATCTTTTTGAATTTCATTGAGAAAGAACTATTACCTTATATTGATAAAAAATACAAGACAAAACCTTTTAGAACTCTCATTGGACACTCTTTAGGAGGACTACTTACACTAAATTCCTACATGGATAAAAATAGCGTATTCAATGCTTACATTTCTATAGACCCAAGTATTTGGTGGAACGAGGAGATGATGAAAAATAAGGTTGATGCTATTTCCCCAATATCATTAGACAAAAAACTTTATATCGCTACTGCCAATCAAGGAGAGGCTAATTACAAGAGAAATAAACAAAGACACGACTCTATTTATGCTTTAATAAAAAAGAAATCAGATAAACCTCTAAATATCGAAATAGAATATTTTGAAAATGAAAACCATCGCTCTGTACCATTAATAGCTCTGTATCAAGGGTTAAAATACCTTAACCAAGAGGAGTGATTTCAAAGCTAGCAATATCAAAAAATACGTTTAGTAACACCGTGTATAATTCATTGCTAGTATTCACCTACTTACGAAAAATCTCACGGATTTTCTATTCTATTTGTATTTACTAAAATTAGCTACTGAAACACATAATAAAATCATACACAAAACGTTAGCGAAATTATCAACCATTTAAGAACCTAAACTAACATCAACTTTTTAACGAGTTCCTCTCCTATTTCCTCATTAATCATACGTATAATCTTATCTTTTCCATAGCTTAACTCTTCTCTCAATACAGAAGAAGATAAACGAACAATTAAGGTTCCGTTTTGTAATTTTACCTCACTTGTATAAGAAGCTACTCCTGCACCCATCAGTTTTTCCCAAGCTTCGTCAATATGAATTTTTTGAAAACCCTTTTTTAGTTTATTGTTCTCTTGGATAAAACTTCCCATCAAGTCTTTTAATGAAAAACTATCATTTTCTCTTTTAGCCATTAGTTTTATTTTTTGTCTTACTTATAAGCAACAACATTATAACTTAAAAATCTGATATTCTTGGTTACTCTTTTTTATCACCTCCTCTGTTCTATCAGCATGCGTATCTGTAATAAAAATCTGTCCAAATTCATCACTATTTACTAAATCAACGATTTGAGCAACTCGGTTTTCATCTAACTTATCAAAAATATCATCCAATAATAAAATTGGAGTAACGTTAGACTGCTTTTTAATAAACTCAAACTGTGCTAACTTTAATGCTATTAAATACGATTTTTGCTGTCCTTGTGAACCAAATTTTTTAATAGGATGTTCCTCTATTTCAAAATTTAAATCATCTTTATGAATTCCAACAGATGTATACTGCAGCATCTTATCTTTCTCTAAATTTTGTTGCAACAAAACTTCTAAAGACACATCGTGTAATTGACTTTTATAACGCAAATTTACTTCTTCATTTGCTCCAGAAATAATTTTATGCTTATCATTAAAAATAGGCACAAACTCTTCTAAAAAAGTCTTTCTTTTATTATAAATAATCGTTCCGTATTCAATTAATTGCTCATCGTATACTTTTAAATTTAAAGCATCAAATGTTCTATTTGCAGCAAAATATTTCAGCAATGCATTTCGCTGACTCACCGTTTTAGTGTACGAAAAAAAAATTGGTTTAATGTACCAACACTACAACATGCAATTATAATAAGTCTGGTAGACTCTCCTTAATTTATTATTCAACCTTCTTTTGGATTTTGCATAATAGCTTCTAAACTACCGAATGCTAATACTACATACTTAAAATTTAGTTACTCACACTATTTGTAGAATTAGGCATCCAATTAACAGCTATACTTTTTAAACTCTATATTTAATATTTTAGCTATTTATACAGTACGATTTTTTTTAATTTGATTATACTTAGAAAGTTATACAACATAGATTAATGGTGGTTTATTTTAAATTAAAAAAAAGCATAAACTATTATGTTTTTTTTATATATTAGCTTTAGTTAAAAAATTGTTGTCTCTATAAAACTTAAAAGCTTAATTTAATATTGCATTATAGTAACTTGTACGGCTATAAGCTATTTAAAATCAAAGTCACATTAATATTTCACGAGGTACTACAAAAAAAAGAGGAAGCCGAAAATCTTTTGACCATTTTAACACTACAGAGTAGGCAAAATTTAAAAATTTCTATTTATGAAGACAAAATTTGAAAAATTGTCAGATGAATTATTCAAGTATAAACTTGACAAAAATCAAACTTCCGAAATCAGAGGAGGTATCCAAATTACCTATGAAAAATACGAAACCTTCATAGGTGGCGAAAATGGAGATTATGTTGAATGTGGAACAGATTATCGTGGTAAAACATGTGATCCTGTGGTCTTTTACTAGTAACTAATCTCTAAGGATAGGTTTCAAGACCTATCCTTACTTTTAAATAATATAAATAACTTTTGATTTTAATATTATCTGATCAATTTGACCAATCAACAAATGTAGTTATTGATTGGCTTAAGTACTTTAATGTACCTTTTTTTAGAATTAATGAAAATGACTTATGTGAAATTGTAGAAATTAGTATTGGTTCAATTAATAGAATTTTAATTAAGATTAACAATAAGGTTATTGATCTTAATGAAGTGTCCTCTTATTGGTATAGAAGAGGTCAATTTAAGATAAAAATTCCTAAATTTTTAGCAAATAATGAAACAGCTATTTTTGAAAGCAAAATAAATAAAAATACGAATGAAGAAATTATTACTATCGTTGAGTTCGTAAATATTTTTTTAGATAACAAAAGGAGTTTAGGTAGGTATTTTGACAATTTCACTAATAAATTAAGCAACCTGAGAACAGCTAAGCTATGTGGTTTATCTGTTCCTGAAACAATTATATCCTCTAAAAAAAAACAAATTAAAAGTTTTTATGTTAGGGAGAAAGAAGAAATAATTACTAAAGCATTATCTCAGACTATAATGTTTTCTAAACCAAAAGAAGGTTCTATACAAGCATACACAAGTAAGGTTAGTAATGAAGATATAGATAAATATGACAACAATATATTCCCTTCGTTATTCCAAAAAATGCTAAATAAAAAATATGAGTTAAGAGTTTTTTTTTTAGAAGAAGAGTTTTACCCTATGGCTATATTCTCACAAAACAATAAAAAAACAGAAGTTGATTTTAGAAGATATGATAGAAATAGACCTAACAGATGTGTCCCATTCATCCTTCCTAAGAAAGTAAGAAAAAAAATCTCTTTATTTATTGAAAAGAAAAAATTTAAAACAGGCTCAATTGATATGATTGTCACTACTGACGATGAGTTTGTTTTTTTAGAAATAAACCCTGTCGGACAGTTCGGTATGACCTCTTTTCCTTGTAACTATTATTTACATAAAAAAATAGCCAAACATTTATGCAATTAGATCAAATAGAAATATTACAAATGAAAAATAACTTAACTAAACAAGAGTTATTAAATCAGTTACCATTCTTTTATCGCTATGCCGAATGTAACTTATACTATAATCGTACATCTGCACCTATGGTAGATAGTGAAATCCATCATACCAATTATTATATGGTTGAAAGTTTATATAAATCATTTTTTTAGAGGTAATGAATACAGTTTTTTGTTTATTTTCAAATTGTATACCCATAAAGGGCTTTAGGAGAAGTATAATATACGACCTAACAAGGTTTGAATATCAATTTATTCCAAATTCTCTTTATGATATTTTAAATAATTTTAATGGAAAATCTATAAATTTCATAAAAGAAAAATACAAAGATCACGGCTCTACAATTGACGAATACTTTAATTTTCTTTTGGAAAATGATTATATATTTTTTTGTAAAGAAAAAGAGATAAAACGTTTTCCTAAATTGAATTACACATGGGATTATCCTGGAGAAATAAGTAATTGTATTTTTGAGATTGAAGATTCATTTTCTATCGATATAAAAACCTTGATTACAAATTTAAAAAGTCTTGGTTGTAATCATATACATTTATTTTACAAAACCTCTCTCTTTGAAATGGATCAACTCATAAATATCATTTCTATAATTAATCGTTCTCCCTTCAAGTCTATAGAAATTAGCATTCCTTTCGATAAGGATATAAATATAAATCTCTTTAATATTTTTTGTCAGGGTAATCTAAATGTTTCAGAAGTTAACTTTTACAATTCTCCTTATGAAAAAAAATCAAGACTGAAAAACACTAACACAAGACTAACATACCAACCACACAACAAATATCTTTCTGATAAAAAAGAAACATTTAACTTCCATGTAGACATGAATTTATTTATGGAATCTCAAAAACATAACACATTCTTTAATAGAAAGCTTATTGTTTCAAGTTTAGGTTTTTTCACTAACTCCATTAAAAACAACAGACACAAATGGTGGCTACACAAAGACTCTCTTACAAAAGTCATTCATACTGATAAATTTAGAGAAAATTGGTTTTCTAACAAGGACTCTATAAAAATTTGTAAAGATTGTGAATTTCGTTACATGTGTGTAGATAATAGAACCCCTGTAAAAGATGACAAAAAAAATGAGTGGTATTTTGACACAAAATGCTCATATAATCCATACGAAGCAAAATGGGATGTTATATAATAGAATGAATATAACCATCTTTATTCGCAATTATGACTCTATACAATTTCTAAAAAACTAATTGCAATACCAGCATAAACAATTTTCACAAAAGCATAACCTACACCAACATCAGCTTTTTAACAAGCTCCTCTCCTATTTCCTCATTAATCATGCGTATTATCTTATCCTTACCGTAACTCAATTCTTCTCGTAAAACTGAAGATGATAATCGAACAATCAATGTGCCGTTTTGTAGTTTTACTTCACTGGTATACGAAGCTACTCCTGCACCCATCAACTTTTCCCAAGCTTCGTCAATATGAATTTTTTGAAAACCTTTTTTTAGCTTATTGTTCTCTTGGATAAAACTTCCCATCAAGTCTTTTAATGAAAAACTATCATTTTCTCTTTTAGCCATTAGTTTTATTTTTTGTCTTACTTATATAGCAACATTATAATTTAAAAATCTGATATTCTTGATTACTCTTTTTTATCACCTCTTCTGTTCTATCAGCATGCGTATCAGTAATAAAAATTTGTCCAAATTCATCACTATTCACTAAATCAACAATTTGAGCAACCCTATTTTCATCTAACTTATCAAAAATATCATCCAATAACAAAATAGGAGTTACGTTAGATTGCTTTTTAATAAATTCAAACTGCGCTAATTTTAATGCTATTAAATACGATTTTTGTTGTCCTTGTGAACCAAATTTTTTGATTGGATGCTCTTCTATTTCAAAATTTAAATCATCCTTATGAATTCCAACAGATGTATACTGCAGCATCTTATCTTTCTCTAAATTTTGTTGCAACAAAACTTCTAAAGACACATCGTGTAATTGACTTTTATAACGCAAATTTACTTCTTCATTTGCTCCAGAAATAATTTTATGCTTATCATTAAAAATAGGCACAAACTCTTCTAAAAAAGTTTTTCTTTTGTTATAAATAACCGTTCCATACTCAATTAGTTGCTCATCGTATACTTTTAAATTTAACGCATCAAATGTTCTATTTGCAGCAAAATACTTCAACAATGCATTTCGCTGACTCACAGTTTTAGTATACGAAATTAAAGTTTGTAAGTATTTTTTGTCCTGTTGAGAAATTACTCCGTCAATAAATTTACGACGAGTTTCGCTTCCTTCAACAATTAAATCCCTATCCGCAGGAGAAATAATCACCAACGGCAACTGTCCTATATGTTCAGAAAACTTTTCATAGGCTTTCCCATTACGTTTCAATACTTTTTTTTGACCTCTTTTTAAGGAGCAAATAATTTTTTCTTGTCGATTATTTAACAAATAATCTCCTTCTACCATAAAAAAGTCTTGACCATGACGAATATTCTGTCCAGCTATCGAATTAAAGTAACTTTTAGCAAATGACAGATAATAAATTGCATCTAACACATTGGTTTTTCCAATACCATTATTTCCCACAAAGCAGTTAATTTTCTTTTGAAAATCAAAAGTTTGCGATTCAATATTCTTAAAATTAACCAAAGATAGTTTTTGCAAATACATGAATAAGCCTTGTTACTATAAAGAAAGCGCAAATTATCGAAAATTTACGAAAAAACGACTTTTAAAATCCAATTAAAAAAACTATTTTTGTCGCCACTAATTTTTTAAGCAACTATGGCTACATACAAGAAAAGAGGTTACAAACCTAAGAAAGAAAAGGTTACAAAAGAAGTAGAAGAAACATTTGATGAAACACAAAGTACTACAGCTGAAGTATTTAACACTTTAGATGATACTGCGAATAAATCAGAGGAATGGATTGAAAAAAATAGCAAGCCATTATTTTACGGATTAGTAGCTGTTGCAGCTTTAATTTTAGTGTACTTAGCTTACAATAAATTTATTGCTGAGCCAACACAACAAGAAGCTTCTAACGAACTAGCTTATCCTCGTACTTTCTTTGAAAAAGCAAGTACATCTGCAGGTGCTATTGCTGACTCATTGTACACATTAGGCTTAGAGGGCGGTGATGGTAAATATGGTTTTATTGATATTGCTGATCAATTTGGAGGAACAAAAGCAGGAAACTTAGCAAACTACTATGCAGGTATTTCTTACTTAAAAATGAAAAAATACGAAGAAGCTATCGAGTATTTAAGTGATTTTAGTTCTGACGATGAGTTATTAGGACCTACTGCTTTAGGAGCTATTGGTGATGCTTTTGCTGATATTAACCAGCCTGAAGATGCTTTAGATTACTATCAAAAAGCAGCGAACAAAAAAGACAATCAATTTACTACTCCTCTATTTTTATTCAAAGCAGCTCAAGTTGCAATGAACTTAAAAGAGTATGGTAAAGCTGAAAAATTTTATACAACCATTAAAGAAAAATACGCTGATTCTGATCAAGGAAGAGATATTGAAAAATATATCAACAGTGCAAAATACGCTCAATAATGGCAACAACAAATTTATCTTATTACGATAAAGCAACAATCCCAAATGCGAAACCTTTTCGATTTGGGATTGTTGTTTCAGAATGGAATCCTGAAATCACTAAAAACCTTCACAAAGGTGCTATTGAAACTTTACTAGATTGTGGAGCTACTGAAGAAAACATCGTCTCATGGGATGTTCCTGGTAGTTTCGAATTAGTATATGGATGCAAAAAAATGATCGAAACACAAAAACTTGACGCTATCATAGCCATTGGGAATGTGATTCAAGGTGAAACCAAACATTTCGATTTTGTCTGTGAAGGTGTAACGCAAGGAATTGTAGATTTAAACATTAAGTATGATGTTCCTGTGATCTTCTGTGTATTAACTGATAACACTAAGCAACAATCTATTGATCGTTCGGGCGGTAAACTAGGAAATAAAGGAATTGAATGTGCAGTAGCAGCTGTTAAAATGGCAGCAATTAAAAATCAAGAACGTCCATCAAGTTCATTAGGTTTTTAATTTATTCTCTTTTAGATAAACATTATTAAAAAGCGTCTAGGTTACACAATCTAGACGCTTTTTAACTTTAATTTATACACTTTTTTTGACCACCTCTCTATAATTCAGTAACTTTGGAACTCGTCTTATTTGGTGTGATTTTTGTTCCACTTAAGCTATTAAAGAAGCAACAATTTTATGGGATTTATCAAAAGAGAAAATAAAAAGTTCGATTACAAACCTCGTTATTATAAAGGGGACAGTAATCCTTATCAAGTAAAACATAAATTTGATGAGTATAGAACTACTGTTGGAAAAAGAAAAAGTTTAAAGGGAAAGTTTAATGCTGCTTTTGACGAGTTTAAAGATTCTGGTTATAAACTGAATAAAACTATAGTAGTTATAGCCTTGGTTTTAACACTAATATTTTTATTTATTATTGATTTTGACCTTTCAATCTTTTTCCCAAAAAAATAATTAAATGTCAGATATTATACAGTTACTACCTGATCATGTTGCTAATCAAATTGCTGCTGGAGAAGTCGTTCAACGCCCTGCTTCTGTAGTAAAAGAGTTGATTGAAAACTCTATTGATGCTGGTGCTACTTCTATTACCCTATTGTTAAAAGATGCTGGAAAAACTTTAATCCAAGTAATTGACGACGGTAAAGGAATGAGTGCTACCGATGCTCGTTTAAGTTTTGAACGTCACGCTACTTCAAAAATTAAAGATGCACAAGATTTATTCAACCTAAACACCAAAGGGTTTCGTGGTGAAGCTTTAGCTTCTATTGCTGCCATTGCACATGTTGAGCTAAAAACAAAGCAAGAAGATGATGAGTTAGGTACACAAATAAAAATTGAAGGTAGTGAAATAACTTCTCAAGAAGTAGTTACAACTGCTAAGGGTACCAGTATTGCTGTTAAAAACTTATTTTTTAACATTCCTGCTCGTCGTAACTTTTTAAAATCCGACACTGTTGAAACTCGCCATATTGTTGATGAATTTCAACGTGTAGCTCTAGCACACCCAAACATTTCTTTTTTATTACATCATAATAACAACGAAGTTTATCATTTAAAGAAAAGTAATTTACGTAAACGTATCGTAGCTATTTTTGGAACTAAAATGAATGAAAAACTTGTTCCTATTAATGAGCAAACCGATATTATTACTGTTAATGGGTTTGTGGCTAAACCAGAGTTTGCTAAGAAAAAACGTGGTGAACAATTCTTTTTTGTGAATGACCGTTTTATAAAAAGCTCGTACTTAAATCATGCTGTAGTAAATGCTTTTGAAGGTTTATTAGAAAGTGGTTCACATCCTTCATATTTTTTATATTTAGAAGTACCTGCTAACACGATTGACATTAACATTCATCCAACAAAAACAGAAATTAAGTTTGATAACGAAAAAGCGTTATATGCTATTTTACGTGCTACAGTTAAACATAGTTTAGGGCAATACAATGTAGCTCCTGTTTTGGATTTTGATAGAGACTCTACTTTAGATACTCCTTACGATTATAGTAAAAAAAGTAACTCTTCAGTTCCTCCAATAACTGTAGATCCTACATTTAACCCTTTTAAAACTGAAACTAGTTATAAAGAGCCTTCTAATACAAGTAGTTCACCAAAAAGTAGTACAACACACAGTTATCAATCCAACTTTAAAAAAGATACTGGAAGTTGGGAAGCTTTATATACAAATACTGAAACTATTGAGCCTGTTCAACAAGAACAACTCTTTGAACCTGAGCAAGAAACTGAGACTGGAAAAACCTTCCAGATTCAAAAAAAATACTTGTTGAGTTCTATAAAATCAGGAGTCGTATTAATTCACCAATCTTTAGCACATCAACGTGTATTGTATGAAGAATTTTTAGAAAACATTACTGTTAAAGAAGCAAGCAGTCAACAACTGCTGTTTCCTGTAAATATTTCTTTTTCTTCGTCTGATATAGAAATGATATATAGCATAAAGTCTGATTTAGAGAGTGCTGGCTTTATGTTTGATGAGTTCACCAAAGAAAGTGTAGTAATTGCAGGAATTCCAACCTCAATAAGTGAAAGTCAAATTACACTTATTTTAGAGCAGTTATTAGATGATATTAAACTTGAAGTACCTGACACTAGCTTTAGTCACTTTGACGTAATGGCTAAATCATTTGCTAAATCACTAGCTATAAAAACAGGAACTTCATTAAGCCCAAAAGAGCAAGAAAATTTAGTAAACAACTTGTTTTCTTGTAAAGAACCTAATATTTCACCATTTGGTAAGCCTACGTTTAAAACATTAGCTTTAAATGAAATAGATGCCATTTTTAATAAATAAAAAGTAATATGCCTAGATTAACGCAAGCCATAAAGCATTTAATAATCATTAACGTGATTCTATTTTTTGCTCCTCAGCTATTAAATTTAGATTCTACTGATATTTTAACCAATCTATTTGCTTTGCATTATCCTAAAAATGAACATTTTGGGGTTTGGCAATACATTACACACATGTTTATGCATGGTGGTCCTGCTCATTTACTTTTTAATATGTATGGTTTGTGGGCTTTCGGTACTCCGCTTGAGCAAATGTGGGGACGAAATAAATTTTTATTCTTTTATTTTTCTGCGGGGATTGGTGCGGGTTTAATTTACACTTTTGCAAATTATTATCAATTTAATGGAATTTATGAACAACTAGTTGGCATGGGAGTTTCTCCTGCTGAAATTCAAAATATTTTAAGTTCAGGACAGTATAACGATAGTTTAATTACTTTATCAAATAAAACTATGAGTGAATTTTATAGTTTATACCACACTCCTGCCGTTGGTGCCTCAGGTGCTATTTATGGAATTTTAGTTGCGTTTGGATTAACTTATCCTGATGCAAAATTAGCGTTGATTTTCTTCCCTGTTCCTATTGCTGCCAAATACTTTATTCCTTTGATTATTTTAAGTGATTTATTCTTTGGTATGACAAGCTATTCTATTGGTAACATTGCACATTTCGCTCATATTGGTGGTGCTATAATAGGTTTTATTATTGCATGGTATTGGAAAAAAAATCAATTTAAATTTCGTTAATTTAGTAACTTAACTTGTCTTTATTCAAGAAGTCATAAAACATGAATATACTCGATAACTTAAAATATAGATTTAAACATGCAGGAATTGTTGAGCAATTAATTTACGTAAACTTAGCTGTTTTCTTACTTGTTTTTGTTACCAATACTTTTGGATTTCTTTTTCAATCTAAAACTAACTTTTTAGTAGAATGGCTTGCGTTACCTGCCAACTTTGATGATTTTATTGTTAAACCATGGACTATTATTACCTATGGTTTTTTACACACTAGTTTTTTACACATTCTATTCAATCTGATTGCTTTATTTTATATTGGGCATTTATTTCAACAATATTTTACTCCTAAGCAGTTACTTAGTTTTTATTTATTAGGAACTCTCTTTGGAGGTATTATTTTCATAGCTAGCTATAATTTTTTCCCTGCCTTACAAGATGTAGCACATAATAGTGTTTTATTAGGTGCTTCGGCAGGTATCTCTGCCATCTTTATTGGTATTGCTACCTATATACCTAATTACGAATTAAAGTTTCCGCTAATAGGCTTTGTAAAACTGTGGGTATTGGCTTGTATTTGGATTGCTATTGATATTATTCAAATTCCTGCTGGTAATGCTGGCGGACATTTAGCACACCTTGGAGGTGCATTATTAGGTTTTTTCTACGTTCGTAGTGCTAGTAACAAGGAACTGGATATTTTTAAATCGATAAACAAACTTTTTTCTAAAAGAGAAAGAAAACTCAAAACAGTTTATAAATCTGGTAATAAAACACCTAAACCAAACGTTGATAAAACAAGAAACCAAGAAGAAGTAGATGCTATTTTAGATAAAATTAGTAAATCTGGGTACGACACGTTAAGTAAAAGTGAAAAAGAGTTTTTATTTAAACAAGGAAAAAATTAGATGAAAAAGTTTTCGATAGCTAATAAGTTTTTATTCTTTATCAATTCAGTTTTTGCAGCTGTTTTATTGCTATCATATGTACTTCCGTACGTATCTCCGCAAACAATTCCCTTTCTCTCTGTTTTTGGGTTGTTTGTTCCATTTTTAGTTATCGTTAACATTGGTTTCTTTGTGTATTGGCTTATTAAAATGCATAAAAATGCTTTTTTACCACTACTTGTTTTAGCTTTAGGATGGTTTATTTCTACTCCACTGGTTAAATTTTCTAACAAAGAAGTAATCTTAAATGATGATTTAAAAATAATGAGTTATAATGTTCATTTATTTAATCATTACAAGCATGAAGATGATGTAACTACCGAACAGAAAATTTACGAATTCATAAATAATGAGAATCCGGACGTTATTGCTGTACAGGAATTTTACAACTCTAAAATGTTAGATATTAAACTTCCGTACAAATACATAAAAACAAAGACGAAAACGAATAAATTCGGACTAGCTATTTACTCTAAACACCCAATTATAAATTCCGGTTCTCTTGATTTTAAACAAAGTGCTAACAACACTATTTTTGCTGATATTCTTGTTAAAAATGACACTATTCGTGTATACAATGTACATTTGGAATCGTTAAAACTGAACCCGAAAAAAGAAAATTTTGGAGAAAAAAGTTCAGAGCGTTTATTTAAACGTTTAGAAAATGGTTTTGTAAAACAAGTAAGTCAGGTTGAATTAATCCAACAACATGAGTATTCTTGGAAAGGCAAAAAAATTGTTTGTGGCGACTTTAATAACACAGCTTATTCTTGGGCGTATAAACAATTGGCTACTGATAAAAAAGATGCTTTTATTGAATGTGGAATTGGTTTAGGTAAATCTTTCCGATACATCTACCCTATGCGTATCGACTTTGTTTTAACGGATAAAGAAGCTACCATTAACCAATTTAAAACTTACGGAGACATAAAACTTTCAGACCACTACCCTGTTATGGCTCGCTTACATTGGTAATTTTATTTTTATTTCGGTATAAAAGTGTATTTTTAACCGATTTAAAAACTAACCTATGAAACAACATTACGATGTTGCTGTTATTGGCAGCGGACCATCAGGAGCTTCAACAGCCTTTTATTTAGCACAAAAAGGTATTTCAACTGTTATTATTGAAAAAGAAACTTTACCTCGCTATAAAACATGCGGAGGAGGTTTTGTTTTTAGAGGACGTAAAAATCTACCTTTTGATATTAAGGAGGTAGTTGAAAAAGAGTTCCATACTGTTGATATTTATCTTGGAGAAAAACTTCATTTTAAAACGCATAGAGAAAAACCAACTATTTCTATGATTATGCGTGATTCTTTTGACAATCTAATTACTCAAAAAGCAAAAGAATTTGGAGCTACGTTATTAGAAAATCATAAATTAAAAGGATTATCTTTTTCTGATGATATTATTACTCTAGAAACTTCTCAGGGGAATTTTACTGCTAATTTTGTTATTGCTGCAGACGGAGCTTTAAGTCCAACCGCAAAAATGGCTGGATGGAAAGAAGATACTCGTAAATTAATTCCTGCTTTAGAATATGAAGTAGAGGTTTCTGATGAAGACTTTGAACGTTTATCTAAAGAAGTTCGTTTTGATATTGATGCTATTCCTTATGGTTATGCTTGGAATTTTCCGAAGAAAAAACATTTGTCTATCGGAGTTGCTTCCGCTAGAAGAACTAAAATTAACTTAAAGGAACACTATCAACAATATTTAAAAACTTTAAATATTACAAATATTGTTAGCGAATCTCAGCATGGATTTCAAATTCCTGTTTCTCCTCGAACAGACGGATTTGTTAAAAACAATGTGTTTTTAATTGGTGATGCTGCTGGTTTTGCTGATCCTATTACTGCAGAAGGAATTTCTAATGCTATTTACAGTGGTAAATTGGCTGCTGAAGCTATAATTGAGAGTAAAAAAGAGCCTGAATTAGCTGCAAAATTATACCTAGAAAAAATATCTGAAAACCTACTTCCTGAAATAAAAACTGGCTTATGGCTTTCTAAGTGGTTTTACGAACAAAAAAGTATTCGAAATATTGTGTTAAAAAAATACGGTCAACAGTTTAGCGAAGCTATGGCTGATGTTTTTCACGGGGATAGAAGTTATCCTAAAGACATTAAAAAAACAATTACGAAACGAATTAAAGATTTAGTTTCTTAAAAATAGAGAGCAACCCTAAAAAGGTTGCTTTTTTTATTTTTAATATTCTTTCATTTATACTTAAAAAGTTAGCACTTATTCTCAAAAAATATTTTGTCTGCTTTTTTTACTTTAACTTGCTGTAAAACTATTACATCTCTAAATTTTACATTCTAGTGAAAGAAATTAAAACTACTACATCTTTAAAACTTCCTTTTCTGTTTGATGCAGATAAATTATTACATGATTATTCTTTAGTTGTAAATCAACATTGGATTCCTCATTTTAACAAATCTGGATATGAAGGTGAGTGGAAAGCAATTCCTTTATATACTAATAATGGTGACACTTCTAACATTTTTGCTTTTCAAAATGATAATGGTACTATCCAGGAAACTCCCATAATGAATAATTGTAATTATTTTAGAGAGGTCATTAACTCTTTTCAATGCCCTATTTTATCTGCTCGCTTGCTTCGTTTGAATGTTGGTGCAGAAATAAAACCTCATCGTGATTACAAACTTGGTTATGAAGATGGCAACTTTCGCTTACATATTCCGATTATTACAAATAACAAGGTTGAATTTATTTTAAATGATAAGCAACTGAATATGTTACCTGGAGAATGTTGGTATACGAATGTAAATTATGTGCATTCTGTTGCCAACAAAGGAAATAAAGATCGTGTACACTTAGTTATTGATGCAGAAAGGAACGAGTGGTCAGATTCTTTGTTCTTTTCACTTGCTCCAAAAGATAGCTTTCAACCTATACAAGAAGAAATTGACTCACCAGAAACAATACGTCTTATCTTAAACGAACTAAAGCGTAACAATGAGCCTGCTTCAGAAAAACTTATTATGGAAATGGAACAGAAGTTATTAAAACTTACATCAAAATAAACTACTCTTATAATAGCTTATGATAAATTTTAAAAAAGAGTTACTACATATTACCTCTCAATTCTTTGAAGAAACGTCTGATTATTCTTCTGCTTTAAAAGAGTATAAACAATTACTCTTTAGAATTTCAAATGAAGCTATAAATAATGTAGAACATCGAAATAATGTTCAACTTGAAAATGGTGTAGCGATAGGCACTTTATGGGCTGCAAATTGTCTTGATGATTTGGTAAGAACCTATAAGTTTATTAGAGGAATTGAGGTTGCTATTCAAGAGAAAATCTATCAAAAAGACTCACTACATATTCTTTATGCTGGTACTGGCCCTTTTGCTTCGCTTATACTTCCTTTTATATTGAAGTATGCTGATTGGAATATAACATACACACTTTTAGAGGTAAATCCTCTAAGTTTTGAAGTTTTGAAAAGTACAATTAAAAAGTTAGGTTTAGAAACCAATAATATCAACTTTATAAATCAAGACGCTACAAAATACCAATTCCCTAAAAACTTTTCTCCAGATATTATTGTGAGTGAAACTATGCAACGTGCATTGGATAGTGAGCAACAAGTTTCTGTTTTTTATAACTTAATGAGTCAGTCTAATTCAGATACTGTTTTTATTCCTGAGAAAATTACGTTAGCTATTGGTACAAGCTCTTCTGAAAATATTAAACCCGACATTCAACAAAAATATTATCGCGAACATGACAAGGTTTTTGAAGTTAGTAAAGAAGCCATGAACTCGAATGATTGGTTGTTTGAAAAAACTTCAAACAAATTAAGTTTTACTAAAAAGCATACGGTTTTAAAAGAGAAAGAACTTTCTACAGCTAGTGAAATTGTGGTGATGACAGAAATTACAATTTATAAAAATGAGGAACTTATTATAAATGAAAGTGGCTTAACTATTCCTAAGTATATTAAGGATGTTTCCAACAACAAAAAAGAATCCTTAACTATTAAATCTCAATATGTAATTGGTGTTAATCCTAAGCTTGATTTAAAAATTGTTTAAACAAACTTCAAGCTTACTCCTTTTTTCTCAGCATATTTCTTTGCTGCCTCGTCTAGTTCTAAGTTTTTTTCTTCAAACTCTTCTAGGCTCTTGGCTTTAAACTCTTTGATTAACTGGTTAATTTCTTGTTGAGATTTTCCCTCATCATACATATATGCTATTTCTGCATAGTCCTTTTTATAAAAGTCTATACAAAACTCAAATAATTCAATTGAAGCATTTATTAACTCTTTTGAATCTTCATTTACCTCTAAATTCTGAATATCTCTTAAACTTCTTTCAAGGTCTGGTATGGTGACTTTATGAAGATATTGAGAATATGTTGCTGCATATTCTTCTCCATCATTATCATAGTACTTTAGATATTCATTTTTTTGTAATTCTTTAAGTTGCTCAAAATACCCTATACCATAATTAGCCATCAATAGATTGGCTTTTAGTACTGTTTTTTCAACAACTTTTTGCGGAGTTTCTTTCTGACAACTTGCAAACATTATAAATACTACAATTACCCCTAAAATATTATTTACCCTTTTCATTTCAAATATCTTTTATCAGGTTATAAAATAAATTCTTGACGTTTATGTAAAAACATTGCAAACAAGGCTTTTTTGATTTTTTGATAGAAACCCCACACCCCTACCTTATTTAAGCCTTAGTTTACAATGTTATATTTTTTCTCTTTCTTTATTTTAGTTAGCTTATATAAAGATGAATGAAGCAACAATCATCCACACTCCTACAGCTATTCCTAATAACCCTAACTTTCCTTGTTTCGGTGCAATCTTCCCTCTCAATATTTCTGCTTTTTCTCTAGCTTCAGGATTTTTTGATAATAATAATTTGTTTATCATTCCGTATCCTAACATAAAACCTAACCCTGCCTCAACAATACTACCTGCTAAGAAAGTTCCCCACCATATTGGTGCCGTAGTTAACCAACCTATGTTTAAAATAGCTGAAATAATTCCCCAAATTCCCCAAATACAGAAGATAAGACCAATCCATCCTTGGTAAGGCTCTATTTTTTCTAATAATTCTTTAGCATTTGGTTTTTTTGATAAGATTAAAGATGGCACTGCCACAATACTTAAAAATACTAATGAGATTCCGTAAATCATGTTTAATTAAAATTTAAATGGTTTATATTGATTTTATTATTTATGAATTAAAAGTGCTGAAGAAAACATAAACAGCATTAAAAAAGTTGCGATGATAAGCCCTGAAAACATCCACCAAGGAGTTTTACTGGTTTGCTTATATTCTTTTGCTTTTCGCTGTAAATCTGGTGGCATTTGACTTTTGCTCATTTCTAATTTACAATGTCCGCAAATACTGTATGTTTTTTTGAATAATGGAAAAACAGGAATCCAAAATATATGTGCATACAGTCTGTTTACTTGTATAAACAATCGTTCTGGTGTATTACAATAATTGCAACTATGATTGTTTACTGGTTGTATGTTTATTTTGGCTTCTCGCCATCCAAAAATGACCATAACTTTATTACTTATTAATTACGGTACAAAGATGAGGGAGTATCTATTATTTAAATAGACTGAAACTAGTGAAAGTTATTACCCTGTTTTCAGGGGGTATGCTAAATTATTACTCTACAAGCCCTAGTTTTATTGCGTATTTTGTTAATCCTGCTAGGTTTTTTACGTTGAGTTTTGATATTAAATTCTTCCTGTAACTTTCAATAGTATGCTTACTTAAAAAGAGTTTATCTGCTATTTCTTGTGTAGTATATTCTTCAGCAATTAATTTAAGTACGTCTTTTTCTCTTGCCGTTAACATTACAGACGTTTCTTTTCTTTTATTAAAAACATTTTCCATGTAAGCTTCTCGTACAGATTGTGAGAAGTACTTTTCACCATTAAGAATAGTTTGTACTGCTTGTAGCAATTCAGATTGTGTTGCATTTTTAGACAGGTATCCGTCAACATTATTCTTTATTAATGCATCTATCATCCCTGTATCTGTATGCATACTAACAATTAATGTTTTGATATCTGAACGTTCTTTTTTTATATAATCGTTCAATGTAATACCATCTATATCTGGCATAGAAATATCACTAATAACAATATCTATATGTTGATCTGGATTTGTTTTTATGTACTTTATTACATTTTCACCACTGTTTGCCGTTAATAAGATATTGTAAACATCTTCATTATTAAAAATGTTCAACAATCCGTCTAAAAACATTTTATGGTCATCAACTAAAATAATATTATAAGTCATCATATATTAATTTAAAGGTACATCAATATCTATCACTGTTCCTCTAGTTGGAAAAGAGTTAATTAAAATATTTCCCTTAATTGTTTTTAATCTATCTTTTAAATTTTGAAACCCAAGTCCGTACCTTACTTTTTCTTGATCAAACCCAACACCATCATCTTCAAAAAGTAATTGTATTATATTATTAAATACGGAAAGTTGAATATCTATTTGTGTTGCCTTGGCATGCTTTAATGCATTAGTCAATAATTCTTGAATTATTTTATAAAGTTCTACTTTCAAGTTCTCATCTATTTGATCCACCTCATCTGCCGGATGAATTTGTAGCGTTATTCGTTCTTTAGATAGCTCTTTAACATTGTTTATATACTCTGTTATAATTGTTGTAAAAGCGGAATCTTTAAACTTTTTAGGCATTAAATTATGAGACAATTCTCTTACCTGATTATACGTTTCATCTACTTGTTTAATAAGACTTTCTTGTTCTAATTTACTCTTATTAGATAGTTGCAATTTTATGGTTGCTAAGTTCCCTCCAATACTGTCATGTAACTCTCTAGCAATACGCTTTCTTTCATTATTCTGCCCTTCCAGTGAAGCTTTTACCAACTTTAACTCTTGATCTTTAAGTAACGTAGTTATTTTTTGTTGGTTTACTTCTTCTAAAGTCTTATTAAGTTTACTTTGTGTTTGAAGCTTTTGATAGTAAACATATAATAGAGCAAGTACAGGTATTAATACAATAAGAAAGACTATTAAAATATACGCTTTCATTGTTTTTTGTCGCTCTATTTCTTGTTTTTGCTCTAGTGTTTTATACTGTACTTCCAGCTCATTGACTTGCTGTTTATTTTGGCTTACTAAAATTTCATTGTTTACACGGTTTAATTGTGTCATTAAAGCATGTGCGTTTTTATAATCTCCTGTTTCAGCATAAGCATTTTGAAGACCTAAAATAGCTCTTCTTTCTATTTCTAAATTTCTCCACTGAATAGAGTTTATATATACTGTAGATAATATAGTTTTGGCATTTTCATAGTCTTTCTCTTTTAAATAAAAATTACCTACTACATTCCCTGCTTTAGCATATAAGGTATAGAAGCCTCTGGATAACGATTTGTTAAAAACATTATAACAAAGATCTAATGCCTCATCTATTTTACCTTCCTTTTGTAATATTCTACCAAGCCATAAGTCAGTTTTCAATGCTTCTTTTACAAAGCCTTCTGCTACATAAAATAATCTTGCTCTCTCATAGTTTTCCTTTGCTTTTTCAAACTCTTTTCTTGTGTAATAAATAAAACCTAGCTCAAAAATAGCATCGTGCTTTAGCTTTTCGTTTGGAGCATTTTCAATACATTCTTCTAAGATTGCTTTTCCTTCCTCTTCTTTTCCTCTAACATATTTTACTATTCCTAGTCCTATTCTATTTTTGATAAACAACTCATCATTCAACTCACTATTTGAATGTTCTATTCCTTTAAAAAACCACTTCAAAGCCTCGTCAAAAAGTCCTTTTTCTAACTTTCCTTCAGCAACTATACTTGAAACCTTTGATAAATGATTTTCTTTGTCTATTAATTTATTCTTAGTTGTTTCTGTATACAGTTTATTCCCATAGTATATTATAGAATCTAAGTTTCCTTTTTCTCTATGAAATTCTATAAGATCAAATGTGGCGTCATATTTAGCTTTAAAATTTTCTGCAGTATTAATTTTAAAAAAAAGAGAATCGTTAGGTATTGTAGGGTTTACTCCAAAAGCTTTAAACCCTTGCACACCTTCCGACTGTGACATTGCTTTAAAAGTAAAAAACAAAAGGACTGTGATTATAACTTGTTTTACAAATAACAACCTTGTTCCTTTTTTTAAGTAACCTATTCTCATCTCAATTATTAAATCTTTTCTCTAAACAATTAGAACCGCTAAAATTACATAACATTTTTATTTCTTAATTAACTATTAGCGATTTTATTCTTTACCATACAACCTTATAAAAGAAACAAAACTCTTTTGTTAGTACTTCATTTTAAAATTTATTCTTGATAATTTTTATTAGTTAGGAAACCTAACTATATTTGCAATGAAATTTAAAATCTATATAATTATGAGTAAATCTATTTTTTATCACGCAGGTTGCCCTGTTTGTGTTAGTGCAGAACAAGACATTATAAATCTAATTGGTTTAGACAATGTTGAAGTAGTTCACTTCGGTGAAGACAAAAATCGAATTTTAGAAGCAGAAAATGCTGGTGTAAAATCTGTCCCTGCTTTGGTAACTCCTACTGGCAATGTACTTCATATTAATTTTGGAGCTTCAATGGAAGAAGTGAAAGGGTAATTTTTTTGCTCTATAAAGTTAGGAATCCTAATTTTGTAGAGCTTTTAATATTTTAAATTATATAAAAATGGAAGTAGCTGTTTGGGATACTTATGTAACTAAGAAAGATGGTAAAATAATGCATTTTGATATTATTGCACCTTCTAACAATAAAGACACTACCATAATTTTTAATTATGGTAAAGAATATTTAAGAACTAAAGGTCTAGAAAACCTGGAAATATCTTCAAAAGAATGTGTATTTTGCCATATTGAAATACTCAAACCCGAATGGGAAGACTCTATACATAAAAAAGGGTATTTTATATACGAAATGGAAAACTGTAATTAATGAAATCTCCTTTTGACTTAAATCAGCAAAACACAAAAATTGAAAGTAAAATAGTTGTGGCTTTAGAGCGAATTTCTGAAGCTTTCAGAGTACTTCTTTGGAGCGAAAGTAAGGAGAACTCTTTAAGCCCTATCCAAATTCAAATTCTAATTTTTTTACTGTTTCATTCAGAAGAAAAATGCAAAGTGAGTTATTTAGCTGAAGAGTTCAATATGACTAAAGCTACCATTAGTGATAGTATTAGAGTTTTATTAAAAAAAGAATTAGTTCAAAAGTTTCATAACCCTAGCGATACTAGAAGTTATATTATTGGTTTAACCAATCAAGGAAAACAAATAGCAGAGAAATCAGCTAATTTTACACTTAATATAGAGCAACCTTTAAGTTCATTACCTGAAGACCAGAAGAAAGATATACTAGCAGGGCTTTTAAAAGTAATATACCAACTAAATAAAGCAGGAGTTATAACTATTCAAAGGATGTGCTTTACTTGCTCTTATTACCAAAATGAAAACAACGAACATTTTTGTAAACTTTTACAATCTAAATTAGCTTCTAAAGAGTTGAGAATTGATTGTCCTGAACATGAATTTAAGAGTTAATATTTTAAAACATCAACCCTACTTCTTAACTGTATGTTAAAAGGTTTACTTTATTACCTATAACCTTTTATTTTTGACAAAAAATTATAAAATGGCTATACATAACTTGATTCTTCAAACGAAAGAAACAACTATAGAACTAGATGAAGTTCATCTTAGTAATGAAAACAAAAATACGCTACAGCAACTACTAAAAGAATTTAAACACGTAGCTGTTTTGAATCAATACAAACTCCCCGTTGATAATAAAATCTTATTATTCGGACATACTGGTTGTGGTAAAACTACCACCGCTAGAGCTATTGCCAAAAAGCTTGATAAAAAAATTATCATACTTAATTTGGGTAGCATTGTTTCTTCAAAACTAGGAGAAACCGCTAAAAATATTTCCGAAGTTTTTAAAAAAGCTACAAGAGAAAGTGCTGTGTTATTTTTAGATGAATTTGATTACATCGGTAAAGCTCGTGATTATGACAGCAAAGACTCTAGCGAGATGAAACGATTAGTTAATACTGTAATTCAATTAATAGATCAATTACCTAACGATGTTTTATTAATTGCTGCTACCAATCACTCTAGTGTTATTGATACCGCACTTTTAAGACGTTTTCAGTTAAAACTTAAATTCGAAGCACCTAGTGAATCAGACTTAGACAGCTATTACGAAACGTTACTGCAACAATTCCCAGAAGAGTTTAGAAAAGTAAATCGTGTGTACGATATATCATATGCAGAAGCAAAAGACATTACTTTTAGAGCTGTAAAAAATAAAATTATTGAAAAAGAAGAACTGAACAATCAATTCATAAATGGATAATATTCAAAACAACCTTAGCATTATTCATCAAAGAATACAATTTGCTTGTAAGAAAGCTAACAGAAACCCAAAAGATGTTCGATTGTTACTAGCTACAAAAACAGTAAATACTGATAAAATAAATTTTGCTTTAGAACAAGGTGAAACTCTTGTGGGTGAAAATAAAGTACAAGAATTAAAGCAAAAATGTAATGCAATAAAGCACTTACAACCTGAAGTACATTTTATAGGTCATTTACAAAGTAACAAGATTAAAGAAGTTATAAAATGGGCTAGTTGTATTGAATCTATCGATCGTTTATCAGTTGCTGAAAAATTACATCAACGGTTGATTTTTGAAGAAAAAGAAATTGATGTATACATACAAGTAAACACCTCTTTTGAAGAAAGTAAATTCGGAGCCAATCCAGAGGAAACGATTGAGCTTGTAAAAGAAATATCTAAGTTTAAAAACATTCATATAAAGGGATTAATGACCATTGGTTTACTAAGCTCAGAATCCGATGAAGTTCGAAAATGTTTTCGCCTTTTAAAACAGCTTCAAGAAGAAATAAAAGCACTACAAATTCCTAATGTAGCTATGAAAGAACTCTCCATGGGAATGAGTGGTGATTTAGAAATCGCTATTGAAGAAGGTGCTACTATTGTACGAGTTGGAACAGCTATTTTTGGAGAACGTATCTACCCTGATAGCTACTACTGGAATGAAGCAAAAAGTAGCTCTTAATTTTTCTGTACTCTTTTTAAATTCAATAAATCAATAGGGTTAATTCCTAAACCTGTAACATTCTTTTGTGTAAAGCGGATTACCTCATCATAATATAATGGTACAATTGGAGCCTCAGCAATAATAATACTATCCATTTTTTGGTATAGGGTATAACGCTTTTTTACATTTACTTCTTTAATGGATTGTTCATACAACCTATCAAAAAAATCATTTTTAAAGTGTGTATAATTAGGGCCGTTTGGTGTAAAATTTTTGCTATAAAAAAGCGATAAATAATTTTCAGCATCAGGATAATCTGCAATCCAACTTGCTCTAAAAATAGGTAACTTACCATTTGCTTTTCCTTGGCGTAACGTTGAAGGTGGAATTACATCTACTTTAGTTACTATTCCTATTTTTTGTAATTCACGTTGAATAAACTCACACAAATCTAAATAGTTGCTGTTCGTTGTAATTGCTATTTGCGGATTCTCATCTCCTGTCTCTTCTTTGTATTCTGCTACCAACTTCTTTGCTTCTTCAGGATTGTATGAATATCCTTGTTGATTATTGAATGAAGGCAATCCTTTCGGGATAAATCCACTTGTAGCAGGACTCCCGATTCCGTTTCTCAAAAACTTAATCATCTTCTCCCTATCAAAACCAAAATTTATAGCTTGTCGTATCAATTTCGATTTTGTTGGGTGCTCATCTTCTCCATCTAAATAAATCCCTAAATATTCTGTGTTTAAATACGCCCCTGTTTTCATATTGATTTTAGAAACATACTTCTCTTTTAAGGTTCCATCAGTATTTAGAATGTCATCTTTATACG
This sequence comes from Tenacibaculum ascidiaceicola, assembly GCF_047470925.1. Classification (NCBI taxonomy): domain Bacteria; kingdom Pseudomonadati; phylum Bacteroidota; class Flavobacteriia; order Flavobacteriales; family Flavobacteriaceae; genus Tenacibaculum; species Tenacibaculum ascidiaceicola. The sequence continues at coordinate 37,373 of NZ_JAZKJP010000005.1, forward strand.
AAGCATCTAAACTTTTCATAAAATCGATATTTCCTTGAATAAACTGTAAAAACTCACTTTGTTTATCTGGTAAAAAAGTTACAGCTACTGCTTCTAAATACGGAAGTTGATTTCCATTCTCGTCCTTTTCAAAAAATAGTGGATTTTTTCTCAATACCAACTTGGTATTTTCTACCCAAAGTTTAAAATGAAAAGGACCAGTTCCTATCGGGTTTGCTCTAAACTCATTTCCAAAATAATCAACTGCTTCTTTTGGAACTACAGAACAATACTTCATGGCTAACAATCCTAAAAAAGGTGGAAAAGGTTGCTTTAAATTGATTGTAAAAACAGAATCACTCTCTGCTTTGAAATTAGCAACATTTTGTAATACCCAGCCTCCTGGAGACGCCACATTCTTATCGAGCAATCTATTAAAAGAATATTCAAAATCTTTGGCTATTACATTTCTTGTAGAGTCTTTTCCAAACAGTTCGTGTTTGTGAAATAATACATCATTCCTTAAATGAAACTGATAGGTTTTTCCATCTTCAGAAATTGTCCAATTCTTAGCTATTGAAGGTTGTACTTGTAAACTATCATCCAACTCTACCAATCCATTATACAATTGATTTACAGCCCAAATATTTCGTTGGTCTTTTGCAAAAGCAGGATCTAATGAAGTAATATTTGAATGCTCGTTATAGCGAAAAACTTGTTTATCAGTAAAATTACTTTTTTCTTTTTTACAAGAAGTTATAACTAATAAAACTATAAGAACTAATAAAAAATTATTTATTCTTTCGTCTATTTTTATAGTACGTTTTATCTGCAATGTATATGGTTTTATCAATTTTTGTAAAAACAGTAGATTTATCTTTACTTACTATTTCTAGCTCTTTAATTAAATCTATTTTTTTCTCTACTTCTATTCTCTTCTTTATTTCTTCAATTTCATCAGTAGAAAAAATAAAATCTATAAAGCCATCTTCATAAACAGGTTTTATAAACTTAATAGATGAACTTTTATCCCAAACAACATAATCATTTCCTAAAATATTAATTAATTGAATCATATAAATTGGATCTGTTGCCGAAAATAAACTTCCACCAAATATAGATCCTACATAGTTCTTGTTTTTATAACTAACAGGAATTTTCACTTTCACATTCAATAAGTCATCAGATACATATATTATTTTTCCTGTAGACCTTTTGTACATTGGAGATAAGTTAAACCCATACTTAAATATGGTACTTTTCTTAAAAAACTTACTTAAAAACTTATTTAGTGCTGCGTACATAAATTTACTACCTTATCTATTAACCTTTATCAAATCCATACTCTCTTTCTACTTTGCTTATTCGAAGTTGATATTTTTTATACCATCTCTCTCTTCCTATATTTCTAGCTTCAGCATGCTCTATATTATTTTTCCATTTTAAGATAGCATCCAAACTTTCCCAATAAGAAACCGTAATCCCTACATCACTTCTCGCTGATTCTACTCCTAAATACCCTTCTTGTTCTTTAGCTAAATTGTCCATTTTTTCAGCCATTTCATAATATCCTTCTGTATCATCTGAAAGAGTTGTGCTAAAAATTACTGCGTAATACGGAGGTTTTAAATTATCTACTATCATAAAATTAGTTCATATTTTGTTTCTGGTAAGCCAATATCGTCACTTATAAATTTCTCTATCACAACAAAGTTAAATCGTTCTAATATTTTAGCGGAAGCTATATTTTCATCCACCACACACCCAATAAGTTTTTTCATTCCTACCGATTTACAGTACTGTATTAATCCTTCACAAAGTTCAGTTGCAAAGCCATTACCCCAGTATCGTTCTATAAACCGATATCCTATTTCATCATTTCCCTCTTCATCTTTTACCAAAGCAACCGTACCTACAAATTCATTGTCTGATTTACGTTCTATGGCATATATCCAAAAATCATTTTTTTTATTAGTGTATCGTGCTATCAGCTGTTTTAAATCCTCTTTACTTTCTTCTAAATTTTTAGGTTCTCCAGTTGCATATTGCAATACTTTAGGGTTACTTTCTAACTCATAAAAAGGTTCTATATCAACAACTTGAAGCTTTCGAATAAGTAATCTTTTCGTTTCAAAAATCATGAATATTATCGTACTTTTGCAAACCCAAAACTGCTTTAGGCAGTAGTAGATTAAATAAACTATACGAACTTCTAAAAAATTAAAGACTTGTACAAGGCTTTTGTTTTTTATTTAGGACAGAGAAAAGATGAATGTAGATAAGAAAGTAGCTTTTTACACATTAGGTTGTAAATTAAATTTTTCAGAAACCTCAACCATTGCCAGAAACTTTGTTAATGAAGGGTTTGAGCGTGTTGAGTTTGAAGAAAAAGCAGACATATATGTAATTAACACCTGTTCGGTAACAGACAATGCTGATAAACGTTTTAAAAGTATTGTAAAATCTGCATTAAAGAAAAATGAAGAGGCTTTTGTTATTGGTGTAGGTTGTTATGCGCAATTAAAACCTGAAGAATTAGCTGCTGTTGATGGTGTAGACTTAGTATTGGGTGCTACTGAAAAGTTTAATGTAACTAGCTATATTAACGACTTAACCAAAAATGATATTGGTGAAGTACATTCTTGTGAGATTGAAGATGCCGATTTTTATGTAGGTTCTTATTCTATTGGAGATCGTACTCGTGCTTTCTTAAAAGTACAAGATGGATGTGATTATAAGTGTACTTATTGTACCATTCCGTTAGCACGTGGAATTTCACGAAGTGATACGTTAGAAAACGTATTAAAAAACGCTAAAGAAATTTCTGAGAAAGGAATTAAAGAAATTGTTTTAACAGGAGTAAATATTGGTGACTACGGAAAAGGAGAATTCGGTAACAAAAAGCACGAACATACTTTTTTAGAGTTGGTACAAGCACTTGATAAAGTTGAGGGAATTAATCGTTTACGAATCTCTTCTATTGAACCTAATTTATTAAAAGATGAAACGATTGATTTTGTTTCAAACTCAAACACATTTGTTCCACATTTTCACATTCCACTACAATCTGGTAGTGATGAACTGTTAAAGAAAATGAAGCGTCGTTATTTACGTAAAGTATATACTGATAGAGTTGCTAAGATTAAAGAAGTAATGCCTAACGCTTGTATTGGTGTAGATGTTATTGTTGGTTTTCCTGGTGAAACAGATGAATTATTTTTAGAAACCTACAACTATTTAGCAGACTTAGATATTTCTTACTTACACGTTTTCACTTATTCTGAAAGACCAAACACAGAAGCTGTTGAAATGGACGGTGTGGTACCTAAGAAAACACGTGCAAAACGTAGTAAAATGCTACGCGGATTATCTGTTAAAAAACGTAGAGCTTTTTATGAAAGTCAGTTAGGTAATACCTTAACAGTTTTATTTGAAAGTGAAAATAAAGAAGGATATATCCACGGTTTTACAGAAAACTATGTAAAAGTTAAGGCTCCTTGGAATCCTAAATTGGTAAATACATTACATACTGTTACGTTAACAAAAATAGATGAAGACGGTTTAGTTCGTTTTGATTTTGTGGATGCTGGAGTTATTGCTTAACTTGTCAACTAGTTCACACAATCAAAAAACTCATTTATGAAGTACCTATTATACTCTTTTTTAGCCTTAGGAATCTCTTGTGGTATTCCTAAAAAAAGTTCTGAAACCAAATTAACAGAGCCAATAGAAAAAGAAACAATTATTGAAGAAGAAGTTATAAAACCTATAGCTTCTCAAAATGAGTTAATTATTGTTCTTAAAAACGCTAAAAGCATTGATGATGTAAAATCACTTATAAAAAATAGCGGCTTAACTTGGAGTAAAATGGCTTATGAAACAGATGCTTCAAAAATAGGTATTGTTGAAGTTCCTGAAGGAAAGCGTGATTTTTGGATTGATAAACTTCAGGAAAGCGGAGAGTTTAGATTGGTTGATGCCAACTCCGAAGAAAAATTAACTAACATTATTTCCGAAGAAAAAAATAACCTTTTAAGAATTATCAAAACTCCTTGTTTTGGTGACTGTCCCGTATATTCTGTTTCTATTGATAAAGAAGGAAATGTTCTTTACAACGGAATTGAATATGTATTAGTAAAAGGAACACAAAAATTTACACTATCAGAAAAACAACTGCAAGAGCTAAACAATAAGCTTAACAAAAAGGATTTTGCTAGTTTTAAAGATGTTTATAGCAACCCTAAAATTCCAGATTTATCTAGTACTTATATAGTTCATGATGGAAAACAAATCTTAATTCGTTTATGGAAAGATATTCCTGATGAGCTTATTGACGTACACGAATATATTGACGGTATTTTATTAGACAAAAAGTTTATTGAATAATGCCTAAAACTCACTTGTATTTTGTCCCTGGTTTAGCTGCCAATACCAAAATATTTGAGCGTATTTCTTTACCTGAAGAACATTTTGAACTGCACTTTTTAGATTGGATGCTACCAACCTCTATTAACGAAAGCATTGAAGAATATGCTCAACGAATGTGTGCTAAAATTCAACACAAAAACCCTGTGTTAATTGGAGTTTCTTTTGGAGGTATTATGGTACAGGAAATGAGTAAAATTATTGATTGCAAAAAAATAATCATAATATCAAGTGTTAAAAGCAATAAAGAGTTTCCTAAACGTTTTAAACTAGTACAAGTAACAAAAGCCTATAAACTTTTCCCTTCAAAAGTTATTTCAAATATTGAAAGTTACGAACGCTATTTTTTTAATGATTATTTAAAAAAACGAGCTGAGTTATATAAAATATACCTATCAGTTAGAAACAAAGAATATTTGCAATGGGCTATATACAACGTATTACACTGGAAACAAAAAGAATCTATTCCCGATATAATTCACATTCACGGAAAAAAAGATGAAGTTTTTCCTATAAAATATATTAAAAATTCAATTGAAATTGAAAATGGCACGCATGTAATGATTTTGAACAAAGCAAAAACAATTTCTGAAATACTAAAAAAGGAATGTTTTTTGATGGATTAACATCATTACACAACTTGACAAAAACTAAAAGAGAAATGAACAAATCAATCCGCTTCTTATCTATCTTAACTATAGTATTTGTTGGAATTTTATTTACCAATACTATAAGCAAATCAAACGAACCAACCATTAAAAATGTAGCGGAAAGTTACGAGGTTAAAGCTCTAAAATTACCTAACGATTTAAATTTAGCAGGAGAACGAGTTCCTATTGAAAAACCTGACATTAGAGAACGAATGGACCGCGAGTTATTAGTAAACACCTATTGGCAGTCTAATGGATTGTTACTTATAAAACGTGCAAATAAATACTTTCCTATTTTAGAGCCTTTGTTAGAAAAATATGGTTTACCTGACGATTTCAAATTCTTAGCCTTAGCTGAAAGTGGTTTTATTGATGAAACATCCCATGTTGGTGCAGCTGGTATGTGGCACTTTATGAAACAAACAGGTAAAGAATATGGTTTAGAAATTAATAGTAATGTTGATGAACGTTATCATATAGAAAAATCTACTAAAGTAGCTGCTGAGTATTTAAAAAAATCGAAAGAACGTTTTGGTTCTTGGACGCTTGCCGCTGCGGCTTATAATGCGGGTAACTATGGTATTTCTAAAAGATTAGATGCTCAAGGTGTAACCAGCTATTACGATGCATTGTTACCTGATGAAACCGAGCGTTACGTTTTTAGAATCTTAGCTTTAAAAGAAATTATAACTAACCCAAAAGAGTATGGTTTTGTTTTCGATCAAGAAGATTTATATACCCTTCCTGAAACCTATACTGTTAAAGTAGATACTGCTATTAGTAATATCGCCTTATTTGCTAAAAAATTCGGAATTACCTACAAAGAGCTTAAGCTACATAACTCTTGGTTACGAGAAAACAAATTAAACAACCGTAGTAGAAAACTATACGAAATTAAAATTCCAGTTAAATAGTGAAAAAAGCACTTCCTTATATATATCTATTTATAGGTATATTTATTTTAATTAATACGTTTTCTGCCTTTTCTCAAAAAAGAGAAGTGTATCGACTCCTATTCAACTTCACAACCGAAAACCAATATGTTTTCTTACTCGTTAGAGTTTTGTTTGCTTCTTGGTTTATAGTTGATGGCGTTAAAAAATTGAAACAAAATAAAACCGAATCATAATAAAAAAGCTCATTCTTTCGAATGAGCTTTTTTATTTATTTAAACTTTATTTTCTATTGAAAATCAGTATTTAATTTTATGTAATCTAAGAATTCACGTTTGGTTTCTTTGTTTTTAAATGCTCCACCAAACTCAGCAGTAACTGTACTACTTTCAATATCTTTAATACCTCTTGAGTTAACACATAAATGTTTTGCATCTATAACACATGCAACATCTTGAGTTCCTAAAGCTTCTTGCATTGCTTGTACTACCTGCATAGTTAAACGCTCTTGTACTTGTGGGCGCTTAGCATAATACTCAACAATACGATTCATCTTAGATAAACCGATTACTTTACCATTAGAAATATACGCAACGTGAGCTCTACCAATAATTGGTAATAAGTGATGCTCACATGTTGAATATACAATAATGTTTTTTTCAACTAACATTTCACCATACTTATAAGTATTGTCAAATGTTGACGCTTCTGGTTTATTTTGTGGGTTTAACCCCATAAACAACTCATTTACGAAAGCTTTTGCAACCCTTTTAGGAGTACCTTGCATGCTATCGTCAGTTAAATCCATTCCTAACGTTTCAAGAATTTCTTTAACGTTCTCTTGAATTTTTTCAATTTTTTCTTTGTCAGAAATATCGAAAGCATCCGCACGTAAAGGCGTTTTGGCCGACGTACCAATGTGGTTCTCTCCTATTTCATCTATGCTATCGTCATTCATTTTGTTGTTGTTCACTTCAAACATTTCTATCTAAAATTAGTAGGGCGCAAATTTACAACATTGTTGGTAATTTACTGCACTTTATTTATCAATTCGTCTAAAGAACAAGTAGTTTGCTCTCCCGTCGACATATTTTTAACAACAAGCGTACCATTTTCAACAGTTGTCACTACAAACTCAATTTCTCTATTTGTAGCATATTTCCACTGCTTTTTTTGCTGGTTGTTACTGCTTGCCACATCTGGATACATTTCTGACTTTATGTTGTTTTGTCTTAATGTTTTTATGGCTTTTACTTTATCTAAACTCTCGCTTTCTTCAAAATTTAAAAACAATACTTTAGGCTTTGGTAATTCTACTGCTTCAAACAATCCTAACTCTTCCATTACCAAGTAAATTCTATCCAATCCAAAAGAAATTCCTACTCCAGAAACATCTTTTAAACCAAAAATACCTGTCAAGTCGTCATAACGACCTCCACCACCAATAGAACCCATTTTTACACCTTCTGGAGCTGTTACTTCATAAATAGCCCCTGTGTAATAGTTCAGTCCTCTAGCTAAGGTTACATCTAATTCTAAGCTTGCTGAATCTAGTCCTAAACTTTCTACGTTATTAACTACGGTTCTCAAATCAGCTACACCTTGTAATCCTTCTTCCGAACCTTGTAACATAGCCTCTAAAGAAGCTAACTTATCTTGATTACTTCCAGAAAAATTAAATAACGGATCAACTTTTTCTATCGCTTCAGCAGAAATTCCTTTCTCCAACATCTCCTTAACTACACCGTCTTTTCCTATTTTATCTAACTTATCTAAAGCCACTGTAAAATCAATCAGTTTGTCTGATGCACCAATTACCTCAGCAATTCCTGATAAGATTTTTCGGTTGTTGATTTTGATAGTCGTACCTTTTAATCCTAACTTACTAAAAACAGTATCATATAATTGCACAAACTCAACTTCTTGCCATAACGAAGTACTTCCTACCACATCGGCATCACATTGATAAAACTCACGGAAACGTCCTTTTTGTGGTCTATCTGCTCTCCAAACTGGTTGAATTTGGTAACGTTTAAATGGAAATGTAATTTCGTTTTGGTGTTGTACTACGTAACGTGCAAACGGAACTGTTAAATCGTAACGCAATGCTTTTTCAGAAATTTTTGAAGTAACTTTTTGACTGTCTTTATCTGCCAATAAGTTTTCATCTACTTTCTTTAAATAATCACCAGAATTCAAGATTTTAAAAATCAATCTATCCCCTTCTTCACCATATTTCCCCATCAATGTAGAAGAGTTTTCAAAACTTGGTGTTTCAATAGGTTGAAATCCGAAATTTTCAAACGAATGTTTAATTGTATTGAAAATATAGTTTCTTTTTGCTACTTCTGTTGATGAAAAATCTCTTGTTCCTTTTGGGATTCCTGGTTTCATTTTTTTTATGAATTTTTAATTATGAATTTTTAATTATGAATTTATTGATAATTCGTAATTATTAATTCGTAATTTGATTTGCGTTTTAGCCTGCAAATATCCGAAAAAATATGAAGAATAATGTTATTTAGCGGTCGCTTTATTTTTACGTTTTAAACGATAAATCGTGGCGTTTAACTCAAAACCTAAGAGTAAAATAATAGCATTTAACCATACGAACAACATTAAAATTAACAGGGTACCAATTGAGCCGTATAGTTGATTGTATTGAGCAAACTTAACTACATAAATTCCAAATAAGTAAAAGGTAAACATAGATACTACTGTAGTTAAAATAGCACCTGGAGAAAAGAATTTCACATCTTTACCTTGTTTGGTTCCGTACCTAAAGAGTAAAGATACAATGGTAAAAATCATTACTAAAAACAAGAAACCTCTTCCGTAGTAAAACAAGTCTAAATCTCCTGTGTTTAACCATCCAATTTTGTGAATTCTTGTTAAGGCTATTTGATAAAAAATAATGAGTGTTACCGTTACGATTAAGAAAAATGACATTAGCAACGATACTGCTAACGAAATAAAATAGGCTCTTAAAACATTTCTTACTTCGGTTACATGATAAGAATATTCAAACCCACCAAATATTGCATTTACACCATTGGTCATTAAAAAAATAGAGGCTAAGAAACCGAATGACAATAATCCACCGTATTGATTGTTAATAATATCTTTTATAACAAAATCTACCGCCTCAAAGGTTTTTGGTGGTAATGCTTCTTGCATTAATGAAAGTAACCCGTCTTGAAATCCATCAATCGGGATGTAAGGAATCAATGTTAAAATGAATAATAAGAATGGAAAGATTGCCATAAAGAAACTAAAAGCAATACCTCCTGCCCTTGTAGTTAATGCTCCTTTTACAATACCAATAACATACATTTCAAGTACATCGTACAAAGACATTCCTTCTAACCCCGGAATTTTAATTTTCTTTCCAAAGGCCACGAGCCAGTTAATTACTGGAATTTTCTCAAGGTTTTCTTCTATCTGTTTAGTCATTTTCTTTTTAGTTGCAAAGTGTTTCTAATTTATGAGACTCAAAGATGCTAAGTGTTTTTAGTTGCAAAATTTTTATCGTTTTTCTTTTAGCTTTCTTATTAAACTTGATAGCATTCTCTCTCTTGATTCCCCATAAAGTCTGTCAAAAGATTCCTTTGAAATATACTCTAAGTTTGAAGAAATTTCAAGTTGCGTTTGTAATTCAAACAACGAGGCTACCACATTACTCCACTACAATATCATATTTATACAATAGTCCAGCAATATTCTCTTTGGAAAATTTCGTTTTTTTTACTCTATTATTTTCAGGATCAATTGCAAAATTAGTAGCAGTTGTAAAATCTGCTTTTTCTAAATTCGTCTGATCAAAAATTGCTCCTTTTAAATCACAATCTTTAAAGAGACCTCTACTTAAGTCAGCTTCAACAAAATCTACTTCTTGCAAATTACAACTTATAAATTTTGTAGTGGGAATTTTTAATTGGTAAAAAGAAGATAAGTTTAGCTGGCAGTTATGAAAGCTCATTTCTAGCAAAAAGTTGTTGCATTCATTAAACTTTACCCCAACCATTTTACAATTTTCAAAAGTGCAATCTTTAAAAAAAGTGTGGTTTACCACTGTATTACTAAAATTACAGTTGATAAACTCACACTCTAAAAATTCAATATTTGAAGCATGTACGTTCTCGAAATTGCAATTCTCGAACGTACAGCTGTCATATTCTCCTTTGTTGATTTTTGTTACTGTAAAATCAACTTTTGTAAATGTTTCGTTGTCAAAGAAATCATTCATTTATTGTAACCCTCTTGCTTTTAGCATTGGTTCTGCCTGTGGATCTCTTCCTGCAAAAACTCTATACATTTCTGCATAATCCATCGTGTTTCCTTTCGATAAGATTTGCTCTCTAAACTTCTGACCGTTTTCTCTAGTTAACAATCCGTTGTTTTTAAACCAATCGTACGCATCGTGACTTAACATTTCTGTCCATAAATACGAGTAATATCCTGCTCCATATCCTCCACTAAAAATATGTGCAAAATACGTTGAACGATATCTTGGTGGTACCTCATCAATCTTTAACTTCATTTTAGCCAAAGCTTCTTCTTCAAATTTAGCTACATCTTCAATAGTAGTGTCTGCTGAAATAGTGTGCCATTGCATATCTAAATTAGAAGATGCTAAGTTTTCTATAATTGAATATCCTTGATTGAACGTTCCTGCATCTTTAATTTTTTGTAATAATGCATCAGGAATTACTTCTCCTGTTTTATAATGCAATGCATAGTTGTTTAATACCTCTGGATGTGTTGCCCAGTTTTCGTTAAACTGCGACGGGAACTCTACAAAATCTCTTGCCGTACTTGTTCCTGAAATTGATGCATATTTTTGATTTCCGAATAAACCGTGTAACGCATGTCCGAACTCATGGAAGGTAGTTTCTACATTATCAAAACTAATTAATGCTGGTTCTCCTTCTGCTGGTTTTGGATAATTACAAACGTTGTAGATTACTGGCTTTTGACCTCTTAATTTAGATTGCTTTACAAAAGCACTCATCCACGCTCCTCCTCTTTTACTATCTCTTGCAAAGAAGTCTCCGTAGAACAATCCTAACTTACTACCATCTTCTTCAAAAATTTCATACACTACCACATCTGGGTGATATGTTGGAATATCTGTGCGCTTTTTAAAGGTAATTCCGTATAATTTTGTTGCCGCATAAAACACTCCTTTTTCTAACACGTTGGTTAACTCAAAGTATGGTTTTACCTCATCTTCATTTAAGTTGTACTTAGACTTACGTACTTTTTCAGCAAAATGATTCCAATCGTATGGAGCTAAAGTAAAATCGTTTCCTTCTTTGTTGATTTCTGCTTGAATTTCTTTTGTTTCAGCAGCTACTTTTTCTAATGAACCAGGAATTAATCCGTTGAACATTTCAAAAACTTTATCTGGTGTAGAAGCCATTGTTCCTTGTAAGCTCCAACTAGCAAAGTTGTCAAAACCTAAAATTTGTGCTTTCTTAGCACGCAACGAAGCCATTTTCTTTACTAAATCACTTGTATCGTACTCACCTGCATCTGTTCTGTGAATAGATTTTTCGAACAATTGTTTACGAACTTCTCTATTTTCTAAAGTTTGTAATAAAGGTTGTTGCGTAGTATTGATTAATTGGATTTCGTACTTTCCGTCTTTCTCTAATCCTTTAATTGTTTCTTCTGAAAGTCCTTTTAACTGTTCTTTATCCGTAACCGTTAAACCTCCTTTTTTACTAGCATCTAATAACTTTTTTCCGAAGTCGTTAGATAAGCTTGCTAACTCTGCATTAATTTCTTTTAACTCGTTTTTCTTTTCTTCAGATAAGTTAGCACCTGCTTTTACAAACTTTTTATATTGTTCTTTTACCAAGTGTTTAGACTCTGCATCCAACTCTAAGTTGTCTAAATTATCGTGTACCGCTTTTATTTTTTCAAACAACTTGGTGTTTAATAAAATTTCATCGTTGTGTTTAGAAAACTTTGGAGCTAATTCTTTTTGATTGTCTTTAATTGTATCGTTCGTATGTGCACCTGCTAAAGCATAAAAAACTGCCTCAACATTATCTAACGTTTTGCTACTTTCTTCAAAAGCTATAATTGTATTTTCAAATGTTGGAGTTTCTGTATTTGCTATAATTTTAGCAATTTCTTCATTTTGAACTTCCATACCTTTTAAAATTGCAGGCATAAAGTGTTCGTTTTTTATTTTGGTAAAATCAGGTGCACCATAAGGTAAACTGCTTTTTACTAATAATGGGTTTTCTACCATGTTTGAAGTGGTTTCTTTTTTAGTTTGCTCTGTTTTACACGACATAGCTACTACTAGCGTTGCTATGAGTAATAGTTGTTTTTTCATGATGTAGTAAGTTATATTAATCGACTGCTTTTAAGCTTAAATCCATATTATATACTGAATGTGTTAAGGCTCCAGACGAAATAAAATCAACACCACACTCTGCATACTCTCTAATAGTCTTTTCGTTAATTCCTCCAGAAGATTCTGTTAAACATGTATCTCCTATCATTGCTACCGCCTTTCGGGTATCTTCATAGTTAAAATTATCTATCAAAATTCTATACACCCCTTCGTTTTGTAAAATTTCTTCAATTTCTTCTAAACTGCGTGCTTCAACAATAATTTTAATATCTAGTCCTTTTTCCGCTAGGTATTTCTTAGTCTTGGTTATTGCTTGTGTAATTCCGCCTGCAAAATCAATATGATTGTCTTTAATCATTACCATATCGTATAAGGCAAATCGATGGTTTTCTCCACCCCCTATTTTTACTGCCCATTTTTCTAAAGCACGGATTCCTGGTGTTGTTTTACGGGTGTCTAACACCTTAGTTTTGGTTCCTTCTAACAGGTCTGCAAAAAACTTGGTTTTGGTTGCTATAGCACTCATACGTTGCATGGCATTTAGTACCAAACGTTCTGCCATTAATATGGATTGTGATTTTCCTGATACGTAAAAAACAATGTCTCCATACTTCACTTCTTCTCCATCATTTATTAAGGTTTCAACTTCTAATTCTGGATCAACATAATTAAACACCATTTTAGCAAATTCTACCCCAGCAATTACTCCTTCGTCTTTTACTAATAGCTTTGCTTTACCTTTTGCATCGGCAGGAATACATGATAAAGAGGTATGATCTCCGTCTCCTATATCTTCTCTAATAGCATTGGCTATAATTAAATCTAACTCTTTATTAAATTGTTCTTTTGAAATCATAGTTTTGAATTATTGACGTAAAAATACAACTATTTTTAGTTCTCCGTTTTGAGTTATTAGTTTATTGTTTGATAATTTTCATCACTCCTTTGCTAACAAAGTTCTACAACTTCTACAGTTTTTTTCTAATGTTTAATAGCTTTATAATTATTAAAATGACTCTTGTTTTTTGGGCTAATAGGGTTGCCATTATTTTAAAAAAACTGAGAGCTATTACTTACTACTTGACACTCTTGGTTAAAATACTTGCTTTTACGGAATGCTTTTTATGGTTATTGGTTGTTTTTTTATACTTTGCTGTTAAAAACCTAATTTTTATAACGAGAAACTTACTTTTTCTTCGCTTTTAACTACTTAAATACTATGGCAATAAACTATCCTTTTGGTCTTCCGTTGAAACATAATTTTGCTGAATTTGTGCATTATAATGGGTTATTTCTTCCGCATGAAACGGAACGAATTCTTAATTTATGGGATGATAATGAAAAAATTAAAGCTACGCTGAGCGGAGCAGACACTTATGATGATGAGCTTCGAAAAAGTGATGTGATGTTTATTGATAATACTCCTGAAAACGAATGGATTTACAACCGATTGGCTGGTTTGGCTATTAAATGTAATAACGAACGGTATTGGTTTGATTTATTGGGGTTTCATAATTGTTTGCAATTGGCTAGCTATACTGAGGGTGATTTTTTTGATTGGCATTTGGATTTTGGTGCGGGTGAAATTTCTGATAGAAAGTTGAGTATTTCTATGCAGTTATCTGACCCAGATGAGTATGAGGGTGGTGATTTACAGTTTATGTTTAATCAGAAAATTGTAAGTGCTCCTAGAGAGAAAGGTACCATCATTGTTTTTCCTTCTTTTATGATGCATCGTGTTACTCCTATTACTAAAGGGGTTCGTAAGTCTATTGTTGGTTGGGTTGCGGGTCCTCCGTACAGGTAGTGGTTAATCGCTAGTTGTTAGTTATTAGTTTTTAGTTTTTAATGCTTAGTTGTTAGTTCTTGGGAGTTAGCGGTTTATTTCTATGCAAAGTTCTTATGATGTTACGGCAATTACTTTTGATAAAAAGGTCTGCGCCGTAGTGTCTGCGGAGCATACCGTGATATTAGCGACCCGTGCCGCGGTGTCTGCGGAGCATGCCGTGATATCAGCGACCCGTGCCGTGGTGTCTGCGGAGCATGCCGTGATATTAGCGACCCGTGCCGCGGTGTCTTCGGAGCACGCCGTGATATCAGCGACCCGTGCCGTGGTGTCTGCGGAGCATGCCGTGATATCAGCGACCCATGCCGTGGTATCTTCGGAGCATGCCGTGATATCAGCGACCCGTGCCGTGGTGTCTGCGGAGCATGCCGTAATATTAGCGACCCGTACCGTGGTGTCTTCGGAGCATGCCGTGATGTTAGCGACCTTGACTACTACATCTGAAATCGTTAATGACACCTAAAACTACTTTTATTACTTAAATAGTTGGACTTATGGGATTCCGTAAGAATGTATACATGCTTTGTGTTAGGTTAGCAGGGATATAAACACAGAATACAATTATAGCCTTACTAAAGTAGTTGTATAACGGTGTATTATACATCTATATAAATAAGTTGTACATAATGCATGAAAAACAAAGAGAAAATGACAAAATATAGATTTTTTAATAATAATACAGGTCCAATAAAGGAAAATGAAATAAAAGCATTTCAAAAAGCATTGAGTATTTGCAATTCTGAAAAAGATGTTGATTCTATAATTTTATTAATTCACACAAAAAATAATACAGGTTATATTGAGCGAATTTTTGACACAAGGAATATAAAAAAATTATTTAGTGGAATAAAAATTGACCCAAATTATCCACCAATTCGTATAGAAACTTTAAAGACTTTTAACGACAATCATCAATCAAAATATGTAGTTGTTACTTTTGGACTTCGTTCTGAAGAAATATATAAATACGAGGATTTTGAAAGTGTAATTGGAATTGTTGCTCATCAATGGGTTGAACCTGATGTTAAAAATTGGGCAAAAACTTATGGAGCAATTGATATTGACACAAATCAAGAAATTGAGAAAACAAAAAAACCTGGTTTAGTAATTCAAAAAGCATTTCAAGACTTAACCAATGCTATTAATATGTCAACAGGAATTGTTCAATCGGACGACAATAATAGATGTAAAACTTACATACGAGCGTTGAAAAAGTATGATTATGATTTGAATTCGCAGGAAATATTCTCTTTTCTAACAGCAGAATTGAATTGGGATTCTGATAATGCGAATGATGTAATTAAATTAATTGACAAAGTAAATTCTGGAGGATATTTTCAAGGCGGAGAAAAAACAGGATTGAAATATTATATTAAAAGATGGAAAGAAGAATAAGCACTATGTACAACACCATATATAATTTATTGCTGGCTTCTTGCCTACTTGTGAAGTTAAGTGCTAAACCACGCAACTGTTCATAGCCGCGACCGTTGTAGTTAATTAAAAAAACGAAATAGAAATGACATTTTTACTTATTATTTGCATTATAATTATTATTGTTTTACTCTCGAAAAACTCTAAAATAAAAAAAGAAAGAGATAAAAAGGAGAAGGAAAACTTAAACTTAAATCAAGAATTAGAAAAAGAAAAAAATGACTTTTCAGTTTATAAAGATTCTACAGAATATTTAAAGAAATATGAGCCAATTAGAAACATTGAAGAAGAACTGAAAAGAGTTTCTAGCGAAATTGAAGAAAAGATTGCAAAAACTGCGATTGAAATGGAAGAAGTTATTAAAACTTCAAAATCAGAAGCTAATGCAATAAAAAAAGAAGCTCGCGAAAAAGCTACAGAAACCAAAAATAGGGCTGAAACTATTTTAGAAAATGCCCATCAAATTGCAACGAAAATTGAAAATGAAGCTAATGCAAAAGCAGAAAATATAGCTGGTGAGGCTTGGGAAGCAAAAAATAACGCTGAACAGTATCAAAAAACTGTGAAAGCAATGAAAAACATTATAAAAGGATATGGAGACGAATATTTAATCCCCAATCATTCACTTTTAGACGATTTAGCAGAAGAATATAATCACAAAAAAGCAGGGCAGGAACTTGCGCAAGTTAGGACACTTATAAAATCTATGATTAAAAACAATGAAGTTGCAGATTGTGACTATGTTGAAACTCATAGAAAAACAACTGCAATTGAATTTGTTTTAGATGCATTTAATGGAAAAGTTGATACTATAATGTCTAAAGTCAAACACGACAACTATGGAAAGTTATTACAAGCCTTAAAAGATGCTTTCCGCCTAGTAAACCACAACGGTAAAGCTTTTAGAAATGCAAGAATTACGAATAGATATTTTGATGTCGTCTTAGAACAATTAAAACTTGCGGTTACTGTACACGAAATAAAGAAACGCGATTTGGAAGAGCAAAGAGCAATAAGAGAAGCTATTCGAGAAGAAGAAAAGGCAAGACGAGATTTTGAAAGAGCAAGAAAAGAAGCTGAAAAAGAGGAAAAAATGCTTGAAAAAGCAAGAAAGGAAATTGAAGCCAAATTATTAAAAGTTGCAGACGAAGACAGAGCAAAATTTGAGCAAGAACTAGAAAATATTAAGCAAAAACTATTAATTGCGGAGGAGAAAGGACAAAGAGCTATGTCAATGGCTCAACAAACAAAAAGAGGGCACGTTTACATAATTTCCAATGTTGGTTCATTTGGAGAAAATGTGTTTAAAATTGGACTTACAAGAAGACTAGAACCTTTAGACAGAGTTAAAGAATTAGGAGATGCTTCTGTTCCTTTTACATTTGATGTTCACGCAATGATTCATTCAGAAGATGCGCCAAAATTAGAAAAAGAATTACACGAAACATTTAACTCAGAAAGAGTTAATAAAGTAAATTACAGAAAGGAATTTTTCTCAATTCCTATTAGCGAAATTAAGGCTAAAGTTGACTCATTTGAATTAGAAACACATTGGACAATGAAAGCAGAAGCTTTAGAATACAGAGAAAGTGTAGAAATGAAAAAAAGACATTTAGAAAAAATAAATAACTAACCATATACAAACACGTTAGGCAACATTTGGGTGATTCCGGCGCGAAATTGAGATAAGAAACTTATAATAATCTGTATTAGAAATAGAATAAGAATATAAAAAAACATACATGAGCAGAAAAGTAATAGTCACAATAGATAATAGTAATTGTAAGTTTAAACTAAAGTATGTAGGGCGATGGTCTTATAACGGTGATGCTTCTTGGCAAAGCAATAATAGCGTTAAAGACATAGAACCAGGAGAAAAAATTGACATTATTTTAAACAGTGATGAACGAGGGGGATTGCATTATATCATGTACCCTTATGGAAATGGTAGAGCATTAAATTTAAAAATGGCTTTTATAAATCCTTCTTCGGCTTCAAAAGCTCAAGGTAGTGAATTTTGTGGTCTTCAGCATTATGACAGATGGGGTGGAGAAACTTTTAAGGTTCACTATAAAATAGGAGAACCTAACAAAGCCTGCTGGGAAGAAGGAGATAAGGTTTTTCCGGAGTTAAAATGTTTTGATAATTAAATAAAAAAGAAAATATTGTGAGTGAAGGAAGAGTAACTATAGTAATAGATAATTCACTAAATCCAAGTGAACTAACAATCAAAGAAATTTGGCACGACAATGATAAAGATTGGGAAAATGGTAAAGTATTGAACCATGATATTTATGATTATTGGAAGGGTAAAAAATTACCTACATCAATTCCAGCAAGAGAAAAAGCCTCGTTCGTTTTAACAGATGATGACCCTGCTGGTCTGGTTTATGAAACAGATAACTTATTTAAGAGTGGGAAGAAAATTAAAATGCGTTTTGGGTTTTATCAAAATTGGTATGACAATTTTACTGGATATGGACTTAAAGCAGAAGGCAGTGAATTGACTGGTTTGAGGAGTTATCATAAGTATAGTGGAGAGTCTCCTCATAACCTAAAATTATATTATCAAGTCTTTAGCCAAAGTTCGGGCTGGTGGGAAGATCCTCAATGGTATCCTGCAAGTAGGTATGGCTTTGCCGAATCTGAAGGGTTACAGCAAAAATCAATACCACGAAACCCATCTTGGATGAAGTATAATTTTGAATTGATTAAAAATAAAACATTACCCCAAATATGTATTCCTGGAGCACATGATGCTGCCACTTACGTTCCCTTTCATAGGATTGGTGGAATTTTTAGCAAAAACGGGATATCACAATGCCAATCTCTGAATATTAAAGAACAATTAGATTATGGTATCAGGTCCTTTGATTTTCGAGTCAAATACCAGAAAAATAATGACGATTTGGATTTCTATGTGTATCATGGCCAATCAGATTCAGATGCCAAAATTGAACCCATGCTAAAGGATATCTCAGACTTCCTAAAAAAACAACCTAAGGAATTTGTATTTGTGTGGTTTAACTCAATGGCAAATGATGGAACAACCACTTCTACTGTACTCAATGAATGGACAGACAATATTAATAGAAAGTTTGACAAAATACTCAAAAAGTACTTTGATTCCTATTTTGTGAATCCAACATGGGAATGTGACAAACAGAAACAAAAGGGAGTTAATCTGTCTGAACAACCCTTTGAAGAATACATAAAAAATAATCAAAGGGTATTACTTTCCTTATATATTGAAAAATCCAAATACTTAGGGCTTAAGGATATGGGTATTTATAGATATGCGTGGTCAAAGAATGACATTGCAGCTGTGGCTTATCCTATGTCTACAAGTATGGTAGATCTAGTTGACAGGGAACTTAAGGCTACTCAATTTGGAAAGTTTAGAAAACCAAAAATTCAATTTAAACTATTCTTAATTAAAGAAATGCTTTTAACTCCAGATGGGATAGGAACTGGAGTAAAAGGATATGCTGTTAGCAACGAAGATCAAAAACCGAACGACCCTACTTCTAACAGTGGAAAAAATAATGGAAATGGTTCAGTATTCATGGCCGAAAGATTAGTACGCAATGAAATGTGGCAATCTAACATAGGAATTGTTCACGCTGATTTTGTACAGTACGGAGATTTTATTCAAACTTGCATCCGCCAAAATAAGATTCAAATACCAGAAGAAAAAGAGGATATTATTAATTTAACAGTAAATGGCCAAAAAGGATGGAAAACAAGATTAACTGTAAATGGTTGTTACTTCAATGACAAACAATATCTGTCATTCGTAGGAACTGATAAGAAAATAAGGGTACTTAGTTCATCTGATGGGGTTAATTATACAAATCATCAAATAATTATTGGCAGGGCTGAATGGAAAACCAACCGACCCGTTGGAATTCATGTCTGGAAAAATAAACTATACCTAAGCGTGTTTGGGTATAATTCAGGAAAAGTATGGATTTTGTCCTCAGAAGATGGTAAGAATTTCACCTCTCATAGGGTTCTTAAGAAAGAAAAATGGCGTACAAATCATGAAATTGGCATAAGTTCGACCAAGGATAAATTATATCTAACCACTGCAACAGATGATGGTAAAATTTGGCTATTATCCACTAAGAATGGAAAGGATTTTGAAAAAAATGCTGTTTCTGATTTTCAAACCTTTTATCCAATAGGTATTACTACAAGGAAGAATAAAATTTATCTAACGGCTATTGGCAAGTATAGCAAAAGGATCTTTATATTATCGACTACAGACGAGAAGAACTATTCTAGGCGTCACCTTTTAAAGGACCGAGAGTGGAAAACCTATCATAAAGCAGGCATAACCGCAAGTAATAGCGGTATAATTATTACAGCTGTGGATAAAAATGGAGAAGTATGGTTAATCAAAAAAAACTTAGAAGAAAACACTACATTAAATACAAAATTGTCTCCGAAATTTATTGAAACTGCTCATAGTGTTGGAATATATAAAAGTAAAAAAACATCAGGTGGCATTACACAATTGCAAATATTAAATGGAGATGGTAGAATTTGGTTAATTGAATCAACAGATACTGTTGAATGGAAGAAAGGACTTTTTTTATAAACGCTAGATATAAACGTTATCCAACACTTTTTAAAATGTATTAAAACGCATTTTACACGGAACGTTAGCACCAACTTAAAAAAAGACAATGAATAAAGAATCTTTCCTACGGGAATTTATGACTGAAATTTGGAATAAAAAGAATTTTGATAAAATTGAGCAATACGTTCATCCAGAATATACAATTCACCTTGACACAACTGACCCTTGGGAGGGAAAAACCTTATCTCATTCTGAATTCATAGAACGATTAAGTTTTTCATTCAATTCATTTCCTGATATGAATTTTGAAATAACATCTGCAATTCCTGAAGAAAATCATGTTGCTATAACTTGGATTTTAACTGGAACAAACCTTGGTATGATTGGAGGATATCCACCAACTAAAAAATCTATAAATACAAAAGGCTTAACAATTTATCATTTTAAAGACAATTTGATTAATGGACATACTCAAGTTTTTGACAGAATAACAGTTATGAAACAATTAGGATTTATGTAATATGAAAACAAAAAAAGAACTTAAAGAAGAATACAAACAAATGAAAATTCCAATGGGAGTTTTTCAAATAAAAAACATTAAAAACAATAAATTTCTGATTGACCATAGTATTGATATGGAATCTAAATGGAACAGACATAAAATGGAACTCAAATTCGGAAACCATAGGAATAGAAGCTTCCAAAAAGAATGGAATGAATATGGAGAAGAAAATTTTGTTTTTGACGTTTTATCCGAATTAAAAAAAAGTGAAGAGGAAAATATTAACTACAATAAAGAATTGAAAACTCTTCAAAATCTGGTAATGGAAGAGTTGAATATTGAAAACATATATAAATAAAAAGCAGGTGCTAACATCGCATATATTTTTTTGTTAGTTCTGGCTTGCTTACGAAAATCCTTACGGATTCTCTGTTCGGTTTTTATTTGCTAAATTTAATGTTTAAACATGTACCTAACCATATACAATCATGCTGAACGTCACTAGAATAAAAGATGAATAAACTCACACGACAAAGGAATAAGGAGCTTGGATTGGGAGAGTTAATTGCAATTGCCTTGGGCGGAATGGTTGGTGGGGGCATTTTCTCAATTTTAGGTATAGCTACAGAAAATATAGGAAACGCAACACCTTATGCAATCCTGATTGGAGGTGTTCTGGCATTGTGTGCAGCTTATTCTTATGTAAAGCTAGCACTGCTTTATAAAGACGAAGGGGCAACGTATTCATTTTTCAAAAAATCTTTTCCAAATAGTGAGCTTGCTTCATCGGTAATCGGGTGGTTAATTGTTTTTGGATACATCAGCACCTTAGCTTTGTATGCCTTTACGTTTGCATCCTATTTCTGTAGTCAATTTGATACCCTAAATCATCCAATCTGGCAAAAAATAATCGCAGGACTTATTATTACCTTTTTTGCGATAATCAATTTAGTTAGCGTAAAAGGAATGGGCAAATTGGAAGATATATTAGTCTATTCAAAAATTGTGATTTTGTTATTTATATCTGGCTTACTAGCAGGAAAAGGAGATATTCAAAATCTAATTCCTGTATTTGAAAATCAAACCACACTCACTCAAATATTAATTGTATCAGCTATAACTTTTGTAGCCTATGAAGGATTTCAATTGGTTATTCATGCCTATAATGAAATGGATAATCCTCAAAAAAATATTCCAAGAGCTATTTATTCATCAATTGTGATTGCCACTTTGCTTTATGTAATTCTTTCAATCGCTGCATTATCTGCCATTCCAAAAGAAATAATTATTGCAGATAAAGAATACGCCCTTGCTGCTGGTACTAAAACCTATCTGGGGCAATTCGGACAGTTTATCGTAATCTTTGGGGCATTGTTAGCTACTTCAAGTGCCATAAGTGGAACGCTTTTTGGTGCCTCACGCCTAATGGCAGTAATAGCCAATGATGGCTACTTTCCAAAACAATTAGGCCAAAAGATTAAAACTCATATTCCAAACAAAGCTATAATAACAATGAGTGTTTTTGCTTATGTATTATTAGCTACTGGTGGTTTACAGGTTATATTAGAATTTGGAAGTATCACCTTTATTATTGTTTCAATGTTAATGGCTTATACCAATTACAGAAAACGTGTTGAAACAAATTCATCTCTAATAATAACTGCTACTTCATTCCTGGGATTATTACTCGCAGGTTTGCTAATAATATATTTTGAATTCACCGAAAACAAAGAGCAATTTATTTATATAATTATCATTTACATTCTACTTGGAATAGGAGCTTTTTTTTATTCAAAGAAGAAAACGAACGCCCAACAACGTGCATAATTTATTGCTAGTTCTAGTTACCCTGCAAAATCTTCTCGGATTTTCTATTCGGTTTGTATTTGCTAAATTAGTTGCAGAAACACGCAACGAAATCATACACAAATAAGTTGTGTGTAATTTAAGATATGGCAGATAAAGAGCATACCATAGAAATTGAGTTTTTAGACCACGTTGCAATTAGAGTTACCGATTTGGAAGCATCTGCAAGATGGTATGAAAAAGTATTAGGATTAAAGCGATATCAATTACCAGAATGGGGAGACTTCCCTATCTTTTTACTTTCTGGGAAATCAGGTATTGCATTGTTTCCTGCAAATACAGCTAACACTAAACTTGATTCAAGTTCAAAAAATGTAAAAATTGACCATTTTGCATTTAATGTGACTAATGAAAACTTTGAAAAAGCTAAAAAAAGATATACCGAACTAAATTTGAAATTTACTATTCAAGATCATTATTATTTTGATTCAATATATACTAAAGACCTTGATGGGCATACGGTTGAACTGACTACTATTAAAGTAAGTGAAGAAGATTTTTATAAGTAAAAGCTATACATATATTATCTGCATACTAAGCTTACCATACAAACAGTACATTTTTTCACAAACATAAAACACTAACACACTAAATAATAGAACATGATAAAAATCATATTTCAATCTAAAAACCAATCGTAAATTTGCGATAAACAATATGAAAAGAACTTTAGAACAAATAGAATATAAAGAGGACACCGAACTTTTAGCAAAATTTGCTAAAGCGCTAGGACATCCCACTCGCATTGCAATTTTAAAGCATCTCGAAAATCAATCGTGTTGTTTTACTGGAGATTTGGTTGATGTATTGCCCATTTCTCAATCAACAGTTTCTCAACATTTAAAAGAATTAAAAAATGTAGGTTTAATTCAAGGCGAATTAAAACCCCCAAAAATAAAATATTGTATCAATCAAGAAAACTGGAAAATAGCTAAAACATTATTTCAACAATTTTTTGATTGATATTTTCTCAATAACCTTATCGCTTGTTGCGATAAACAAACAGAAATAACATGACTAGAGTAATTAAAATTTTAGGAACAGGATGTCCAAAATGCCAATCAATGGCTGGCGTAGTTAAAGATGTAGTTTCAGCAAACAACATAGATGCAACTATTGAAAAAGTGGAAGATATAATGGAAATTATAAAATTTAACGTAATGACTACACCAGCTTTGGTAATAGACGATGTGATAACAATAAAAGGTAGAGTGCCTTCTAAAGATGAAGTATTGGAGCTTTTAAACTAATTAGAACCTACTATGTACTATCAAATAAAAGCCTCTTCCATTTCTAATGAAGATGCTGTTTTACAAATAAAGCAATCGAATATAGATTTTGGTACAACTTTAAAAACTGCCGAAACCTTGCCAAATCCTGCTGAAATATTCTTAGGTGCATTCGCTTCTTGTATATTGAAAAACCTAGAACGATTTTCGGGCATGATGAAATTCTCGTACTCTAAAGCAACTATTGAGGTTACTGCCACACGCCTTGAGAGTCCGCCAAGAATGGAAAACATCTCTTACAATCTGACAATTTACAGCAATGATAAAAAACTGAATTCAAATTTACTTAAGAAGAACATTGAAAAGTTTGGTACTATTTATAATACGGTAAAACTATCGTGTTCAATTTCAGGTACTATTAACACTGTTGAAAATGTTTGATTGGATACAAAACATAGCAGATTGGTTGGTTTTTGATGTTTTGAATTTAGAAAAAGGTCAACACTTAGCAAAAGCCTTAAATTTCTTTATTTATGATACTACTAAAATTTTAATACTACTTTTTGTTGTCATCTTTTTTATGGGAATTGTGAATAGTTATTTTCCTATAGACAAGGTTAAAAACTATTTATCTCGTCATAAATTATATGGCTTGGAATACCTTATAGCGAGCCTTTTTGGTGTGGTAACACCTTTTTGTTCTTGTTCATCTGTTCCGCTATTTATTGGTTTTGTAAGAGGTGGTATTCCTTTAGGTGTAACTTTTTCTTTCTTAATCACTTCCCCATTGGTAAATGAAGTTGCGATTGGTCTTTTTGTTGGCTTGTTTGGTATTAAAACAACTTTAATTTATGTAATTAGTGGTGTTTTATTAGGTACCATTTCAGGGGTTATTCTTCAAAAATTAAAATTAGAAACTTATTTAACACCTTGGGTAAAAGAAGTTTTAAAAAACGCTCAGAGAGAACAAGAAATATTTAAAGAAGAAAAACAAACATTACAACAACGCTTGCCAATTATTTGGTCTGAAGTTATACAAATTCTTAAAGGCATTATTTTATATGTAATTGTAGGAATTGCAATTGGCGGACTAATGCACGGCTATATTCCAGAAGGTTTTTTTGAGAAATATATGAACAAAGACAATCTTTTTGCTGTTCCTATAGCTACCATTCTTGCAGTACCAATGTATTCAAACGCATCAGGAATACTCCCAGTAGTCCAGGTATTGGTTGCTAAAGGTATTCCATTAGGAACTGCAATTGCATTTATGATGGGAGTAGTTGGGCTTTCGTTACCCGAAGCTATGCTTTTAAAAAAAGTAATGACCTTTAAGTTAATTGCCATCTTTTTTAGTGTCGTTACACTTTGTATTATCATTTCAGGCTACTTATTTAACATTATTATATAAATCAAAAACAAAATGAAAGCAATTAAATTTTTAACAGCTTTGGCTATTAGTTTTATACTTATTTCGTGTAACAATCAAAATAAAAACAAATCAACTTCTATAGATAAATCTGTTTCTAAAATTGAGGTGTTCGATTTTCACTCTACTCACAGGTGTATGACCTGCAATGCAATTGAAGCAAACACAAAGTATACGTTGAACACTTATTTTGCACCTGAACTAAAAGAAGAAAAAATTACGTTTCAGGTAGTTAATGTAGATAAAAAGGAAAACGAAAAAATTGCAGAAAAATTTGAAGCAACAGGAACAGCTTTGTTTTTAAATGTGATTAAAAATGGAAAGGAAACACAAATAAATTTAACCAATTTTGCTTTTATGAATGGAAACAATCAAGAGGAATTTTCTAAAGAATTGAAAACAAAAATCGAAACGGAATTAAAAAAACTCTAAATGGATTTTTTACAATCGCTTTTAGAAAGTTACAATATTCCCATTTTATCGGCATTTGTTCTTGGGCTAATGACAGCTATTAGTCCGTGTCCTTTGGCAACCAACATAACTGCAACTGCTTTTATTTCTAAAAACATTTCGAGTAAACGTAAAGTGTTTTTAAGCGGATTGCTATACTCTTTAGGTAGAGGTTTTAGTTATACAGCAATTGGCTTGATATTATATTTTGGGGCTAGTAAATTCCATATCGCTCGATTTTTCAATCAGAATGGAGAGAAATACCTAGGACCTTTATTGATAATTATTGGTTTAATAATGCTAAATATTATCAAGCTTAATTTTTTAAGTAAATCAAATTTTCAAGAAAAACTATCCGAAAAATTTAAAAATAAAGGTCTTATAGGCTCTTTTTTAATAGGGATTATTTTTGCTTTGGCATTTTGCCCTTATAGTGGTGCTTTATTTTTTGGAATGTTAATTCCAATGACCATTGCTTCTGTAAACGGACTTTATTTACCAATTGTATTTGCACTTGGAACAGGTTTACCTGTAATTCTCTTCACTTATTTAATAGCTTTTACAGTAGGAAAAGTGGGAGTATTCTATAAAAGAATTACGAAAATCGAAAAAGTAATGCGAACAATTGCAGGTATTGTTTTTATATTAACAGGACTGTATTATGCTTTCATTTTTGTGGGAATATTACAATAACCAACACTAAAAAAACACATATTTACAATTCAGTTAGTATTTGTTAAATTAGGTGTTTAAAAGCATGCCTGATAGCAACGACTTAAAAGCGACATCAAAAATCATTGATAACTTTACCTTAGATAAAGTATTCGTTTTTTATATATTTGATAGCGTAAAAAATTGCTAAGCTTTATTATATCATATGCTTTTATCGTTGTAAAAGAAGTAAAGTTTGGTATAAAACGAGTTAGCTACAATTTTGAAATGAAAAGAAAAATAACTTTACTCATATTTACTATTATGCTCCTTAAGTATAATTTTATATATACTCAAAATAAAAGTGTCTTTGAGATAAAAGAAATTCTAATTGAGAGACCAAAAACTAGAAAATATCATAAAGTTGAATTTGTAGAGAAAGAAAAATTATTAGAAGACGAAAGTTATTTGATAACTAAAAGTTGTTCTGGTGAATGGGGTGGTTCAATTTGGTTTAAAAGTAAAAAAAGCGGGATAGTTTATTCATGCCAATCCACTTGTGTAAAATCAATAAATAAAATCAATGGAAAGTATCTAATTACAAATTCATTATCCCATATGAACGGGTATTCAGAAATAATTATAATTGATGACCCAAAAAAACTAGAGCAACACAAAAAGTCTTCAGTACGAAAAGATAAAAAAGGATATTCTCTTTTATCTGTTCGAGAATTAGAGTCTAAATCAAGAATTGGAGTCAATGTAATTTGGAGTAAACAAGGGATTTTGACAATTTTAAGTTTTTTATATAAAAATACTCTATATCATATAATGGACATTAATGATGACATATTTATAACAACAATTAAGAATTCAAAAATAGTTGTTGTGGATAAATTTTCAACAAATAGAATATGGAGTCATCATACATTAGATAAGATTAGCGATAATCATATTTTTTTATATTTGAGAAGAAATTTCCAGAAAGATGAGTATATCGAAATAAAGGATAATAAAATAAAATTGGTAACTTATAAATAAACAGTAGCTAGCACAATATATATAGTTCTAACTACCTTACTAAAATCCTCTCAAGTTTTCTATTCGGGTTAGTATTTGCTAAATTAATTGCTTAAGCACCTAACTACTCATAGTCAAGATCGTTGACAACAACATAAAAAAAGCTATATGATTAAATATATTGAATTTCCATTAGAAAATGAATATCCTAGTTATGCCGGAATGTACATGAAACTAGTTAAAAAAGATGGAAGTCTTATTGAACAATTGAAATCGAGTTTACATAAAACAAAGTCTTTAATAAATAACTTATCGAATGATGAATTAGACTATAGGTATGAAAAGAATAAGTGGTCAATTAAAGAAGTTTTAGTTCACATAATTGATGACGAAAGAATATATGGATATAGGGCTCTTTCATTTGCTAGAAATGATAAAACAAATCTCCCAGGATTTGAACAAGAAGATTATAATTATTATTCTGACACATCGGAAAGAACAATTGAGAATATATTAGAGGAATACGAAGCTTTAAGATTGTCTACAATTGCTTTGTTTAATGCGTTATCTGACAAATCATTAAAACGTATCGGGATTGCAAACGGAAATAGAGCAAGTGCAAGAGCTCTGGGATATCATATTCTCGGACACGAATTACATCATATTAAAACAATAGAAAACTTGTACTTGAAAGCATTAAAAAAATAAAAGCTCAACAATGTGTAACCACAATTATGATAGGTTCGACTACTCTTCTATTTCTCTCAGTATTATCTATACAAAAACTTGTTTCTTACACTTAAACCTATCCCTTTAAGAGTTTATAAAACATTCGTAATTTTGTCCTATGAAAATAAAATTACTCGCCATAGGCAAAACTGACAATAAACAGTTACAGCAATTAATTGACGAATATCAAAACCGATTAAAACATTACGTAAAGTTTGAGTTGGAAATTATTCCAGATATAAAAAACGTTAAAAACTTGAGCGAAGTGCAACAAAAAGAAAAAGAAGGAGAGTTAATTCTATCTAAACTACAACCTACAGATCAATTAGTTTTATTGGATGATAAAGGAAAACAGCATACTTCAGTAGAATTTTCAAAATATTTACAAAAGAAAATGAACTCTGGTATTAAACAACTAGTGTTGGTTATTGGAGGTCCCTATGGTTTTTCTGATGCTGTATACAATAAAGCACAAGGAAAGTTATCGTTATCTAAAATGACATTTTCTCACCAAATGATTCGCTTATTTATAGTTGAACAAGTTTACCGCGGGTTTACTATTCTTAGAAACGAACCTTATCATCACGAGTAAAAACTCTAAAACTTTTATTTACATCAAATTTTATGTTACTCAAAGCATTATGTTTTTAATTTCCTGAAAAACATGATAAAAAACATGTTAAAAAGTTATTTTTTTTTTGCAATTAGCCATACTTTTGCGCCCCAAAAAAACATATACTTAATAACATAGATTAAAATGAAAACATTAAGATTCTTAGTTACTTTAACTTTTTTCATAACGTTTGCTTCCCTACAACAGGTAAATGCTCAAAATGATATTAAAACTTTAAAGATTCAGGTAAAGAATAAGAAAGATCAAATTAGTGCTAATGAAGAGATTTTAATTAGTGGTGTTGATGCTTTAAAACGTGTAAAAGGAAACTTAGAACGTTTTAAAAATAGTAAAAAAGCTACAAAACAAGAAGTAGAGAGAAAAGAGAAAATTGTTGCTAACATGCAACAAAGACTTAGCAAGCTTAACAATCAAATTGATTTGCATAAAAAAGATTTAGCTTCTTTAGAAAGAAAATTAGCTAGAAAAGAAAAGAAAGAACAGCCTAAAGAAGAGGCTAAAGCTAAATCTACTGCTGCTAACACTGGTCTTGTTGTGTATGAAGATAATATAAGTGATGAGCAGAAAGAGGTTCTTTTACAAAAACAAAAGCTTGAAGAGGCTCGTAAAAAATTAGACGAAGAAAGAAAAGCTAGAGAGCTTGCTTATTTAAAAGAGCAAGAAGCTTTACGTTTAGAAGAAGAAAAACTTAAACAATTAAGTAACCAAATTAAAGCTAAAGAAAAAAACATTAGTAAAGAGAAAAACACTTTAATTAGCGACCTTGAAGATGATATTAGTATTAATGAAGAAATTTTAATTAGTGGTAAGGAAGGGTTAGCTAGAATGAAGTCTAAATTAGAAGAGGCTAAAAAAGATCCTTCTAATTCAAAAGAAAGCATTGAAAGAAAACAAGCTATTGTTAATAAAATTGAAAATCGCTTGTTAAAAATTGAGAATGAAATTGATGCTAAAAAACAAGAGTTAGCTAAAATTAAAGGATAAAAAATCCTGTCTTAATACAATAAAAAACTCCAAGCGAAAAGCTTGGAGTTTTTTATTTTTCTAAACATCTACTTTTAAACAAAAACTTGCTTAGAAAACTTATTGTATTTTAGTAACTCTTATAGTTTGTAATAAACTATGAATTTGACTAATCTATCTTTTTGTTAAAAATGAAGCACCCCCAAAATAAACAAATTAGGTTATTAACTAGCCTCTTGTTTTTAATCGTATTAATTACTTCTTGTTCAAATAAGAAAGAGAAGACACCCCCTAATAACAATAATCAACCATCATTAAAACATGAAAAAACAGCTAGAATTTCTGACAGCCGTGAATTCATAAGCCAACGTCATTTACACGAGCAAAAGTATGGTAACCTCAACTTTTCTACCGAGCGTCAATGGGATAGTTTAAACAATATTTCTTACAAACCTATAACTCATAAAAAAGGAACCGTACATCCAAAATATCGCACATTTGGATGGCACGTATACTCAAATGGTTCTGCTTATAAAAGTTATAATTTTTCCATGCTCTGGGGAATTTCATATTTTTCATATTCTGTTGAACCCAAAACAGGTAATTATAAAAGTATACATCAATGGAAAACTACTCCGTTAATTGACAGCGCAAAAACAAAAGGTTGTAAAGTCTTTTTGTCTGTTACTAGCTTTGGAAGCAAAAACAATGCTGTATTTTTAAAAAACTCAAAAGCTCAAACAAGATTAATAGAGAACCTAGCTGAGTTACTTGCGTTAAGAAATGCTAATGGAATTAATATAGATTTTGAAGGTGTTGCTAAAGAAGACAGGAATCAGTTTACACAATTTATCATTAACGTTTCTAAAAAACTAAAAGAGAAAAATCCTAATTATATGGTTTCTTTATGTTTGTATGCTATTGACTGGAACAATGTTTTTGATATTCCTACTATCAATCCGCATATTGATTTTTACACGCTAATGGGGTACGATTACTACGGTAGTTTTAGCAAAACTACTGGACCTGTAACTCCTTTTAAATACAGTGAAAAATTCGGAAATGGTTTAAAAGCTTCCGTTAATTATTATAAAAATAAAGGTGTTCCGCTACATAAATTAATTGCCGGACTCCCTTATTACGGTGCTGAATGGTATACAAAAAAATCTGAAATGGGTGCTAAAGTAACCAAGTTCAAATCGCATCCTCGTTACCATACCATACGAGATATTTACATTGATTCTTTACAAATCCCCGTTAAATTTGATCCTAAAAGTGCTTCTAGCTATATAATTATTAAAGATAGTAACCAAGAGTATAGACAGTTGTTTTTTGAAGACGTACAATCTCTTGCTTTGAAATACGACTGGATAAAACACAATAAAATAGGCGGTGTAGGTATTTGGGCGTTGGGTTATGACAATGGCTATTCTCAGCTATGGGATTTGCTAGCTGAAAAGTTTTCTAAAGAGTAAAACAGTTACTTTTTAATAATAAAAAACTCCAAGTGTACACTTGGAGTTTTTTATTATTTTTATGCAGTTGCTTTGGGTTTTCTAAACATTAACCAAAAACCGATTAATACTAACGGAATACTTAATACTTGACCTGTATTTAAGGTATTAAACACCCAATCTTCTCTTCCTTCTACTTGTGCTTCTTTTAAGAATTCTATTACAAAACGTAACGACCACAATACTACCATAAACAGTCCGAATAAAAATCCTGTTTGGTTTTTCTTGTCTGTTTTCCAATAAAAATACCATAAAGCAAAGAACAATACTAAGTAACTAAATGCTTCATATAATTGGGTTGGGTGACGTGGTACCGTCTCTCCTGCTCTTTTAAAGATTACACCAAAGCTGCTTCCCGTTGGTTTTCCGTAAATTTCAGAATTAAAGAAGTTTCCGAAACGGATAAAAAATCCTGCTAAGGCCACCATAATTCCTAATCTATCTAAAATAAACAACCATGGTTTTTGTAAGTGTTTCTTAGCGTAAAAATACATTGCAATTGGAATTGCTATTGCTGCTCCGTGACTTGCGAATCCTGTAAACCCTGTAAATTTCCATCCATCTAACAATCCGAATAAAGCCGAAGCTCCTTCTTGTTTTTTAAATGGTAATATGATTTCCAATAAATGGTTTTGATAATAATCCCAACTATAAAAGAAAACGTCTCCTAAACGCATTCCTACCAACATAGAAACAAACACGTACATAAATAACGGATCTAGTTTCTCTACAGAAATATTGTCGTTAATGTATATCTTTTTCATTAATTGAAGTCCTAAAATAAACGCTGCTACAAACATTAAACTGTACCAACGAATACCAAAACCTCCTAAATTTATTATTTCTGGGTTCCAATCCCACACTATGGATAAAAAATTCATCTACTTTAATTTAGTTTTTGTGCCATTACGAACCTTTCGGCTGTCGCTAAAGACAAGTTAAAATGAAATAATCTCTAAGATTACTACTTAATAAGCTCCTTAATGACAATTATTATTTTTCTTTTTTCTCTGGAACAGGATCGTAACCACTTCCGCCCCATGGGTGACAACTAAAAATTCTTTTTAATGCCAACCAACCACCGTAAAACAATCCATGCTTTTGCAATGCTTCAATTGTATAGCTTGAACACGTTGGTGAATATCTACATGTTGCTGGTGTAAACGGAGATATTGCTGTTTGATAAAATCGAACTAACAATATAAATGGATATGTTAATATTTTTTTCAATTAGTTAACTGTAAATGTTGTTCCTTCCCTACCGTCTTTTAATTGAATACCTAACTCCAATAATCTATCACGAATTTCATCAGATAATGCCCAGTCTTTATTTTCACGTGCTTCTTTACGCATGCTAATTAACATTTCAACTACACCACTTAATTTATCAGAATTGTTTCCTTCTGAAGTTTCATTCATTAATCCTAATACATCAAAAACAAATGCATTGATTGTATTTTTAAATACTTCTAGATCTTCAGTAGTTAAAATCGCTTTTCCTTCTTTTATTTGATTGATAACTCTTACAGCTTCAAATAAATGTGATATTAAAATTGGTGTATTAAAATCATCATTCATAGCATCGTAGCAATCTTGTCTCCATTTTTCAACATCAAATGAAGAAGAACTACCTGCTTCTATTTTATCTAAGAAATCTACAGCTTCCATCAACTTTGCATGTCCTTTTTCAGCAGCCTCTAAAGCTTCTCCAGAAAAATCTAAAATGCTTCTATAGTTAGCTTGCATATTGAAAAAACGAACTACACTTGCAGAAAACGCTTTCCCTAAAATGTTATTTTCTCCTGTTAAAATTTCATTTGGTAAAATAAAGTTACCTGTTGATTTTGCCATTTTTTGACTGTTCAACAATAGCATGTTGGTATGCATCCAGTAGTTTACTGGCTTTACACCACTACAAGTTTGTGATTGTGCAATTTCACACTCGTGATGCGGGAATTTTAA
Source organism: Tenacibaculum ascidiaceicola (assembly GCF_047470925.1). Lineage (NCBI taxonomy): Bacteria > Pseudomonadati > Bacteroidota > Flavobacteriia > Flavobacteriales > Flavobacteriaceae > Tenacibaculum > Tenacibaculum ascidiaceicola. Next base: position 70,504 of record NZ_JAZKJP010000005.1, read on the forward strand.
GTCCATTCCTCCACCATGAATATCGAATTGTTCGCCCAAATACTTTGTACTCATTACTGAACATTCTAAATGCCAACCTGGGAAACCATCACTCCAAGGAGAAGGCCAACGCATGATATGACGTTCATCGGCTTTTTTCCAAAGTGCAAAGTCTTGTGGATTTCTTTTGTCTGACTGTCCATCCAAAGCTCTTGTATTGTGAATAGCGTCTTCTATTTTTCTTCCAGATAAGATTCCGTAGTTACCTGTTTCGTTATATTTTAACACATCAAAATATACAGAACCGTTTACTTCATAAGCAAAACCTTTATCCATGATTTCTTTAATCATTTCAATCTGCTCTACAATATGACCGGTTGCGGTAGGTTCTATACTTGGTGGTAAAAAATTATAGTTATTTAATACATTATGGAAATCAACTGTATAACGTTGCACCACTTCCATAGGTTCAATTTCCTCTAGTCGTGCTTTTTTTGCAATTCTGTCTTCACCCTCATCAGCATCATTTTCTAAGTGACCAGCATCTGTAATATTACGTACATAACGTACTTTATACCCAAGGTGTAATAAATAACGATACACCACATCAAAAAACATAAAAGTTCTTACGTTTCCTAAATGGGCGTTGCTATATACTGTAGGACCACATACGTACATACCTACGCGTCCTTCAATTACTGGTTTAAAAAGCTCTTTTGATTTGGTTAAAGAGTTATATATTTTAAGTTGATTTTCTTTGTATAATTCCATAGTAAAAGTGACTATTTGCAATCGCTAATATAGGCACTTTATAAGGAATATAGAAAAAGAATTTGGTAGCAATTTCGTAGAAATAAAAAGTAATTTTGTTTGTATTTCTTATTGATTTTTAACTTTTAATTGGCTGTATTTACCATCTATTTCAATTTTTTTATCATTTGAAATTAAAATAAACTCACCATTATATTCTACAGTTCCATCTTTTAATTTCTTAGCCTTGTCTCCTTGAATATTAAATTTCTTATTAACTCCTTTTAAATCAACTCCAGCGTCAGAATAACTTAAAAACACTTTTAAATTATTATGGTTTGGATGTACTTTTACAATAGTTAAATTTCCAAATTTATTATTCACCTCCACATTATTATGCACATTACTTACTACCAATCCTGATGAATTAGAGTTTACTATTGTATTGGTAACCGATGCTAATTGAGCATCGGTTACATTATTTAAGAACAAGGTACAAGCGTTTAATGAGCTTATGTTTACTGGCGAATATGAAATATTTAACTTTCCTCCGTCAAGTGCATCAGCTTTAAAGGTTCCATAACTTACCTTTCCTGAAGCTTTAGTTTTTGGTAGTTTTACTTTACAGTGACGGGTGTTTAAGTCAAAGGTTGCTGATTTTGGAACCTTTATAATAATCTTCTTTGTGATTTTTACTTTTTTTCCATTAATCATAAGATTATCACTATCAGAAGAGTAAGAATAATTCATACGAACTTTTCTCATCTCTTTTCTTGCCTTGTGCATTTCTTTTCTAGCTTTGGCAAGTTCTTTTCTTATTTCTTCTCTATTAATTTTTCTTATTTCTGCTCTTGCTTTAGCCATTTCTCTTCTTAACTCACTTTCATTTATTCGCTCTTTTTTAACTCTTTCTAATTCTTTTTTAATTTCTCTTTTTCGTTCTTCTTGGTGTTTTTTAAACTCTTTATACTTATCTGTTTTCTTAAATTCTTCCCATTCTTTTTTCGACTTAATGGTAATATCATTCACACCATCTTTCCATTGAAAAAAGTAGTTTCCTCCATCTTTTGCATACTTATCAAAGTCAAATTCAATATCCTCTAAACCTGTTACTATTTCTTCAAAGTTAACTTCAGGGATTTTTATTTCTGGAAGTTCAGGTATTTCAGGAATCTCTGGTATTCTTACTTCTGGAATTACGACAACTTCATCATCACCATCAAATTGAAATACTCTTGGATAATTATTGTCTGATGAATTAAAGAACACAATATTGTCTCCTCCTATTCTAAAGCTATTTTTATTGGCATTAATTTGTACCTTACTTTTATTCCCTAAAGCTTCAAATTTCCAGTTGTCTAAATATTTTTGAGCTTCTTTTTTATCTAGCCCTTCAACTTCTACAACTGCTTCTACTGAAACTTCGTTTTTATTCCATGTAGTCACATCTACATCTGCATTAGATGCATTAATATTAACTACTACGTCTTTATTTGTTTTAAAATTTTCACTAAACTTTTTGTTGTATTTCTGTGCAGATACAACGCCAGTTACTAACAGTAAAAAAACACTGATTTTAAATTGTTTGAATGTCATTTTGAGTTGGATTTTTAAATTCTTGTAATTGTTTTTGCATACGTTTTAACAGCTGTAAACGTAATTGCAGGTTTCCAATCAATGCATTGATAGTATCGTCGTTAATTCCTTTTGTATTGAGCTCTTCGGTTAACGATTTATATTCTTTGGTTAATTCTCCTATTTTGTTCAAGTAACCATCAAAAAGTTCTTTATTATCGTCAGTTAATTCTAACTGACTTAATTCGTAATTAATGGTGTTTACATAATAATCTTCTACTGTTTTTAATTCAGGTGAAATTGCTCCTAAACTAATTTGATTTTGAGTTTCTTTTGGAAGCTCAGTTATTATTGGATCTAAAGTATTTGTTGGATAAAATTGAATTCCCAAACTCACGAACAACACTATTGATGCTGCTATATACAGCCATTGGTATGATTTTTTTGTTGATGGTGTTGAATGCAATTCATCTTGCAACCTTTGTTGAAAACGTTGTCTGTGATTTGTTGATAACCTCTCCGTGTTTTCAACATTGTTTTTTAGTATTTCTCTAATATCTTTAGACATGATGTACTGCTTTTAATTGTTCCTGCACTTGTCTTTTCCCTCTTAATAAATGTGTTCTTGAACTCACTTCAGAAATTCCTAATATTTGCGAAATCTCTCCATGATCATACCCTTCTAACAAAAACAGGGTTAACACAACTCTATATTTTTCTTTTAATTGCTGAATGCAGTTTACAATATCTTGATACGATATAGTAGATGCTACATTCCAATTATCATCGTCTGCTACTGTGGTAATTTCTTCGTTAATAGAAACCAGTTCTAGTTTCTTCTTTTTTAAATAATCAATACTTTGATTGATGACAATTCTTTTTAACCAAGCTCCAAACGCTACTCCTTCTTTATATGAATCAATATTTTTAAATGCTTTTATAAATGCTTCTTGCATAACATCTTCTGCTATAAATGAATCTTTCACGTAGCGTAATGCCACTGTATACATGGCGTCACAATACAAGTCATACAATTGCATTTGTGCTTTTGCATCATTGTTTTTACAGGCATCTATTACCGATTGATGTAACTGTTTAGTTGATTTCATTATTGATTTCTTACCCTAAATACGACACTTTTTCCTTCGTGTTGCATTTTCCTGCATTTTTATTTCTAAATTTACGTTATTATTTTGTTTTACCTACATAATGACCAATAAAGACACATCTGCACTCTCTGAAAAAGACGGGGTTTCCCAGCCTGAAACCACTAGTAAATCATCTGCAGAAAAAATAAAACGTAATAGAAGAAAAACTACCTCTACCGAAGATTTTGTTACTCAAATAATAGCTGGAAATATTCCTTTTTTAAGTAGAGCTATTACGTTAGTGGAAAGTACCAATCCAAAACATCAACAACAAGCCAATGAAATTTTAGAAGCTTGTTTACCTCATGCCAATAAATCGGTTAGAATTGGAATTACAGGTGTTCCTGGTGTAGGAAAAAGTACATTTATTGAATCTTTTGGTAAGCATTTAACTTCATTAGGTAAAAAAGTTGCTGTTTTAGCTGTAGACCCGAGTAGTTCTGTTAACAAAGGAAGTATTTTAGGAGATAAAACACGTATGGAAGAGTTAGTAACCGATGAGAACGCTTTTATTCGTCCTTCTCCTTCTGGAACTTCGTTGGGTGGTGTTGCTCAAAAAACACGTGAAAGTATTATTTTATGTGAAGCTGCTGGTTTTGATACTATTATTATTGAAACGGTGGGTGTGGGACAGTCGGAAACTGCTGTACATTCTATGACTGATTTCTTTTTATTATTGAAATTGGCTGGAGCTGGTGACGAATTACAAGGTATTAAACGCGGAATTATTGAAATGGCAGATGCTATTGTGATTAATAAAGCTGATAGTGGTAATGAGAAAAATGCTAAACTAGCAAAAGTAGAGTTCAATAGAGCCTTACACTTATACCCTGCTAAAGAAAGTGGTTGGCAACCTAAAGTTTTATTAGCAAGTGCGCTAAATCATCAAGGAATTGACGCTATTTACGCTATGATTGAAGAGTACATGAACTTAGTAAAAAAATCTGGCTACTTTCAACAGAAAAGAAATGAACAAAATAATTATTGGTTGTTAGAAACCATTAATCAACAATTGAAAAATAACTTTTACAATAATCCAAAAATTAAAGAACGCTTACAGCAGGAAGTAACTAAACTGGAAAACGGGAAAACTACTCCATTTACTGCTGCGAAACGATTATTAAATAAAAACTATGGAAGACAATAACAATTTAACTTGGAACGATTTTACGAAAGTAGAAATGCGTATTGGCACCATTATTTCTGCGGAAATTTTTAAAGAGGTTAAAAACCCTGCCTATAAAATGCAAGTTGATTTTGGCGACTACGGAATTAAAAAAACCTCAGCTCAGATTACTAAACTGTATCAACCTGAAGATTTAATAGGAAAACAAGTGGTTGCTGTGGTAAACTTTCCAAAAAAACAAATTGCGAATATGATGAGCGAATGCTTAGTATTAGGTGGCTTAGGTGATGATAAAGAAGTAACCTTATTAACTGCTGAACGTACCGTTAAAAATGGGACGAAGATTGCGTAACATATCTAAACTTCACCTATTATTCTTATAAATGAATTTAACTGAAGCTGATTTAAGAACATTAGAACTTAAATTAACAAGACATAAAATAAATTTTGCGTACAATAAAAATACTAGGGAACTTATAATTGGAAAATCCAAAAATACTAGCTCAAAATTATTCATTGGTATAACAGGGGTAGTTCTTTCTTTGGCTAGCTTATTTTCCTTAGTTTTTCTTAATATTCCATTCGGAAGAGTAATCAATTATTTCTTATCTGGAGGAATCGGTGCTTTTGGGATTAAAAACCTTATCATATACTACAACTTAAAAGAAAATGATGATAAAAAAATTATATCATCAAACGGAATTACTATCAACAATCAATTTTTCTCTAAAAACGAAATTTTGAAAACAATTTATAAAATTGAATACGATGAAAGTATCAACTGTACTGGGTATTTGGAAATAATAACCATAAAAGGACATAAAAAACTTATCACTTTTACAAATGATGAACATCAGTTTCTAAAAAGTGATCTTATTTTTCTTAAAGAATGTATCACTATATGTTTAGCTTAACTAATCATCCCAAATAAAAAAATTACTTTTGCGATTTCTTAATACTTTTTTTATGATAGAATTTAGCGAATTCTAAAGCTAAAAAGTTTTCAATTTCTTCTTCTGTTTTCTTTTCTTCTATCATTTTAAAAATAGTTGATATATGATTATTTTTAAACTCATTGAGGATTCCATTATTAGTCACTACATCCTGATATGTTAACTTTTGCAATTCTAATTGCATCCATTGATGCGCCTCCATTTTTATTTTTCTAGTTTGTAAATCTTTTTTATCACTTTTAGATATAAAGTTTCCTCTTTTTGCTTCTTGTTTCATCAAGTGTAGTAAACGATTATAACTAGCTTTTACTTCTTCATCTAGTAAGACTGCTTGATCGTAAAGCTTCTTTAAACTTTTAAACGCTAATTTATGATACGTATCTATAAAATCTTTGTGTTTATATAAATAGTCTAAATAATTTACTGCTGCCTTCTTATAATGTTTATTACTTACATTTTCATTATTTACAACATCTGTTTCTAATAAATTTAAATCATTTCTTACTTTTTCTATACTTTTTATACTTGCGAAAACAGGATCTTTTAATAACTGTTTAATCTCTGAGGTAATTTTAGAATGTTCTCCACTAAAAGTATGCTCTTTATACGAGAATGAAAATTCTTTTACTTTTTTGTTTCTTTCTCTTTTTTCAAATCTGAATTTCGGTTTTTTCAAGCCGAAGCTATAACTATAACCGAAAGTTATAGTTAATTCACCTAGTTTTTCTTGCTGTGTAGATTCTCTGAATAACTGTATTGCATTTAAATTTAAATTATGGTTTTGTGCAATAGTTGTAGAAGCACTTGCCCTAAAATTTAAAACATTACTTGTAATTTCTTTGTTTACATTACTATTATACGAAGCTCCTAGGGTGGTATTTAATACGTTTTTAAAAAATAGTTTATTCATATTTAAAGACGCTCCATATGCTTTGCTATCATCTCTACCAATATCGCTATAGTTATAGTTAAGTGAAGGCGAAATTGTTAGCGCTTTTTCAGGAAATCCTAATGTATAAACTACATTTCCATTATGAAAATTATTCGCTTGACCAATTCTAATAATACCATTCTCTTTATTTGCTGAAGATGCTAATGAATAGTTTAGATTAACATTCTGTGTAACATTTTTCTTTTTAACCAACATCCAATTCAAGTTTATATTGGCATTTTGTGACAATTGTTTAAAATTTAATGCTTCTTGTTCTTCATCAGTTAAATCATTGTCGTTAATATCGTCAAACTGATTTAAACTTTTGTTCGTAAACGTGGTGAAATTAGAATACATCCCTGATAAAGTAATCGCATCTGTCATTTGATACGTTGCATTAACGCTCCCTATATTTCTCCCTGTAGATTGTGCTTTTTGATTGTTTAAATTATCTCTTTGGTATCCTATATTAAACGATAAGTTCAACTTGTTTTTAAATAATGATCGAGCCATATTTAGTGTGATGTTCTCAAAGTCATTATTAAAATAATAGGCTCCTAAGGTTTCATAATTAGGATCAATACGTTCATAGCCCAAACCAACTTTCATTTGTCCTAATTTTACATCTAAATCTGCTTTAATCGCATTGTAATACTCGGTTGATGTACGATTGTTAAATAAAAAACCTGCTAAATTGTTAGAGGTATTACTACTTTTATCTGCTCTTAAATCTTGTGTAATGGCAGTTGATGCGTATTCTGCTCTTATGGTGTATTTTTTTGCAATAGTGGTTTCTCCCGTAAGACTTATCACTAAATTTTCTTTGGGCTTGATATTTCTTTCTTCTGGTATTGCTGCAATAGAGTTTTCTGCATCCTTTGCATAAAAACCTATTAGTCCTAACTTATAATTTGGTTTTTCCCAAGCTACTCTTGCTCCATACCCTGTGCGCTCAAAAGCTGGTAAAGTTTGTGGATTTCCATCATCTTCTGTTGCTTTTAATAAACGTCCATACATGGCACTAAACTTTATTGGCTTATTAGGAGTTAACTCTATACCTCCCCCTGTAAATTGATGCCCGTTTAAGGTATAAGGAGAAAAATTCATAGTAACATCTCCAATATGCGCTTGTATCCATTTGTATTTTGGGTGTAAGCTCAACCTGTTAAACTTAAAAGGTAATTGATAATCAAAGTTATCTCCTTGATTAGAAAAACTATAGGTAAAAGGGAGGTTAAAACTTAACCAACTTACATTCACAGTTCCTTGTAAAAAATACGTGAATGGAATACGTGCATTACGAGTATTTGAATTGTAATACACCATATTGGCATTAACATTACCACTTACTTTAACCTTGGTAGATTTTGTAATGGTTTCTATATCTAAATTTTGCGCTAAACTTATACTACTTACTAAACATAGCAAGCTTACTAATATGTACTGTTTCCCCCTTTTCAATACTTCTTTTTTTCTTCTTCTGTAGTTTTTCTATCTCTCTAAACTATAGGTTACATACTCTTCCCAACTATTATAAGGAATATCATTGTTTGGTGATTTTATTACTAGGGTATTCCATGGTTGCCACTCTTCTTTTAATTCTTCATTGGTTATTTTATAATGTTCTAATAGCCCTTTGATAAAATATTCTGGTAATGGCATGGGTAAGTTTCTAGAAATACCATCTTTGATTAACTCTATATTATAATCTAACTTATTATTTACAATCTTGAATGTAAATACCCCCGAATCCCAAGAGTTTTCATAATCTACTAAATCATCATCTTCATCATAAATTGGTTTTAATAAATTATGTTCTTTTTCATAATCAAAAATACGGTTCATCAAAGTTTCATTTGCCCATTGATAAAAAACCAATGAATTATTAAGTTTTTCTACTCTTAGCTTTTCTAAATCATATTTATAAGTTATATCTATTTGACAATTTTTATTAATTAGAATAAATACCTTGTTAAATTTTTCTTTCGAATTTTTTAAAACATGATATTTACTTACTATACCTTCTATATTAGTTCTTAATTCTCTTGTAGATACAATAATTTCTTTATATTCATCACTACTATATTTATAAAATAGTTCTAAACCATAACCCCCACTTTCTGTAAAGCTTATTATCAGTTTAATTGAATCCCATTCATATTTTTCTGTTAATTCACTGACCTTATTAAAAAGTTCTTTATTATCCATTTAATTAAATTTTTGGGTTAGGAAAATAGGTTTGATTATTATTAGGTAATTTTATTAACTCTCCATCAACTCTTACTTCTACTTCAAAGCCGATTGGTCTTTTTGATGAACCATTGAAATCAGGAAAAACATCCACATCATTTTTTTTTGTAGGATTATCATTTTTTAATTGAGATACGAATTTTTCCATCGTATACCATTCTCCTGGCGGCTGATTTTGAGATTTTGCCTGAGGAAAGTAATTAATTTGCTCGCTGGGACCATTCCATTCATTTCTAAAAATATGTCCTCCATCATCAGTATTCACTTTAGAACCATCTTTTACTTCTTTTGTTTTTACCTGAAAAGATTCACTTCTTTTTACAGATTTATCAATAGTAACAGGGTACATTTTTGCTTTAAATACTCTACCTAATTGAACAAAAAAATTAAACTTCTTGTGAATACTCTATATACTCTTGTTCTTTACCTAAAGGAATGAAATCTCCTGGAGCTTTTAATATTATTTTATTCCACGGTTCCCAATATTTTTTTAATTCATTATGTGTTAACTTATGATGATATAAAATAGATTCTTTATAATCTTTATTTAATTCTATAGGAACCAAACGCTTAATACCATTTTTAAATAATTCTATTGTATATTTTATTTCTTCCGTTTTACTATTTACTATAAATGTAAAAATTCCCTTATCCCATGTGTCTTTATACTCTAAAAACTCTCCATCTTCATTATAAGTAGGTATAAGCAAATTATTGGCTTGTTCATACTCAAAAATTTGAGAACGCATGCGTTCGTATAAATAATTAGAAAAAAGAAGTGCACTGCTTTGTTTTTCTTCTATTACCTTTTCTTCTTCCATCTCATATTCTACTGAATAGTCTTCTTTTGTAATGGTTATAATTACTTTGTTAAAATCTCTTTTTTTTATTCCTTTTATATAATCTTGAAAAATTCCTCTCAAAATAGGAGAAACATCAAAGCTATCTAAAACTATCTTCTCTTGTTTATCGACATTTTTGTATATCATGCTACTGCACCCAAAACTGTTCCCAATTCCAAAAATAATAGTAGCTTTTATTTCTTCCCACTTTTGGTTTTCTACCTGATTTTTTAAATATTCTACTAGCTCTAAATAATTCATTTTTTTACACTCTATAAAGGATTAGGTATGCTTATAAATTTTTCTGGAAGTTCATGTAACTTTCCATTAATGGTTACTCTTACATCAAAACTATCTGGCCTTTTTGAATTTCCTATAAAATTTGGTCTAATTTCCAATTTAATCTTATCATTGGGGCTACTTTGTTTTAAGTTTTGTATATATACCTCCATTTTTCTCCAAGTACCAGGGTCTCCAGGCTGATTATATTTTGGATTCTGTGGAAAGTAATTAATTTGTTCTGCTGGTCCTCCACTTTCTGCACTTGCCATGTGCCCTCCATCATCTCCAGGATTTACTCCATCTTTTACCTCTTTCGCTCTTTGTTGGGCTGGTTCGTTTCTTTTATAACCTGCATCGTATCGAACATCATTGTCTGTTATCTTTTTTACTCGACCCAATTCATCTGTTTCAAATATAAAGCGTCCGTTATCTACTTCATAATTAAACCCTTTCATAAGTGGTGGGTCTACATTTAATAGGTGGTTCCATCCATCTCCTTTACCTCCTGCTTTGGCTACAATTTTACCATCTGTAATCGTTGCCCATACAGTTCCTTTTTTATCTACCAATTGTATTTTCTCTCCTACTTTTTCTAATTTCCATGTACCTGGTAAATTACTTCGTGTAAGCATTTCTTCAAATTCTTTATACCTACCTTCTGTGCCTTTAAACATTTTTACAAGGTCATCTTTAATCTGCGGAGATAAGTTATCAACAAACTTTTGTTTTAATAATACCGACTCTCCTGATGGTGTACCAGAATTTATGGTAAGTTCATCAATTTGTCCGTTAGGTTTAGCATTATACCAATCTTCTGCTTTTACAACTCCGTTTTCATAAATCCTCATTTCTCCATTAGAGCCTATAACATTTCTTCCTATAACAGCAGCTATTTCTTGTGCACTTTCAGCATTATTACAACTTAATAAACGTATTTGCTTTTCTTTTGATACATTTCGCAATGCATTTGCAAATTCACTAGCTGTTAAAGTTGTATTTTCTACTTTTCCTGCAACCTCAATCAACATCGAAAAATTTTCCCCTGCATCATCTGAATGGACTATAATATCTATATAGTTATCTCCTTCATTAATAAAACTCTTTACTTTGTTTATATCCACTGGTGGTGGGCCTACTAAATCAATAATACTGTTTTTTAGATGTTTTGCATCAATCTTTAATAACTTCTTAACTGCTAATATTTTTGCTTTAGCACTTCTAGCTCTTACTGCTAAATTTGTTAATTCACTATTAATTTTTCCTTCTGCTATAATATTATCTAACCATTTTTCAGATTCTCTTAATTTATTAGCTCCTATCTCGGCAATTTGAGTTGCTGTTAAATCTTCGGTTAAGATATTATCAATAAAATCATTAACTTGTTGTTTAGATGGTAAAGGTTTGGTATTCTGCTTAGCTACTTTTTTATACAGTTTGTTAATACTCTTTACACCATCTTTTAAAAACTCATCAATAGCAATTGTTGCTGTTAAAATATTTAATGATTCTAAAAATATTTTTGCGTTAGGAGATAAATTTTTCGACGACGATGTTAATGTAATATTAACACCAGACCCTACCATATCAGCAATTATATAAACTTTACGTAAGGTTGAAGGTGCTTTAGCTAATGCTCCAGCTCCAGTAGCTAAACTTACTACGTCTATTGCTGCTTCAATTCCATCTATGGTATTTTTAGTATCTCCAACATCATTTGCATAATACGCAAGCATTGCTGGAGCAATTACTGGAGTTTCTTTGTTATAATCACTAAGCATGCTTAGTGATGATTTATTAACAAACCATATAGGATCTAAAGGCGATAAAGGAACTGGGGTTTCTTTATAAACATTTTGAGCATTACAACTCATTTCATTATGTATAGAAATGTCAACTGTTTTTTCCGAATCCCAATCTACTTTAGTATCTAAAGTACAAGTATAGAAAAAAGCTGTTGGCACATTTGAGCCCACTTCTTTCATAAAATCCCAAAAACCTCTATGATAAAAGTTTATAATTCGGTCTGCAAACTCTTCATCTGTATACTCTAAAGCTTTCTGTTTAAATAAATCTGATTTTGACGATAAACCAATCAGTACTTCAACAAATTTTTTGTAGTTATCGTCTGTTAACCATGTATGATCATTGTCTATTTTATATGCTAACCTCTTTAATAAAAAGTCTTCAGTGTTAATTTTAGATTTACCTAATAAAGCTGTAAGTAAATTATCTACATCCTCATTTTTTGTAAATTTCAACAACCTGATAATTTCTATCTCCGCACTATTATTTGTTGATATACCTCGTTGAGTTAAAATACTTATAGCTATTATTTTGTTAGCAACACTAACTTCTTTTAACTCTTGATTGGATAAATTATCAATACAGTTCTTAACTCTGCTAAATGAAGAGTTTTCTGTTAAATTATCTAATGTTTCTTTACAGTTACCTAATCCACTCTTAACTCCATTTATTAGTTTAACATAAACATCAATTAATTTTTGTTCATCTAACTCTTTTAAAACCACATATGCTTTATCAGAAGGAATATGAGATTGAGTGCTATCTTTTTTTAAAGCTAACTGAGGAAACTTTACTTTAACAATATCTGGATATGAATTATTTAAAAATGCAAGTTTCGATACTATAAAATATTTAGTACCCCAATCTATATGCTCCCCAAAAAATTGTTGTACTAATTCTTGATTTAACTTGTAAGATTCATCATAAGGAGTAGTAACTCCATACTTATAGTTCTTTTCATATATTTTAAATGATCTATTTGTTACAGTCTGTAATTTATTATAAGTACTAGGTTTAAGTATATTTACCTCTTCGTTCTCTTTAAAGCTTAAGGCTTCAACTTTTGACTTTAAGAGTCGTCTTGAATCTCCATCAGGAACTACTGTAATTATATTTTTATGGTATTCTTTTCTTTTTTCAACATCATACTCTTTAAAACCTTTATAAACAAACCCAAAATCCTCAATAGTGTATTCACCTTGAGTCGTTATTTTATCTATACTCGCAGAATACTTTACACTATCTATTTCAAAAGATTGTAATGCACCTGTAGGATAGTGCACATAAGGATTTAACTTATCCACACCAGTCACAAAACTCAATTTTCTAACTTTTTTAGGAAGTGTTACATAACTTCCATTCATAGTTAAGAAAGTAAAAGTACCATCAGGGTTTGCAAATTCTTTTGGAATACCTGATATAACTGTATTTTGCCCCTCACTATCTCTATCAAAAACTCCGATACGTAATTTAGGGTTGTGTATGGCTTGCCAATGTACAAAAGGAAGTTTTGTTCCATCTTTATAATCAAGTAACCAATTAGTAGCTTTTTGCGCATATTGATAGCTATGTGAAGAGAACGGGTGCTTTAATTGGAAAGCTCCGTGCCCTAACTCGTGAGCAGCAGTCAATGCTACACAGTCTACAGTTGAACAGTTGGTAGTATACACATACCCAAACTGCCTACCTAAAGGCATTAATCCTTTTTCGCTAGTAGAAGAAGGTGTTTTGTCTGTTACAATCAAATAATAAGCATCTTGCTGGTATTGTGGATGCTGCTTTAGCTTATTATTTATTTGACGTTGTTGTTCGGTATATTGTGCTGCGAAACCACTTTCTCCACTTTGTATGATTCCGTTTGGAGTTAAGGTTTCTAAATCGTTTTTAAAATCGTTAATTTCAGTAATGGTAAGGTTTACCATTGCTTGTTGATATATGTTTTGTAACGATTCTTTTATGTTCCTTGTATTACTATTACTTGTATTGACTAAAACTACTTTTACGTTTTTAGAAGTTGCTTGGTATTGTATAAGAGCACCTGCAACCTCATATTTAGTTCCTTGTTTTACTAAGGCTTGGGTTTCTATTTCAGCATCGTCAAAAATTCCTTTTAATTGTAAGGTGTAAGAAGTAGCTGTACTATCTATTTTTGTAATAGCTACTCCTTCTTTTGTTTTAAAAACAATGTCTTGAGGTTTAATTTTGCTATCTGTAATAGCTAAATTCGCTACAATAGTTTCTGTATCGTTTTTTGCAACAGCTTTATAAGGAACATAATAATTGTTACCTAATTTTTTGTATAAATCTTTCGTAGCACTATAGTTACTTTCGTAGCTATCAAACCCATATTTACTATTGGATGCTTTTTTAAAGGTTACTATTACTCCTTTGGCTGATATGGCAGTAGCTTGACCATTGGTATTAACACCATTGGTATTTTCTGGATTGCTAGCTCCCCCTTCCGCTTGTGTTCCTTGCGGAGTTACATTACCTTCTTCATCAACCGCCCAAACTTGTCCGTTACTATCTGTTATTACAATATCTTCCCCTCCAGGTAACTCTACCACTTCTCCATTTTCTCCTATAACTAATATATCTCCATTCGGATCTATCTGTACATCTGAAACTGGGAAATCTACCTTAGTTGATTCTGAGTTTCCGGTTCCACCATGAGTCCAGTCATTAGTATCTTCCATGTCTCCCCAAGTTGGGTCGTAGGTCGTTTTTACTACACCTTCTATCAATTGATAATCGGTATTGATACTTATAGCATCAAAGGTTACCGCTATTTTAGTGTCCCCTAAATAAGGAACTACGATGTACCCTACTCCTGTAAAGATTCCGTTTCCTCCTTGTACTTGTTTAACTGTTACAGGAAAATCACCTGCGGTGAAGGTTTCATTTATCCCTATATTTTTTAGTGGATCGTTATTATCAATTTGTATTTCTGGAATAATTCCGCAGTTATAACTACTCCCCATTTCGTCTTTTGCAGGCATGGTAAACTGACTCATATGACTGTATGAATAGTTTTGGTCAAAATCTGTCAGTTCATTACAAGTACCTCCAACTCGAAACATATACGTTTTTCCTTCTCGTAAATTACTTATTTGTGCTTGTGTGTTATAAGTATATACTTCAAACCATTCAGCATCGGGTATATCTGCTCTTTTATATTGTACATGGTATTTTTTATGGTCTGGGTGTCCTTGCCAAGTAAGTTTAACTCTATCTTTGGCTACTACTTCTGACAATACAAAAGTTGGTGGATAACAGGCATTGGTATAGGTAAAGTAATAAATTTCGCTATAACCATCATTTTTAAAAATTGAGTTTTCACTAACTCCTGTAGTAGATTTGGCTTTTACTCGCCAACCATATCTTCTATTAGGTAATAAAGTAGGTTTTCCTATATTGTATAATAAAGTAGTTGTATACGTAGTTTCTGAGTAATAGTTAGGCGATGCTAAAAAAGCTGCTTGCGGATTTATTTGTGTATCCCATAATTCTCGTAACTCAAATTCGTACGATACATTAGTAGCATTGGTATGTCTTGGCGTCCATTGAAAAATAATATTCATCGGATCTTGCGCCACTATTTGGTCTCCTTTATATGGTAAATTTAAAAACGGTGGATCGTTTAATAATAAATATACATTAGAGCAGCCTGCTGTTGGATGATTTAATTGTTGATTTGAATATGCATCGTACACTTCCCAACAAAAGGAGTACATTCCTTCTGGCAAAGGTTTATTATACTGCTGAGGTGAAATACCTATTAAATTATTAGGTTGAAAGTAAGCAGCTAAATCTATATTTGTAAACTGCTGTAGTACTCCTCCATTCAAAATTACCTGCGAAGCTCCTGCAACAAAGTCTGTTGATTGAATATCAAAACCATTTCCTTTTATACGTAGCTTTAATCGTACTTGTTTGTTATTAGCTACCACATCGGTTAACAATAGGTTTAAACGAAACTTAACATCGCTTGCCGTTGCATAGTCACTTAATTTTGTTGAATATGGTGGAATAATGGTTTGAGTTACTTGTACTGGATAACGTTGCGCATATACTCCTACAACTAGAAGTAAGCAATAAAAAAATAATGCTTGTTTTAATCTATATTTTAATTTCGATAAATTCATTCTAAGGCAATTTTTGAACTTTAATATCACAAAGGATGTATGAGTTACTTCCGTTATCTACAAACTCCTTTATTTTTATGGCTCCTTTTCTTCCATCAGCAGTTTGAAACAGTACAATTCTTGGTTTCATGGTACTATCAAAATGTAATAATCCGTTTGGAGTTTCCGTAATTGTTATAGTTTGTAAAGGAATGTCATTTTTCATTGCATCAAATTGAGCAACACTAAAACTTACCCCACAGCTACAGGTTTCTTGAGAGTTAATTAATTTCGTGTGTTGTGCATTAGGGATTGCTACAAAACCATTGGAACCTGCTTCGGTTGGTGACAGAAATTTATTATAGGTAAAACCATTACTAAGTCCCAGAAAAACGAGATCTATTTTAGATCCGTTTTCTTCAGTAACTTCACTTGCTGTAACTATTTTTCTTAATTCTGTTGAAAAAAAGGCGCCCACATTATTGCTACTATGAGCAGAGTTAATTCCTAACTTAACATCTGTGAATGTTCTTAAATTTGTATTTGGTTTAACCTGTATAGTTTTTGTTATTGTTTTTTCTGCCTTCCCATTAGAAGCAATCAACTTAATTGTATATGTCCCTACATTTTGAAAAGTAATCTCTGGATTTTCTTCTATACTGTTACTAGGTGTTCCACCTTCAAAAGCCCATTGATAACTTAAAGCATCGGTTGTTTTATTTTGTAAAGTAATAGTTACTGGAGCTTGATAATCATCATCAAAAAAATCAACTTCCCATCCAAAATCTATATCAATATCTGGTAAAACTGTTATAGTTTCTTCTTTGGTAATAATTTCAAAACCATTTGACACCTCAACTTGTATACGGTGATCTCCTGGGGTTTCAAATACTACATTAGTCGGATTTTTATCAGATGAATTTGCTGGTTTTCCTCCTTCAAAGGTCCATTGATACGTTAAATCTTCTCCAATTGTATTATTTGTTAGTTTTACTTCTACTGGAGGATAATTACTTTTAATTATTTCTGTTGAAAACTGTATATCTATTCCTTCTACAATAGTAATCTCTTTTGTTAACGTTTCTTCCAAACCGTCAACATTAGAGGCTTTTAAGGTTATTGTGTATGTTCCTGCTTTCGTATATTCAATACCTCCTGGGTTTTTATCTGATGAAGAAGCTACTGTTGCTCCTTCAAAAACCCATTCATAAGTATCTGCCCCTTCAGTTTTGTTTCGAATACTTATTTGTACAGGCACAGACTCATCATCATTAACAAAAGAAGTTTCAAAATCCGTTTTTATAAAAATTGGAGTCTCTTTATAACATGCAGTCATCACAAAAACTACTGCTAGTAAAATATATGTATAGTTGTAAGCTTTCTTCATTCTTTTAATCTACAATCATTCTTTTTACCTGTGTTTGCTTTGCTGTTTCTAACACTACAACATACATTCCTGAAGCTAAATTCATTGTAAACGGAATACTATATTCTTCTAATGTCTCATTAGGTATATACTTCGTTATAAATTGCCCTTGTGTGTTAAAAATACGGAGAGAAATAGGTGTCGCTTCTACTAAATCTATACTAACCGAAAAACTTCCTTTATTTGGATTTGGAGAAATACTAAACGCTTCAATAAATGGAGTTTCTGTATCTCCTGGGTCGACTAAACTACTTTCCTCTTCAACTACTACTTTTTTGTATATTTCTTGTACACAGTCGCCAACTTTTGTTAATAATCCAACTTCATAGGCTCCTGCTTTAGAAAAACTAAGAACTACTGTATTTTCCTTCTCTTCTACTACTTTTGCTTCGTCTGGCAACATCCATTCAAAAGATTCAGGAGTAGGATTACTTGTATGAAACACAACCACTTCTTCATTAATATACGCTTGTGACGACATTAAAAACTCAGCGTTTATTTCTTGGTTACTGTAATTAATTATTATGGTATCAGTTGCCACACAACCCAATGAAGATGTTACAGTAGCAGTATAAGTCCCTTCTTTTGTTATAGTTATTGATGCTTCTTTTGAGTTAAACCCATTACTTGATATCCAACTGTATGTTGCATTTTCATCATCAATACTAGCATCTAAAACATAGGTTTGATCTATACATAAGGTCTTGTCACTCCCCAAGTCCATAATTAATTTTTCAGGATTCTCTAATTTTACTTCTGCAAAAGCTTTACATCCATTAGCATCTATTAATGAAAACTTATAAATTCCTTCTATCAAATTCAGTAAGCTTGTAGCTTTTTCTCCTGTGTCCCACATGTAAGTATATGGCGCTTCTCCTCCTGAAATATCAAGATAAATGGTTCCATCATTTGCTCCATAACAAGTAGGATTCTTTTTATTTACTTCAATTTTTAATCCTCCTGGCTGTCCGATTGTAATACTTCCTGTTA
Source organism: Tenacibaculum ascidiaceicola (assembly GCF_047470925.1). Lineage (NCBI taxonomy): Bacteria > Pseudomonadati > Bacteroidota > Flavobacteriia > Flavobacteriales > Flavobacteriaceae > Tenacibaculum > Tenacibaculum ascidiaceicola. The sequence continues at coordinate 88,683 of NZ_JAZKJP010000005.1, forward strand.
CTTCACAACCTCTAGCATCAGTAACAAATACCAAATGGTTTCCTGCTATTAAATGTTCTGCTGTTGCTGTTGTTGCTCCATTAGACCACTGTATATTATAAGGAGGTATTCCTCCTGAAATAGCTACAGTTGCTGTTCCATCATTTCCTGTATCACAAGAAATTTCTGTAGCAGATAACGATAGTGCAAGTAATTCTGGTTCTTCAAAGCTAAACAATACATCTGATGGATTGATTAACTGTAAACTTTCATAAACACCTATTATAACTCCTCTGCTATCTTCTACATTTAAAGCATATTCTCCTGTTGATAAATCAGTAGCTATTGGATTATTTTGATTAAAATCTTCATATACTCCACTACTGTTTTTCTTTTTCCAATAATATATGTACGACTGTCCTGTACTAAAAGGTAAACCTCCAGTTACACTCGCCTTCAAAGCCCCATCGGCATAAGGATTGTTAAACTTATTATTCTGATTACATGAAATAGGATTTTCAATACTAATAGTAGCTTCTATGGGATCGTATAAAATAAACTCTTCTTCTATATGGGTACACCCTTCTTTTGTAGTAGCTGAAACATAATTTGCATCTTCAATCGTTAAATGATAAATCCCCTTCGGTATGTTATTCATTTTTATTTGAAATTTACCGTTTACAATACTTGTTTCAGTTTGTCCATTCAATATTGTTCCTTTTTCATCTTGCCAATAGTAAGTATAACTACCATCTGTAAAAGAGGTTCCTCCTTCTATCTCTGCTTGTATCCAACCATCAGATGCTCCTCCAGTAGAAGGCGTAGCAAAAGCTGTAAAATCTATACTTATTGGATTCTCTGGTTGTTTTATTAAAATACTCCCCGTTACTTGACAACCTCTAGTATCTGTAACCGTTACACTATACTCTCCTTTTGTTAAGGAATTTATTTGTGCTACTTTGTTTCCTCTTTCCCACTCGATGTTATATGGAGGTATTCCTCCTTTAATGATTGCTTTTGCCCAACCATCACTACCTTCGTAACAATACACATCTTGCTTTTCAAAAGTTAATTCCAGCAATGGTGGTTCTTCAAAATTATATGTTACATCTGTTGGGGTTTCTAATACATTATTTTTATATACACCTAAAATAATTCCATTAGCATCTTTTATATTTACTGCATAATTTCCTGCATCTAAACCGCTTGCTATATTTGATGTTTGTGTAGTCAATATTGTCCATACTCCTGGACTTGTTTCTTTTTTCCAAGTATAGTAATAAGGTAAACCATTATTTTCATTGGGTTGTAGTTTTATTCCTCCTTCAGCTATTACTTCTAAAACGCCATCAGAAAAAGGGTCTCCGTAACTATTACTACTATTACATGAAATTGGTTTTCTTAATTCAATACTTGCTTTTAACGGTTCAGGATCTTCAATATAATATTCACTTTCTATTACAGTACACCCTTTTTTATCAACTGCTAAAGAGTAGTTTTTATCTTGAATTGTTAACTTATACGTTCCTTCACCAATATTATTGAGTGTTAATTCATAACTCCCAGCATTAAATCTTGCAGTTACCTGAGTATTTAAATTATTTCCATTCGCATCTTGCCATGTATAAGTATAAGAGCCATCGTTTAGAGGAGTACCGCCTGTTATTGTTGCTTTAATCCATCCGTTTGTAGCACCAGCGAATGTTGGTTCAAAAAAGTTATAATTTATATTAATAGGATTCTGAGGTTCTTCAATTGTTATTGTTTCTTGAACTTGACAACCTCTTTCATCAGTTACTTCAATAGTATAGTCTCCAGCTACTAGATTAGATATATCTTCTATAGTTTCTCCTGTATTCCAAGAGATGGTATAGTTCCCCGTTCCTCCTGTTATTGTTGCATTAATAGCTCCGTCAGTTCCTTTATGACAAAATACATCTTGTTTAGTGTATGTTATTTTTAATAACTCTGGCTGCTGTAGCTCGTATTCTTTATCTGTTGGACTCACTAATGTATTTTTGTTATAACTTCCTATAATAATTCCATTAGCATCTTCAATATTAACTGCATATTCTCCTGCTCCTCTATTTTCAAGTACGTTTCCTATTTCTCCAGGTATGATTTGATAAACACCAGATGCGTCTTTCTTTTTCCATGTGTATTTATATTTGTACTCACCTTGTATAAGTGGGCTAAAATGGACTCCTCCTGAAGCTATAGCTGTAAGTTCTCCATCACTAGATGGATCTCCATAAGTATTGCTACTATTACAAGAAATGAAATTAGTTTCTTCTATTTTCAACATTAACTTTGGTGGTTCTTGCAATACATACTCTGCATTTGCTACTGTACAACCTTCTTTATTTGTAGCACTATTATAATTTGCATCTGTTATAGTTAGACTATATTTTCCTGCAATAGCATTTGTTAACGTTAAATACCAACCATCTGCATTTACAATATCACTAAAGGTGTTCCATGTGGTACCATTTTCGTGTTTCCACGTATAATTGTACTTCCCATTAGGTAATGAAGTTCCTCCTGTTATTTGTGCACGAATTTCTCCATCAGAAAACCCAAAAGCTGTGGGTTGCTTTTCATATACAAAATCTATGCTTACAGGTTTTTCAGGCTGCTTAATTTCTATAATTTCAATTTTTTCTTCTGCTAAACCAATAATATTCCCTGCACCGTCTCTAACAATTCTTTTGGCTATACAATTATTGGCATCTTTTATTTGTAAGGTGTAATTGCCCGCTAGTTTTCCAGTAATTACTTCTGTAGCTTCAAAAGTAACATTTGGAAATGTTCCTGTAAATGTTGCCAAATTTGTAAATTCAACCCAATCACTTTCTACTACCGGACTTATATCTCCTGTTTCTCTCAGTAAGTATTTGTATTTTGCTCTGTCTTGCCCTCCTTTAGCTTTTATAATTATAGCACCATCACTACCTCCATGACACCAAACATTGGTTGGAGTAACAGAAAATTCTACTGGTTTAGGTTCTCGTACAGTAAAATTAATTTTATGAGTTGAGGACTCACTAAAAGTATTCCAGAGTTCACCATTATAAGCTAATATTCCTCCACCTATTACTTCTGCTTCATAGTCACCTGGAGGTAAATTGTTTATACTATACTCTTTATTTAGAATATCATTTTCAATATTAGAAACACTATGATCTGTATTTTCAGTAATATTCTTTACACTTATACTCAATTTTTCATTTGAACTAGGATTCCTGTCAAATAAGAAAGTTACATTTCCATCTGTCTCTTCGAAACATGTCACATCTTTTGTTAATGCATTTTCAAAGTGAGGTGCAGACTTTGTTAGTCTATAAAAAATAATATTTTCTGACTCTTGAGAATTACAAGTGGTAATTCTAAAATATATTTTTTTACCTATAGCATCTGCAGGTAAAAATGACGATGGTTTTATTGTAAATGATGATTTTCCATTTACATTAGTATGAGCAGACATGTTTATCCACGCATTATTATTTATAGGACCGCTTGCTACTACTTGATATTGCCAATTGTATACCGATGAGTCAAAACCTACGGAATTAGTTTCTACACTTACAGTTACATTATCTTCGTAACCTATTAAATCATTAATAGATTGCTTTATGTTAATTATAGGATTTAAAGAAACTGTTAGCGTATTGTTTGTAGTAAGAGGATCTCTGTCTCCTTTAAAAACATCATTTATTGTATATAAATCACATTTCGAGTCTGTTGTATATTCTTGATAAGAGCTACCATAATTTTTACATCCACCCCAAAAACCTCGTCTTCCTCTCTTAGCAGAAAAAACAATGGTTTTCAAATTTCTTATTTCGCCTATAGGATAAGTTTTAGTAACATCAATCTCAAAAGTATGATTTCTTTTTTTCTCTAAATATTTATCTAAAATGGTTTCTTTTTTACCATTATTTGATTTTTTCTGTATTAAAAACTGATGTCTACATGTAGCTGACGCTCCTATTGTCGTAATATTACCATTAATTCTTAACCTATATTCTTGTCCTAGAAGAGAATTCATAGAAACTAAGCAGAATATAAAAAACAAAATCCTTTTCATCTTCTAAAATTTTACTTCAATTTTTTTAACTTTTGCATAACCACCTTGTTTCAGTGTTGCTCTTATGTAATAAACGTAAGTTTCATTAGGGCTTACTTCTTTATCTATAACTGTTTTAATGTTAGCTGGTAAAATACGCCAGGTACTCGGTTGTTTCTCTTTTAACTGTTTATAAATAGTGTATTCAGCTATTTCCTCTTTATTTGCTCTCCAAAAAAGTTCTATATGATTTGTTTCTCTATTCACCACGTAATCTAACCCTCGTACATATTCTTTTGGTACTAAGTTGACCATTTCAATAGTTAAAGGAGTTGAAGGAAGTGAAGTCAACCCACTTTTATCAATGGCTTTGATATGATATCGATATCTATTATTAGGTTTCAATTTAGTATCTATGTATTGACGAACTGAGTCATTAGTACTAAATACAGTTTCTCGTTCCTTATTTTCAGTAAGGTTTTCTCTTAGTAAAACATGTGTTGCTTTTTCTTCTGAAGAAGGTATCCATTCTATTATGATTTTTCCTTCTTTTATTTTATATCCTGAAAAAACTGGAGCTGTTGGTGGTATTAAATCAGGCTTTTCTAATATTAACACCTCTGATTTTTCGGAGTGATTGTAACGTTTATCAACAGCTACTATACTGTAAAAAACCTCTGAATTTAAATTTTTCACTTTTACTGTATCAATAAAACTGTTTTGAGTTATAGGTGATACTGTTATTTGAGAAGGTTCTTCATCTTTTAAGAAACCTCTAAAAACTCTATACCCTAAGAAATCAGGTTCTATATTTTGTTTCCAAGTTATGTGAACCACACCTAAACTATCTATCTTTCCGCTTAATTCTGTAGGTATAGCTGGAGGAGTCCTATCTAAAGGTTGTATCAGTGTTGAAAACGATGTTTTTTCTTGTTTTGGATCTTTTCCTATTGCTTTTATTTTAACATAGTTTGAAGCTTGTAGTTTGGAATAGGTAAGTTTACGTTGTTGCGGAGAAATGTTATCTACAGCCACGATGTAAGGACCTTTATCCATTGGGGCGATTAGTAGTTGGAATTTTTCTAGCAATGTTTCTCCTTTTTTGGGAAACTCCCATGTAATTATTGCTTCATTGGTATTTTTGGTAAGTTGTACATCAAAAACTCTAGGCGTGTAAGGCAAAATAGGTTTTCCTTCTCCTGAAATTATTTTAGAATACAATCCTTTTTCTCCAAACGGGGAAATTCCGTTAACTCTATAATAATACGCCTTTGTATTATTTGCTAAGGAATCAATATAAAACATACGTTTTGCTGGAGCTTCAGGTTTATCATTCAAGTTCACCAAAGGTTCTTTGCTTAAAGGTCTGAAATTTACACCATCTTCTGAACGCTCTAAATTATAGGAGGTATATATAGTTTTAAACAGTTGGTATTCCCATGTTAGAATTACATTTTTATCTCCAAAAATCCCCTGAAAATCTATAGGGGCTGGTAGCGGTTCATAATCTTTAATACTAGCTATAGCAGCTGTCCCTTTTATTTTAATAGTTTTTGAAGCGCTTTCTATAATTGCTGGTTTAATCTTGTACACATATTTCTCATGAAGCTTTACATCCGTGTCTTCAAACCCCCAACCTGCTTTTTTTGCTGCTTCAAAACTCATATCAGCCGCTAATAAAGAAAATGAAAAACGTTGTTCATTTTCATTCACTAAATTGTAAATATCTGCCAATTGCCCTTCACTTCCTCCTTGTATAAAAAAACTTTCACCGAATAATGCTTGTGCTATGATTGCTGCATTGTTATCTTTTTCTACAATTTCTTGCCAAGTTTCAATAGGGTCTGCTTGTATGTTTTTTGCCCATACTTTTTCTAGACTTGGTAATCGTTTACCATCACGAGAAAGCACGTATTTTTCTAATGTAAAACCACTCTTGTTTGTCTTCTTCCATGCATTTGCTGTAGTTGCCGCCCATCGTAATAAAACTTTATCTTTTTGCACTCTAGCAAGTATTTGTACATTTGTTTCATTTATTTGAGCTAAAGAACTCATAGGAAACAAAAAACTCATAGCTACGAAAAACAATATCTTACAAACAATAAACTGTTTTTTCATGTTCTTTTATCTTTTTTAAAGCCTCTAATTAATATTTTAAATTACTACCTAAACTTATTAGGGTTTTTAAACTTATAAATAGTATTGGTTCCTTTAATACCACTTGGTAATGTATAGATCAGTTTTATTTTATACTCTCCATACCTCATAAATAGATAATTCTTATCTAAAAATTCCAATACTGAATTTCCATCGTTTATAATTCCGTCACTGTAATCATTTACTATTTGTGATTGTATATCTATCCAGTCTTGTTTATATACGTACCCTAAATTATATCTGAAAGGAAACGTCGTTTCTAGCATCTTTTTATTTACTTCATACTCTGCATTACTTACATAGCTGTTTAATAATGGAAGTGCATATTTTGGAGGCGCTCCCAATTCGCTTTCGTCACGTCTTTTTACTCGGTAACCTCCTAAAGGATATTTTGCATACAATGGTGGATTTATATCTTCTTCAAAATAATCGTCTTGTAAAGTTGCTTCTATAGTTACTAAAGGAACATTATCTGTGTAGCTTGTTCCTAACAGTTCTACTATATCAAATGGTTCATGGCTCTCTATTCTATTACTTAAATAAATAACATCTGAATAAAGTTTTCCCCAGTTATATTCCTTTGTATTTATTGAGTTTATTTTATCCTTGAACGTTTTATATTTCGAAGTACTAAAATCATAAGCTAATCTTTCTATCTCTCCATCCTTTGAAATATTTTCAGCTTTACTTTGTTTAACTTCTACTTCAGTACTTTCTACATTATTATTATAAGAGCTTTCATTTTCAGAAGTATTATTCTCTTTTGATGCAACCTTGGTGCTAGATATAGCACCTTTTGGCTCACTTACAATACTTAAATGATATTTAGATGATTGTACTACATTAGGTAAATCGTATGTAAGTACATTATCTGATGTATTGTAATTAAACTCATTTTTCACGGGTAATTCTCCTTCTTTTTCATACGCTATATGACTCTTCCATTGCGTATCATCGAATAGATAGTCTTGTCCTCTTTTTAATTGGATATACCCTTTATCATATTCTTTCTCTAAAAAATACTTTTGATCTAAAACAGGATATGCATATGTAATATTATGTAGTGGAATTACTGTTGGTGCTCCTCCTGTAACAAAGGTTCTTTCTTCTATTTCAATAGCTTTTTTACCATCAATCATTATTGTTTTAAAGATTCCTTTTACTTTTTCTTTAAAACTTACTTCCACTTCAACAGTTAATTCTTCATTAGGTGGTAAAATATCAGTAGAAATAAAGTTGGCTCTATCTTTATAATTAGACCATTCTATTACTCCCGGTATCTCTTTCCCTTTATGTAGTATTCTGTATTTTTCAAGAATGATTTTATACGTTTTATCTCCTTCGTCTTCTGGTATAACAATTGGCTCCCCAACCTTCATACTAAAAGTAGCCTGAGGTATAGCAAATACATCTACATCTTTGCCTCCATCATCTGGTGTTACATCTGTAATTATTTTGAGTCCACCTAACGGCGATGCATTTTCAAATACACATTCTTCTCCTAATGTTAATTTGAATCTAAACCTTCCCTTTACTAAACCTCCTAGTACACTGAAATGTCCACCAACATACCCTCTCATCCATACAGGGTTTGGAGCTTTTGCTTGAAGTAAAACAGCAGCTCCTGCTTTAATTATTGGAATTTTTTTATTGACAAAAAATAATTTAACATGAATACCTAATTCTCCTTGTAAGTATACATACGCTTGTCCATTAGCATACCACCCATTAATTCCAACCTGATCACCTGTATTAGAACATCGAGCTTCTTTATAATCTTTTAACATAATATCAAAACCTGCTCCGGCCTGAAAACGAGCATAAAAGATTAAAAAGCGTAAATCTCCTGTATCTATCGATATATCTGCTCCAAAAGCAAAACCTCCCCCATTACTTAAACTATTTTCATCTCGCATGTAATCAAGTTCATTGGCATCAACTCCTAAAATTTCAGCAACTATAGGTGGAGGTGGTGGCGATCCCGGTAATTTAGACCCTACCATAAAGTACCCTCCTGACTCTACACTTACAGGGCCAACGCCTATACGTAAACCTAAACGATCCTCGGGTGTACCTACATATATATACCAATCTTCTGGTGAAAAGTGTAACACCGCCCAACCTGCTCTACCACCAGTTCCTCTTCCTTCTACAAAACCACCAGCTACATTTACATAAGCATCTAACTCACCGTGAAGTACATCATTTTGAAAGTCATAGGTAATTCCAACTTTGGCACTAATGGCCATCTTATCTGTTGGCACCTGTGGGAAATCTCCTGATGCTTTATTTAAGAGATTTCTTCCTGTCCAAGAATTATCTATATTCTCTTTAGTTACCCCTAAAAATTTTTCTTTGGCTACAGTATTTTCCTTCAGCTTTGACATTAACTCACTTACTTTTCCCATTCCTGGAATCTCCACTCCCATAAGCGTTGCTTGCCCATAAAAACCTAAAAAATCAACACCTCCTTTGCTGTTAAAAACTATTTCAAACCCCGCTCCTCCTTTTACTAATTCTTTCTTAACTGCATTAAACATTACCATAGCTTTAACTCCTAAACCAACCTTGCTATCTGGAACATAACCTATACCTGAAGGTGAAAAAGAAGATGAAAAATCTGTACGCTTCATTCGATAAGAAGCCCCCCCTGAAAAACCTTCTAAATTCAATATTCCTGACCCTGTCCCAGGAGGTAAATTATCCACCATCGCTTCAAATTGCCAATACCTAAAAGTAGTTTTTCCGAAAACTCCTTTAGCCCCTACCTTGATCCCATTTCCTGACTTAAACTCAGCCTTCAAATTAGCTGCAAAACCGTTACCATACTCTGGGTCGTCATTCATTAATGTTAGGTTTCCTTCCATAGAGAAGCCTCCTAAGTCAGCTTTTAAGGCTATAGCATTAAGTTCTATTTGCTGAAACTTCCATTTTTGTCTGTAATTTTCTTCCTCATAAGCCCCTATAATACCTAAACTAGTTTTTGCTGCAAAACCATTACTTTCTCCCATTAGGTTAATCCCTAGGTCAAAATATAAGTTTGCATTTGTTTTATTTGCTGTAATTCCTATATTTTCTATAGAAACTGGGAATCCAGCTAGAGCTACCTTATCTCGATACCCCATATAATCAACCGAAAAGACTGGACTTTCAGTCTGTAAAACTAAGTTTTGAAAAACTATTCCTTTAAACTCAACTAATTTCTTTTTACCTAAACTATCTACTAACGAGTCTCCTTCGTTCTCTAGACTTTTTACTTGATTTGCACTAATTGCTAAACGACCATGTAACGTTGCTTTTGGCTTGAACTCTCCTTCTTTTATTTTTAATTCAATAGCACTGTTGGGTAATAGCTCCCCTTTAGCTTTCCATATATTAAAATCAATAACAGAATCATTACGTACATTCAATAGGTATTCTTCTTCAGAGATAATACCCGTATATCTTAAACCTAATTTTTCATTTTTCTTTTCAGATTTTGAAATGGGTAACTGAATACGTCCATCAAAAGACGCCCCAATTAATTTATTTGCTGCTAACGATATTTCTATTTTATCTAAAGAGTATGCCCAAGCTTTTTCTTTATTTGTTCTTCCTTCATTTAATGGAAAAATGTTTTCTGCATAAAAAGAACCTGAAACTCCATGACCGTCAATTAATAAGTTATGAGCTCCGAAAGCTATTCTCTTATCTCCTTTAGAAATAGTTTTTGAAGTTTTAAACTCTTTAGGTAGTTTTACATCTAAGGTGTTTACATAAACTCCTCTCCAAATATTTTGATTTGGTAGTAATAATCCGTTTTTATGATAATGTTCAGGGAATTTAACACTAGGAGAATTTCGTAAGTCACTAAAATCTAAAACAGCTTCATTTAAATAGAATTGAAAATTACCATCATAATCTTTTTTATTTCTCTTTTTAGCTAAAACAAAAGGTTGTAAACTTATTCCAACCAATAAATCATTCCAATCTGAAGCAATAGCTTTAAAAGCTCCTTTTACACGATAAGGTACCTGGAGGGTTTGCGTTCCGTTTTCTGTTTCTACTTTATAAGGAACTTTTGTTTTACCTTCGTTTACTTCTCCATTTTCCTCTAAAGGTACAATCAATTCTCTTGAAAACTCGACCTCTCCTTCTATCCCCAGCTCTTTAACACCATCACAATTAATTGTTACATATGTTTTATTTTGTGTTACACCTGTTCTATAATCAAACCCTCCTTTTAAAGTTAGCATCCATTTGCCTCCATTAAAAGGTATATGCATATCTCCTAACAATACTAAGTTGGCGTCTCCGACAATACCTCCATCATGGGATAACTTCACATTATTAGCTCCAAAAAATAGCTCTACAGGATAACCGTTTTCATTAGTTTGCGGCAAACGCACCCTTGCAAAAACAGTTAACTCTGTATAGTCTTTATAAATATTAGCTTGTGTTATTCCTATGGCATATTGAATATTCTCTCTAGTATGCTTAACACCAACAGGAAGTTCTTTTATATCTTCATTAGAAAAATTGTCTACCCAAGATTCATGTTTTTCAATTTGTTCAAATGAAGCTAACGCTTTATCTCTATCATTAACTACAAGTGAAGAAGTTGGATACCACTTTTTAATATTGGGCCAAGAAAATTCTTTTACTTTTTGTGAAGTCTCTATTTCATAAGTTTCTTTTAATAAAGAATTAGAAAAAGAGTTTATTACTCGCTTAACTTTTAAGCTATCTTTAATTGTTTCTTTAACAGCATTATGGCCTTCTGATGCAATCGTTACCTGAATAGTAAACAACCACAAAAGAAAGAAAACAGCAATTTTCTTTAACATAGTTTTTATATAGTAGACTTAATCTTTTATTCCCCTTTAATAGTCTGCAAATTAAGTGAAAAATGTAATCACAACAAAGCTTTATTACTTTATAATACTTTTTTATATAAAAATTACTTAAAATACTGTTAATTTCTATTGACAAAATAATTCTGTACATAAATAATTTTAAGCCTTTATTGTAGAATAAAATTATTAACTTAAAAAAAACAGAAATTTATTTTGCATTTAGATACAACTCCAATAGATTTTACTCATTATTTTAGTGGTAGGAATTTTTTATATACTATAATAAACCTTGCGAAGCAATTAAAAGCATTTGCTCAGTAGCAAGGCAGATCTTTCAAAATAAAGCGTCACTACTTGCGATAAACCATACGCAATAAAACTTATAGCCCTCCCTTTAAGTTTATAAAAGTAACAATATCGTATTTTTCCTCTAAAAATTCAATCGCTCGTTGGCTACGTACTCCTGATTTGCAATAAACCACTACAGGTTTGTCTGTTGCTATTTCTTGATATCTATTAGAAAGTTCTCCTAACGGAATATGTTGTCCACCAATATGATGTTGTTCTCGTTCCCAATCTTCCCGAACATCTAGTAAATTATATGCTGACTGATTCTTTTGTAGTTCTTCCAAAGTTATTTCATGGGTAGTTGATTTAATTCCGCAAAAGAATTCATAATCTTTATCTAACTCATTAACCTCTGCTTTATCAGTCTTTTCAAATTTTAAGATCATTTGACGCATGCTTAAGGTATCATACATCAATAATTTGTTTGCTAACACTTCTCCTATTCCACAAATAATTTTAATGGTTTCATTGGCTTGTAAACTCCCTATAATTCCGGGTAACACTCCTATAACACCAATTTCTGAACAATTGGGTGATTCTTCTGGTTTGGGTGGCGTTGGATATAAACATCGATACGTAGCACTTCCTTGATAATTGAACACACTTACTTGTCCTTCAAATTTAAAAATAGCTCCATATACTAATGGTTTTTGAGTAAGTACTGCGGCATCGTTGGTTAAATAACGAGTAGCAAAATTATCGCTCCCATCTACAATTACATCATATTTTTCAAATAAAGAAATGGCGTTCTGATTGGTTAATTTCTCTTGATAGACATGAAACTGAACAAACGGATTTAATTTTGATAACCTATTTGCCGCTGTTTGCGCTTTTGACTTTCCTATATCATCTATCGTATATAAAACCTGACGCTGTAAATTACTTTGATCTATTACATCATCATCTATAATTCCAATCGTTCCGATACCAGCTGCTGTTAAATATTGTAGTACAGGACAACCCAGTCCACCTGCTCCTATTACTAATACCTTGGCTTGTTTTAGTTTTAGTTGCCCTTCTTCTCCTATTTTATCGAGAATTAAATGACGATTGTATTGTTTTTGTTCTTCTTTGGTTAACATTTATTATTCTCTTAATAACATTAAATCCTCATTCTTATCAACAATTTCATCACACACCCTATATAAAAAACGAACTGTTAAATCTATAAATTCTAAAAGGAATTTTGAAGATTCAATAATAAAAACCCGATCTTCATTTATAGAAATTTTTAATTTTTCATATTGTCTTCTAAACTTTTCTATTTCATTATTTTCTCTTAATTTGCCTTGTCTATGTGTAAATGAATTTCTTATTTCTTGATGCTTTTTTATTAATATCCAATCATCATTAAACCTATCAAGATTAACATCCATAACTTTCACTATATATTTTCTTGCTTTTTCAACATCATTATTCCCTGATAAATCTTTTAATTTTAAATTATATAATTTAATAGATTGAGCCAGCTCGCAAATTTTTTTTAATTCTTGTTCAAGCATAGAAAAGAGAGTTGTGAAAATTGATTCTAATTGAATATTAGAAAAGTAATTACAAATGTATATCTCTAAAGATTTTGGATTATGTCCTTTTTCTGCCTCTAATATTTCAGATTCTTCTTTAAGTTTCTTTTTATATTCGTTTAAAGCTTTCTCTGTATGAGATATATAAGATCTTATAGGTATAAATATAAGATCATATTTAAACTCTGAACTATTTAAGTTTATTACTTTATTAATTTTCTGATTCATCTAATCATTCCTTTATTCCCTACATTTCAATTCAAAAACAAGACAAGTATATTTACCTTAATTAAAATGCTCCCAATCTTTCCAAACTACTTCCAGTCCTTGACCTTTTAACATTACTACAATTTCTTTGGTACTTCGTTCGTCTGAAATTTCAAATTGTTCTAACGATTGAGGTTCAACGCTATATCCCCCAGGGTTTGTTTTAGATTCTGCACTCATTGAGGTAGCCCCTAAATTAACAATATTATTTCTAAAAACTTCACTTTCTCGGGTCGACATAGACAACTCTACATCTTCATCCAGCATTCTAAATGCACAGATTAATTGCACCAAATCTGCATCTGTCATTTCAACCTTAGGTTCTAATCCTCCTGAATGAGGTCTTAATCGTGGAAATGAAATTGAATACTTCGTTTTCCAATAGGTTTTCTGTAAATATTTCAAATGTAATGCGGTAAAAAAGCTATCAGCTCGCCAATCTTCTAATCCAAACAAAGCCCCTAAACCAATTTTATGAATTCCTGCTTTTCCTAACCTGTCAGGCGTTTCCAAACGGTACTCAAAATTTGACTTTTTACCTTTCGGATGATGCTTTTTATATTCTTGTTGATGATAGGTTTCCTGATATACCAATACAGCATACAATCCACTTTCAATTAGTAATTCATATTCATCCTGATCCAAAGGTTGAACTTCAATGGTAATATTTGAAAATTGAGAACGAATCAACTGAATTACATTTTTAATATAATCAACCCCTACTGTTCTATTGGCTTCACCTGTTACCAATAAAATATGATCGTAACCTTTCTCTTTTAAAAAGGCAACTTCTTTCAATATTTCAGTATCAGTTAAGGTTCTCCTCGGAATCTTGTTTGTAAAACTGAATCCACAATAGGTACATATGTTCTGACATTCATTACTCAAATACATCGGAGCATACATTTGAATGGTATTTCCAAAGCGCTTTTTAGTCAACATACGACTTTTTTGAGCCATCTGTTCTAAAAAAGGTTTTGCTGCAGGTGAAATGAGCGCTTTAAAATCTTCCAAATCAAGTTTATTCTTTGATAAAGCATTTTCTACATCTGCAGCTGTTTTATTAAAAATGCTTTGCAACGTATCATCCCAATTGTATTGATTGAATACTGTTTTGAAACTACTCATAATATATTGTTAGTTTTATTAGCTAACTTAAAAAACTCGTTAACGGACTACTTGCTTCTGCTTGTGTTCTTACAGGTGCTAGTTTTGCTTCGTACGCCATTCTTCCTGCTTTTACTGCCTTTTTAAAAGCTTTTGCCATGGCTACTGGATTTTGTGAGACGGCAATAGCGGTATTTACCAAAACAGCATCGGCTCCTAATTCCATAGCATACGCTGCATGAGAAGGCGCTCCAATACCCGCATCTACTACTACTGGAACATTTGATTGCTCAATAATAATTTCTAAAAACTCCAACGTTTTTAATCCTTTGTTACTTCCAATGGGAGCTCCTAAAGGCATCACACATTGCGTTCCTACTTCTTCTAATCGTTTACATAAAACTGGGTCAGCATGTATATAAGGCATTACCACAAATCCTTTTTTTACTAACTCTTCTGCCGCTTTTAAAGTTTCAATAGGATCAGGTAATAAATACCTCGGATCTGGATGTATTTCTAACTTCACCCAATTTGTTTCCAAAGCTTCTCTAGATAACTCTGCGGCAAAAACAGCTTCCTTTGCAGTTCTTACTCCTGAGGTATTCGGTAATAAGTTAATTCGAGAATGATTTAAATGTGATAAAATATCATCTTCTTCATCTTGAACATCTACTCTTTTTAAAGCAACTGTTATCAGTTCACTTTCTGAAGCTAACAAAGCTTCTCTCATTAATTCAGAAGAACTGAATTTTCCTGTTCCTGTAAATAATCGAGAGGTAAATATTTTATCGGCTATTGTTAATTTTGTGTTCATTTTTACTATTTGTTATCACCTAACTTATACACTTGTTCGTTGGTACTAGGTGCTTTTAATATTTTATGAAATGTAGAAATCGAGTTAAAATTTTGAGTAATCGCTCCTGACACAGCAACACCATACACTCCTGTATTTATAATTTCAGGTACATTTTCTATAGTAATTCCCCCAATAGCTATGATGGGAGTAGTTGTATTTAACGCTTCTAAAATTACTTGATATCCGACAGCTCCTAAAACAGGACTCAAATTCTTTTTAGTTTCTGTAAATTGAAAAGGCCCCAAACCAATATAATCTACTTTTTTCTCTAATAGAATTTTACAATCTTCTAAAGTATTAGCAGTCCCACCAATGGAATACCATTTCCCTAAATACTCACGAGCTTTTAACGGACATGTATCGGTTTTTCCTAAATGAACTCCATCTGCATTGACTTCTTTAGCTACTTTGTAGTAATCGTTTATAATTAACCGTGTTTGAAAGTGACTCGTAATTTCTCTCGCTTTTTGTGCTGTTTCTAAAACAGTTTTCGGATCCAGATTCTTTAATCGAAGTTGTACCCACTCTGCTCCAGAAGCACATGCTTTTTGAATATTTTCTAAATGTTCTTCTGGAGTTTTCCCTTGAGTTATATAATGTAATTTACTTATCATTTATAGTTATGCTCTCCTAAGAGCGTTTTATTAGAGTTTAAAAATTGTTCTGTATACCATTTCGCATGTATACATGCATCTTCTAAAGAAAGTTTTTTTGCTATGTTTGAAGCTAAAGCGGAAGACAACACACAACCACTTCCGTGTTTTTCAAAAACGGATGTAGCTTTCGGTGGAATATTCAACTGTACTATCTTACTATGATATACTTCATCCCATCCTTTTTTGTCTTCTCTGTGTCCACCTTTTAAATAAACATTAGTCTTTTCTGAAATAAAATCAATGGTTTCTTCAACGGATTTGTCAGGAAATAAAGCCTTGATTTCATCATAATTTGGAGTGATAAAGTCACAATGTTGTAATACTTCTTCAAACACCTTTACCTCTTCTTTAGAATGAAAATCAAACCCTGCACTCGCTTTTAAAACAGGGTCTACTACTATTTTTATGGATGGATTATGTTTTTTTAGAACATGAACGACTTCTAATAATACTTTCCAAGACTGGATGATTCCTATTTTTACTACTGATATTTCAAAGCGTTCAAATAGAGATGTAATTTGGTTGATGATTACTTCTTTTTCAATCCAAACACATTCTTTAAAGTCCACATCATTTTGGACTGTTACTGCTGTACATACCGAAAGTCCATATAAACCATGTGCTTCAAAAGTTTTGACATCAGAAGTCAATCCTGCTCCTCCCGACGGGTCATGACCTGCAATCGTTAATATGTATGTCTTATTTTTCAATTATGAATTATGAATTTCGTAATGACGTTTAATATTTTTAAAACTTTCAACAGTTTTTTCTGCATTCCAAACTCCACCTAAAACTCCTATTCCTTGAAAACCTAATGCTAACGTTTTTTCAATGGTATCGATATTGATTCCTCCCATTCCTATAATCGTTTTATCTATATGATTTACATCAAAACCTCTTCCTTCATAGCCTTTCTTTGAAATAGATGAAAAAACAGGGCTTAATAAATGATAATCAAATTCAATATCACAATTTTCTAATGCCGAAGGCTCATGAAAGGAACTACTCATTGTTTTTCCTATCATATCTAACCCTATAAAATATTCATTTCCATTCTCTAAAGCATCAATTCTTTTTTGTTCTTGAAAATGAATGCCTTTTAAATTGAATTCATTGATGAGCTCATGAAAATAATGAGTGACTATTCTGTCATGATACTTTTCATCTATCTGATTCAAATAAGCTACATGCTCTTCATAATTCTTGTCAGGTTTTCTGAAATGATAATATTCCAATCCTTCTTCAAATAATTGCTGAAGGATTTCAATTTCATTCGGAATGTCTTTTTCTGGAGCTATTAAAACAATCATATAATCGGTTTTAAATTATGAATTACGAATTTAGAAATTGTCAACTCGTAATTCATAATTCTATGTTCAGAATTTATAGGTATACTTCTGATCCTTTATCTTTAAATTCTTTAGACTTTTCCTCCATTCCTTTTGCAAATACTTCATCTCCTTCTACTTTATTCTCAGCTGCAAAATCACGTACTTCTTGTGATATTTTCATAGAACAAAATTTTGGGCCACACATCGAGCAAAAATGCGCAATTTTAGCTCCCTCAGCAGGTAAGGTTTCATCGTGATACTCTCTTGCTAGTTCTGGATCCAATCCTAAATTGAATTGATCTTCCCAGCGGAATTCAAAACGTGCTTTACTTAAAGCATCATCTCTGTGTTGCGCTCCTGGGTGTCCTTTTGCTAAATCAGCTGCATGAGCTGCTAATTTATAAGTAACTACTCCTGTACGTACATCTTCTTTATTTGGCAAACCTAAATGTTCTTTTGGCGTAACATAACACAACATAGCACAACCAAACCATCCAATCATCGCCGCTCCAATACCTGAGGTAATATGATCGTATCCTGGTGCAATATCCGTAGTTAAAGGTCCTAAGGTATAAAACGGAGCTTCATCACAAGCTTCTAATTGTTTATCCATATTCGCTTTAATCATATGCATCGGTACGTGACCAGGCCCTTCAATAAAACATTGTACTTCATGTTTACGTGCTATTTTTGTTAACTCCCCTAAGGTTTCTAATTCAGCAAACTGTGCTTCGTCATTTGCATCTGCAATTGAGCCAGGACGTAAACCATCTCCTAATGAAAAAGCGACATCATAAGCTTTCATAATTTCACAAATCTCTTCAAAATGTGTGTATAAAAAGCTCTCTTTATGATGTGCTAAACACCATTTTGCCATGATAGATCCTCCTCTTGATACAATTCCTGTAATACGTTTTGCCGTCATAGGTACATAACGCAAACGAACTCCTGCATGAATCGTAAAGTAATCTACTCCTTGCTCTGCTTGTTCTATTAATGTGTCTCTAAATATTTCCCAAGTTAAATCTTCAGCAACTCCATTTACTTTTTCTAAGGCTTGATAAATAGGTACAGTTCCTACTGGTACTGGTGAATTACGGATAATCCATTCACGAGTTTCATGAATATTTTTTCCTGTAGATAAATCCATGATATTATCTGCTCCCCAACGACATGCCCAAACTGCTTTTTCTACTTCTTCTTCTATTGATGAGGTGGTGGCTGAATTACCAATATTCGCATTTATCTTCACCAAGAAATTACGTCCTAAAATCATAGGTTCGGCTTCTGGGTGGTTTATATTCGAAGGAATTACCGCACGTCCTCTAGCAACCTCTTCTCTAACAAATTCTGGAGTAATTTTTGCAGGAATACTCGCTCCGAAATCTTGTCCTGGATGCTGCTCTGACAAACGTGTCATTTCATCTATTCGCTGATTTTCACGAATAGCAATATATTCCATTTCTGGAGTAATAATTCCTTTTTTTGCATAATGTAACTGTGTTACATTATGTCCTTTTTTAGCTCTTTTTGGTTTACTTTTTAAGTTGAAACGTAAATGGTCTAAACTTTTATCATTTAATCGTTCGTTGCAATACTCCGAAGTAAATTCATTAAGCTCTTCTACATCACCTCTATCTAAAATCCACTGTTCACGAATACGCTCTAATCCATTATGAATATTAATTTCTTTTGTTGGATCTGTATATGGTCCAGAAGTATCATACACTGTTACGGGTTCGTTTGGTGTTCTTTTTTTAGTCATCGAATCCACAGTGTCGCTCAATTCAATTTCACGCATTGCTACTTTTATCTGCGGGTGGATTTTTCCTTGAACATATATTTTTTTTGAATTCGGAAACGGTTGCCTTGTTACACCATCTTGTTTTGGTGCTGTATCTTTTTTCTTCATTTTAGGGTTGTTTGTTTATTCTTGTGAATTTTGTTTGCTGAAAATATTAACCTCCTTGTGTAGATTTAATGATTAAAATATTATCATTATTTTGGAGCATACGTGAAGTCCACTCTTCCTTTTTCACTACGTTACTATTAACTGCAATAGCAATACCATTCGTTTTAACTTTTAGCTCATTAACTAAATCTTGTAACGAAAGTGTTCTAGAAAATTCTTTTTGAGTGTCGTTTACTTTTAAGGTTATCATATAAAACTTATTTTAAAGTAAACTGTAGAAGAAGTTCAGAATCGTTTCTTTAAAAGAAAAACGACACTGAATAAAA
Source organism: Tenacibaculum ascidiaceicola (assembly GCF_047470925.1). NCBI lineage: Bacteria > Pseudomonadati > Bacteroidota > Flavobacteriia > Flavobacteriales > Flavobacteriaceae > Tenacibaculum > Tenacibaculum ascidiaceicola. The sequence continues at coordinate 108,046 of NZ_JAZKJP010000005.1, forward strand.
TATTACAACTTTTCCCTACGCTGGTGTTAACCATATCAGGTTCTAAGGATGTTTCTCAAACTAGTGAACTAGCTACTCCTAAAGTTTACTGAAGCAAATATAAGTGTTTATTTTTCTAAACTTCCTTTATAAAAATAAAAAAGCGAGTATGTACATACTCGCTTTTTTATTTTGTTTTATATTTTTTTATAAGGTCTTTACTTTTTTAGTTACTTCTTCAAGTACTTCAAAAGCAGTTTCAGCCATTTTATTTCCTTTGAAATCTAATAACGGATTTACTTCAACAAATTCTACACAAGCTACTTTTTTACTTGCTAATAATCCATTGATAATATTAATGATTTCATATTGATCAAATCCTTTAGGCACAGGTGTTCCTGTTCCATAAGAAATCATATCACAATCCATTGAATCTACATCAAACGACACATAAATAACATCACAATTAGAAAGTTTATCTAAAGCTTCGTTTACACAAACATCTAATCCTCGATAACGAACTTCAGCAACCATATAGTTTTTAATACCATATTTTTCCATTTGTTTGTCTTCTGGCTCTTCTGTATCACGAACCCCAAAGAAAATGATGTCTTCTGGTAAAACTTTTTGTCCTGGAGTACCTATATTTTTCATACGTTCCCATAACTCTGACGTTTCTCTGTCTACATCATTAATTTGACAATCTAAATTGTCATCTGAAATTGCAGCAGACAAAGGCATACCGTGAATATTCCCAGATGGCGACGTATAAGGTGAATGTAAGTCTCCGTGAGCATCAATCCAAACTACTCCAACTCTTTTAGTTGGGTTTGCTGCTTTTACTCCACTGATAGTTCCTAACGCTGAAGAATGATCTCCTGACAAAACTATTGGGAACTTTCCTTCTTGTAAATTAACTTTTACATGATTGCTTAAACGTTTACATTGATTAAAAACGCTATCAATTCGTTTTGCAAATGAGTTATTTACTTTATTATAAATAGATTCATTTTCTGTAATTACATCTTCAAAATCATAAGAATCGAAATAATTACTTTTTTTATTTATTGCTGCAATTTCAATTGCATCAACCCCCATATCAGATCCCCGAGTTCCTGCTCCAATATCTGATCTGTTTTTGATAATTTTAATTTCTTTCATCATCAGTTATTTTACATAAAAAAAATGTCATTTAATTATTTTAAATGACACTTTTTAAATAGTTTATCTCTTGTCTAATTCTACGAACTCCCTTAAGTTCTCTCCAACGTAAACTTGACGTGGACGACCTATTGGTTCTTTGTTTAAACGCATTTCTCTCCATTGTGCTATCCATCCTGGTAAACGTCCTAAAGCAAACATAACTGTAAACATTTCTACAGGAATTCCCATAGCTCTATAAATAATTCCTGAATAGAAATCTACGTTTGGATATAATTTTCTTTCAACAAAATATGGATCATTTAATGCTTCTTGTTCTAATCCTTTTGCGATATCTAAAATTGGGTCTTCAACACCTAAGTCATTTAACACTTCATCAGCTGCTTTTTTAATAATTCTTGCTCTTGGATCGAAGTTTTTATATACACGGTGTCCGAATCCCATTAAACGAAAAGGATCATTTTTATCTTTAGCTTTAGCCATGTACTTTTTAGTATCTCCTCCATCTTCTTTAATAGCTTCTAACATTTCAAGTACCGCTTGGTTAGCTCCTCCATGTAAAGGTCCCCATAAAGCAGAAATACCTGCTGATAATGATGCGAATAAACCTGCATGTGATGATCCTACAATACGTACTGTAGAAGTAGAACAGTTTTGTTCATGATCTGCATGTAAGATTAATAATTTATCTAAAGCATCTTTTACTATTGGGTTTAACTCATACTCATCGTTTGGCTTTTGAAACATCATTGTTAAGATATTTTCAACATAACCTAATTTACGAGACCCATAATTTAATGGTAAACCTTGTTTCTTACGCAAAGTCCAAGCTACCAATACAGGGAATTTCCCCATAATTTTAACTATAGCTTTATACATATCTTCTTCTGAATCAACATTTACAGAAGATGGATTAAAAGCTGTTAATGCAGACGTTAATGATGATAACACTCCCATTGGATGCGCATTCTTTGGAAAAGCATCAATTATTTTTTTGATGTCATCATCAACTATAGCTTCATCTAAGATATCACCATAAAATTTTTCTAATTGTTCCTTAGTTGGTAATTCTCCAAAGATTAAAGCATAAGCAACTTCTAAAAAGTCTGCTTTTTCTGCTAATTCTTCAATTGAATATCCACGGTATCTTAAAATACCTTCTTCACCATTTAAAAATGTTATAGCACTTTGGCATGAGCCTGTATTCTTGTATCCTGGATCAATGGTTATAACTCCATCCGTGACTCCTCTTAAGGCTTTAATATCAATTGCAGTTTCATTTTCTGTTCCTTTTACTAAAGGAAACTCATACGTATTTTCGCCAATTTGTAATTTTGCTATATCTGACATTTTTTAACTATAATTTTTTATGATTGAAGTGAGTTGCGAAGATACCATTTTTTGAATTATTTTAAAAGAGCGAATAGATAGATTTTTAATATAAAAAAATCAGTTTATCTTATATAAAATAAACTAAAGCCTCGCTTATCTATAATGTAAGGTTTATATGCAAATTTTCTTTATCTGATTTCTTTTATTTCCCTTGGATTCTTTCTAACTTATTGACCATTATACTTTCTTATTCTTTCCTCAAAAAACATCTTCTTAGTTTTAGATACATGCTTTTTCCTTGAAAAAAGGATTAATATTATTTAATGATCTCCCTCTTTAACAAAAAATAACATTATAAAATAAAATGTTAATTTTTTGTTATTATTTTATTAATAGTCAGTTAGTGTATATTTTTCGGAAAAATAAATTCAATTCATAAAACCCTTTCACAATGAAAAAAATCAAATTTATTATTGCATTATTATGCATATCCTTTCTTACTGTACAATGTACCCAAGAAGAAAATAACCTTACAAATGACAATGCTCCTACAGGTATTAGTTCACCAAGTATGCTAGATGTTAACGACGCTGATCACTACACAGTTGATGGTTTTGGTCCTAACTCTTATTGGGCTGAATATATAGTTAACCAATCTACTACTAATTTTTTAAAGACTGAACACAACGAAGCTGCAAGCTTTTTTGGAATGGGTAATGTACCTTTATACTTAGCAGGTGGTGACGGAACTTTCAATGCTCTTTCTTTTTCAAACGGTTATATTGTATGGGGAGAGGAATTGTTAGCAAGTGCTTTAAGTTATGGTAATGCTGCCATTGCTTACGTTGCTGCACATGAAATGGGACATCAGGTACAATTTAGAGATAATACTATACCTAGTGGTAATCATGTAAGTGCTACTGAATTAGAAGCTGATGGATTTGGAGGATATTTTATCCGAAGAACTTATACTAGTAACTGGAATACTGCTGCTAGTGCTTATAATTTTTCACAAACTTTAGCTGGACCTAATGGAAGCTCTCACGGTACTGCTTCTCAAAGAAGATCTGCTTTTAGATTAGGATATTTATTAGGAGATAACGGAACTTATAGCAACAGAAATTTTGACAGAAACTTTTTTTATTACTATGACTATTATGTTGTAGGTGGTAGACTAAAATTAGAGTTAAAAAAGCCAGCGTCTATAGAACAAAATCAACATGAGAATATTGTTGCTCACCTAGAAGAATTACATAAAATTTATACAGGTGAAATTTCTGAAGAGGAATTCTTAAACTTAAATTAAAAACAACTAACTAAAAAATTACGAATTGAATTTAAAAGGCTGTCTTAAAATGTAAGACAGCCTTTGTTTTAATAACTATTATAAATCTAATTAGTCTTCAATCTGATTTCTTTTAATCTTTTTTATAATTTTCTCAAAACCACTTATAATGATCATTTTGGTGGTTTTTGTAAAAACCACGTCTTGTGAATTTTTAGTAGCATACACTTTCCCTGTAACTGAATGAGAGTATGACTTTTCGAGTAAGTTTAAATCATAAATATCAACTATTACTTCACCTTTGTTCTCAGCAGGAATATCTCTACCTCCTAATTCTAAAATCTGTATTTCATCAGCTATTATTTTTACACTAATGTTTATTAAAAAATCATAACCTGTTCCATTTTTAATATCACTTAAAACAGCTTTACTAGGATTGTTAGAAATATTGTCTGGAGTCAGTATTCCTGAAGTAGTATTAATAACTAAAAATCTATCTCCAAACATTGACCTAAATTCTTTTACTACAATTTCATTTAGGTCATATCTAACTCCTAAAGGTGCATCTATTCTATTTAGTAGCCATTTACCTTTCATTAGATTTAATCTTGAATTTACATTTCCTGAATGCGTAAACTTTGTTGAATGGCAAGAAGTCAAAATTATTGTAATTAGACTGAAAGACAACAATAATGTCTTTTTCATAGTAGCTAAGTTTATATTTTTTCTTTTCTTATCAAAAAAGATACCATTTTATAACTAAAAAAGCCCGTACTTAAAAGTACGGGCTTTAAAGACTATATTAAAAAGTATTATTTTACTTTAAATGCTTTTTCTTGTGGATAATAAGCTACATCCGCTAATTCTTCTTCAATACGTAATAATTGATTGTATTTTGCCATACGATCTGAACGTGAAGCTGAACCTGTTTTGATTTGCCCACAGTTTAATGCTACTGCTAAATCTGCAATGGTATTATCTTCTGTTTCTCCTGAGCGGTGACTCATTACAGAAGTATACCCTGCATTATGTGCCATGTTTACTGCTGCAATTGTTTCTGTTAAGGTACCTATTTGATTTACTTTAATTAAAATTGAATTTGCAATACCATTTTCAATTCCTTTTGACAAACGCTCAACATTAGTAACAAATAAATCGTCTCCTACTAACTGAACTTTATTTCCTACTTTCTCCGTTAACATTTTCCATCCATCCCAATCATTTTCATCCATTCCATCTTCAATAGAAATAATAGGATATTTCTCACATAACTCTGCTAAATAAGTTGCTTGTTCTTCAAAAGTTCTAACTGCTCCTTTGTTTCCTTCAAACTTGGTGTAGTCGTATTTTCCATCTACAAAAAATTCAGCTGAAGCACAATCCAATGCAATCATAACTTCTTCTCCAAATTTATATCCTGCATTTTTAGTTGCCAAAGCAATCGTTTCAATAGCATCTTCAGTTCCTTCTAAAGTTGGGGCAAAACCTCCTTCATCACCTACTGCTGTAGACAAGTTACGATCATGCAATACCTTCTTTAAATTATGGAAAATTTCAGAACCAACTTGCATTGCTTCAGTAAAGTTTTGAGCCTTTACTGGCATAACCATAAATTCTTGGAATGCAATCGGAGCATCTGAATGTGAACCTCCATTGATGATGTTCATCATAGGAACTGGTAATGTATTTGCTGAAACTCCACCAACATATCGATATAAAGGTAATCCTAATTCATTTGCTGCTGCTTTTGCTGCTGCTAATGAAACACCTAAAATAGCATTTGCTCCTAAAACTGATTTATTTGGAGTTCCATCTAAATCAATCATTAATTGATCGATCATGTTTTGTTCAAATACTGATACTCCTAATAACTCTTGTGCTATAACAGTGTTTACGTTTTCAACTGCCTTTAGTACACCTTTACCCATATAACTATCACCTCCATCACGTAACTCAACAGCTTCATGTTCTCCTGTAGAAGCTCCTGATGGTACCGCTGCTCTACCTACAACACCGTTTTCAGTAGTTACATCTACTTCAACTGTTGGATTTCCTCTTGAATCAAAAATTTGACGTGCATGAATGTTTATTATGATACTCATAGTGTTTATTTTTTACTCTTGTACTAAGCTAAGAGTGGTGTGAAATTTATTTTTAATTATAGATTCCCGTGAACTAATATTCACGGGAATTTCTTTATTTTTTATTTATTTTAAGCTTTTACTTTTTTGATGTTTTCTATAAACTGATCAAATAAGTATTCTGCATCGTGTGGACCTGGACTTGCTTCCGGGTGATATTGTACCGAAAATACATTTTTAGATTTCATTCTAATACCTGCTACTGTATTATCATTTAAATGTACATGTGTAATTTCCACATCAGAATGCGCTTCTGTTTCTTCTCTATTGATAGCAAAACCGTGGTTTTGAGAAGTAATTTCTCCTTTTCCTGTCAATAAATTTTTAACAGGATGATTAATTCCTCTGTGACCATTGTGCATTTTATATGTTGAAATACCATTAGCTAATGCAATAACTTGATGCCCTAAACAGATTCCGAACAATGGTAAATCTTTATCTATAATCTCTTTTGCTGTCTTTTGAGCTTCTTCTAAAGGCTCAGGGTCACCAGGACCGTTAGAAATAAAATATCCATCTGGATTAAAATCGCTCATTTGATCGAAACTTGCATTGTATGGATATACTTTAATGTATGCTCCTCTTTTTGCTAAATTTCGTAAGATATTTTTCTTAATACCTATATCTAAGGCTGATATTTTAATTGGAGCATTTTTGTCACCTACAAAATAAGGTTCTTTGGTTGATACTTTTGAAGCTAACTCTAACCCTTCCATATTAGGAATCTCAGCTAATTGCTTCTTAAGTTCATCAATTTTATCTACTTCTGTTGATATAATAGCGTTCATAGCTCCATTATCTCTAATGTAAGATACTAACGCACGTGTATCAACATCTGAAATAGCTACTAAATTGTGCTTTTCAAACCAATCGAATAAGTTACCGTCAGAATCTACACGAGAATGTGTAAAACTAAAGTTACGACAAATTAAACCTGAAATTTTGATTCCGTCTGATTCTACTTCTTCATTATTAACTCCGTAATTACCAATATGAGCATTAGTAGCTACCATTAATTGTCCGAAGTAAGAAGGATCTGTGAAAATTTCTTGGTATCCTGTCATACCGGTATTAAAACAAATTTCTCCTGTTGCGGTTCCTTCTATTCCAATAGATTTCCCGTAGAAAATAGTTCCGTCTGCTAACAAAACTAGTGCTTTTTTACGTGTTTGATATTTCATTTAGTGTGTTGTGTAATTTGTTTGCAAAAATATATAAAAAAAGGGACAAACATTAAATGTTTATCCCTTTGATATAATTTATAAAAATTCTCATTTTTATTCTTCTTCTTGTGAAGTTTGAGTTTCAACAGCTGCAGCTTCAGTTTTCTTCGCTCCACCACGACGGCTACGACGAGTACTCTTTTTAGCTTTGTTTCCTTTTGGATTGTATAACTCGTTGTAATCAACTAATTCTACCATTGCCATAGGAGCGTTATCTCCTTGACGGTTTCCTAACTTGATAATACGAACATATCCTCCTGGTCTGTCTGCTACTTTTACAGAAATTTCTTTGAATAATTCTGTAACAGCTTCCTTGCTACGTAAGTAACTAAATACTACACGACGGTTGTGAGTTGTATCGTCTTTAGATTTTGTAATTAAAGGCTCTACAAACTTACGTAAAGCTTTCGCTTTAGCTTCAGTAGTATTAATTCGCTTGTGCTCGATTAAAGAACAAGCCATGTTAGATAACATCGCTTTTCTGTGCGCTGTTTTTCTTCCTAAATGATTAAATTTCTTTCCGTGTCTCATGACATTTGGTTTTAGCTCTCATCTTGCTACTACCCTATTTTAGAGGAGCAAACTATGAAAGGTTAATCTTTATCTAATTTGTATTTGCTTAAATCCATTCCGAAACTTAAACCTTTGTTAGCCACTAACTCATCTAATTCAGTTAATGATTTTTTACCAAAGTTTCTGAACTTCATTAAATCGCTTTTGTTGAATGATACTAAATCTCCTAAAGTATCTACTTCTGCAGCTTTTAAACAGTTTAAAGCACGAACAGATAAATCCATATCAACTAATTTCGTCTTTAATAACTGACGCATATGTAATGATTCTTCATCATATGTTTCAGTTTGTGCGATTTCATCTGCCTCTAAAGTGATACGCTCGTCAGAGAATAACATAAAGTGGTGGATTAAAATCTTAGCTGCTTCAGTTAAGGCATCTTTAGGATTGATAGATCCATCAGTATCGATATCGAAAACTAATTTTTCGTAATCGGTCTTTTGTTCTACACGGAAATTTTCAACAGCATATTTTACATTCTTTATTGGAGTGTAAATAGAATCTGTAAAAATTGTTCCTAAAGGAGCACCAGCTCTTTTGTTTTCTTCTGCTGGTACAAAACCTCTACCTTTTTCAATGGTAATTTCAGCATTTAACGTTACCGATTTATCCATGTTACAAATTACTAAATCTGGATTTAGTACTTGGAAACCTGAAATGAACTTTTGTAAGTCACCAGCTGTTAATTGCTCTTGCCCTGATATTGCTATAGAAACTGTTTCTCTATCTGATTCTTCAATCTGTTTCTTAAAACGTACTTGCTTTAAGTTTAAGATGATTTCAGTTACATCTTCTACAACACCTTGAATTGTTGAAAACTCATGATCAACTCCGTCAATACGTAATGATGTAATGGCAAATCCTTCTAGAGAAGATAATAATACTCTTCTTAAAGCGTTACCAACTGTTAATCCAAAACCTGGTTCAAGAGGTCTGAACTCGAATCTCCCTGAAAAATCAGTAGATTCAATCATTATTACTTTATCAGGCTTTTGAAAATTTAAAATTGCCATATTTTTTCTTCGTTTTAATTGTTATCCAGTTGCGCGGTTTATAAGTGTGAAGAAATACGAATAAACCCTTTGGCTGAATACCAATATTATTAATTTATTACTTAGAGTATAATTCTACGATTAACTGCTCTTTGATATTCTCAGGAATTTGTAATCTTTCTGGTACTTTTACAAATGTTCCAGATTTTTGATCAGCGTTCCAAGTTAACCATTCGTAAACATTACTATTAGCTGCTAAAGCATTTTCAATAGCTTCTAACGACTTAGATTTTTCTCTTACTGCTACTACATCTCCCTCTTTTAATCTATAAGATGGAATGTTAACGATATCTCCGTTAACTGTAATGTGACGGTGAGATACTAACTGACGTGCAGCTCTACGTGAATTAGCAACTCCTAAACGGTATACTACGTTATCTAAACGAGATTCACATAATTGTAATAAGATTTCACCTGTTACTCCTTGAGAAGCTGATGCTTTTTTGAAAAGGTTACGGAACTGACGCTCTAAAATACCATAGGTATATTTAGCTTTTTGCTTCTCCATTAACTGGATTGCATATTCTGATTTTTTACCTCTTCTTTTACCAACTCCATGTTGTCCTGGAGGGTAATTTCTTTTTTCGAAGTTCTTATCGTCTCCGAAAATTGCCTCGCCAAATTTACGAGCAATTTTAGTTTTTGGTCCTGTATATCTTGCCATTTCTAATAAAAATTAGTAGGGATTATGAATTAAGGCTTACTCCTTCGATAATCTTTAAATCCTACTGTGTTAAAATACTTATTTTTTGCGCACAAAAGTACGCCAAATAAAGTATAAGTTGAATTAATTCAACTTATACTCTTCTTCTTTTAGGTGGACGACATCCGTTGTGAGGAATTGGAGTAACATCAATGATTTCTGTTACTTCGATACCAGCATTGTGGATAGATCTGATTGCAGATTCTCTACCGTTACCTGGTCCTTTAACATACACTTTTACTTTACGTAAACCTGCTTCTTTAGCAACGTTTGCACAATCTTCTGCCGCTAACTGAGCTGCGTAAGGAGTGTTCTTTTTAGAACCTCTGAAGCCCATTTTCCCTGCAGATGACCAAGAAATAACGTCACCTTTTTTGTTTGTTAAAGAAATAATAATATTGTTGAAAGATGCAGTTACGTGCGCTTCACCAACTGACTCTATTACAACTTTACGTTTTTTTGTTACTTTAGACTTTGCCATAATTCTTTACTATTAGTAAAAAATAATCATTGATTATTTTTTCTTGTTAGCTACAGTTTTTCTCTTACCTTTTCTTGTACGAGAGTTATTCTTTGTTCTTTGTCCACGTAATGGTAAACCAAGTCTGTGACGAATACCTCTTTGACATCCGATGTCCATTAAACGTTTAATGCTTAATTGAACCTCAGAACGTAACTCACCTTCAATAGTGTAAGTTCCAACTTGCTCACGAATTGCTGCAATTTGATCATCAGTCCAGTCTTGAACTTTGATACTTTCATCTATATTGGCAGCAGCTAAAACTTCTTTAGCTCTGCTTCTTCCTATACCAAAGATGTAAGTTAAAGCGATAACACCTCTTTTATTCTTTGGAATATCTATACCTGCGATTCTTGCCATAACTACCCTTGTCTTTGTTTAAATCTAGGATTCTTTTTGTTAATTACATATAATCTGCCTTTTCTGCGTACAATTTTGCAGTCGGCACTTCTTTTCTTTAATGATGCTCTTACTTTCATCAGTGTGTGTTTTTAATATCTGTAAGTAATTCTTGCCTTTGATAAATCATACGGACTCATTTCTAACTTTACCTTATCTCCTGGTAATAGTTTGATATAATGCATACGCATTTTTCCTGAAATGTGAGCCGTAACAATATGTCCGTTCTCTAATTCTACTCGAAACATTGCATTTGATAATGCTTCTGTAATGGTTCCGTCTTGTTGAATTGCTGGTTGTTTAGCCATATTATTTTAATGATTTTCTGTTACTGTTACCTGTTTTCATTAAACCATCATAACGACTGTTTAATAAATACGAGTTTATTTGCTGAATAGTGTCTATTGCTACCCCTACCATAATGATTAATGATGTTCCTCCATAAAACATTGCCCAGTTTTGAGTAACTCCAAACTTTACAACAATTGCAGGTAAAATAGATAAAGCAGCTAAGAATATAGATCCTGGTAATGTAATTTTCGACAATACTGAATCTAAAAAGTTCGCTGTTTCTTCACCTGGTTTATATCCTGGAACAAAACCATTACTTCTCTTTAAGTCTTCTGCCATTTTATTCGTTGGAATAGTAATCGCAGTATAAAAGTAACTAAAGACAATAATTAATAAAGCAAATATAACGTTATACCATAAACCGAAATTATCAGTTAAACTGTTTAATGCTGGATACTTTTGACCTAATGCTATTGGTAAAAACATAATAGCTTGTGCAAAAATAATTGGCATTACTCCAGCTGCATTCAACTTTAATGGAATGTACTGTCTTGCGCCATCAACATCTTTAATGTTTGTAACTGCTGTACGACGTGCGTATTGAACGGCTACTTTACGTACTGCTGTAACTAATAATACGGTTAACAAGATTACTACAAACCAAACTATTAATTCGATTAAAATCATCATAATTCCTCCAGCACCTGCAGTTTGCTTTGAAACTAATTCTTGGATAAATGCTGCTGGGAAGTTCGCGATGATACCTACAGTAATTAATAATGATATTCCATTACCAACACCTTTATCAGTAATACGCTCTCCTAACCACATCGCAAAAATTGTTCCTGCACTTAAAAGAATAATTGATGATATCCAAAATGTTGCTCCTGTTACTAAAAATGCTTCTTGCGGCAATCCCATTTGATTTTGGATTACTCCAATATAGGTTGGCGCTTGAAACAAAGTAATAGCAATCGTAAGCCATCTTGTTATTTGCGTAATCTTCTTACGTCCACTTTCTCCATCCTTTTGTAATTTTTGTAAATATGGTACCGCAATACCCATTAACTGAACTACAATAGAAGCAGAAATATAAGGCATTATACCAAGTGCCATAACTGACGCTCTAGCAAATGCCCCACCTGTAAATGCGTTTAATAAACCTAAAAGTCCACCGTCAGTACTGTCTTTTAATGCTGCTAACTGAGTAGGATCAATTCCTGGTAATGGAACTGCTGCCATGAAACGGTAAACAGCGATTAAACCTAAGGTTAAAAGTAATTTCTCTTTTAACTCTTCAATCTTCCAAATGTCTTTTAAAGTATTTATAAAATTCATCATTTACAATTCTTATAATGTTACTGCTTCACCTCCTGCTGCTTCGATAGCTGCTTTAGCTGATGCTGTAAATTTATGTACAGTTATATTTAATTTAGCTTTTAACTCTCCACCACCTAATATTTTTACTAAGTCGTTTTTACGAGCTAATCTGTTTTCTACTAAAACATCTAAATTTACTGTATCTGTTATCTTTCCGTTATCTACTAATGATTGTAACTTGTCTAAATTTACACCAACATACTCTTTACGATTAATGTTAGTGAAACCAAATTTAGGCACACGTCTTTGAAGTGGCATTTGTCCTCCTTCAAATCCTATTTTACGAGAATAACCAGAACGAGATTTAGCTCCTTTATGTCCTCTTGTAGAGGTACCTCCGTGACCAGAACCTTCTCCACGAGCGATTCTTTTACCGCTTTTTGTAGATCCTGCTGCTGGTTTTAAGTTGTGTAAACTCATCTTTATATTGTCTTATTTAATTTCTTCTACAGAAACTAAGTGTGAAACTTTACTTACCATACCCAAAATTGTAGCTGATGCTTCATGTTCTACAGTTTGGTTCATTTTACGTAAACCTAACGCCTCTAACGTTCTTTTTTGATTTTTAAGGCGACCGATTTGACTTTTTACTTGTGTAACTCTAATTTTACTCATCGTCTTAAATTTTAACCGTTAAAAACTTTCTCTAAAGATATACCTCTTTGCTTAGCAATAGTAGCAGCACTACGTAATTGTAATAAAGCATCAAAAGTTGCTTTTACTACGTTGTGAGGGTTTGATGATCCTTGAGACTTTGATAATACGTCTTTAATACCTACAGCTTCTAATACTAAACGTACAGCACCACCGGCAATAACCCCGGTACCGTGTGAAGCAGGCTTGATGAATACTTTTGCTCCACCAAATTTACCTTTTTGTTCGTGTGGTAATGTTCCTTCTAAAATAGGGATACGTACTAAATTTTTCTTTGCATCTTCTACTGCTTTAGCAATTGCAGAAGAAACGTCTTTAGACTTTCCTAATCCGTGACCTACAACACCGTTACCATCTCCTACTACTACGATTGCAGAGAATCCGAATGCTCTACCCCCTTTAGTTACTTTGGTAACACGTTGTACACCTACTAATTTATCTACAAGCTCTAATCCGCTTGGTTTTACTCTTTCTACGTTTTTATATCCTAACATAATATAATTTCTTAAAATTTTAAACCAGCTTCTCTTGCAGCGTCTGCTAATACTTTAACTCTTCCGTGGTATAAATATCCGTTACGGTCAAAAGCAACAGTATCAACACCAGCCTTTACAGCTTTTTCAGCAATAGCTTTACCTACAGCTGTAGCCGCTTCTGCTTTAGAACTAGATGTAATTTCTTTATCTCTTGATGATGCAGATGCTAATGTAACACCAGCAACGTCATCGATTAACTGAGCATAGATTTCTTTGTTACTTCTAAAAACTGATAACCTTGGTTTTTCAGCTGTACCTGTAACAATCTTTCTAATTCTATGCTTAATTCGTTGTCTTCTTTCAAGCTTTGATAATGCCATAATAATTTCTCTTATTTATTATGCAGATTTACCTGCTTTTCTTCTTAATACTTCTCCTACAAACTTAATTCCTTTTCCTTTGTAAGGTTCTGGCTTACGGAATGAACGAATTTTTGCTGCAACTTGACCAACTAATTGTTTGTCATGTGAAGTTAATTTTACGATTGGATTCTTACCTTTTTCAGATACTGTTTCAACCTTAACTTCTGGAGCTAAATCTATTACAATATTGTGAGAGAAACCTAAGGCTAAATCTAACTTTTGACCTTGGTTAGATGCTCTATAACCAACACCTACTAACTCTAACTCTTTAGTAAATCCTTTGCTTACTCCTTCAACCATATTATTGATTAAAGCACGGTATAAACCATGTGCAGCTCTATGATCTTTACTTTCTGATGGTCTTTCTAAAGTGACAGTACCATCTTCAACTTTTACAGTAATTCCAGACTTAATTTCTTGAGTTAACTCTCCTAATTTTCCTTTTACTGTAACCACATTTCCGTCTACTTTTACTTCAACACCTTGTGGCAATGCGATTGGATTCTTTCCTATTCTACTCATCTTACAAAATGTTTTTTAGTAAACGTAACATAATACTTCTCCACCAACGTTCTCTTGTCTTGCTTTTTTGTTTGTCATTACACCTTTTGATGTAGAAACAATAGCAATACCTAATCCGTTTAATACTCTTGGCATTTCTTTAGCGCCAACGTATCTACGTAAACCTGGTGTTGAAATTCTTTGAATCTTTCTGATTACTGATTCTTTCGTATCACGATCGTATTTTAAAGCTATCTTAATAGTTCCTTGAACTTTATCTTCATTGAACTGATAACTTAAAATGTAACCTTGATCGAACAAAATCTTCGTCATTTCCTTCTTCAACTTTGAAGCAGGAACTTCAACTACTCTGTGATTTGCTGCAATAGCATTTCTCACTCGAGTAAGAAAATCCGCGATTGGATCTGTATACATAGTTAATTAATTTTCGGTTTTGGTTTTTAGTATCTTTATTTTATCAATACAAATACTAAACCTGAAACCAGTTAATATTTATTTAATTGTTTTTTGAATAAAATCTCGTAGGCATTATACCGTTTGATTGGTATTTACTTACAAGGCATAATTTACCCTATAAAAACAGTGTGCAAATATACATAAACTTTTTAAAAATCAAACCTTTTTAATCATTATCATTTTTAGTATCAAAATATTACGTTTAAGTAAGCCTATTTTAATCTAAAATAAAGTTTACATATTCGGCAACTATTACCTTTATAAGCAAAAAAGGCGTATAACATTTTATAGTTATACACCTTTTGTTTACATATTAAAGAGCTGTTACCAGCTTGCCTTTTTTACTCCTGGAATTAATCCTTGGTTAGCCATTTCACGGAAAGTAACACGTGAAATTCCGAACTGACGCATATATCCTTTTGGACGTCCAGTTAGTTTACAACGGTTGTGCATTCTAATTGGTGATGCGTTTTTTGGTAACTTTTGTAATGCTTCATAGTCTCCAGCTTCTTTTAAAGCTTTTCTCTTTTCAGCATACTTAGCAACCATTTTAGCTCTTTTGCGCTCACGCGCTTTCATTGATTCTTTAGCCATCTTATTAATTCTTTTTAAATGGTAATCCTAATTCTCCTAATAATGATTTAGCTTCTTTATCAGTGTTTGCAGATGTTACAAATGTAATATCCATACCACTAATTTTTTTCACTTGATCAATATTAATCTCTGGGTAGATGATTTGTTCAGTAATACCTAAATTGTAATTACCTCTACCATCAAAACCATTTGCTTTGATTCCGTTAAAGTCTCTTACACGTGGTAAAGAAGCTGTAACTAATCTATCTAAAAATTCATACATTTTATCACCTCTTAACGTAACTTTTGCACCAATTGGCATTCCTTTACGTAATTTGAAGTTTGCAACGTCTTTTTTAGAGATTGTAGATACTGCTTTTTGACCTGTAATAGTAGTTAACTCGTCAATAGCGTATTCTATTAATTTCTTATCTGCTATAGCTGCACCAACACCTTTACTTACAACGATCTTTTGTAATTTAGGTACTTGCATTACATTGCTATAACCAAATTCATCAGTAAGAGCTTTGATAACTCTGCTCTTGTACTCTTCTTTTAATCTTGGTACGTAACTCATTGTTATATTGCTTTATCTGATTTTCTTGAAACTCTTACTTTCTTATCTCCTTCTACTTTATATCCAACTCTTACTGCTTCACCGTTTTCGATTAAAGCAACGTTTGATACGTGTAATGGAGCTTCTTTCTTTACAATTCCTCCTTGTGGATTTGCAGCGCTTGGTTTAGTGTGTTTAGACACCATGTTTACACCTTCTACTACTACTCTATCCTTATCTTTAAGAATTTGTAAAACTTTTCCTTCAGATCCTTTGTGATCTCCTGCTATAACTTTAACAGTATCTCCTGATTTAATTTTAAATTTTTTCATTTTAAAATCTGATTTTATAACACCTCAGGTGCTAATGATACTATTTTCATAAATTGTTTCTCACGTAATTCACGAGCCACAGGTCCGAATACACGAGTTCCTCTCATTTCCTCAGTAGGATTTAAAAGTACACAAGCATTATCATCAAATCTGATATATGATCCGTCTTTACGTCTAACTTCTTTCTTAGTACGAACAACAACTGCACGAGATACTTGACCTTTCTTTACAGTTCCGTTTGGAGTTGCAGATTTTACCGATACTACGATTTTATCTCCAACGCTAGCGTAACGCTTTTTTGTTCCTCCTAAAACTCTAATCACTAAAACTTCTTTTGCTCCAGTGTTATCTGCGACTTTTAATCTTGATTCTGTCTGTAACATATTATTTAGCTCTTTCTAGGATTTCTACTAATCTCCAACGTTTAGATTTACTCATAGGACGTGTTTCCATGATCCTTACAGTATCACCTTCGTTGCAATCGTTATTCTCGTCATGTGCAACGTACTTCTTAGTCTTTAATACGAACTTTCCGTACATTGGGTGCTTTACTCTTTTTACCTCGTTTACAACAATAGATTTCTCCATTTTGTTACTAGATACTACACCGATTCTCTCTTTTCTAAGATTTCTTTTTTCCATCTTTAAAACTGACTAGAATTATTGTAATTCTCTTTTAGTTAACTCTGTAGCAATTCTTGCTACAGTTTTTCTTAAGCTACGTAACTCTAATGGGTTTTCCAATGGAGTTATGGCGTGAGCCATCTTAAGATCAGTATAATTTTTCTTCAACGCCCCTAGCTTTTCTTGTAAGTCAGCTGTTGATAATTCTTTAATTTCTGATTGTTTCATGATCTAATAGAATTAAGCGTTATAATCAAAATCTCTTGCTATTACAAACTTCGTTTTTACAGGAAGTTTTTGCGCTGCTAAACGTAAAGCTTCTTTTGCTACTTCCATTGGTACACCACCAATTTCAAACAAAATTCTACCTGGTTTTACAACTGCTACAAAGTGGTCTGGCGCACCTTTACCTTTACCCATACGTACCTCTAAAGGTTTCTTAGTTATTGGTTTGTCTGGGAAAATTTTAATCCAAAGTTGCCCCTCTCTTTTCATATAACGAGTTGCCGCAATACGAGCTGCCTCTATTTGACGAGAGGTAAGTAAGTTCTGGTCTAATGATTTGATACCAAACATTCCGTTAGAAAGTTGAGTACCTCTACCAGAGTTACCTTTCATATTTCCTTTCGCCTTCTGTACCTTACGGTATTTTACTCTTTTTGGCTGTAACATTGTTAATTTCTTTTAAAAATTATTTTCTTCTGCGAGGTTGACGTTTACCACCACCTTTGTTTCCACTACCTTTTTGCTTAGATAGTCCAACTAATGGAGATAATTCACGTTTTCCATAAACCTCACCTTTCATAATCCATACTTTCACACCGATTCTTCCGTATGTAGTATGTGCTTCAACAAGTGCATAATCGATATCTGCTCTGAAGGTAGAAAGAGGAATTCTTCCTTCTTTGTAATGCTCAGAACGTGCCATTTCAGCTCCGTTTAAACGACCTGATAATTGCACTTTAATTCCTTCTGCATTCATTCTCATTGCAGCAGCAATAGCCATTTTAGTAGCTCTCTTATAAGAAATTCTGTTTTCGATTTGACGTGCAATACTAGCTGCAACTAATTTTGCATCTAATTCTGGACGTTTAATTTCGAAAATGTTAATTTGAACTTCTTTACCAGTAATTTTCTTAAGCTCTTCTTTTAACTTGTCTACCTCTTGACCTCCTTTACCAATAATGATACCTGGACGTGCAGTAGTGATAGTAACGGTTACAAGTTTTAAAGTACGCTCAATAATAACTCTTGATACACTTGCTTTAGATAATCTAGCGTATAAATACTTTCTTATCTTATCATCTTCAGCAATCTTATCTCCGTAGTCATTTCCACCATACCAGTTAGATTCCCATCCTCTGATAATTCCTAAACGATTTCCTATTGGATTTGTCTTTTGTCCCATTTCTACTTTGATTAATTACTGTTATTTTTAGTTCCTAACTCTAAAGTTACGTGATTAGAACGCTTACGAATTCTGTGTGCACGACCTTGTGGAGCTGGTCTTAACCTTTTTAACATACCTGCGCTATCAACACAAATTGATTTTACGTATAATCCAGCATCTTCGATACTTGCATCTTCATTTTTAGCTTGCCAGTTAGCAATAGCTGATAATAATAACTTTTCTAAGTTACGTGATGCTTCTTTTGGACTGAACTTTAAGATTTGTAAAGCTTTTTCAACTTCAACTCCTCTTACTAAATCTGCTACCAAGCGCATTTTTCTTGGTGATGTAGGACAATTAGTTAACTTAGCGAAAGCTCTAGACTTTCTAGCTTCTTTTAACTGTGTTGCCATGTTATGTTTACGACTTCCCATAATTTCCTACTATTTTTTACCTTTATTTTTTGCACCAGCATGTCCTCTAAATGAGCGTGTTGGTGAAAATTCGCCTAATTTATGACCTACCATGTTTTCAGTAACGTAAACTGGTACAAACTGACGTCCGTTGTGAACTGCAATTGTTTGCCCTACGAAATCAGGAGTAATCATACTTGCTCTAGACCAAGTTTTGATAACTGACTTACTACCTGCTTCTACGTTAGCTAACACTTTTTTCTCTAACTTATAGTGAACGTAAG
This sequence comes from Tenacibaculum ascidiaceicola, assembly GCF_047470925.1. NCBI lineage: Bacteria > Pseudomonadati > Bacteroidota > Flavobacteriia > Flavobacteriales > Flavobacteriaceae > Tenacibaculum > Tenacibaculum ascidiaceicola. The sequence goes on from NZ_JAZKJP010000005.1 coordinate 126,787, forward strand.
GTCCTTTTTTTAATGATCTTGCCATGGTTTATTATTTCTTTCTACGTTCTACGATATACTTATTACTAGCTTTGGTCTTTGATCTAGTCTTAAATCCTTTAGCAGGAATACCGTTTCTAGATCTTGGATGCCCTCCAGAAGAACGTCCTTCACCACCTCCCATTGGGTGATCAACTGGGTTCATTCTAACAGCATTTGTTCTTGGTCTTCTTCCTAACCATCTACTTCTACCTGCTTTACCTGAAACTAATAACTGGTGGTCTGAGTTAGACACTACTCCAATTGTAGCCATACAAGTTAATAAGATAAATCTTGTTTCTCCAGAAGGTAATTTAACTGTTGCATATTTACCTTCTTTTGCAACTAACTGAGCAAAAGCTCCAGCAGAACGAGCCATAACAGCTCCTTGACCTGGGTGTAATTCAATACAAGAAATTGTAGTACCTAATGGAATTTCACTTAAGTACATAGCATTTCCAACTTCTGGAGACGCTTCTTTTCCTGAAATGATTGTTTGACCTACTTTTAATCCGTTTTGCGCAATTACATAACGCTTCTCACCATCAGCATAACTAACTAATGCAATAAATGCAGTACGGTTTGGATCGTACTCAATAGTTTTTACTGTTGCAGGAACACCTTGCTTATCTCTTTTAAAATCGATAATACGGTATTTTTGTTTATGACCTCCACCGATATTACGTGTAGTCATTCTACCCTGGTTGTTTCGACCTCCAGATCGTTTTTTCGGAGCTAATAAAGATTTCTCCGGCTTATCAGTAGTAATGGTGTCGAACCCATTTACAACTCTAAAACGCTGACCTGGTGTTATTGGTTTTAATTTTCTAACTGACATTCTGTCTTTTCTTAAAGATTGTTATAAAAATCAATAGTTTCTCCTTCAGCTAACTGAACGATTGCTTTCTTGTATCCACCTGTTAATCCAGTAACTAAACCTTTTTTAGTGTATTTAGTTTTTCTTTGTGCTGGATAATTCATTGTTTTTACAGATTCAATCGCTACACCATAAGCAGCTTCTACAGCTCCTTTGATTTCTAATTTGTTAGCTTTCTTATTTACAACAAATGTATAACGGTTGTTTAACTCGCTATCATTTGTAGCTTTTTCTGTAATAATAGGTTTAATTAAAATACTCATCTTGTTCCCTATTTACTTAAATTAGACTCAATTCCTTCTAGAGAGCTTTCAGAAATAACAACTTTATTAGCATTTAAAACGCTATATGTGTTAATACCTGAAGCATCTACTACTTTAGAACCTTTTAAGTTACGAGATGATAAGTAAACGTTCTTACTTTCTTCACCTAATACGAATAAAGACTTTTTAGCGTCTAATTCTAAAGCTTTTAATACATTGATAAACTCTTTAGTTTTTGGAGCTTCAAAATTGAAGTCTTCTACAACTACTAAATTGTTTTCTTTTGCTTGAATACTTAAAGCTGACTTACGTGCTAAACGCTTTAAGTTTTTATTTAACTTAAAAGAATAGTTTCTTGGTCTTGGACCAAACATACGTCCACCACCTCTAAAAACACCAGACTTGATACTACCCGCACGAGCTGTACCAGTTCCTTTTTGTTTTTTTATCTTTCTTGTACTACCAGCAATCTCAGCTCTTTCTTTCGATTTATGAGTACCTTGTCTTTGATTAGCCAAATACTGCTTTACATCTAAATAAATCGCGTGATCATTTGGCTCAATTCCGAATACCTCGCTAGAAAGTTCAACTTTTCTACCAGTATCTTTTCCTGTAATATCTAATACTGCTACTTTCATTATTTCTCGATAGTTACATAAGAGTTTTTGTGACCAGGAATCGCTCCTTTTACAACGATAAGATTCTTATCTGCAACCACTTTTAAAACTCTTAAATTTTGAACTTTTACTTTGTCTCCACCCATACGACCTGCCATACGCATTCCTTTGAATACTCTTGCAGGGTATGATGCTGCACCAATTGAACCTGGAGCTCTTAAACGGTTATGTTGACCGTGAGTTGCTTGTCCAACCCCGCCAAAACCATGACGTTTAACAACACCTTGAAAACCTTTACCTTTAGAAACTCCTGATACATCAACGAATTCTCCTTCAGCAAAGTGTTCAACAGTAATTGAGTCACCTAATTTGTACTCACCTTCGAATCCTTGGAACTCAACGACTTTTCTCTTAGCAGATGTACCAGCTTTTTTAAAGTGACCATCTAAAGCTTTATTAGAGCTTTTTGCTTTTTTGTCATCGAAACCAAGTTGTAACGCGTTATAGCCGTCAACCTCTTCGGTTCTGACTTGGGTAACAACGCAAGGACCTGCTTCGATTACAGTACAAGGAATATTCTTCCCGTTTTCATCGAATAAGCTGGTCATTCCTACTTTTCTTCCTATTAACCCAGACATATTTGTTAATTTTCAGACGATAGATTTAATTTATCCAGCGCGTCTATTAATAAAATAAATTTTTGAAACAAATGTTTCTTGTTTTCCTTCAAATTTCTCAAAAAAAAAGAGCGAAAAACATCTTCACTCTTTGAATTTGTTTTACCGTTTTTCCTTCGCGAAACCCTCAGGACATGTCATTTCTGAATACTTTCCAGAAATTTACACACTCCGAAAACTAAAATTTCGGTGTGCAAAAGTATAAAAAACTTTCGGCTTAACAAAATTAAACCGAAAGTTATTGATTTACTTATACTTTGATCTCAACTTCAACTCCACTTGGTAACTCAAGTTTCATTAACGCATCAATAGTTTTTGAAGAAGAACTATAAATGTCTAATAATCTCTTGTAAGCAGATAATTGAAATTGCTCTCTAGATTTTTTGTTTACGTGTGGTGAACGTAACACTGTAAAAATCTTTTTATTTGTTGGTAAAGGAATTGGACCGTTTACTACAGCTCCAGTACTCTTTACTGTCTTTACGATTTTCTCAGCAGACTTGTCTACTAAATTATAATCGTAAGATTTTAACTTTATTCTAATTTTTTGACTCATCTTAATTAACCTTTAGCGTTTGCGATTACTTCTTCTGAAATGTTGCTTGGAGTTTCTGCATAGTGAGAAAATTCCATTGTAGAAGTTGCTCTACCTGAAGATAATGTTCTTAAAGAAGTAACATATCCAAACATTTCTGATAAAGGAACGATTGCTCTAACTACTTTAGATCCAGCACGATCGCTCATATCGTTTACTTGTCCTCTTCTTCTGTTTAAGTCTCCAACGATATCTCCCATGTTCTCCTCTGGAGTTAACACTTCTAATTTCATCATTGGTTCCATGATTACAGCTCTTGCAGCTTTTGCAGCAGCTTTATAACCTAACTTAGCCGCTAATTCGAATGATAATTGATCAGAATCTACAGGGTGGAAAGATCCATCCTTTAAAGTAATCTTCATCGAATCCATTTCGTAACCAGCTAAAGGACCATTTTTCATTGCTTCTTTGAATCCTTTTTCTACTGACGGTACAAATTCCTTAGGAACGTTACCACCTTTAATAATAGACTCAAATTGTAATCCTGTTACACCTTCATCAGCAGGCTCCATAGTAAATACAATATCAGCAAACTTACCACGTCCACCAGATTGCTTTTTGTAAACCTCTCTGTGATCTGCAGTAGCAGTTAAAGCTTCTTTGTACTCTACTTGTGGTTGTCCTTGATTTACTTCAACCTTAAACTCACGCTTTAAACGGTCTACAATAATATCTAAGTGTAACTCACCCATTCCTGAAATAACAGTTTGCCCTGAAGCTTCATCTGTTTTTACAGTAAACGTTGGATCTTCTTCGGCTAATTTAGCTAAAGCCATACCTAGCTTATCTACATCAGCCTTAGTTTTAGGCTCAACAGCGATACCGATTACTGGATCTGGGAAATCCATAGATTCTAAAACGATTGGGTGTTTTTCGTCAGATAACGTATCACCTGTTTTAATATCTTTAAATCCTACTGCTGCTCCAATATCTCCAGCTTCGATAAAATCGATTGCGTTTTGCTTATTAGAGTGCATTTGGTAAATACGTGAAATACGTTCTTTTTTACCTGAACGGTTATTTAACACATAAGAACCTGCATCTAAGTGACCAGAATAAGCACGGAAGAACGCTAAACGACCTACGAAAGGATCGGTAGCAATTTTAAATGCTAAAGCTGAGAATGGTGCTTTTGCATCTGGCTTACGCATTTCTTCTTCACCTGTATCAGGGTTAGTACCGATGATATTATCTCTATCTACAGGAGAAGGTAAGTAACGACATACAGCATCTAATAAGAACTGTACACCTTTATTTTTAAATGAAGACCCACATACCATTGGAATGATAGACATATCCATTACAGCAGCTCTTAATGCAGCATGCACTTCTTCTTCTGTAATTGAATCTTCATCTTCCATGTACTTCTCTAATAAGTTTTCGTCATAAGCAGCAACCTCTTCGATTAACTTACCACGTAACTCACGAGCTTCTTCTTTTAATTCTTCTGGAATATCTACAACATCGAAAGTTGATCCATAATTATCATCATGCCATACAATAGCACGGTTTTTAACTAAATCAACAATCCCTTTAAAATCTGCTTCATCACCAATATTTAATACGATTGGCACTGCATTAGACTTTAACATGTCTTTTACTTGCTGACAAACCGCTAAAAAGTTAGCTCCTTGACGATCCATTTTGTTAACGAAACCGATACGAGGCACTTTATAGTTATCAGCTAATCTCCAGTTAGTTTCAGACTGTGGCTCAACTCCATCAACTGCAGAGAATAAGAACACTAACCCATCTAATACACGTAATGAACGATTTACCTCTACGGTAAAATCAACGTGACCTGGAGTATCAATAATATTAAAATGATATCCTTTTGTTTCAGGTAATGGCTTTGCATTTTCCAAAGGAAATTGCCAAGTACAAGTAGTTGCAGCAGAAGTAATTGTAATACCTCTCTCTGCCTCTTGCTCCATCCAGTCCATTGTAGAAGCTCCATCGTGTACTTCTCCAATTTTATGAGACACTCCTGTATAGAAAAGGATACGCTCAGTTGTTGTTGTTTTACCAGCATCAATATGAGCAGCAATACCTATATTTCTTGTATATTTTAAATCTCTTGCCATTTCTTATTAAAATCTAAAGTGTGAGAATGCTTTATTTGCTTCAGCCATCTTATGAGTATCAACTCTTTTCTTAACAGCAGCTCCTTCCTCTTTAGCAGCAGCTAAAATCTCTGCAGCTAATCGTTGTGCCATTGTTTTTTCATTACGCTTACGCGCATAAGAGATCATCCATTTAATCGCCATAGACACTTTACGGTCTGGACGAATTTGCATTGGAATTTGGAAAGTTGCACCACCAACACGGCGAGAACGAACTTCTACGTGAGGCATCACGTTAGATAAACCATCTTTCCACACTTCTAAAGCCGACTTTTCTTCGTCAGTTTTCTTTTCATTTACGATATCCATTGCATCGTAAAACACTTTGAACGCTACAGATTTCTTACCGTCCCACATTAAGTTATTCACAAAACGTGTAACTAATTGATCGTTGAATCTAGGATCCGGTAACAAAACTCTTTTTTTAGCTCTTCTTTTCCTCATGTCTTTACATTAAAAAAGTTACTAATTAATTTTTACTTTTTGTCTTTTGGGCGTTTTGCACCGTACTTAGATCTACGTTGGGTTCTACCCTCAACTCCTGCAGTATCTAATGCTCCACGTACCACGTGATATTTAACACCTGGTAAATCTTTTACCCTTCCACCTCTAACTAATACTATCGAGTGCTCTTGCAAGTTGTGCCCCTCACCTGGAATATACGCGTTGATTTCGTTACCATTTGTTAAACGAACCCTTGCTACCTTACGCATTGCTGAGTTAGGTTTCTTAGGTGTAGTGGTATACACACGCGTACAAACTCCACGTCTTTGTGGACATGCTTGTAAAGCAGCCGATTTACTCTTCTTAGTTATTTTGGCTCTTCCTTTACGAACTAATTGTTGAATAGTTGGCATACTAAATTATTACTTGTTTTTAATTTGTACTTAAATTACTCTAATTTTAAGAGTGTGCAAATGTACGATAATTTTCTATTTATTCAAATATCAAGAAGTTATTTTTAACAACATTTAAAAACCACCCTGAATACTTCACCTCTTCTCAACCTCTCCTTTATTTAAAAAAAATACACAAACCAACCTCAACTCGTTAAAAAACTAAATATTTACTAAAACAAAACAACAAACACCAATTTTACATCAAACTTAATCACTTATTTTTAGAATATTTTAACAAATACCTTGTTTTTTTAAGTTTTATTTATGATTTTTGGCTCAATTAATTCAAATAATTACATAATGAAAACAAAGTTTAATGGAATTTTAACGCTACTCTTAGCGTTGATTGTGCAAGTATCCTTTGCGCAAGAAAAAATGATTTCAGGTACTGTTTCCGACGGAACAGGTCCACTACCTGGAGTTAATGTATTAATAAAGGGAACTACTTCTGGAGTAGAAACAGATTTTGACGGTAAATTTTCTATTAAGGCAAAAATCGGAGACATTCTTGTTTTTAGTTTTGTTGGTATGAAAACTACTGAAAGAACAGTTACAAATTCTAACACAATTAATCTAACAATGACTACTGACAGCCTACTTGATGAAGTTGTTGTTACCGCACTTGGACAATCAAGGAGTGAAAGAGCTTTAGCTTTTGCTGCCCCTAAAGTAAAAGCTGCTGAATTAAATGCTGCTCAAAATGACAATGCCATAAGCGCTTTGTCTGGAAAAGTAGCTGGTTTAAAAATTAATTCTCCTTCTGGTAACATCGGTGGTTCTCAAAGAATTTTAATTAGAGGATCAAATTCTGTTACTGGTGAAAACCAACCTTTATTCGTTATTGATGGAATCCCTATGGACAACTCAAATTTTAATAGTTCTAACGCTCAAAGAGGTGCTGGTGGTGTTGACTTTGGTAGTACTATTAATGATATTGATCCTAGTAATATCGAAACTGTTACCGTTTTAAAAGGAGCAGCAGCAGCTCTGTATGGCTCTAGAGCTTCTAACGGTGTTGTTTTAATCACAACTAAGACTGGTAAAAACTCAAAAAAACTAGGAGTAAGTGTTAGCTCTTCAATCACTTTTTCCGAAGTAGCAATCTTACCTAATCTTCAAAGAGAATATGGTGGAGGATCTATAATTCCTGATTTTGATGATGATGGAAACAGAATAGGTCGCAATGGTTTTGCTGTACAAAACATCGGTGGAACTGAATACATGTTAGTTCAATACAATACTGACGAAAGCTGGGGTCCTAAATACAACCCTAACTTAAAAGTACTACACTGGGATGCTTTTGATCAAGCTAGTTTCCCCGATGACTATTTAAAACCAAGAGCTTGGGTAGCTCCTGAAAATGATGTAGATTCATTTTTCAAAACTGGTATCTCTACAAATAACACATTAACATTAACTTCTGCAAGCGACAAAGGAAATGTTCTTTTTTCTGCTGGTATTCAAGAAAACAGTGGTATAGTACCAAACACAGAAGTTAATCGTCATTTTGCAAAGTTTAGCATCAATCAAAAACTATCTGATGATTTAACTGCTGTTAGTAGTATAAATTATGTTCAAACATCTGGATCTAGACCTGTTATTGGTTATGATGACAATAGTGTTACCCAAAAGTTTTTTCAATGGGGGCAAAGACAATTAGACTATAAAAGACTACAGAATTATAAAAATGATGACGGAACCCAAAGAACTTGGAATAGAAATTCATGGGACAATCCTAAACCTAAATACTCTGATAACCCTTACTGGACTGTAAACGAAAACTTACCTACCGACCGAAGAACTCGCGTATATGGAAATGCTAGTTTAAATTATCAAATAACAGATGATTTAAACATTAAAGGTAGCATATATGCTGACACATATAATTTTAGAAACACAGAACAAGTTGCTGAGGGATCTCAAGCTCAGTCTGAATTCTTAGAAAGAGCATACAATTTTAAAGAGTACAACTACGAATTTACAGCTAATTATAAGAAAGATTTTTCAGACAATTTTAAACTATCTGCTTTATTTGGAGCTAATAAAAGAAATCATACCTTAAATTACCGATTCAATCAAACTACTGGTGGTTTATCGGTTCCAAACATTTACAATATTAACAATGGTAAGGGACCTTTAGAAAAAAATGTTGATAACATAGACAAAGTAGTAAATAGTTTATTTGGAAGTGTTAGCTTATCTTTTGCAAATCAATTATTCATTGATTTAACAGGTAGAAACGACTGGTCTTCTACTTTGCCTGAAGACAACAACTCATATTTTTACCCTTCTGCTTCTGTTGCATGGGTATTCAACGATGTTTTATTCCCTGAATCAAACTGGTTCAACTATGGTAAACTAAGATTTGGTTGGGCGCAAGTAGGAAATGATACTGATCCATATAGAGTTATCAGTACCTTAACTTTAGACACTCCTTTTAAAGGTGATGGTAGAGTTACAGTTCCTTCTAGTCTTTTAAATTCTGACTTAGTTAATGAAACAACTACCACATGGGAGGTTGGAACTGAATTAAACTTTTTAAACAGAAGAGTAAACTTAGATGTTACGTATTACAACAATGAAACAACAGATCAAATTATACCTGTAGATCTTTCTTATGGTACAGGTTATGGTTCTCAATGGATTAACGCTGGTAAAATGACTAACAAAGGGGTTGAGATTCAACTAGGTTTGAAACCAATAGTTAATGAAAACTTTACTTGGAACATTGATGTAAATTTCGCTAAAAATGAAAATGAATTGGTTGAATTAAAAGAAGGCTTAAGTTCTGTTCTTTTAACAAACGCTCCTTTCCAAGCTCAATTAGCTGCTACTGTAGGTAAAGCTTACGGTTCAATTATGGGTACTGACTTTATTTATGATGATCAAGGAAATAAAGTAATTACTAGTGATGGTACGTATGCAGCGACTAATGATTTAGTTGCTTTAGGTTCAGCTAACCCTGACTTCAGTGCTGGGTTAAGAAATAGTTTTAAATATAAAAACTTTGATTTAGGTATATTACTAGAAATGAGTAAAGGAGGAAAATACTTTTCTACTTCACACATGTGGGGTATGTACTCTGGTATGCTACAAAAAACAGTTGATAATAACATAAGAGAAGATGGTATTGTATTACCTGGAGTTACTGGTACTGTAACTTATAATGACGATGGAAGCTATACTGTTACTAATACCGCTCCTAACACAACTAGAATATCTGGTCAAACTTATGGTACTTCACACTACGGTGGTTTTGGAACACCTGATGCCCAAAATGTGTTTGATGCTGACTTTTACAAAATAAGAGAGGTATCTCTAGGTTATACTTTTAAAGGAGAATTTTTGAAAGTTTTTGATAAAGCTAGAGTTAGTTTATTCGGTAGAAATCTATATACTTGGGGACTTGATTACGATGGAATTGACCCAGAAACAGTATCAACAGGTTCAGGGAATATTCAAGGTTTAGAAGGAGGTTTACAACCTTCTGTTAGATCTTTTGGTATGAACTTAAACTTATCTTTCTAAAACTAATTATAAGATGAAAAAAATAAAATATATATTCGCTTCACTTTTGCTAAGTTCTTTTTTAGCATGTGATACAGATTACATTAACGATCCTGACAATCCTGAGATAGCTCCTTCAACTCAACTAGTAACAAGTGCTCAATTTAATTTAGCCTATGAGCTAAATGACCAATGGACTGGTGGAAGAGGTATGTTAGGGTTTGCTCAATACTGGGCTGGTGAATTTTACACTGACGAAAACAGATATGCTCTAAGAATTTCACAAATAAATGATCTATGGCAGGATCCTTATTTAATTTTAACTGACTTAAAAAAAGTTATCGAATTGAATGAAGACTCTCAAACTGCTGTTTTAATGTCTGCTTATGGCGATAACAATAATCAGATACAGGCTTCAAGAATAATGATGGCATTCACTTTCTCTAAATTAGTTGACACTTTTGGGAACGTACCTTACTGGAGTTATGGACAAAAGGATAATACTGCTTTTGAAGCTTTACGCCTAGAAGAAGGAATAAATAGTCCAGCATATACTGATGCTGAAACTATTTATGAAGACTTATTGACTGAATTATTAGATGCTGCAAATAAAATGGATACTTCTAAAACTGTATTTACTTCAGGAGATAACATTTATAGTGGAGAACCTACTTTATGGGTTAAGTTTGCCCATTCTATAAGATTAAGATTAGCTAGCCATATTTACAATTACAATAATGCTTTAGCTATGACGGTATTTAATGAATCTAACTCCAAAGCTTTTACTTCTAATGCAGACAATGCCACTTTTAAATATGGCACCGATGACATAACTGGTGGACCTTGGCATAATGCATTTACAGTTGAATCTCGAAGAGATTTTGCTCCTGCATTATCTTTTACAGATTTATTATACAACCGTGTTGGACCATTCTCTACAATTACTGAAGAAGACCCTAGAGTTACTAAATATTTTGATACACGATTAGGTACAACTGAAATTGTTGGTATTCCTTATGGTTTTGGTAATGCTGTTGCCCGAGCTGTTGAAAATGAAAGTATACCTAGTTCTGAAATAATCAAACCAGACTACAACCAAATTCTATTATCTTACGCTGAAATAGAATTTATAAGGTCTGAATTCAATGGCTGGGATCAAACAAATTATGAAAACGGAGTAAAAGCTTCAATGGAATCTTGGGGAGTTCCTTCATCTAATGCTGACAACTATGTAGCAATGTTACCTGTTGCTAATGAAGAAAATGTCTTAACTCAAAAGTATATTGCTCTATATATGGATGGATTGGAAGCTTGGACTGAATATAGAAGAACTGGGTACCCTAATACTTTATCTGTACCTGGAGATACTTTTGGGTCTGCTACTTTCACTACTTTAGTTCCAGGATTAAACACTATACCTAATAGAGTAAGTTACCCACAAAAAGAACAATTATTAAATCGATCTAATTGGGATGCTGCTAGACAGGGGTTCTCTGATGGTGATACCATGATATCAAAATTGTTTTGGGATGTAAATTAATATTTACACATAACTGAACATAAACTGTAACTTTAAAAGTGTCTTGATATCAAGGCACTTTTTTATGTTAAAAAATTGTTTATTTAAGATATATTTATGATTTTAGCAGCTAATTAATTCAAATAATTACATAATGAGAACAAAGTTTAATGGAATTTTAACGCTATTCCTAGCGTTAATTGTGCAAATATCCTTTGCACAAGAAAGAACAATTTCAGGTACTGTTTCAGATGAGACAGGTCCTCTACCTGGAGTTACAATTTTAAAAAAGGGTACTACTCAGGGTACTGAAACAGATTTTGATGGAAATTACTCTATTCAAGCAAAAACAGGAGATGTTTTAGTTTTTAGTTTTGTAGGTATGCAAACTATTGAAAAAACTGTTGGTAACTCAAATCAAATAAACGCACTTTTAAAAGGTGATAATTTACTTGAAGAAGTAGTTGTACTAGGGTATGGTAGCAAAAGTAAAAGCGAGTTGACGGGATCTACAGTACAGATCAACTCAGATGAAATATCTCAAGTCCCTGTTGCGTCAGTTGACCAAGTACTTCAAGGAAAAGTAGCTGGTTTAGCTATTTCAGGTACTTCTGGTACCCCTGGTTCTACTCAAGATATCAGAATTAGAGGTATTAGTTCAATTACTGCTGGTAACCAACCTTTATATGTTGTTGATGGAGTACCTTTAACTAACACTGATCTTGCTGCATCAACGGCTACCTCAACTTTCTCTACACTTTCTAGTATAAACAGCAATGATATTCAAAGCATTACTGTTTTGAAAGACGCTTCTGCTACTGCAGCTTATGGTGCAAGAGGTGCTAACGGTGTAATAGTTATTACAACTAAAAAAGGTAAAAGTGGAAAAACCTCTTTTAACTTTAACACTTCTGTTGGTTTTTCAAATGACGCAGTCGAAGGTCCTGTTATGCTTACCGCAGCTGAAAGAGAGATGCTTTACTATGAATCTCTTTACAATACTTATGGTGCAGATTATGGGTTTAGTAAAGATGAGGCTAAGGATTTTTATCAGTCTAACCCTGGTGCTTTTGGTACTGAATATACTGACTGGAACAATGCTGGTAGACAAGTTTATAATTGGGCTGATGTTATTAAAAATAAAGATGCTGTAACAAAAGAATATAACTTATCTGCTACTGGAGGTGATGATGTTTCTAGGTTTTATGCTTCTTTAGGTTTATACCAATCTGAAGCTACGGTAATTGGATCTGATTTTGAGAGATTATCTGCTTCTTTTAAATATGATAGAGATTTAACCAGTAAACTTAAATTAAGTACTAATAATAGTTTTTCTAATACTATTCAAGATGGACTATTAGAACAAAGTGCGTATTTCTCTTCTCCTAGGACCGCTAAATATTTTATGAGTCCTTTAGTTAATCCTTATAACGCTGACGGTTCAATAAATACTCAAGATATTTTAAGCTATACTAATGTTAGAAACCCTTTATGGATTGCTGAAAATGATATTAATGAAACTAAATTAGCAAGGTTTATATCTAACAATTCATTGACATGGGAAACTCCTATTGAAAACTTGTCTTTTACCACAAGAATCAATGTTGATTATCAAGTTTTTGATTATAAAGAATATCAAAACAGAGTTCACGGTGATGGTATGGACGTTAATGGTAGCGGAACTAGAACTAACAGAACTATTACAAATACAGTATATCAAAATTCTTTAGATTATAATTTCATATTAGGAGGATCTCATAAATTTGATGTTAAGTTATTGCAAGAATATCAAGAAAACAAACGTAACTATTTATATGCATATGCAGAAAATTTTGGTGCTGACGGCTTAACTAATATTAATTCTGCTTCAAGTAATAAAGATGCTGATGCTCAATTTACTGATTGGAGTGTTGCTTCTTATCTAGCTATGCTTAATTACTCTTATGATAATAGATATATAACTAACCTTACATTTAGAAGAGAAGGAAATTCTAGATTCCCTAGAAAAGGTAGATGGGGTAACTTTTGGTCTGCTGGTGTAGCTTGGAATATTCATAATGAAGCTTTTGCTGCAGACAGTAATGTTATAAATAATCTTAAAGTCCGTGCATCATACGGGGTTTCTGGTAATGCTAATATTGGATTAAATACATTTCAATCAAAGTTAAGTTTTGATGGAGGTTATGCCGATCAGCCTGCTCCTTATGTAAGCACATTAGGTAACCCTGATTTATCTTGGGAAACAGCAAGTACTTTTGACACAGGTATTGACTTTGGTTTTTTCCAAAACAGATTATCTGGTAGTGTATCATATTACAAACGAAATACTGAAGATTTATTACTAGATGTTCCTCTTTCTATAACTACTGGTATTGTTGATGCTAATGGCGATGTTGTTCAAACTAGAAACATTGGTAAAATGGAAAACTCTGGTTTAGAATTTGAATTAAACTATGAAATCATACGTTCTGATAATTTTAACTTTAGTATCGGTGGTAATTTAGCTACTGTTGATAACGAAGTATTAGAGATGGCTGTAGATGGAAATGGAGAAGAAATTAATATTGTTACAGGTACTAGAAGAGTTCAATCAGGCCATACAGTATACGAGTGGTATATGCGTAAGTTTGCTGGTGTTGACCCTGCTACTGGTGAAGATACATTTTACGTAAATGGAAAGGATGGTGCTACAACTATGAATATTTCTGAAGCAGAAAGAGCTTTTCAGGGTACTTCAGCTTTACCTACATTAACGGCTGGTATGAATATTCATTTAGATTATAAAGGATTCTTCTTAGATGCTAATGCTTATTATGCTGGAGGTCATCAAGTGTTTGAAGATTGGACTAGATATACAAATGGTAATGACAGGTATGGATTAGATTTATTTAATGCAATAAACACTGTTCTTGACAGATGGCAAGAGCCTGGGGATATTACAAGAGTTTCAAAGGTTATTTATGGAACTAAAAGTTGGCCACAACAACAGCACACAAAATATTTGTATGATGGAGATTATATAAGACTTAAAAATGTAACTTTTGGTTATGATTTCGCTCCTCAAATATTAGATAATGTTGGTTTTTTAGATGGTGCTAGAGTATTTTTAAGAGGTACTAATTTATATACATGGGTTAAAGACAAAAACTTAAAGTATGACCCTGAAGTTCAAGCTAATGGTTTTACAAGTTTAACAACTCCTCCAGTTAAAACTATATCTGTTGGATTTAATTTTAAATTTTAATATTATGAAAAATTTGAATAAAATACTATATACATTTTCCTTTGTTTTTTTAGTGTTTCTTTCTTCATGTGGAACTGAAGATTTGGACCCAACACTAGCTCAGGATAAAGATCTTACCGGAAATATAAACACTGTTAATGACCTACAAGGTATTATGTTTGGTGCCTATGATCAAATGACTCAGTCTAATTATTATGGTAGAGATTTTATAATTAATAACGAAGTAAGAACAGATAATACATTTGCAAATGGTAATTCTGGTCGTTTCTTAACTCAAGGAGCTTTTGGTTACCTCCCTTCTACTTCTGATGGTGTATGGACACCAGCTTATGCTGTAATAGCCTCTGCCAACATAGTTATTGGCACAGATATTACTTCTTTATCTGGTGATAAGGACTTTGCTAAACATTTACAAGGAGAAGCTTATGCTATTAGAGCTTTAGCTCATTTTGACTTATTACGTAATTATGGTCAGCAGCATACGGGAGGTACTCTAGGTGTACCTTACATTAAAGAGTTCTCAAGTGAAGCTACTTCCCCTTCTAGAAATACTATTGAAGAGGTTAAATCTTTCATTATTGAAGATTTACAAACTGCTTTTAACATGATGCAAAATAATTATTTTGACTCATCAAAACAAACTGTATCTAAATTTACAGCTAAAGCTTTAGAATCTAAGGTTGCTATATATTTTGGTATGTGGGAAGAAGCTAAAGCTGCAGCTAAAGCGGTTATAGATTCAGGTGTTTACTCTATAATTCCCGCTTCTAATTATGTAGCTTCTTTTGCTTCAGACGGGTCTCAAAACTCTATCTTTGAGCTTGCTTTTAGTAATGTAGATAATCTTGCAGGTAATAGTTTAGGTTTTATGTATAAAGGTGATACTTATGGAGATATACAAGTTTTACCTGAAGTAGAAAATATTTACACAGCAGGTGATGTTAGAGCTGATATTTTAGGTTATGAAGGATCTAAACTAAGAAACCTAGGTAAATATCCTGAATTAAATGGTTATGATAATGTTGCCATAATTCGTTTTGAAGAAGTTATTTTAAATTACGCCGAAGCTTTATTTGAAACAGGTGGTGATGCCTTAACTGAGTTAAATAAAATAACTTCAAATAGAAATGCTGATCCTTATACTACAGTGACTAAGGAAGATATTTTAAATGAAAGAAGGAAAGAGTTAATCTTTGAAGGTTTCAGATATGATGACTTATTAAGAACAGGGAAAGGGATAGAAAAGATTTCTATTTTACAAAATATTGAAGCTACAATACCTTATGGAGATCATAAATTGGCAATGCCAATTCCTATTGATGAAATGGATGCCAATTCTAACATGGTTCAAAATACCGGTTATAATCAATAAGGTTTTCTTATGATTTAAACCACCTCTTTTCGAGGTGGTTTTTTTATACCATAAAATCAACTACATTTGCAGCATGGAACAAAACACAAACATTTTTGGTATTAGAGCCATTATTGAAGCCATAGAAAGTGGAGCTTCTATTAATAAAGTATACCTTCAGAAAGGCTTAAGAGGAGACTTATTTTTTCAATTAGATAAGCTCTTGAAAAAAAATAAGATTTCAACTAGTGTAGTTCCTACAGAGAAGTTAGACCGTTTATCTAAACATAATAACCATCAAGGTGCTGTTGCTAAGATCTCTCCTATTGACTTTTATGATTTAGAAAGCTTAATTGAAGAAACATTAGAATCAGACAATACTCCTTTATTCCTATTACTTGATCAAGTATCAGACGTAAGAAACTTTGGAGCTATTATTAGAACTGCAGAATGTACTGGTGTAAATGGAATTATTATTCAAAAGAGTGGTAGTGCTCCTGTAAATGCTGAAACTATCAAAACTTCAGCTGGGGCTGCTTTTAAAGTACCTATTTGTAAAGTAGATCATATAAAAGACGCTATTTTTCAACTAAAAGCTGCTGATATTAAATTAGCTGCTGCTACTGAAAAAACTGAAGATTCGGTTTTTGATATTGATTTTAATCAACCTATTGCAATTGTTATGGGGTCAGAACACAAAGGAGTAAGTAACTCTGTTTTAAAAATGGCGGACTATAAAGCTAAATTGCCATTACTAGGAGAAATAGAATCTCTTAATGTATCGGTTGCATGTGGCGCATTTTTATACGAAGCCGTAAGACAACGTTTATAAAATTTAAAAATCCTGCTTAATAGCGGGATTTTTTATTCCTCTTCTTTTTTATAAATATAACGGTACTTTATTTCCTTTAACTCAATCTCTTCTTCTTCAACAATTGGTGGAACATAGTTCCCATCTTCATCAAACATATCATCAAATTCTGTTTTGGAAAATTCAAATCTTTCCTTAACTATTCCTTTATTTCTATATAACAAAGCCAATATTATTCCAGTGATTAAACCTGATAAATGACCTTCCCAAGACATACCTTCTTTAATAGGTAATACATACCAAACCATACTTCCATATAAAAAAATAGTAATAAATGAAACAGCTACTAATCTATAATTCTTTTTTATTATCCCACTAAAAAGCACAAAACTAAAAAGTAAATATACAATTCCACTTGCACCAATGTGATATGACTCACGAGCAATTATCCAAGTTAATAATCCAGTTATAACTCCTCCATACAACAAAACTTTTACTGCTACTTCTTTATAAAAATAAAAAATACACGCAGAGAGTACAAATAACGGAACAGAATTATTAAAAAGATGATTAGTATCACTATGAATGAAAGGAGAGCAAAAAACCCCTTTTAAACCACTAAAATTTCTTGGATACACACCTAACTTGTTAAAATTCCATCCAAATTTTATTTCCAACCAGTATACAAACCATATTACAAATACAAATAGAAGTGGAATTGTAAAGACAGTCGGAGAAAATTTTAGTTGTTGTTCAGTTTTCATAATGCTGAAAATAACAAAAATAAATCCAAAGTAGTATTTATGAACTTCTGTCATAAATCTTTGCTATTTTTACATTATGAATCAACCTTTGGCAGAAAGAATTCGTCCACAAAGTTTAGGTGACTATATTAGTCAACAACATTTGGTGGGTGAAAATGGCATTTTAACTAATCATATTAAACAAGGAATTATTCCTTCCTTAATTTTATGGGGTCCTCCAGGAATTGGTAAAACTACTTTAGCAAATATTATTGCTAATGAATCTGGACGTCCTTTCTATACTTTAAGCGCTATTAGCTCAGGAGTAAAAGATGTTCGTGAAGTTATTGAAAAAGCTAAAAAAAGCGGGGGACTATTTACTCAGAAAAATCCAATTTTATTTATTGATGAAATTCACCGATTTAGTAAATCACAACAAGATTCTTTATTAGGTGCTGTTGAAAAAGGTTGGGTAACTTTGGTTGGTGCAACTACTGAGAATCCAAGTTTTGAAGTTATACCTGCCCTACTCTCTCGATGCCAAGTTTATATATTAAATTCTTTTGATAAAAATGACTTGATTGCTCTTTTACATAGAGCTATGGAAAAAGATGAAATCATTTCTCAAAAAAAAATCAATTTAAAGGAAACCGACGCACTTCTTCAGGTTTCTGGTGGTGATGCCAGAAAACTTCTGAATATTTTTGAGTTATTGGTCGCTGCTGATGATGAAATTGAGGTTACTAATGAATTAGTGTTATCTAAAATTCAAAAAAATACTGTTCGTTATGATAAGACTGGCGAACAACATTACGATATTGTTTCTGCCTTTATAAAATCTATAAGAGGTAGTGACCCCAATGCTGCTGTATACTGGTTGGCACGAATGATTGAAGGAGGTGAAGATGTGAAATTTATTGCTAGAAGAATGTTAATTGCAGCTTCTGAAGATATTGGCAATGCAAATCCTACGGCTTTGATTCTAGCTAATAATACGTTTCAAGCTGTTTCAGTTATTGGTTATCCAGAATCTAGGATTATTTTAAGTCAATGTGCTGTTTATTTAGCTAATTCAGCTAAAAGTAATGCTTCTTATATGGCGATTGGCGAAGCTCAAAACTTGGTAAAAACTACAGGAGATTTGTCCGTTCCTCTTCACTTAAGAAATGCTCCTACTAAACTAATGAAAGATTTAGACTACGGAAAAGAGTATCAGTACTCGCACAACTATGCGGGGAATTTTGTGAACCAAGAATTTTTACCTGATGAAATAAAAAACACTAAATTGTACGAACCTGGAAATAACGTTCGTGAAAATCAGTTTAGAGAATTGTTAAAACAACGTTGGAAAGACAAGTATAATTATTAAAAAAGAGAGTTTTACAAACTCTCTTTTAATACTATTTTTAAAACTTTATCTGATATTGTTTTTCAATTTTATCACCTTTATTATAATATTCAGCAAACCAAGAGTTTCTGTTTTTATATAGAATTCCATTTTTATTTTTGATGATAAAAACGCCCTCTACATTGGTTTTTAATACTTGAAAAACAACCTCTGGTTTCATGTTTACTAATTGAAATCCACTAGCTACAGGCTGTGCAAATAATTGTTCTTTAGTATTGGCTGGTTTTTTAATAACCTCAGCTATTTTGCTTTCAACTACAGTTGGCACGACAGTTACCGCTGGTACTTCTTGGGCTTTAGTTACAACACCTTCTTGTAACGGAACATATTTATACTTTAAAGCTTCAATCGATTTAAAAGCATTACGAATGGCTTCATGATACGCTTTTTTATATTCTTTTTCTTTACTTCTTCCTACTTGCGAAGTAAACACCACCTTATTATAACAGTCTCTTAATTCTACAATACTTTTTGTTGTAAACAACCCAGAATCATCTTTAACTACCCCTGTTAAAACCAAACATCTATTGTTTTCAGTCTCTTCTGGTAATTTTTCATCTTCTAAAAAAGCTTTAAAACCGTACTTATTAAATAAGAATTTTGTTAATGAACTTGTTTGATACTTATCTTTTTCTTTTACAAAATCAAACTTAGTTGGAACTATAACGTACTTATAATTATTAATTGCTTTTTGCGCAAAACTTGCTGTTGTTATAAATAACGCTATAAAAAGTGTTTTTTTCATTTCTTGTTGTTTTTTATTAAATGTATCTTTAAAACTATAAATATTTTTTTAACTCTACCAAGGTAGTTACTCGTTGTCCTTCAGCACCTTTATTTTCTTGTGAAAAGTGAATAGCTCTCATACCAGAATTTATCGCCCCCATCACATCTGCCTCATAACTATCTCCAATCATAACCGATTGATGTGCCTTTGCTCCTGCTTTGCCTAATGCGAATTCAAAAACTTTAGGGTTTGGCTTTTTAACTCCGACACATTCAGATGTAATTATTTCTCTAAAAAAAGTATGAATTCCTGATTTTTCTAATTTCAAATTTTGTACTTCTTCAAAACCGTTTGTAATAATATGTAAATGATACTTTTTCTCTAAATACTGTAAAACCTCAATAGCATCATCAAACAGATAGTTGAAATTAGGTAAATAACGAATGTAATCTTCAGATATTAGATTAATTAAATTATCAGAAACTCTATACTCTAAACTATCAAATGTTTCTTTTAACCTATGATATCTTAGTGCTGATTTTTCTACTTTATCTTCCCTATAGAGTTTCCAGTATTTTAAATTCACAGGAATATACGCTTCTAAAAAGTCATGTATTGGTATATTAATTTTTTGTTCTTCGAAAATCTGTTGAAAGGTTAATTTAGAATTTCTATCAAAATCCCATAACGTGTGATCTAAATCAAAAAACAAATGCTTTATTTCCATTTCTTCTCTAAACATTTCCTACTATTTTAAGCATTGAGTTATATAATCTATTCCATCCTCTCCATCTTAAATAATTACTCAAACTTTCATTATGAAACACTGTTATTAAAGTACCATTTACTGCCTTTACTTCATTTTTTAAATCTCTAATTTTCCCTAAAGATTGCTTTGGTGTCAACTTCATATAATCGTTTAACGTTGTATCCATCAAAGCAAATGGAAATATTTTTAAGGGTGTTTGAATTTCAAAATCTAAATCGTAAAAGTAAAAAGGTGTACAAGTACTTGCACGGAAACCCACATGCGTTGCATACCCCATAGAATAATCCTCTTCTATTTCTAAATCTATTAACTGTTGATAGGTTTCCGGTAAAGACACTCTTAAATAATGTTGTCTTGATCGTTTAATAGGCATATTCGTTATCGCCTCCAAACGTTCTTTTTCTTTTTTCAACATTAGGGAATCATTCATCGTGTAATATGACGGATGTAATCCTACACGAGCGTAATCAACCATATCTTTTATTAGTAATTTGAATTTTCTTTTTGAAGCTGACACATTGGTATCAAATGTAGTATAATCACCTATTAAAAAGAAAAATATGGTTCTTACATTATGGGTTTTCTTTAATTCAATAGCTTTTTCAAATGTATCAAAAGGGTCTTTTTTAATATTAAAAAGTACAGCAAACCTATCCCAAATAGTAAAAACCTTGAACTGAGAAGCGTCCTTTAAAAAGCCTCCAATTGTTCTAATAAAACTTTTATGCTTATATGCGTATGCATTGTCAACATCAATTGTAGATATATATTCAAATTTTCTTGTAGTATTTTCAAAATCAGGGAATTTTTGTTTCAAAGTCTCCAAAAATTTATAGGACCAAATATCAACCAAGGGTTTCTCTAAAAAACCATTTTTATAAGCTATACTTTCACTTGCCGTAAAACGTCCATGCTTATCTTTTATATGTGGCAAATATTCTTCATATCTTGAAACTAAGAAGAAGCTTGCAGCAAAAATATCAAACGGAATTTCAGAAGCTTCAACAGTTGGAAAGAAACAAGGAATCTCATCCCATTTTTGAATAACTACCTCTACATCTTTTATTCCTTGCTGAAACAACAACTCATTACTCTGAACAAAGAATTCTTTTCCTAAAGGGACATTTGTATATGAAAACTTAGGCCCATTATAAGCTACAAACTCTTCTACTTTACCTGTAAAATCAATTTGAACTTGTAAAATACGAGTAAAAATGTGTTTGAAAATATAACGTACTCTCGGAGTAACTTTGTGGGTGTAAATAAGTATCATAAACATTAACTAGTAATCGTAAAACGATTATAAAATTCCTTCATCTGCAAAGCTAAAATAAGCTTTTTCAGTAACTATTAAGTGATCTAATAATTTAATATCTAAAGTAACGCCTGCTTGTTTAATCTTCTCAGTTATATCAACATCTGATTTACTTGGTGATAATTTTCCTGAAGGATGATTATGACAAACAATTATTCCTACTGCAGAAAGTTCTAAGGCTCTTTTATATAACAATCTTACATCTACCAATGTAGCTGTAAAGCCACCTTTACTTAACTGATGTTTTGCTAATACTTTATTTGAGTTATTAAGATACAATACCCAAAACTCTTCGTACTGCAAATCACCTATAAGTGGTTGCATAATTTTTGCTACATCTTTAGAACTCTTTATTTTGGGTACACTTGCTCTATCTTCAAATTGTCTTCTTTTTCCAAATTCTAAAGCAGTTACTACCGATATCGCTTTTGCCTCTCCTATTCCTTTAAATTTCATCAACTCCTCTACCGATAATTTTGCCAGTGTATTTAGATCATTATTTACTGATAGTAATATTCTTTTAGCTAAAGCAACTGCACTTTCATCTCTGTTTCCAGAACCTATTAAAATAGCGACTAACTCAGCATCTGATAATACTGTCTTTCCTTTAGACATTAGTTTTTCTCTTGGCCTATCATCTAATGCCCATGATTTAATAGAAATCTTATTCATATTTGTTTTCTTTTTCACAGCCTTACAAAACTCTTCGTGTATAAATTTGGTCGTTTGACTATGAGTTTTTAATTACTTTTTCTTATAGATTTATAAATATAATTCATTTTTTGCACAACCAAAAGAAGCACAGTATCTTTGCCTCCTATCTTTTTTAATTTTTAATATGAAGATTATTATAGCCGGGGCTGGAGACGTTGGTTTTCATTTGGCTAAACTCCTTTCTTACGAAGCACAAGACACATATGTAGTCGATTTTGATGGTGAAAAATTAGAATATCTAAATAATCATTTAGATGTTATCACCAAAAAAGGAGACGCTACCTCTATAAAACTATTGAAAGAAATAGGTGTAAGCTCTGCAGATTTATTATTAGCAGTAACTGAAAGTCCTAATACAAACTTTACTATTTCTGTAATAGGTAAAGCATTGGGTGTAAAGAAAACAATTGCTCGAATTAGTAACCCTGAATTCTTAAACAACCCTTGTATCAACTTTAAAGACTATGGTGTAGACTTTATGATTTCTCCAGAAGAATTAGCTGCTGAAGAAATTAAATCACTACTTAACCAATCTTCTTTTAATGATACAGTTGCCTTTGAAAATGGGGTTTTCAATATCATGGGTACAACTCTTGGGTATAAATCTCCTATTCTTGACCTAACAGTTAAAGAAACTAAAGAAAAGTTTTGTTTAGTAGACTTTATTACCATTGCTATAAAACGCGAAGGAACTTCTCAAACAATTATTCCTCGTGGAGATACTGAGTATAAAATAAACGATCAAGTATATTTCTCTGTTCCTAAATACAGTATTGATAAACTATATCCTATCATCGGGAAAGAATATATCGACATTACAAATGTGATGATTTTAGGAGGAAGCCGTGTTGGAAGAAAAACAGCGAGAAAGCTTTGTAAAGATAATTTTAAAGTAAAACTAATAGAAAAAGATAAAGATAAAGCTTTACAACTTGCTGAAGACCTACGTAATACATTAGTCATTTATGGTGATGGTAGAGATTTAGAATTATTAGAGGAAGAAAGTATTAGAGAAATGGATGCTTTTGTAGCTGTTACGGGAGACTCTGAAACTAATATCATGTCTTGTTTAGTAGCAAAATCTAAAGGTGTAAAAAAAACAGTAGCTTTAGTGGAGAACATGGATTACATCAATATTTCTCAAACTATTGGTATTGATACTTTAATTAATAAAAAGTTAATTGCTGCAAGTAATATTTTCCGTCATATTAGAAAAGGAGAAATTGTAGCCTTAGCCAATCTACATAATGTTGATGCTGAAGTTTTTGAATTTGAAGTACATCCTGGTGCTAAAGTAACTCAAAAAATAATTAGAGAATTACGTTTTCCTAGAGAGGCTATTATTGGTGGTGTAATTAGAAACGGAGAAGCATTAATGTCTTTTGGTGATTTTCAGATGCAAAGCGGCGATAAAGCCATAGTTTTTTGTTTACCTGAAGCCATAAATACTGTAGAAGATTTATTCAAATAATGGAAAATCTCAACCTTAAATTAGTTTATCGATTTTTAGGAGTTACAGCCATCCTTAACGGGTTATTTATGTGGCTTGCTCTACCCCTAAGTTTTTATTATGATGATTCAGCAAAGTTAGGAATATTAAATGCTGGTATTATTACTATTGCAATTGGGTCTTTGTTATTTTTTTTTAACAAACCTGATAATAAAAACATACATAAAAAAGAAGGATACCTTATTGTTACTTTAGGATGGCTTATCTTATCATTTACAGGAATGCTTCCTTATTTACTCACAGAAAGTATTCCAAATGTTACCAATGCCTTTTTTGAAACTATTTCAGGGTACTCAACAACAGGATCATCTATTTTAACGGATATTGAATCAATGCCAAAAGGTATTTTATTTTGGCGTAGCTGTACTCATTGGATTGGTGGTATGGGAATTATTGTACTTACCATAGCTATTTTACCTTTATTAGGTATTGGAGGAATGCAACTTTTTATGGCAGAAGCTCCTGGACCTTCAGCAGATAAATTACACCCAAGAATTACTGATACTGCAAAACGTTTATGGTTAATTTATGTATTATTAACTGCTGTTGAATTTTTACTACTAAAAGTAGCTGGTATGACTTGGTTTGATGCTATTAATCATGCAATGGCAACCGTAAGTACTGGTGGTTTTTCTACCAAAAATGCTAGTGTAGCTCATTGGAATGGGACTCCTTTAATTCAATACATAATCATTTTCTTTATGTTTATTGCAGGAACCAATTTTGTACTTACATACTTTGCTTTAAAAGGAAAAGTTAGAAAGGTTATACAAAGTGAAGAATTCAAATACTATTTCTTCGGAATTATTGGAATATCAACCATAGTAGCTTTAATGATTATCTTCTTTCAGGATCCAAACCTCCAAACCAGTATAGAACACCCTAAAGTATGGGGAGAAATAGAAAGTGCTATAAGACATTCTTTATTCTCTGTTATTTCTGTAGTAACAACCACTGGTTTTGTTACTGCTGATTTTACTATGTGGAGCTTTTTTGTTACTGCTATATTTTTCTCTTTATTTTTCTTAGGAGGGTCAGCGGGGTCTACATCAGGAGGTGTAAAAGTTGTTCGTCATATAATCATGCTAAAAAATAGCTTTTTAGAATTCAAAAAATCACTACATCCAAATGCTATAATACCTGTTCGTTATGATGGCAAAGCAGTAAACCAAACTATTATATTTAATATACTTTCGTTTTTTGTACTGTATATGTTAATTTTTATAATTGGTACTGTTGTACTAGCCCTTTTAGGTTTAGATATAAAGTCTGCTTTAGGTGCATGTGCTTCTTCATTAGGAAACATTGGACCTGCAATAGGTAGTGTTAGTCCTGTTGACAACTTTAACCATTTATCAGCAGGCGCAAAATGGTTTTGTTCTTTTTTAATGTTAATTGGCCGTTTAGAACTATTTACCGTATTAATTTTATTGACTCCTTTCTTCTGGAGAAAAAACTAACTTAGCTAATACACTTACCAATAAATAACATTTCTCCTTAAACGTATATACCTTAAAAATACACGTTCGCATATCAATCAAACACGCTTAAACAATAGAATTAAAGTTTAGCTTAGTTTGTTTTTAAATTTGATTTTAGAAAACAAATATTCAACATTTAGTAATTTCACAAGTTTGCACCAACACTGTAATCAACAAATAATTAAACAGTTACACCAAGCATATTGTTTTTTTTACTAAATTGTTGTTCTAAACATTAACTACTAAACTTTATTATTTATGGATCCATTTATCGGAGAAATTGTTATGTTCGGAGGAAACTTCGCTCCAAGAGGTTGGGCATTTTGCGATGGCCAATTATTATCAATTGCACAAAACACTGCTTTATTTTCAATTTTAGGAACCACTTATGGTGGGGACGGGAGAACAACTTTTGCTTTACCTGATTTAAGAGGTAGAGCCCCAATAGGTCCTAGACAGGGACCTGGTTTATCTGATTATAGATTAGGACAAAGAGGAGGTGTAGAAACGGTTACCTTAAACATTACTCAAATGCCAAGTCATAATCATGCAACTCAAAACAACACAGCTGCTGACCAACATATTCAATTAAGTGCTGATGATGCTGTAAATGAAACACCTGCTCCAGGAGATGTTCCTGCTATAGGAAATTTTGCTGATGGGGTAACTACCCAAAAAGTAAAAAACTTTGGTCCTGCAACAAATACAGTAAATGGACAAACCATTAGTGCTAACGCTGGTTTAAACATACTTAATACAGGTGGAAATCTACCACATACTAATGTACAGCCTTATTTAGCTGTTAATTATATTATTGCTTTGGTAGGTATTTTTCCTTCTAGAAATTAAACGTCTACAAGTACTCTTATTCATGATAAGAGTATTTTTTTATCTATTTATCTTATTGAATCAATCTGGAAATTATGAAAAAAACTACTTATGTTTTCTATATAAAAAGGCTATATCCTGCTTTTTTTATTATGCTTTGTCTAATGTCAGTTCCTTGTTTTTCACAAACTCTTTCAGGCGCTTCAGTCGAGTTTGTAGAATTAAGTCAAACAAAAACTGTTAATGGTTCTGATCAATCACTTGATGCAACTCCAGCACAGGCAACATATGATGTAGAATTTAAAGTTTCAGGAGAAAATTATTATGTCGATGTAGATGGTGATAAAATAATTATTGGAGCTAGAAATGGTACTGTAATATCTGCTGTAAACTCAATAACTTTTAACTTTTCTGGGGGAACTTTTAGCAGTATAATAGGAGCTTCATTTAATTCTGGAGCTTCTACAGGAACAAATACTAGTGGTGTCTCAGCATCTTTTACGGCTACCAGTGTTACTATATCTGGCATACAAGATAAAGACTTTGCCCAAGATTATGGACTTGGAAATATGGGAACAGTTGTTTTTGATATTACTACCGCTGGCGTAGCAAACACAGCTCCAATAATTGGAGGAACAACCGCTGGTCAAAGTGTAAATGATAATAGCACTATTTCTCCTTTTTCATCTATTACAACAACTGATGCTGATGGAGATAACTTATCTGCAACTATTACTTTAGATAATAATGCAAAAGGTGTTTTATCGGGTACAGGGCTTTCTGGTTCTGGTCCTTATACCATAGCGAGTACCACACCTGGTGATTTACAATCAAAACTAAGTGCATTATCTTTTAACCCTACAGATAACAGAACAGCAACCTCAGAAACCACCACTTTTACAGTAGTTATTAATGATGGTACCACTGATGATACGGATAACACTACAACTGTAATTTCAAATGCAGTTGCACCTACTGTTTCTAGTGTAAGTGTACCTGCCAATGCCACTTATGTAACAGGGGAAAATTTAGATTTTACCGTAAACTTTGATGAAAATATAACTGTAAATACTACAGGAGGAATACCGCAAATAGCTATTACTATCGGAGCTACCACACGCCAAGCAACTTATATTAGCGGTAGCGGAACAAGTGCTTTAGTTTTTAGACATACTGTTCTTACAGGAGATCTTGATA
Organism: Tenacibaculum ascidiaceicola; assembly: GCF_047470925.1. NCBI lineage: Bacteria > Pseudomonadati > Bacteroidota > Flavobacteriia > Flavobacteriales > Flavobacteriaceae > Tenacibaculum > Tenacibaculum ascidiaceicola. Next base: position 153,980 of record NZ_JAZKJP010000005.1, read on the forward strand.
CTGACGGTATTGCTGTTGGTTCGTTAGCTGCAAATGGAAGCACTTTAAAAGATGCTGGAGGAAAAGATGCAAACCTAACTTTAAATAGTGTAGGTTCTACAGCCGCTGTTTTAGTAGATGCTGCTGCTCCAACTGTAACAAGTGTTAGTGTTCCTGCAAACGGTAATTATCTTACAGGTCAAAACTTGGACTTTACTGTAAATTTTGATGAGAATATAACTGTAAATACTACAGGGGGAACTCCTCAAATAGCTATCACTATTGGAGCAACTACGCGTCAAGCAGTTTACCAAAGCGGAAGCGGAACTAGTGCCTTAGTTTTTAGATACACAGTACAATCAGGTGATTCAGATACTGATGGTATAGCTGTTGGTACATTAGCTGCAAATGGAGGAACATTAAAAGATGCCGCTTCTAACGATGCTGTTTTGACATTAAACAGTGTAGGTAGTACCACTGGTGTTTTAGTAGATGCTGTTGCTCCAACGGTAACAAATGTTAGTGTACCCGCTAATGGCACCTATAGTGCAGGACAAAATTTAGATTTTACCGTTAACTTTAATGAAAATGTTACTGTTAACACCACTGGAGGAACTCCCCAAATAGCTATTACTATTGGAGCAACTACGCGTCAAGCAACTTACCTAAGTGGAAGTGGAACAACTGCCTTAGTTTTTAGATATACCTTACAATCTGGCGATTTAGATACCGACGGTATTACTGTTGGTACATTAGCTGCAAATGGAGGGACGTTAAAAGATGCTGCTTCTAACGATGCTAATCTAACTTTAAATAGTGTAGGTTCTACAGCCTCTGTTTTAGTAGATGCTGTTTCTCCAACTGTTACAAGTGTTAGTGTTCCTATAAACAGTAATTATCTCACAGGTCAAAACTTGGACTTTACTGTAAATTTTGATGAGAATATAACTGTAAACACTACAGGGGGAACTCCTCAAATAGCTATCACTATTGGAGCCACTACTCATCAAGCAGCTTACCAAAGTGGAAGTGGGACAAATGCCTTAGTTTTTAGATACACAGTACAATCAGGTGATTCAGATACTGATGGTATAGCTGTTGGTACATTAGCTGCAAATGGAGGGACGTTAAAAGATGCCGCTTCTAACGATGCTGTTTTGACATTAAACAGTGTAGGTAGTACCACCAATGTTCTAGTTGGTATAGAAACCGTTACTTGGACAGGGTCTATGAATAACGATTGGAATACAGCATCAAACTGGAGTCCTAGTGTAACTCCTCCAACAAATGCAGATGTTGTAATTCCTTCTGGTGTAACAAACTACCCAACAATTTCATCTCCAATTACTGTTAACAGTATCACTATTAATTCTGGAGCATCATTAATTGCAACTTCAAGTGTTACTGCAAGTGTTACTTATAAAAGAAATATAGCTGACACTAATTGGCACTTATTTGGCCCTGCTGTTTCTGGAGAAACACTGGAAGATATTATTGCTAATCATACATTTGCTAGTGGATCTGGAAGTAATTTAGGTATTGGTTCATATGATAACAATGGAGCTAGTCCTTGGTCGTATGCTACCCCTATTTTAACTGGAAGTACAATACCTGGCTATGGTTTTTCTATAAAACTTGCTGCTCCTGGTGATGTTTCGATTACTGGAAACTTGGTTACAACTAATTATGGAGTTCCAATAGGTACTGGTACCAGGACTAACTATAACTTATTAGGTAATCCATATACTAATTATATAAATTCAGCTACTTTGGCTGGAAGTAACCCTGTAATTAATAATGCAACTTTTTGGCTTTGGGATGGTACTAAGTACATAACACATAACAATGCTAACCCAATAGAAATAGCTCCTTCACAAGGTTTTTTCGTAGAAGCTAATTCAAATAGTAATGTTATATTTTTTACATCAAACCAGAGTCACCAAGGTTCTGATACTTTTATGAAACAAGAACCTAAAACTAATTTTGAGTTACAGGTTAGTAATGGAGAAAATTCATATTCTACAAGTGTGTTTTATATTGAAGGTAAATCTACTGGTTTTGATTATGGATATGATTCAAAAATGTTTAGTGGTGTAGATCATAATTTTTCTGTTTTTACACAACTTATTACTGAAAACGAAGGTGAAAACTTAGCAATTCAAACGTTACCTAAAGATAATACCTCAGCAATACCAGTGGGTATCACTGCCAAAGCAGGTAGCAAGTTAACCTTTTCTATAAAAAAATTACAGTTACCTGATGGTTTAAACATCTATTTAGAAGATAAAAATACTGGAGAATTCACCAATTTATCTGAAGAAAACTATACTGCTACTCTTAATAAAGATTCCAACGGTATTGGGCAATTTTACTTGTATAAAGATTCAAAAAAACCAACATCAATCATTGAACCTTCTTTAGATAATATTAGCATTTACAGCTCTTCTAATAATGAAATAACCATTACTGGTTTACAAACAGAAGCGAATATAGCTGTATATTCAATCTTAGGTAAAGAAATTATAAATCGAAACATAATTTCTAACGGAGTTAGTAAAGTAAGTATCCCTAGCGTAGCTTCCGGAGTATACATTGTAAAACTAAATTCTAATTTAGGAGAGGTTTCTAAAAAAGTAATTTTAAAATAAGTAAGCTATCAAAATCGAGCAATCATGAAAAAAGACATAAAAAACACTGATAAAAGTTCTAAAGACATTACTCGTAAAGAGGCTATAAAAAAAATAGGGAGTTATGGTAAATATGCAGCTTTAACAGCATTAGGAACTTATATGATCTTAAATCCGCAAAAAGCACAGGCACAGAGCCCTGAAGATCCAGGACTAGATTTTTAATATCAAAAAATTATTTCACTCTAAAACCTCGAGAATATCTCGAGGTTTTATTACTTTTATAAGTACATGACTAATAAACAAATAGAGAATAAGCAAGTTATTTGGTTTCAAGACAATAATGAATATCTTGTTGTAGACCCTTTGATAGCAGAAACACTATCTCTTTTAAATAAAAAAATTGACAAAAAAGAAATTATTAATCAAGTAATTAAGCAAGTTAGCATTCCTTACCAACAAGCAGTAGAACTTGTTACTGATATTGAAGCTTTACTTATTTCTTCAGAAAATAAAAACAATAAAAAGCTAATACCTGTAACTAAGCCTAAGACTTTTGAAGTTGTAAAATACTATAGTATAAATAGTTTATATTTTAAAGTAAGTTATGCATCTAATACTGAAGCCTTTTTAATACACCCAAAATTTGCTCATTTAGAAATTCAGGAAACAGTCAAAACACATCATCATTTTGAAGTGTATAATGATTCTAAATCTATTTCTTTTTCTGTTGACGATAGCCTTATTGGTACATGGAGTTTAAAAGAAGTGCATTACTTTCAAGGAAAATTCTCAATGGAACTAGTGCAAAAAATACATCAAAAAAATGAAAATGAATGGATAGGAGTTTTTCATGCTTCCGCAGTTAGTAAGAACAATAATTCTATTTTATTTTTAGGTGATTCTGGAAATGGAAAGAGTACTTCTTTAGCATTATTACAAGCCAATGGTTTTACTTGTTTAGCCGATGATTTTGTACCTGTTGATAATTCTTTAAATGTACATAGCTTTCCTTCTGCTATATCTATTAAAAAAAATAGTTTAGAAACGCTACTTCCAATTTATCCTGAATTAAAAACATCTGCTGAATATCATTTTAAAAAGCTAAATAAAATTGTTCGCTACTTACCTACAAATAACCATGATTACTCGCTAAAAACTCCTTGCAAAGCTCTAATTTTTATTAAATATCAAAAAGATAGTGACTTAATCATTAATAAAATTTCAAACATTACAGCTTTTGAACAATTGGTTCCTGATTCTTGGTTATCTCCAATACCTCAAAATGCTGAACTCTTTTTAGATTGGTTTGAAAAATTACCTTGCTACCAACTAACCTATTCTAATAATGAAAAAATGACTGAAACTGTAAAAAAAATATTTGCGGATGAATTATAAAGAAACATTATTATTTATTAGTAAGTGTTTAACTATAACCCATGAAGTAAAGAATCGAAATTTAGTTGAACAAAAAATAAAATCCGGTTTAGTCGATTGGGAAGCTGTAGTTAAAGTAAGTACAACCCACTATGTTTTCCCCGCATTATATTGCAACTTAAAATGTGTAAATTTTTTGCAATTCCTACCTACAGATTTAGTCGAGTATATGAAACATATTACTGACTTAAACAGAGAGCGTAATCAACAAATTATTGCAGAAGCCAAAGAAATTAACGAATTGCTACTCTCAAATAATATTATCCCTATTTTTTTAAAAGGAACAGGTAATTTACTAGAAGGACTATACGAAGATATCGCTGAACGTATGGTGGGTGATATTGATTTTTTAGTCAATCCAGAAAAGTTTAAGCTTACTGTTAATATTCTCAAAGAAAATGGGTATAAAGAGAAGACTTCTGATTATTTAGATAATACAGTTTTAAATAGGCATTACCCCAAAATAACCAAAAAAGAAAAAATTGCTGCCGTTGAAGTACATTATAAAATGATTACAAATGAAAAAGGATTCGACTATAATTTTGTTGAAAATAGCCTAAAAAAATTGACGAATAACATAAATATCCTTTCGTATGAAAATCAAGTTCTTTTAACTTGTTTTAACAAGCAAATTAACGAGAAAGCTCAATGGACTAAAACAATCTCTCTAAGAAACTCTTATGATCTTTATATGTTATCTAAAAGAGCTTCGATTAAGACAGTTTTAAACAAGTTTTATCATTCTGAATCTGACTATTTAAAAAACTTTCTTGCTATTACTAATTATATTTTTGGCTCTCCTGAATCACTCGAATATGTAAAAACACATAAGACTGAGAGCTACATCAAAAAAGTACTTTTTTTCATTAACAACCCAAAAGAAAGTGCTGATAACAAAAAAAAATGGGACCTATATTTTTTATATAAACATCGCTTTTCTGTTATTTTAAAATCTTTTTATTTAAAAAAGTATAGAAAATATTTATTTGATAAGTTTTTTAATCAACCAAAGCCTTAACCTCATCAAAATCTAACCCTCCGTAGTTACCAGAACTCATTAATAACAAAGCTGTATTTTCAAGGTTCTCATTGAATAAAAACTCTTTAAACTTTTCTGGATTTGTGTAAATAATCAAATCGTTACGTTCAAACGCTTTAGCTATTTGTTCTTCTGAAACTTCTTCCAACTGTTTAATTTTTACAGCGTGTGGAGAATAAAAAACTACTGCTTTATCTGCTTTATCTAAAGCTCCTTTGTATTCTGATAAAAACTCAGCATTTAAGCTCGAATAAGTATGTAGCTCTAAACATGCTAACAAAGTTCTATTTGAATATTGATCTTTAACCGCAGCTGTAGTTGCTTCAACTTTAGATGGTGAATGTGCAAAATCTTTAAACACAACTGTTGAAGAATTTTCAGCAATCTTTTCTAAACGCTTACTAGCGCCTTTAAAGCTAGCAATCGCCTCATAAAACTCATCTTCATCAATTCCCATATGCTGACAAATCCATTTTGCCCCTGCTAGATTTTGTAAATTATGATTCCCGAAAATTTCTAATGGTAAATCACCTTCTTCTGTTTCCAGATAAGTAATTCCGTTATCAATAAAACAATCAGGAGTATTATAAGGGTATTTTTTTATTGGGTGATTTGAACTTTCAACAACCTCTTTTAACTCCTCATCTTCCTCATTATACACCATAATTCCACCATTCGTCAAAGAATCAGTAAAAATTGAAAATTGTTCTACATAATTTTCAAACGTTGGAAACACATTGATATGATCCCAGGCAATTCCACTTAACAACGCTATATTCGGTTTGTACAGATGAAACTTCGGACGCATATCTACAGGAGAACTCAAATACTCATCCCCTTCTAAAACAATAAACTCATTTTCTTCTGTTAAATGCACCATAGTATCAAAACCTTCCAACTGTGCACCTACCATGTAATCCACTTCTCTATCATGATAATTTAACACATGTAGAATCATTGACGTTATAGTTGTTTTCCCATGAGAACCACCTATAACCACACGTGTTTTATCTTTAGATTGTTCATACAAAAACTCTGGATACGAATAAATTTTCACTCCAAGTTCCTGCGCCTTTAATAACTCAGGATTGTCTTTTTTTGCATGCATTCCTAAAATTACAGCATCTAAATCGGTAGTTATTTTTTCTGGATACCATCCAAACTCTTCTGGCAACAAACCTTTGTTTGCTAAACGGGTTTTTGACGGATCATGAATCGTATCGTCACTACCCGTAATTTGGTATCCTTTTTGTTGTAATGCGATTGCTAAGTTGTGCATTGCGCTACCGCCGATAGCTATAAAGTGAATTTTCATAGTGTTGTTATCTGTGATATAAGCGTCAAAAATACAAAACCAAGTGAGAATTTTAAGTATCTTTAAATCGAAACTCTTTAAATAGCTATGTTCACTCACTCAAATAGTACCTTTACAAACTTCAACTTGTAAAAAACCACTATTTTTTAGTGCTTTGTTCATATAAGTACACTCACGACTAGTATCAAAAAATTAAGATTATTGAACTATTCAAAAAAATATAAAATTTAGATAGATGAAAAGAATAACCCCCGTTTTACTAATGATTTTATTTTCAACATTAGTACACGCCCAAGAAAATTATAACAGCCTATGGGAAAAAGTTCACAAGTTTGAGTCAGACAACTTACCTAAATCTGCTTTAAAAATAGTAAACACTATTTACGATAAAGCTGAAAAAAGTAATAATGCTCCTCAGATTATAAAATCATTATTTTATAAAAGTAAGTACTCTTTAACTTTAGAAGAAAATGCTCAATTAAAAATTATTGATGAGTTTAAACAACAAATTAATCAAAGTGATTTTCCAACAAAAAATGTGCTAGAAAATGTATTAGCTAACTTATACTGGCAATATTTTAATCAGAACAGATGGAAATTTTACAATCGTACTCAAACTCAACAAAAAGTTGATGAAAATGATTTTAGAACATGGGATTTAAATACGCTATTTGCAGAAATTCATTGCCATTATCAAAATTCTTTGGATAATGAAACTCAATTACAAAAAATAGCTATTCATACTTTTAAAGATATTATCCAAACAAAAAAGGATTCAAAAAAATACCGTCCTACCCTATTTGATTTCTTAGCACATAATGCCTTAGAATTTTATAAAACTACAGAAACTAACATTACAAAACCTACTTATCAATTTAAAATTGATGACACTTTATACCTTAGTGAAGCTAACAAGTTTTCTGGATTAAACCTTACCACGAAAGATGATTTATCATTACAGTTTAATGCCTTGAAAATTTATCAAAAATTAATAACCTTTCATTTAAAAAACAATAACCTCGATGCCTTTGCTGATGTAGATATTCAACGATTACAGTTTGTTAAGCAACATATAACTTTAAATAACAAACAAGAATTACTCTTACAAACGCTAAAAGCATCAGTTAGTAATTATAAAAACAATGAAATTTCTGGATTATATAGCTATGAAATAGCTAGAATTTATAATCAACAAGCTGGATCTTATAAAGCTGGAAAAAATGAAGAGTTTCGTTTTAAAAACAGAGAGGCACTTGCTATTTGTAAAAAGGTTATTGAACAATTCCCTAAAAGCTTAGCTGCTGAAAAATCTGAGTACTTACAACAACAAATCAAAACTACATCGCTAAGTATTCTTTCTGAAAAATTTGTCCCTATTCAATCTCACTCTAGATTACTAGTTACCTATAACAATATTGATAAACTGTACTTTTCTGCTTATAAAATTGACCAAAAACAATTAGAAGAACTTCAAAAAATTTATAAAGCAGAAGAACGCTTTAGCTTTATAAAAAAACTTACAAAAGCTACTTCATGGAACAGTAATTTACGAAATGAAAAAGATTATTTATTACACACAACTGAAGTAGTAGTTCCCCAATTAACTCAAGGGAATTATTTAATTGTAGCGCACCAAAACACTACTTTTAATTCTAAAGATTTATATGCTACTGCTCATTTACAAGCAACCAATTTAGTTTTAGTAGAAAATAATAATGATGGTGTAAAAACCTACCAAGTTGTTGATAGAAATACTGGAAAGCCTGTTAAAGACGCTGAATTATTATTACAAAACAAGCAACATAGGTATGGAAAATCGATTCATAAAAAACTAACAACTGATAAAAACGGATTTGCTTCTTTTAAAAGTGATGTTAGTTATGGTAATGTGTACGTTACTGTAACTCACAAAAACGATTCAGCAGTTTTTGGTAACTATTACCTGAATAAATATCAAAAACAAGCCTCTCCTACTACAAATGATAATCGTATAAATATTAAATCTTTTATTTTTACTGATAGAAGCATTTATCGACCAGGACAAACTGTATACTTTAAAGGAATTTCTATAAAATTTTCTAAAAACAACTCTAATGCTTTATCTAATAAAGATGTAAATATAAAAGTTGTCGATGCCTCTAGAAATAATGTTACAGACCTAAAATTAAAAACTAATGATTTTGGTTCTTTTTCTGGAACATTTGTTATTCCCAACAATGGGTTAACTGGCGAATTTTCTATTAGAACTAGTGTAGAAAATCAACTAAACTTTTTCCCTTTTCAAGTAGAAGAATATAAACGTCCTAAGTTTAAAACAGAATTTAAACCTGTAACAAAAACCTATAAGTTACATGACAGCATTACAGTAAACGGATTTGCAAAAGCTTTTGCTGGTTCAACTATCACAGATGCTAAAGTAGTATATCGCGTGCATCGTAAAGTACAATACCCTATTTGGTGGTACTGGCGTAAACCTCAGTTTACTTCAGAAGCACAAGAAATTACACACGGTGAATTAACAACTGATGCACAAGGTAACTTTTCAATTACTTTCAAAGCCTTACCTGATGAAAGTGTAAACAAAGAAAACTTACCTGTTTTTGAATATGAAATCACAGCTGATGTTACCGATGTTAATGGAGAAACTCGCTCAGCAACCTCTATTGTAAAAGTTGGGTATCATGCATTACTTGCTACTTTACAAATTCCTTCTACAATACATAAATCGGACAAGGAAACAACAATTGAAATATCAAGTAAAAATTTAAACGGGGAATTTGCACCTGCTAAAGGAAGCATTAAAATATACAAATTACAAGCTCATAAAAATCCGTTACGTAAAAGACCTTGGGATACTCCAGATTATCAAGATATTTCAGAAAGTGATTTTAGAAACTTATTTCCTCATGAAGCTTACACTTCGGAAGAACAAAATCCTCATAATTGGAAAAAAGAAAAATTAGTATTTGAGCAAAATTTCAATACAGAAGAATCTAAACAAATTATACTTAATAACTATAAAAAATGGGCTTCTGGTAAATACATAACCGTATTAAGTTCTAAAGATAAGTTTGGACAAGATGTTACAGACAAAGCTCTTTTTACAATAATTGATAACAAAGAAAAAAGTGTAACCGACAATCAGTTGTTCACGTATAACACAAATAAAACAACTTATAAACCAAATGACATTGCTAAGTTACAAATTGGTTCTGCTTCAAAAAATGTTACGGTTATAGTTCAAATAGAAAAGAATCATACCATCGTAAACACAGAGCTTATTCATTTAAATAACAAAATCAAAACAATTGAAGTTCCTGTTACGAAACAAGATGTTGGCGGGTTTGTTATCAAATATTACTTTGTGAATTACAACAGTTTCGTTAGTGGAATAATTCCTATTTCTGTTCCAAATGAACAAAATAGCATTACTATAGAAACCAATACATTTAGAGATAAATTACAACCTGGAACCCAAGAAACCTGGAGTTTTACCATTAAAAACGATAAAAACAACAAAGTAGCTGCAGAGGTGTTAGCGAGTATGTATGATGCTTCTTTAGATGAGTTTAAACCTCATAATTGGATGTTTTCACCTATCTCAACTTCTACATATTACTCTTATAGTGGTAACGCTAATGCTTATCAAAGTTTTGGTAATGAACGTTTCAGAGTTTTTAATAATAACTACCCTGCTTCATTTAAAACTCAACGATACGACCAATTAAATTGGTTTGGTTTTTACTTCGGAATAAATAGAAATATTCGTTTAAGAGGCTTAGCTATGAGTTCTAAAATGCAACCTTCACCTGAAAGAGAGATTGTTGAAGAAGAAGCTCTTCTAGATACTCAAGCTGACTCACTGAATGAAACGGTTGTAACTGCTCTAGGTATAAAAGAAAAAAAGGAAGAAAAAGTTTCTTTAGACGGAGTACAAATTCGTAAAAACCTACAAGAAACTGCCTTTTTCTATCCGCATTTACAAACTGATAAAGAAGGTAATATTACGTTTAATTTTACCACTCCAGAAGCTTTAACACGCTGGAAACTGCAGTTACTAGCACATACAAAAGAATTACAGTCGACTACCAAGACATTAACTACTGTAACTCAAAAAGAGTTGATGGTAATCCCTAACGCTCCAAGATTTTTAAGAGAAGGAGATCAAATTACATTAAATACCAAAATAGCTAACATCTCTGATAAAAACTTACAAGGGACAGCGTTACTTATATTAACTGATGCTATTACAGGAAAAGAAATCAACTTGTTAGACAATTCTACGAAAAATCAATCTTTCAGTGTTGGTTCTAACGGAAACACTCAGGTTTCTTGGAACTTATCAATTCCTGATACTTATCAAGCAATTCAATATAAAGTAATTGCCAAGGCAGGAGATTTTTCAGACGGTGAACAAAATGTGTTACCAGTATTATCAAACCGAATGTTGGTTACAGAAACGCTACCTATGTGGATTCGTTCAAATCAAACCAAAACATTTACATTAGATAAGCTTAAAAATCAAACTTCGACTACGCTCAGTCACCATAAATTAACGTTAGAAGTTACCTCAAACCCTGCATGGTATGCTGTGCAAGCTTTACCGTATTTAATGGAATATCCATACGAATGTAGTGAACAAACCTTTGCACGTTATTATGCAAACACATTAGCTAGTCATATTGCAAATTCAAATCCAAGAATACAAGAGGTATTCAATACTTGGAAATCTTCAGATGCTTTGTTGAGTAACTTAGAAAAAAATCAAGAAATAAAATCATTGATTATCCAAGAGACTCCTTGGTTACGTGATGCTCAATCTGAAACCGAACAAAAGAAGCGTATTGCTTTGTTATTTGATTTAAACAAAATGAAAAACGAGCAACAAAACGCCATTAATAAACTATTGCAAATGCAATTAAACAATGGAGGGTTCCCTTGGTTTAAAGGGAATGATAATCCTAATGTTTATATCACGAATCATATTGCTACTGGTTTTGGACATTTACAAAAATTAGGTATTGATAATAAAGATGATTCTTTACAAAAAATGCTTGTGGATGCTATTCACTTTTTAGATACTGAAATTGAACATACCTACAAGAAATTATTAGAAAGCGCTGAACGTATTAAAGCTGAAAAAGGTCAAAAAAAATATACTGAGTACTTAAAGAAAAACCATCTAAACTATTTCATTATTCAGTATTTATACATGCGTTCTTTTTATACTAATATTGAAATTAACGATACGACAAAAACCGCTTTTGAATACTATAAAAGTCAAACAGCAACTTATTGGAAAGAGTTTAGTTTATACGGAAAAGGACAAATTGCCCTGCTACAGTTTAGAAATGATAATACACAAATTTCTTCTAAAATTTTAAAATCTTTAAGAGAGAACAGTATTACTTCTGATGAATTAGGAATGTACTGGAAAGAAAACCAACCGAGTTGGTACTGGTACCAAGCCCCTATTGAAACACAATCGTTATTAATTGAAGCTTTTTCTGAAATTGAAAATAACACAGAAACGATTGATAACTTAAAAATATGGCTACTAAAAAATAAGCAAACCAACCGTTGGAAAACTACCAAAGCAACTACTGAAGCTGTATATGCATTATTATTACAAGGTAGTGATTGGATTTCAGTAACTGATATGTTAGATATTAAAATAGGAAACCAGACTATCAATCCAACAAAATTAGAAAACACAAAAGTTGAGGCGGGTACTGGTTATTTTAAAACCTCATGGAATGGTTCTGAAATTACTCCTAATATGAGTACTGTTAGTATTCGTAAAAAAGGAAAAGGTATCGCTTGGGGTGGATTGTATTGGCAGTATTTTGAGGACCTAGATAAAATTACTTCTGCTAAAACTCCTTTACAATTAAATAAAAAACTATTTAAAAAAGTTAATACTAATACTGGTAAGCAACTCCAAGAAGTTACAGAAAACACACAGTTAAATGTTGGAGATTTAATTACTGTTAGGATTGAACTTCGCTCTGATAGAGATATGGAATTTGTACACATGAAAGATATGAGAGCAAGCGGAGTTGAACCGATTAATGTATTATCACAATACAAGTGGCAAGATGGACTAGGCTATTATGAAAGCACAAAAGATGCTGCAACAAATTTCTTTTTTGAGCGTTTACCTAAAGGAATATATGTATTTGAATATGATGTTCGTGTAAATAATGCAGGAAATTTCAGCAATGGTATTACAACAATTCAAAGTATGTATGCCCCTGAGTTTACTAGTCATTCAAAAGGAGAAAGATTACTAATTAAATAAAATAACTATCTTAGCAACACATAACATTAAATTAAAAATTATGAAAAAAATCTTTTTATTTATCGGATTTTTAACCCTTTCGTTTTTTACAGCTAATGCCCAAGAAATCTCTGACAACGCTATTGGTCTTCGTTTAGGAGATAATGATGGTTTTGGAGCTGAAATCTCTTACCAACGTAGATTAAGCGATAACAATCGTTTAGAACTTGATTTAGGTTTAAGAAATGGTAGTGGCTATGATGGATTTAAAGCTACTGCTTTATACCAATGGGTATGGCAATTAGAAAACCGCTTTAACTGGTTCGCTGGTGCTGGTGGTGGTTTAGGTCACTGGAATGCAAAGAATGTAGATGTGTCAGAAACATACGTTTTTGTTTCTGGTGTAATTGGAATCGAATATAGTTTTGATATCCCTTTAATGATTTCTTTAGATTACAGACCTGACATAGGATTCGGTGATTATTATAAAGACTTTAACTCTGACTTCGGTTTAGGTATCCGTTACCAATTCTAAAAAGACAGTAATAAAATTTATAAAAAACCTCCAAGTTAACTTGGAGGTTTTTCTTTTTATACCCTTATAATTTAAACGTTAAATGTTTTTATAAAGTAATTTTTACTTTAATTCAAAAACACCAAAACATCATTAAAACCTTAACTAATTAACGTATAATCAACTTTATAAATACATTTTAATAATTTTTTACTAACAAATTTGAAATCTGGTTGCTAGTTATCATAAATAATTTCGCCGTGGATAATTCACTAAAGATTTCAAAATGAAAAAAATAATTTTAATTACTTTATACTTTGTTAGTATTTTAGGATACTCACAAAGTAAATCTGGATTAAAAGGAAGAGTTTTAGACGAAACAAATCAACCTTTACCCGGAGCTACAATTAGTATCCCTTCTTTACAAGTTGGATTTTCTACCGACTTTAATGGAAACTACGAACTTTTAAATCTACCAATGGGAAATTATGAAGTTCAAATATCTTTCTTAGGTTATCAGACCTTAACAGAAACCATTACACTTACAAACAACATTCAATCTAAAAACTTTTCTCTAACACCTAAAATAGATAGATTAGATGAAGTTGTTATTAAAGGAAGTATTGGTAAAGGACAAGCCAAAGCCCTTAACCAACAAAAAAACAAAGAGAATATAACTAATATTATTTCTGCAGATCAAGTAGGAAAGTTTCCAGACGCAAATATTGGTGATGCCTTAAAGCGTGTTCCTGGTATTTCTATGCAAAATGATCAAGGAGAAGCTAGAGATATTGTTATTCGTGGATTAGCACCTCAATTAAACTCGGTAACTTTAAATGGTGACAGAATTCCTTCTGCTGAAGGAGATAATCGTAGAGTTCAAATGGATTTAATTCCTTCTGACATGATTCAAACTATTGAAGTTAACAAAGCAGTAACTCCAGATATGGAAGGAGACGCTATTGGTGGCTCTGTTAATTTAGTTACACGCTCTGCTCCTACTACTTTTAGAGCTTTCGTTGCTGGTTCTTACGGACAAAACCCTGTAAGAAACACACCTAACTATAATGTTTCTGCATTAGTTGCCAACAGAACTTTTAAAGACAAACTAGGGTATGTTATCAATGCTTCTTATAACTCTAATGATTATGGTTCAGATAATGTTGAGTTTGAATGGGAAAAAGAAAATGGTAAAGTCTACATTGGTGAACACGATATTAGACGCTACGACGTAAAAAGAAATAGAATGAGCGTTTCTGCTAACTTAGACTGGACACCAGACAACAACAATACAATTTTCTTCAAGTCTATGTACAACCAACGAAACGATTATGAAAATCGTTACAGAGTGCGTTTTAGAAAAATAGATGAACCTGATGCTACTGGATTATCAAAAGCTGAAGTACGTCGTCAAACTAAAGGTGGTATCAACAACAATACAAACGACAACACGCGTTTAGAGCGTCAAAGTACTTACAATATATCTGTAGGTGGAGAACATATTATTTTGGGAAACATTAAGTTGAACTGGAAAACAGGAACTGCCAAAGCAAAAGAAGAGCGTCCAGACGAACGTTACATAAGCTTTGAGAATGATGATATTGAAGTTATGCAAGACTTTTCGCGAACAAACTTCCCTGTATTACGACCAACAAATAATGATTTTAACGATCCTTCAACTTTTGAATATAAAGAAGTAACCCAACAGCAAGGGTTTACACAAGAACGTAAAATCAGTTCTAATTTTGATGTTTTAGTTCCAATTAATGCTACAGGAGCTTATAAAAACTCTTTAAAATTTGGATTTAAGCACAAATACAAAGAAAAAGTAAGAGACAATAATTTTTATGAGTATGATTTAGAAAATCAATTTCCAACCATGAATACCACCACTACTAAAGATTATACTATTAATGGTTATTTAGCAGGTGATGATTATAAATCAGGGCTTTTTGTTTCAAAAGAATTTTTAGGGAGTTTAAACTTAACAGGAGGTGAACTTGTACTAGATGAATTTGTTCCTGAAAACTACAATGCTAAAGAAAATATTTATGCTTTTTACGGAATGTTGCAACAAAACATTAATAATAACTTTTCTTTTATTGCAGGTGTAAGAGTTGAAAAAACAACAACTGACTACAATGGTTTTGCTATTGATGTTGAAACTGCTGAAGATTTAAGCGATGTAACTAAAACATCAGGAACTAGAAACTACACAAACTGGTTACCAAACTTACAAGCAAAATACAATATTGATAAAAACACCATTGTTAGAGCTGCTTGGACAAACACAATTGCTAGGCCTAATTATTACGATTTAGTACCTTATAGAAACATTAATAGTGATGATATTGAAGCTGAGTATGGAAACCCAAATTTAGACCCTACTGAGGCTATGAACTTTGATTTAATGTTTGAACACTACTTTAGCAATGTAGGAATTATATCAGCAGGAGTTTTTTACAAAGATTTAGATAAATTTATTTACAATTCAGTTACTGACGAACCAATTACCGTTGGGGATGTTACAGAAACTTATGATGTAACAAGGCCTTTCAACGGAGGTACTGCAGAAATTTATGGTTTTGAAGTTTCTTTACAACGCAAATTAAACTTCTTACCAGGTTTCTTAAGAAACTTAACAGTATATGGTAACTATACCTACACTGATTCTAAAACAGATGGTATTGCCGATAGAGAAGATGGATTGCCTTTGGCTGGTGCTGTTAAAAACATGTTTAACGGATCGTTGGCCTATGAAAGTTCTAAACTATCAATTAGAGCCTCTTTAAACTTTGCTGATGATTATATTTTTGAATACGGAGACGATGCTTTTACAGATGTGTTTTATGACGAACAATTGTTTGTAGACTTAAATGCTTCTTACCGTATTACTAAAAACTTACAAGTCTTTGCTGAAGCAAAAAACTTAACCAATCAAGAATTACGTTTTTACCAAGGTACAAAACACCAAACAATGCAAGCTGAGTTTTATAACTATAATTGGAATGCTGGTTTAAAATACAATTTTTAAGAATGAATAATTTATATAAAATAACACTTACTTGCCTTGTTTTAAGTGCTTGTAAGGTTGAAAAAATAGTACATCAAAACCCACAAACTAAACCAGTAGTAGCTTTAGTTGCTGACGCTGAAACAGAACCCGTTACTTCTTTTGACGACGCTGCTGATGATCCGTGTGTGTGGGTAAACCCTACTGATGTAACAAAATCAACCATAATTGGTACAAACAAAAAAGAAGGTTTAGAAGTTTATAATTTAGAAGGAGAACGTTTGTATTCTTATAAAATAGGACGTGTAAACAATGTTGATATTCGTGACGGATTTTCATTAAACGGAAAAGAAGTTTCGGTTGTTACTGCTAGTAATAGAACACACAATACTATTTCTATATTGATTGTAAGACCTACAGGTGAATTAGAAGATGCTGCTGCACGAAAAATATCTTCTAACTTAAAAGAAGTATACGGTTTAGGAATGTATAAAAGCCCTAAAACTAACAAATTATATGTTTTTATGGTTGGTAAAAAAGGCGGTGTTGAGCAATGGGAATTGTTTGAAAACAATACTCAAATTGACGCCAAGTTAGTCCGTGAATTTTCATTAGGAAGTCAAGGTGAAGGTATTGTTGCCGATGATGTACATGCTAAGGTATATATTGGTGAAGAAGATAAAGCCTTATGGAAATATGATGCAGAACCCAATGCTGAAAACAACCGTGTAAAGGTTATCAGCACCAACGGTTTGAATATGAAAGATGATTTTGAAGGCGTTACCTTATACGATGCTGGAAATGGAAAAGGATATATTATTTTATCGTCACAAGGAAATAACAGTTATGCTGTTTTTGATAGAATTAGCAATCAATACCTAGGAAGTTTCTCATTAAAAGATGGTGTGATTGATGGTACCTACGATACGGACGGAATTGATGTAACCTCTGTTAATTTTGGCACAAAATATCCTAAAGGATTCTTTATTGCGCAAGATGGTGCAAATACCCAAGACAAAGACAGCTTACATCAAAATTTTAAACTGGTGGATTGGCAAAAAATTTCTAAAAGTCTACATTTAGATTCGTCAAATTAGTGTATTTGTTGTGTAATTAAAAAAGTAGCTTAAAATATAGTCTTTAAAAAAGACCTTGATGTTTTGATGAAAAGACCTTGATGTTTTTGTAAAAACGTCAAGGTCTTTTTTGTAAGTCTTCTTAGTGTTTTGTTTTTATAGGTTGTTAAGTATTAGAAAAGTAGCTGTTATTTTGGTATGACTTTTGTTATTTTCAAAACAATAATAACTTAAAAAATTAAAAATTATGGCTGTGAAATTCACTGTAGTAAAAAGAAGAAATCCAAGAGACCCTCAAGTACCTGAAAAGTTTTATGCAAATATTGTAGGAAATGGTAAAACCTCGTTAAATGACTTAGCTAAATATGCTTCTGAAACCTCTACGGTTAGCAAGGGAGATATTCTTGCTGTGCTAGAAACAGTATTTACTAAAATAGCTAATGATGTAGCTGATGGTAAAATTGTATATGCTGGCGATTATTTTACCTTACAAGCAGGTGGTAGTAGTGAAGGTAGTGAAACTGCCGATAAGGTAACTGCTAGTAACATAAAAAGTGTCCGTACTATTTTTAGACCTGGTAAACTCATTAAAAATGCTTTAAAGTTGGCTACTTTTGAAAAGAAAGCGTAAGCCGTAAAAAATCCCTATCATTTTTTATGATAGGGATTTTTGTTTTTAATGATGAACAATTAATGTAGAATCCTTATATATTTTTATTTTAAATGAATTGTTTAGTGGAGAACCGTTCGTGTAATAACCAAATCTTTTAGATTGAATTAACTCACCCTTATTATAAACTTCTAAAAAATAGTTTCCATCACCTTCTATACCATTAAAAGTTATTTTCTTACTTACTTTTTGTCCTTGAGCTAATTTTGTTACTAAAGTTTGATTTTCTTTAGAAGAGCCTATTTTTATACTGTCTAATTCCACTATCGATTTATTAACTACAATAAGTTTTACATTATCACTGTAACAACCAATACAAAGTATAAGTACTAGTATTAAAATAGGAATTATTGTTTTTTTCATTATTTATCTTATTAAACTAATAATCTTCTAATTGGATGGTTTCATTAATTTCCCATTTATTATTATTTTTAATAAAATGAAAAACTCTTTCTCCTCCTCCTTTAACTCTATTAGTATTTGAAGAAACAAACTTAATTTTGTTAAAGACCAATACCTGATCTTCATTAACCTTGCAAGGCAATGAAAATTCATATATTATTTTTTCTTTATCCTTTTTTTCTTTTGTGGATTGATCTATTATGTTCTTATTTTCTGAGGAAATTTCTTTAGAAAAGAATTTATATACTTTACAAGAATCTAATTTTAAATAACTATTAGTGCTTTTTAACTTAAAACTATTCTCTTTTTCATAATCACTATTTATTAAATACTCTATCAAATACTTGTCAGTATCAACTTCTCTAATTTCATTGAGAATTATATCATAAAAGTATCCGCTATTTACTTCTTTTACTTCACTTTTCTTATCTGTTTTACATGATGAACATATGAAACAGGTTAAAAAACTAGTTATAAATAATATTTTTTTCATTCTTTAGGAAATAGATAACACTTTTTCACATTTTATTGTCCAGTGGTAATTTTCTTTTTCTAAATATACTAAAATTGAAACACCGTCTAAACTACCTTTACTCATCCCTACAGTTACAATTGCTTTATCAAAATTATCATTAAAAGCTATTCTTGAAAAACTTAATAATAAGTCCATTTTATCAAAACCTTTCCAAGGTAACTTTCTAAATTCCTCTTTGTATTGTATTAATGTATCTTTATCGTAAACAGTAACTTTTGAAATATCTAGTTTTTTACTTACTCTTAAATTATTAAACTCCTTTAGCAATTGATTATCAACCAAATCACATTCACCTCTAAAACTATGCGTTTTTTTTAAGCTAAATAAACTATCAATTATAGCAATAGTTTTCTTTTTAGTTAATTGTTTGTAATGATATTCATAGCCTCTTACACTATCTTGACATGTCATTGTTCTAACATTATAGTTTTTAGCATTTGGTAATGGAGGTATAGAAAGAACTGGGGGCATAACTAAAAAATCTTTAGCATCCTCAGTTAAAAAAGTAATAATTTGATAGGTGTTTTCTTCTTCGTAATTTCTTGTTTTCATTTTTTTACAAGATGAAAAAGTCAGAAGAAAAATTATGATTAAAAAATAGTTTACTTTCATTTAACGCGCAATTACAGTTCTTCTTACTTTAAATTTCAAATATTTATCTTTTTCAACTTTAAGTAAAAAATATAAATCTTTAAATAAAATATTAGGATTGTTTTGTTTCCAACTATTTTGAACTAACCATTCATAATTAACTAAATTTAAAAAATGTGTATCACAATGATTAATTGTTTCTACCTTACTTCCATATACTTTGCTAAAAATAAACTCTTGTGGTCTTTTGTAAAGCTGATAATTATAAAACTTTCCTTCTTTTTTATCTTTTAATACTTGTTGTTCTCTTTTCTCGTACTCAATTCTATTATACAAGCTAAATCTACTAATCTTGTTATTTTTTCCATTAGTTTTCAAGATATATTCTTCATGATTTTCATTCAATATATAATAAGCATCATCATTATTTGTTTGGGAGTATAGTATAGATGAAAAGAAAAATAAAGTTATTATGAGTTTATAACTAATTATATTCATTGCCATTATATGTTTAATATAATCGTTAATGTATTTTCTTTTTAAAAACTACCATACCTGTTTTTGTTTTTAGCTTAATTTCTTCTTTCTTTAAAGTAATTATTTTAAATTTCTTTATCTCGTTTTTCACAGCTATTGGATTGTTAAACCTCTTTTTTAAAAACACTTTAATTTCATAATTAAACTCACCATTTAATACAAAAGAATAGTTACCACAACATACATCAGAAACCTCTATTTCTCGTTTTCCTTTTTCTTTATCAAACATTAATAATACCTCTCCGTTTTTATCCGATGTTTTTCCATAATGCTCTTTTAGATTTCCAATTACTGTTATATCTGATAAAGGTTTTTCATCTAAATCATAAATATTTAATTTTACTTGAATAATATTTTTAGAATTTTTATATAGTTTTTCTTTATGAAAACTATTCTCTTTCAGTTCTGTTAAATCATAATTTAAAATTAAACTATCTTTTTTTATATAATAATGCCCTTTACCATATTCTGAATCTCCTAAATGACCTCCGGAATGGTACTCGAACACATTATTTGCTTTAAACTCATAATGTTCATAAAAATCATCCATTGAATAGTCACGCAAATAAGCTCCTGTTAATTTGCTTTGCGAAAAACAATGAAAACTAGATATTATAAAAAAACAAAGTAATATTACTTTATTAGCATTTTTGACCTTTAGCGCTCGAGTTTCCATTTTGTTCATTTTTTAGTATTTGTTTTATTTTATCTCTATCCGATTGATTAGGAATTAGTTTTTTAAATGAGTCTGTTTCTATTAAATTACCACTTGAGTCCTTATAAAAAAGTCCTCCAAAAGCCATTGCATAATAATAATCCCACCCCAGTAAATCATCTGGTTTTGTAATATTCATTTTTCCTTTACCTGAACCATAACGCATATCCCATTCATATAAAGAATATGCCATAGCATTCACATACTGCCCCATAAATTCATGATGAAACCTATTTGTTCCTATCGTATAACCATTATTTTTTGCATATTCCTCTATCTTTTGCCTGAAAGTAAAGCTATTGAACTGAATAACGTTAGAATATAAAGCATTTATGTAAGCATGAACCGATTCATGTATCATTGTTCGAGCAATGGAAAGTTTTGTTGCGTTAGATAAATAATTATCAGATATGGTTGTAGTTGCTCCTAGAGTTGTAGCTGCTGAACCATTCGTTGCTCCATTTTGTATAGTATAATCGGTTTTAGTACTATCATCAAACAATTTTAATATTGATTCAGAAAAGTTCAATTTAGTGAAATTTTCAGTTGTTACTTGTACTTCAGGCTTAATAGGGTCATTTTCAAAAATTCCATATTCAAGTTCAGAAAAAATTGTCTTGGCGCATTTATTTATAAGTTTATTAATAATTCTATCATCAAAATCTACTTCACCACCATCTTTTATAGCTTTAATAGCTTGTTCAGCAAATGTTTTGGCTTCTGAGGTAAGTTGTTTATTTTCATCTTCATTTGCTATAATAAAGTTTACTATTTTAAAAGACTCTAGTGGATGTGTATCTATCCATTCTAATTCTGAATCACTTAATGTACCTCCTAAAGATTTATTTATTCCTAATGCTGTATCTGTATAAATAGCTTCCGTAGGATCAGTTTGTGCTGAACCTGATGAGCCTCCTGAATCTAACCCTCCACTTACTCCATCTAAATCTCCAGGTTCCCCATTACTGCCTCCTCCACTACAACTAAACTCCATATCGTACCCTAACAAAGGACTTCCTTTACAACACCATGCTCCTGAAGGAGCATGACCATTGGCACTTCCACCACAGCCACAAGGTGCATAAAAAGCTTTTAATATAGTTTCACAAGACGATTTTGAAGCATAACTCTTTTTGGAATGCCCTTCTTTATCTATTAACTCAAAACTTCCTTCATACTTCTCATTTTTATTTGATAACCAATTAGAAGACGGTATATACTTAATCACACCTACATATAATTTTCCTTTATATTCTTGAAGTAACAAATTAAAAAAACTATGTTCTTCTTTCTCTAAATTAGTAATTATAGGAAAAGTATAGGTTTTTATCGTATCATTATAAAATAAAATTCCTTGTGAGGTATACACCTTTAATATATAATTATAAGGTATAAACTCATTTACCTTTTTTTGCTCACCACTCCTTATAAAGTTTTTTTCAAGTACATTGTATAATTCTTCATTTGATAAAACTTCCTCTAATGTTATTTTCTTTTTAAAGTATTTTTGAGGAATTCCAAAATGTTCATTTTCTAATCCGTGATTAACTTCTTCTTGCTTTTCACAATTCCACAACAACAGTGAAATCCCAAACAAGAAAACACCTAGTTTTAAAAGGTTTAGTCTTTTTCTTTTTTTCATGGTATATAAATTTAAATTAATTACAATTTTTATTTAAAAGTAGTTGTTCATGGTTTTTTGCACAATAAGGGTTTTCCCTAGTCATTTTAAGTTCTTCTCAGGGATAACCCTGAGTTTTCTTTAACATTTTAGTATAAAAATCTAATAATCTGATACTTGAATTCAAAGTAAAGCATAAAAAATTAGAAAAAGGTAAGTCAGTGACCTACTTTTAGTAAGTCACTGACTTACTTTTTCAGTACGTCAACTGTACGGTAATCAGTATTTTAAAACAAAAAGAGGAGGCTATTTCGGCGGATAATTATTGATTACTTTACCAACTACTTTTTGAAAATGTAATTTCTTTTGTTCTGGAGTCGCTTTTTCTCTTAATTCGCTAGTAACAATTCCTTGCCATATTAACTGATTGTCTTTACTCTCAACAAAATCAATGGTTAATTGCTGATTTATTTTTCTACTCTCAATAGGTATACCCCCTGAAATTCCAAATCCAACATTTCTTCCTCCACTTCCTAAGCCAACACCTATCGTATTTCTATTAAGAGACTCTCTTTCTTCAGATAAAATATTAATATACATATCTGGGTTTTCAGTCAATTGCATTCCTTTAGCTTCCAAAGCTACTGTTACTTCGTAAGTAACCCTTTTTATATCCAACTCATTTAAACCTTTACCAGCATCTTCAAAAAAATTAAAGGTTTTATACTGACTAAAATCTGTTTGACTATCGTAGTCATATACTACTTTAGAAGAGGAGCACCCAATAATAACTAGCAGAAAAAAATATTTGTAATACTTCATATATAAATTCTTTACGGTGTATTTAATCAAAAACTATACCTTATAAAAATACAAAAAGCCTCGCGTAAACGAGACTTTTTCTAAGGTTAGTTAGTTGATTTTTTATTGAACCGCTTTTAAAGCATCAATATTTCCATATCCAAACTCTGAATGCTTGTTTGGATAAAAATCAGCAGACTCTTTCATTTTTTGTAAAACTTGTTCTCTTGACCAAGAAGGATTTTTTGCCCATACCAATGCAGCAATACCTGCTGTAGTAGCTGTAGCTACAGATGAACCTCCAATATAATTTTCCTGCCCGTCATAATAACTTAATACAGGTATTTTATTATCCGTTCCGTTAGTACGTTGCATTTGTACAGTAAAATCAATTTGTGATCCTGTATGACATACATCACACTTGCTATATTGTCCTTCTTTAACACCTGTTACCGCAACAGTTTCAGACATACTTGCTGGAAAAATTACTCCATACCAAGTAGTAAATGAAGTAGAAGTTCCTCCTGCTGCTAAAATCATCTTTCCTTTGCTATGTGCATACTTTACTGCATCTGATACATTACCAATACTAAACGGAGAACCTAATGACATAGAAATAACTTTCACATCACTCCTATTTGCCAATGCTGTTAATGCTTCAACAACACCTCTTTTTTCATGGTAATCGTCAATTACTACATTTTCAACAGCTCTATACGTTACTAAGTTTGCGTTATAAGCAACACCTACAGGTAAATTATCATTATTTCTTGGAGCAGTAGCTACTGCTGCCATTTTAGTTCCATGACCACACTTGTCATTTACTCCATCATAATTATTAGACCAAGCCCACCAAGAATCTACAAACGTTCCATATTTCTGAACTGTTCTTCCTGATGAATATCCATCATTAAAATATTGATTCATCCATTTTTGCTCTGGTGATAAACCAGAATCAACTACAGCTACAGTTACTCCTGAACCTGTACTGTAATTCCAAGCTTGTGAAATATTGTGTGCATCGAAAGACCATGGTAACCTAGCACCTGGTGATACTGTACGATAATCACTCGTATTTAAAGTTGCTGTACCATACCCACATCCTGAAGAACCTGATGAATCTGATTTAGCTTGAGCAGTTGACTCTAAAAAACTATATCCTCCTGGTTCTATATAACGAACTCTGCTGTCTTTTAATAAAACATTTATTGTTTCCTTGTTGGTAACTTTAATGTCTAATACATTAATACTTTCGTTTACATATAATTCCGTTTCTCCTTTTGCTGAAGTAGGTTCAAAACTTCTTACTAAGGCTAGTAACTCATTTTTAATATTAGCGCTTTCTTCACTCTTCGCATAGTTATTTTTTGAAGTACCGTAGCCTATAGTCAAGATATTCTCTCCATGATTCACTGCACTCCATATTGTATGAGCATCTTGTGACATCCATTTAAAATCTCCTGTCTTTTGTAAAGATTCCTTGATTTTTGAATTGATCTCTTTTTTGGTAAGTAAATCTTGATCTTGTTTTATGTCTAATGTTTCATCATTATTAGAACATGAGATCATAGTTAAAACAACCGTTAGGCTTAAAAGTGTTTTTTTCATTTTCTGAAGGGGTTAAAGATTAAATTTATTTTTTCGAATATACTAAAATTTTAATATAATTTTAACACTTAACACAATTAAAGCTCACGATAATTAACATTATCTTAAAACCTACATATAGAAAGCCAATAAAAAAAGGAGCCTATAGCTCCTTCTTTACTTTAAGTTTTCAATATGTTTACTCCATATTTACTCTAGTGGGTGTATCTTTTCCTTCAATAATACTTTGAGTACCTCTAGCAACTGCTTTTACAGTTTCTGTTAAAACAGTCATATTTAACGTTTCAGCCTCATCTGTTACTTTATGATAATCAGCATCAATATCAATTGGAGTGGTTGAAAATGTATGAGACGGCACACCTAAACGTGCTAAAGAAGCATTATCTGATCGTAAGAACAATTGAAATTTAGGGTATGGATCTGGAAATAACTTGTATCCTGATCCTTCTAAGTTCTTCTGAATTATTTTACCAAAATCTGATTTATCAAAACCAGTTAACCATGCAGTTTTAGGTCCTGTTTTTGGTTGTTTTCCTATTAACTCTAAATTAATTCCAGCTACAAATTTACTAGCATCAATTCCTTTTCCAAAGTATTCAGAGCCTACCAATCCCATTTCTTCAGCTGTAAAACATACAAACAAAATACTACGTTCATTATTTCCCTTTTTAGCATAATATTCAGCTAATGATAATACACCGGTAACACCAGAAGCATCATCATTCGCACCATTAAAAATTCTATCCCCTTCTCCGTCTTTCTTTACCCCTAAATGATCATGATGTGCAGATACAATAACAAACTCATCTTTTTTAGACTTTCCTTCTAATAAACCTATAATATTGCTCATTTTAATACCCTTGTATTCAAAATTTTGACGATACGTAGTTAATGTATCAAAAGTTTTTAAACCAATTCTTTTGTATTCATTTTCTATATACTGAGTTGCTTTTTCCATTCCCTCAGTTCCTGGTTTCCTACCTTCCATTTCATCTGAAGCAAGTGTATATAAGTGTTTTCTTACTAAAATAGAATCAATTAACTCTTCTTTATTTTCTTTTTTCTGAGTTACCTCAACAGTATTCATAGCAACCTCGCTACTAGTATTTTTAGTTTGCTTACACGACAGTAAAACTGATACACTTACAAGTGCTAATGGATATAAAACTTTTTTCATTCTTTATTTATTTAAAAGCCTAAATATAGCCAATTTAATTTCTTAATTTTGTTGAAAATTTTTAAGGATGGCTTTAACTGATATTCCAAACATAAAACATACTAATTCAAACAATTTTTTCTTACTTGCTGGTCCTTGTGCCATTGAAGGAGAAGATATGGCTATGCGAATTGCTGAAAGAGCAATTTCTATTACCGACAAATTAGAAATCCCTTACGTATTTAAAGGAAGTTTTAAAAAAGCAAATCGCAGTAGAATTGATAGTTTTACAGGAATTGGTGACGAAAAAGCATTAAAAATTTTACGTAAAGTTTCTGAAACTTTTAATATTCCTACCGTAACCGACATTCATGAAGTTTCTGATGCAGAAAAAGCAGCTCAATATGTAGATGTATTACAGATACCTGCTTTCTTAGTTCGTCAAACCGATTTAGTAGTTGCTGCTGCAAAAACTGGTAAAGTTGTGAATTTGAAAAAAGGACAATTTATGAGTCCTGAAGCTATGCAACATGCGGTAAAAAAAGTACATGATGCTGGTAACCAAAAAGCATGGATAACTGATAGAGGTACTATGTTTGGATACCAAGATATGATTGTTGATTTCCGCGGAATTCCTACTATGCGTGAATACGCTCCTACGGTATTGGATGTTACACACTCATTACAACAACCTAACCAATCAAGTGGTGTTACTGGTGGGCGTCCAGATATGATTGAAACTATTGCTCGTGCAGGTGTGGTTAACAATGTTGACGGATTATTTATTGAAACTCATTTTGATCCTGCCAATGCAAAGAGTGATGGAGCAAACATGTTACACCTTGATTATTTAGAAGGTTTACTTACCAACTTAGTAACAATTAGAAAAACCATTAATAATTTATAGGCACAATTTTTGTTTTATAAAGTTGTTTTTAAACTCATATATGAAACAACTTCTTTTTTTATTCTTTCTAATAACTAACCTTGTTAGCGCGCAAAACTTTTCTTTAGTTGAAAAAAAAGTTAATAGTTACCCTAAATTTAATAAAGTAGAAAATTTAGCTCAACAGATAGCAAGCGACTTTAAAATTGAAGAACAGCAAGTAAAAGCCGCTTTTTATTGGCTAGCTCATAATATCAGATATGATTTAGACGAGTATTACAATCCAAAGCAAAAAAGAATTTCTTTTAGGTACAGGAACGAGCAAGAAAGATTAGAAAAATTACAGGCTATAAAAGATAATATTGTTAACGAAACTTTATTGACTCGAAAAGCCATTTGTGAGGGATATGCGCAAACTTTTGCGAAAATATGCTCTATGCTTCAAATTGAGAATAAAGTTATAAAAGGATATATCAGAAATTCCTCAAACGATATAGCTAATCCTAAAACCAACTCAAATCATGCTTGGAATGCTGTTAAATTAAATGGTAAATGGATTTATATTGATGCTACTTGGGCAGCTGGAGTTGTAAATAATAACAGATGGCAACCTTTATTTAATGCATACTACTTCAACTTTCCAAAAGAAAAATATTTTAAAACACATTTTCCTGAAAAAAAACTTTGGCAGTTAAGAGTTGGTAGAATGGATAAAAAAGATTTTTACAACCAACCAATTTATGATGCTGCCTTTTTAAAATCAGATTTAGAATTAATAACTCCTTCTAAAGGGCTGTTAGAAAAAGATTCTATTATTGAATTAAAAATAAAAAATCTACGTCCTAATCAATCAGTTTCCTTTGGATATAGTGGATACCGATATGCAGTAAAACCACACAGCATATCTATCAAAAATAATGTTGCTACAATTACAACCTCTCCTCTTGAAAATAGCAAACGGCTATTTTTAATTATAGATAAAGAGGTCGTGCTTGAATTCTTGATTCAGTAATTATTTTCTACTTTTATTGTTTATATTGCAATAAATTGTTCTATAATGAAAACTTTATCCTTTCTTGTTTTATTTCTTTTCTTTAGTAATGCTTCATTTTCTCAAGACTTAACTAAGGTTGATAAGATTATGTATTCTTACAACGGAATAACTTCAATAAAGGAATTATCTGAAAGAATAGATTATGATTTTAAAACTGATATAGAAAAAGTAAGGGCTATTTATACATGGATTGCTCTAAATATTGAGTATGATTATTTTCCTTCTAGGCTATTAAAATCTCCTGACCTTTTTGTCTATAATAATGATGGTGATTTAAAAAGAATACAACAGAGAAAAATAAAGCATGCAGCACAAAAAACATTTAGAACAAAAAAAGGGGTTTGCATAGGTTTTGCTTATCTCTTTCATAACATATGTGACCTAATTAATATTAAAAGTGAGTTAATTTATGGTTATACAAAAACTTCTGCTGACAGAATTGGGATAATTCCCAAAGAAAAAAATCATGTATGGAATGCTGTCAAAATAAACAACAAATGGCTTCTAATGGATGTTACTTTTGGTTCTGGGTACTTATACAAAGATGTCTGGCAAAGGCATCTTAACTTAGAGTATTTTAATGTAAAAAGAAGTAAACTTAAACTAACTCATTTTCCTGTTGATATTAAATGGCGACAATTCTTAAAGTAAAAACCTTTAAAGGAATTCTGTTATGCTCCTCTATACAAAAAAGGTTTTCTAAAAAACAAACTAGAAGTTTTAACTCCTAAATCAGGTAAAATTGTCACAAGTAATAGCAACAGAATTCATATAAAACTTAAAAAGACAGACAAAATAAGAGATGTGAAATATTTATTTTCTAGCAACTACAAAATACATAATGCAAAGATTATTAATAAAGAAACTTTCTCTTCAATTTATCTTAAACCTCCCAAAAAGAACACAACTTTACATATATATGTAAATAATGAACTATCGTTAGAATATAAAGTTAAAGTTAATTAGCTTTCCTCCAAAAACCTTTATGATTGTGTTTTGCTACTTCTTCTAAAACTTGTAGTAGTATTTCTTCGTTAATTTCTTCTATTGATGAATAGCGAAGTGATTTTACAACTGCTCTTCCTTCTGAAACTAAAAAAGCATCAAAATCTTCTAAAATACCTTTTGCCCAAAACCCAACATCAACAAAACCTTTTTTATGGGATGCATTCATATAGCACAGTTGTTTTCCGTTAATATAATATACTGGTATTTTCCACTTATACTTTAGTTCTAAATCCTGAAAATTACTTTCTATCAATACCTGCAGATGCAGTAAAATAGACTTGAATGGTTCTGGTTGTTTGAGTATATATTCTTCAGCTGGTTTCATTATTTCAAAAATACATTAAAATTTTATTTGTCTGTTTCATAAAATTACTTTTACTTTGTTTTTCAAAGTTCTTTAAAAATGAGTTCAGAAGATTATTTAAAAGACATATCAGAAATTAAGAACCTAATGAGTAAATCCTCTCGATTTATATCATTAAGTGGTTTATCTGGTGTTTTAGCAGGAATATATGCACTAATTGGTGCAGCTTATGCATATTGGTTAGTTAACAACAATTCTAATGGTTATTTGATGCTAGATGGAAAAATTTTCCAAATGGTCATCTTTGATTTATTGTTAGTTGGCTTTTTAAGTATTGCTACAGCTATCTTTTTAACCACAAGAAAAGCTAAAAAGAATGGAGAAAAAATTTGGGATGCCACCACAAGAAGGTTACTCTTAAATTTCCTTATCCCTCTAGTTTCTGGTGCAATCTATATCATTATCATACTAGGACATCAAAAATATGGGCAAACGGGTGCATTAATGTTACTTTTTTATGGCTTAGCGTTGATTAATGCTTCAAAATATACTGTTGGAGATATTAAGTATTTAGGCTATACTGAAGTTGTTTTAGGACTTACTGCTGCAATGTTACCTGGTTATGGTTTTTGGTTTTGGGTTATAGGGTTTGGAATCATGCATATTGTTTACGGTACACTTATGTATTTTAAACATGATAGAAAATAAGAACTATTTTCGTACTTTAAAATTTACCTTTTTTGAAAAACATTATTCTAAATATAAATAAAGCTTTTGATCATAGAATTAGACTGGGAATTATGTCTGTTCTTATGGTAAATGAATATGCTGAATTTACTACCCTAAAAGAATTATTAGGTGCTACAGATGGTAATTTAGCAAGCCATACTAAAGCATTAGAAAAAGTTGAATTTATTAGGATAGAAAAACAATTTATTGGTAGAAAACCCAATACTAGATACTACGCTACAGAGCTTGGCAAACAAGAATTTAAAAAACATATTGACGCTTTAGAAAAACTGATTAAAAATAAATAACACTAATTTTTTTATTATTTAACTTTGAAATTCAAAGTTCTTTTAAAATAACAAACTATGGAAACATCAAACAAACAAAGCGGAAGGTTCGGAAAGTGGGTAAAAACATCAATCACAGCTAGAATGTTAATGATTGGATTTTTAATTCTCATACTTTTAATTCCTTTATCCTTCATTAAGAGCTTAATTGTTGAGCGAATGAATCGACAGCAAGAAGTTGTACAAGAAATCAATCAAAAATGGGGTAAAGAAGTATTGTTATACGGTCCTATTTTAAAAGTTCCGTACAAAACATATAAAGAGAAATTTGTTAGAAATCAAAAAACAAAAGAAACTCAAACCGAGATTGAAGAAAAAATTAAATATGCTTACTTTTTTCCGAAGAAATTAAATATTAAATCATCTATAAATCCTGAAGAGAAAAAACGTGGTATTTATAAAACAGCTGTGTATAATAGCAACATAGATATTGATGGAAGCTTTACTAAGCCTGATTTTAGTGAAAAAGATATTAATGAAGAAGACATACTTTGGAACAAAACTCGATTAATTATAAAAACTTCTAATTTAAAAGGAGTTAACAATTTAGTTGAAATAAAACTGCATAAAAACACCTACGCTTTTACTTCTAAATATGAAGGTGATGCTAGTAATGAAAAAGCATACTACAACTATTTAAACCTTCATAAATTAGAAAGTAAATTTTTAAATGAAGAAGACCTCCCTAAAAAATCAGATACAAACTTTAGTCTATCACTAAGTATTAATGGAAGTAAACAAATTCGTTTTATTCCTATTGGAAAAGAGACATCCGTTCATATAAACTCTGACTGGAAAACTGCTAATTTTATTGGAGAATATCTTCCTTTTAACTCTGACAAAATCTCTGATAATGGTTTTGATGCTAAATGGAAAATACTAGATATCAACAGACCATTTTCTCAACAATCTTTTAATGGAATTCCTAACTTAAAAGAATATGCTTTTGGTGTAAACTTTATGATTCCTGTAGACGAATATCAAAAAAGTGAACGATCGGCTAAATATGGATTCTTGGTGATTGGGCTTACCTTTTTAATCTTCTTTTTAATTCAAACAATGAGTAAAATATCCATTCATCCATTTCAATATTTAATGATTGGTGTTGCCTTAACTATGTTTTATACCTTACTAATATCAATCTCTGAACATAGCAGCTTCTTAAAGGCATATTTAATTGCTTCTATAGCAGTAGTGCTATTGATTACGTTGTATTCTAAATCCATTTTAAAAAGTATTAAATTCCCATTATTTGTTGGAGCTTCTCTTACCACATTATACGTCTTTATTTTTGTAATTATTCAGCTAGAAAATTATGCTCTATTAGTAGGTAGTGTTGGACTATTTATTATTCTTGCTTCAGTAATGTATACCTCAAGAAAAATAGACTGGCAAAACGATTAATTAATAATACTTAATAAGCAAACTATCATACTTTATGGTAGTTTGCTTTTACATAAACAACTATGAAATTTAGTTTGAAAAACTTTCTTGTTTTTGCTTTTCTTTTACTACTAGAAATTGCAATAGCTCAAACTTCAGGGTTTATAAGACATACTTTTGGTGACTTTTTAGTAGTTATCTTACTCTTTTATTTAGTAAAAGCTTTCTTTAATCTCTCTAATAAAACTGTCGGAATTTCAGTACTAATGTTTGCTTATATCGTAGAGTTTTTACAATTAACTCCCCTCTTAGAATTTCTCGGTTTAGAAAATAACCGATTGGCTATAATTATATTTGGTGCTACTTTTAGTATTGGTGATTTAATAGCTTATACGCTGGGAGTTGGCACTATTCTACTTTTAGAAAAAATTTTAACTCATAAATTATCTTCTAATCTTTCGTAAGATGTCTTCTAGTCCGTTTAATTTCAATTCATAAACCAACTCTAGCATCGTACCTAACTTACCTTTAGGAAAGCCTTTATTTTTATACCAAACAATATAATATTCAGGAATTTCAATTAAATACGTTCCTTTATATTTACCAAAAGGCATTCTCATGTTTGCTGTATCAATTAAAAATTGTTTGTCTGGTATCATATGTAAATAAAAAATCCCGCCGAAGCGGGAGTTAATTTATATTATTCTTTTCCGTCTACGTAATCTTGCAAATATGCATAACGTTCGGTTAATTTACCAGTATTAGTTGTCATTTTTGATCTAGCTAAAATTCCATCTTTATCATTGTTATAAAATGCAGGAATTACATGCTCTAAAAACATTTCTCCAAAACCTTCACTAGCATCTTTTGGTAACTCACAAGGTAAATTATCTACAGCCATTACCGTGATTGCTTTTTCATCTTTATAATCAATTTCTGATTCCGTTTCTGGATTGTAACCATAAATAGGATCAGCTATTGTAGAAGCTCTTAATGTTGATGCCACAGGTCCATCAATATCACATGAAATATCAGCTACATACTTTATTCTAAACTCAGGATGTTTAGCATCTTCACGTGTAAATAAATACGGTGCTCCATCTCCATAAAAATGTCCCGCTATAAAGAAATCAGTTTGTTTAGCATACGCCATAAAATTACTTTCGTAACCAGTTGGATCTTTATAAAACTCAAACTTATCTCCTACTTTACCATCTTTACGTTTTGCATATTCCATTACATCAGCTATACAATATACTGGCTCAGTAAACTCACTTGTTAAATACAAAGCATCACTTACTTGTTTAATTTTTAGATGGTCTAATATTTCTTGAGCCCCCTTAGCTACTTTTCCTGTTCCTGTTAATAATATTTTAATGTTTGGTAAGCTTATTTTATCTAATTCAGCTTTTACCGCATCTAAATCGGCTAAGGTTTCTACTTTAGGTAAATTGAATAAACCTTCACGTAAGCCCAAAGCTCTGAAACCATTATATGCACCTACTAAACCTGCATAACGACCAAAACCAATTAAACGAGCTCCGTTTTCTTTTATAATAGTTTCATGATCGAACATTTCAATATTTTTTTCTAACATAGCTTTTAACAACTTACGATTGTATGGTTGCTTTTTTATAGTATGACTAAAGAAAAAGTATTTTTTATTTGGTATTAAATTGTCTACAGGAACTTCTTTTACTCCTAATAATACATCACAATCAGAAACATCATTTGTTACTTCAAAACCTGCTTTTGCGTAAGCCTCATCAGAAAAAACTCGGATATCTGAACTTTCTACCACTATTTCTGCTTGAGGAAACTGTTGTTTAAACTCTTGCAGTTTTTCTGGAGAAAATACGACTCTTCTATCAGGTGGGTTTTTACGCTCTTTTATAATTCCGAATTTCATAATTGATTTTGTATTAAAATTAAACAATTTCACATATAATGTTATAGTTTATAACAATTGCAGCGAAAATACTCGTTTTAAAATGATTGTACAAGTAGTATTTTTTTATATTTGCATTCTCTTGTTTAAGTAGTATATCTTTATAGTACTGCCAAACTAAATTGCATAGAATTGCAAAGATTATCTGGTATATTTTTTGCAGAGATATTTATAGCATCTTTGACATATTGGGGACG
This sequence comes from Tenacibaculum ascidiaceicola, assembly GCF_047470925.1. Classification (NCBI taxonomy): domain Bacteria; kingdom Pseudomonadati; phylum Bacteroidota; class Flavobacteriia; order Flavobacteriales; family Flavobacteriaceae; genus Tenacibaculum; species Tenacibaculum ascidiaceicola. The sequence continues at coordinate 187,752 of NZ_JAZKJP010000005.1, forward strand.
ACTGGTTTTGACAGCGAGATTAGTGAAAATGTAAGCATACCGAGGAGTGAAATGATAACTCGTTAAACTTATTTCAAACATTTAAACGGCGAAGATAACTACGCTTTAGCTGCATAATCTGAATTAACAGTAAGATTTGCCTCGGCGCACAAGGTGCGCAAGCTAAATGTCCACGAAAAGCCTTGGTTTACGGCGTTTCATTTTTGGGCATCGTAAAAGTAAACATAGAGAACTTAGAGCTTCGATAGGTTTTCGAAACTAAAGAAGATAAGTTAAGATTGGGCAGTTTTTGGTCAGGTCTTAATCGAAAATTAAACAAAAACTAAGTATGTAGAAAGCTTTTGAGCTACTTGTTTGGACCCGAGTTCGATTCTCGGCGTCTCCACAATTAAAAACCTCAACCAACTGCAAAACAGTAAATTGAGGTTTTTTAATTTATTTTTTAGCCAGTATTTAGTCAGCTTTATAAAATAAATACTACTTCAATTCTTCAAGTAACTCTAATATTTCGTTTTTCTTATAGTATACCCTACCTCCTATTCCGTATGATTTAATCATTCCTTTCTTTGTCCAATTATTTAACGTTGGTAAAGATATATTAAGAAAGTCTTTTGCTTCATTTCGAGTTAATAAATCTTTATCTATAATAGGTTGAACATTTTTAACAACCTCAACTTTTTCTTTACTTGAAGATTTATCTTGTATTAAAAAATCATTCTCTTTCTTTACTTTTAGTGCTTCTCCTGTAATCTCAATAAAAATCCTGACTCTTTCTGAAATCCCTAAACTTGAGCTCTTTATTAAGAACTCTACAATAACATTCCTAACTATTTCAATAATTTTGATATCATCATAAGCAAAAATCGCATGAATCGAACTAGAATTAAAAATATCATAATTATTATTTTCGTAAGTTTTTACTATATACTGTAAATATGCACTTTGTCTAATTATTAATTCTTTATTCTTAATTTTTTTTGTTTTTTCACCATAAAATATGATGTTATCAATAACTGAATCATGAGGAACAAAAGAAAAAAGATGCGACATACCTAAAGCCTCACCAATCTTATATAACAAATCACAATATACATGGCTAAAATACACCGTCCATATTGTTTTCGAATTCTTATATTCTAATAAATCAACATAGACTCTACACCATCCTTCTTCCTCTTCAGCAGAAAACTTATTCTCCTTAAAAATTATACTGTTTATTGATTTAATATTACTTTTATTAGACTTCATTTGTTTTATAAATATACAAACAAAAGTAAAGTATTTTTCAAGCACTATAACTCCCTATTTTTACTTATAAGAGAGCTAATTAAAAATTAAATTAAAGTAGTTGAATATTCAACTACTTTAATTCTTTCTGCAAACCTTGATTATACTAAAAGCTAAACAACTAATTCCTGCTCCTATTGCCATAGGAACTGTTAAAGGAATTCCTACCGCAACCGCTAAACCGAATCCAACTGATGCACCAGACGCACTAACCATTGTGATAACTGCACTTGCTTTATTTTTTTCTTCATTCATATTTGGTGATATATTATTAAGTTACAACTAAGGTCTTTCCTAAACTAATTAGACCTAAAAAGTTGAACAAAACTTCCATACAAAATGAAACGAAAAAAGTTTTTCAAAACTCAGACATAGTTCATATAAAATCAAAATAATTGGCTTTCTCTAGCTTAGAATACTATTGTTTTCTAATTTGTAAATTCTATCACAAAAGGATAACTTTAATGTTTCAAAGGTTATTTTTTGATTGCAAAAGTTGTCATAATGTTCTTTTACTTATAATAATAAAAATACAGAGTGACAACTTTTGCAAATAATTAGAGAGCTTAAAACTTACATTCTCAACTGTTAATTTAAATGATTTTGCTTTAGCTTATTAATTAGACTCACCTAAACTAATTACTTTTAAAAACATTATTAATATCCTAAAGATTATCTTCGGTGGTTAAAGAATTGTAAGGTGTTAGTCAACTTTTCCGTTGAAACTCTTGTAAATCTTCATGCAATTTTTTTCAATGAACTTTTAACCAAATAGATAGTCTAAAAATAAGTTTCAAAAATTTTTATTAAAGAATATTACAGGTTTCAGTAATATAATTTAAAACTTAAAGTATACTATTGAAAAAATATAATTAATAAAGAAGAAAAATATCTTTTCTTAAAACTTTAATATTAGGAAAATATTTCTAATTTTAGAGTGTATAGGAAAACTACATGAAAAAATAATTGCTAATTTTTTCTCTTTTCTAACTTATTATTTTATAAGCTATAGATATTTATAGATGAGTAAATATTTTGTATTCATTGATGAATCAGGTGATGCAAGCATGAAAAACAATGACCCTAGACATAACGTATTTGTTTTAGGAGCAGTTCTTTTTGATGAGAGAAGTTATTTAAACTTCGATGAAATGCTGAAAAATTTGAAATTAAAATATTTCAACTGTTCAGATGTAATTCTTCATTCTTACGAAATGAGGAAAAGTTTAGGTGTATTTGAAATTTTCAAAGACAAAAAAGTATTGATGAATTTCTATGTAGATATAGAAAATTTATTAAGAAATTCAAATTATGTTATTATTTCTAGCATAATAGATAAAGAGAAATATAAATCTAGATATAAAGGTGTAGATGAAGTATATGAAGATTGTCTAAAATTTATTGTAGAAAGGTCAATGTCATGTATTAATGCATCAAACAAAAGAAATTCTCTTTTCTTTTGTGTTGAAAAGAGAGGAAAGAAAAAAGATTTATCATTAAGAAAATCATATACTGAAATAGTTAGATTTGGTACAGATTATAAGTCTACAAGTGATTTCTTAGTATGCAATCCTAAATTATTTTTTAGAGGCAAAAATCAAAACATCAATGGATTGCAATTAGCAGATTTAATTGCTTACCCAATAGCAAGAAAATCAATCCACCCAGAACTAGAACAGAAAACATATAATGTTATTCAAGACAAAATATTTGCTAATAAATATGGAAAAAAAGAAGGATGGGGGTTGAAATATTTTCCTTAAAAAAAATATGTAACCAATTTAATAAAAATAAATTATGAAAAAATACTTTCCAATTTTAGTTTCTAAAAAAGGTGAAATTGTGGCTCTTCAACATTTGGAGCAAAAAGTAAAAGAAGAAATAACACCAGTTATACAAGTTTTAGGTTTAAATCTCGAAAAAAAAGTAAAAGGGCAACCTGTTTATAACAATTTCCTAGAAAATTTCTTCATTAGGCATTGGTCTTTTTTCGGAAATCAACTAATATTAGACTTCACATATCTTGAAAATTGGGATTATTATTTTGATGGTATCAAAAGATTAACTGAAGAACTTATCTATAATAATGTAAACGTAGTTCTGTCAGTAAATAATAATTCTCCAAAAATTTATTCTGACTTAGTCATTGATTTAACACAAACTTATAATTTAAATATTTGCTTTAAGCTCTCTGGCAGAATAGCAGGTTTCAATGATTTAAATCATGATATAGAGTTTTTTTTAAGGAAATTTAAAACTAAAGAAGAAAATGTAATAATCCATTTAGATTATGGAGATATAATTGAGGATGATTTTCCTAGAATTTCTATTAATACTACATCTGCTATAGATTTGCTAAAGCTTGAAGAGGTCAGTTATCATGATATTTTTGTTTCTTCTAGTTCTTTTCCTAGTAATCTAGGTAACATAGCTCTATCACCTCCTGTACAAAAATTAGAAAGGTTAGAAGAAAAATTGTGGAGTGCAATTAAAAAACATAATTTTTCTGATAAAGTCAAGTATAGTGATTATGGTACAAAGTCTGCAAAATATGAGAGAATAAACTTCCCAGGAACAGTAAGTTTAAAATATAGTTTTAAAGATGAGTTTGTTTTTTATAGAGGTGAACTAACCCAAAATCACAGATTGGGGCATAGGCAATTTATTGTTCATTGCAAAAATTTAATTGATGATAATTTATTTTATGGAAGAGATTTTAGTTGGGGTGACTTAAATTATTACAAATACTCAAGGCTTGATGAAAACAACCCAGATAATAAAACAGGAAATGCAACCACTTGGGTACAAATAAGTCAAAATCATCATATCACTATGATACATAATAATCTTTAACTTTCCAATCTAATCTGTTCTTAAGTTTTTCTCTTACAATTTTTGAAAGCTTAGGAACAGATATATTTTTTTCCACCACTTCACTTAATTGCCAGACAGTATTTTTAGTACGGAATGGTATAGAATTTTCTCTTAAGACCTCCTTTATTTCATCTTTCCATAATAGACGAGCTAAATGAAATCCTCTTTTCTCTCTATTAAATCTAGGTTTTCTATATGTTTTTATTCTTTTTTTACCTTCAATACATAAAACAATTCCAACCCAATCAGGTATTTTTTTTTCTAATTTTTCTAGGTGATTACTTTCTGTTACTACAGTAACATAATCAAAAACTTGTTTGTAGCCTTCTATCTGATGAGTAATTCTTTTTAATGTATCATTAGCTCCTTTTATTTCATATCCATGTAGATGACCATTAACAACTGCAATATCAACTCTTGAATTAGTTACAGAAATAGTCAATTCATCTACAACTTTAGAATCAGAATCATCTATATATTTCTTCAAGAGACTTCCTCTTAAAACATCACGAATTTCAGCATCTTTCATGGGGCAAATATATTTTTATAATTCAAAATTATAAGCAATTGATTTAATAAAAATAATAAAAAAATACTTATACGTGTTTTTAAGTCTAATTTAGGTTATAGATACACCCGTTTAAAAATCACCCAACGGATGAAACTTATCTATCATATTTTGTAGCTTCTCAATATGGTCTTTTTACACTAATACAGTATTGGAATCACCTCCTTTTTACAGTGTGTTAAATCCATGATTTGAGCGCTTTTAAACTCTAAATTTCTTGCTTTAGTCCCGTAGTAGATGGAATGTATATCTTGCCTTTATTCATCTTTAAATGGGCTAATTTTAGTGCTTCTAATCCTGCATTATTTACTCCTTGAAACACCATTAGTCCTGTAATTATCTTATTCCTAAAAGCTGTCGCTCTGATATATTCATCTTGCCCTTTTACTTCATAGCTATGATATAAATCTTCCAATTCTAACTCAGTTAATAGTTTATACAGTTACCTATGTGAAGGGGTTTAATCTTTAAATTTTTAACTAGTTTATCTTTCCCCTTCTCACAAGCAATTAAATATTCAAAATACCTGCTAATACTATTTAGTTCAATATTTATTGTACTGTCTTTTAACCTTCTTTTCTTGTAATCTTTCCCAGACTTATCAAGTCTTTATAACTGACTTTATTTGCCTTTAAACCCTTGTTCTTACACCAAGTACAAAATGTTCAATTCTCTTGTTAAATCTGCTTACACTAGCTTCTGAATAACCTTCTAATCTCAAATACTGTTTATAATTCATCATCTAACGGTTTAGAAACACATTCACAGCTACTTAAAGTATCAGGACATAAAACAAAAAACGAATATATAATCGTTTTAAGACCAGAAGAATTGGAATCTATAAAAGAGATAGAACTTCCTTTAAAAAGCCTTAAAAACGTCCGTAAATGGCTTCTTTTAGGCTGTTATACAGGTCAAAGAGCAGGAGATTTACTCAACATAACTTTAGATAATTTTCATACTAGAAATGACCTAGAAGTTATCGAATTAAAGCAACAAAAAACGGGTAATTTAGTTACTATTCCTGTACTTGAAGAAGTAAAAGAAATTATATCTAATGGGTTTCCTCATAAGATTAACCAACAGAAGTTTAATCAGTATATGAAAGAAGTATGTAAGCTTGCTGGAATTAATCAATTAACGGAAGGATTTCTATTTAATAAAGATACTAAAAGTAAAGAATATGGTAAGTATGAGAAATGGAAATTAATTTCAACTCATACCTGTAGAAGAACCTTCTGTACGAACAACTTCGGAAGGCTTCCAAATTATTTAATTATGAGTGTTACAGGACATTCTAGCGAGAAAACCTTTCTAGGTTATATTGGTAAAACCTCATATGATTACGCTAAACAATTTAAAGAAATGTATTCAAAGAATCAGAATTAACCCACTAAATAAAAAATGACCCCTTTCGGGTCATTTCAAGGTTTTCAAAGGTTATTTTTTTGATTACAAAAGTTGTCATAATGTTCTTTTACTTATAATAATAAAAATACAGAGTGACAACTTTTGCAAATAATTAGAGAGCTTAAATAGGAATAAAGATATTCTTTATTTAAGCATTCCACAAGCTTCTACCGCTTTAATCCTTACGTTTCTTACTTTATTGTTAATCTCCTTCCCTAAACCACAATTAACTCTGTAAATTTTGAGATTTTACGCTTTCTAATACCCTTGTTTTCAATATCTTGTAATACGTATAACTATTATTACAATACGTAAAAACATCTTCTATATTGCTTCTTTTTAGACTCTAACAGAAAACCTTTTAGGTAATAAATTAATTGATTTCTTAGAATAACTGGAAACTTTAGTCTTAAAAACATTTACAATAAAATAACATACAAATTAGCAGGGTTCTTTATTTCCTAGCTCCTCTGTTTATTAAAACTAAATCAATACTGGCTTTTAAATTTCTACCTATATAATAAAAAAAAATAAATATACAATAACTACATACAACTATCGTTCTACATGTTAAATATTAAACAAATATGTGATTTTACACGAAAAAACAAACAACAATGAAAAAAAGTATATCCCTTCAAAAACAAACAACAATGAAAAAAAGTAAATCCCTTCAAAAACAAATAATGTCGACACAATTCAAGTGGCTTTTTGTCTTTTTTATAAATTTATTAATTATATCTTGTAATGAGAAAGAGCATATTGAAAACACAAATATAGATGAACAAAACCTTAATAACACTGAATTAGCATACCCTAACAAATCGGGTGAAATTAAAAAAGGTTATTATTTAGGAGTACCTGTTACTTATGAAGTAATTGATGATCAATACATCATTGACGGAGATATTATACTTCCTAAAAATCAAGTATATAGCTCAATGGAAAATGTAATTTTGCAACCTGGTCAAAAATCTTCTTCTAAAAGAAGTGCTGGTATAACTTATGGAAAGTGGCCTAATAATACTGTTTATTACTCTATTGATCCTAATTTACCTTCTAAACATAGAGCTACGGAAGCAATACAGCACTGGCAAAATAACACAAATTTAAATTTTATAGAAAGAACCAATCAACCTAATTACATTTACTTTTACAGAGGGTCTGGTTGTAGTTCTAGTGTTGGGATGCAAGGAGGAAAGCAAGAAATTTCTTTAGCAGATGGTTGTCCTACTGGTGCCGCAATTCATGAAATAGGACATGCAATAGGACTTTTTCACGAACAATCTAGAACAGATAGAGATAATTATGTATTAATTCATGAACAAAACATTATCCCTAATTCTAAATATAATTTTTACACATACTTTGATAGAGGATACCGAGGGCAGGAAAATACAACTTTTGATTTTAATTCAATCATGATGTACCATCCTTACTCTTTTTCAAAAAATGGTAACCCTACAATTACTAAATTAAATGGAGAATTATATCAAAGCCAAAGAGATGGACTATCTAATCTAGACATACAAGGTATAAATAAAATGTACCCTGCCACTGGAACAGACAGCGAAACCCCAACTTACACAAATGGGCTTTGGTACACTGTTCAAGGGCTTCGTGTATACAGATACCACGACCTTTGGTGGGTAAAAGACAACAATGGCCAATGGCTACAAGTAGTATATAGAGATAATCAATGGTATTATGCCTAAGTAAATAAATTTCTTTTTGTTTAATATTTTTACCAGTGAATTAATTCACTGGTTTTTTTTTATTAAGCACGTTTCTAGATGGTTATAATAGTTACATTAAAATAAATAAAATGGGATATAACTTTAACATACCAAAACACACACTAAAAAAACAGTTAGGTTATGAAAACCTTTTAATAATTTAAATTTTGAGTAAGCACAAGATAGCAAGACAGATATAGATGGTTTTCAAGTTTTGAAAAAGGAAGTATTAGTAAAAGAGTAGTAATTAATATACAGTTAAATTATAGTATTTTATCAAAGAGTTTTCAATTATAGAAAAAACTTTAAAGAGTTTGGCTTTTATATTCATAGATGTTTTTTGTGTAGTGTAATTTTTTGTGACCTTAAAAATATAAAAACATTATCAGACCTCAAACGGATCATTTTAAGGTTTCAAAGGTTAATTTTTTTATTACAAAAGTTGTCATAATGTTCTTTTACTTATAATAATAAAAATACAGAGTGACAGATTTTGCAAAACTATTTAAAGAATTAGAATTAACTCACTAAATAAAAAAATGACCCTTTTCGGATCATTTCAAAATTTTCAAAAGTTAATTTTATCATTGCAAAAGTTGTCATAATGTTCTTTTACTTATAATAATAAAAATACAGAGTGACAACTTTTGCAAATAATTAGAGAGCTTAAAACTTACATTCTCAACTGTTAATTTAAATGATTTTGCTTTAGCTTATTCATTAGACTCATCTAAACTAATTACTTTTAAAAACATTATTAATATCCAAAAGATTATCAGTTGTATATTCAATATTTTTAAGATTATCTTCAAGCATTCCGCATTTATTTATTGCTTCTATTTTTGCATTCTTTACATCATCACCAATACCAAAATTACACCAAACACTTGTAAATTCAGTAATTCTATTTTTTCTGTGTTTTTTTGAATCGAGTTGAGGATAATATATAAAACTATCATTACAGCTCATATTACGTAACATTATTACATCTTGTTTAGTTTTAACAACCCATTTATTCAATTTTGAATCCCAAAAATTGTATTTAGTATCTCCATTGAGTTGAGATTTAACTAAAAAACCTTCTAGCTCAATGTTATCAATAGCTTTTCCATTAGATTTAAGTTTAAAAAGAGTTTTAATACGATAAGAACTTACTACAACATATTTATCAAAGCCTATATCCCCTTCAGTAACATACATCTTTTTAGAAGTATACATATTTTCCTGACCAATAATAGTTTTAACAACCTCTAGCTTGTAAGAAATCCCATTTTCATCTGTTACAGAAGAGTTATTCATGTAATAGCGAAGCTTTTCCAACTTCTTTTCCTCTCTCTTTTCCTTTGCTAATTCTTCTTCCTTTTCAGCTTGAATAACCTTCTCTGTTGAGTTATCTTTCTCAGAGTTCTCCTTAGGGGTTTCTTCTTTAGTTGTTGTTCCACACGACACTAGAAAAGCAATCATAATACTTGCTAAATATTTTTTCATAAGATTTTATTTTAATTCGGTCAAATATACAAAAATGCAGTTATTTAAGGTTACAAAATATCATTTATCATATTGGACATTTACAATATGATAGAGTTATCAGAAAAAAAATTAGAGGCATTAAAATCTGAGATACCAATAAAAATTGGTAACCGTGTTAAAGAAATTAGAAAACAAAAAGGCTTAACCCAGACACAACTTGCTGAATTAGTAGGAAAAGATAGACAATACCTATATAAAATAGAGAAAGCTGTAGTTACACCTAACGTAGTAACAATATCAGCATTAGCAATAGCTATGGAAGTTCCCCTAAAGGAGTTCTTCAATATTGAAATTTAAATGTCTTTTTATTTAGCTTATGAGCAAACAAATAAACACCTACAATTATTGTAAGTGCTTATTATTTCTAATACATTGAATCTCGTTCAATATTCTGAAAATGATATAATCTCTCCCATCATATTCTCCCAAGCAAACCAAGAAAGCCAATTAAAATATTGCGTTTCATCATGTGGGCTAGGTTTATTTTTTATCTTCCCACAATTTACTTCAAATTCATCTAAAATTTGCAAAATGGATAAATGATATCTTTTTGCAAAGGATACAGTATCACTATAATAAATTAAGCCAGGAATAGAACCATTATTTGCAGAATAATAATCATCAGGGTTATTTATTAATAAAGACCACTCAACATTTCCTTGTTCTAAAAGTTTTATATGGAAATAAGGGAAGGAACTGAAGTTTTCTAAAAAATTTTTCTTTTTAAATTTAGACATACTTTTCGATTTCTTATAAGGCTAATCATCTATAAATAAGACCTTAGGAAATTGAAAAGAGTTTTATCACACTTACCATCTTCTGAGTTATTTGCTGTAACTAATACTTGTAACAATCTAGATATTATTCCCTTTACTATATTTTAAACTGAAGGGATAGTAACTACCCGTAATTTTTTACACCTTTTTAACTTTTTCTATCAATGACTTGTTTTTTTTCAGGAGGACTATTTCAATGAACTTTCGTTAAACTACGAACTAAAGTAATTCTTTGGATATTTATACTCTAATTGTTTCACAAATAAAAACACAACCTTATGAAAAAGATTATGTTTTTATTTTTCCTCTTTTTAATTCTATTCTTTTTTTGATAAATTTTTTAAAATTAACCCTAAGGTTAGTAATCCCAAACCTTTGAATACATTTTTATTATTATTTGAAACTAATCCAGCAATTGTTACCCCTGTGCCTAAAACAGCTGATATATTACCTGCCTTATTAACTTGTCCACTTATTTCCTTGCCATAGTGAACCCAATTTTTAAAATGCTCGCAATTATTTCCTAAAAGATTATAGGCTTCATCTCCTATTTTGAGCCAAGCTCTTTCTATTGCACTTCTTCTTTGGTGTGTTGTTCCTTCAAATCTTTCTATTTTTTTAGGAACATAAGTTTTTAATTGATTTACAATTTCTTTTTCAGGTATTATTTGAACACCTTTAGTGAAATTTGCTACAAACTCAGGGCTTCCTGACTGTGGATTATCTCCTAAATAAATAGCATAATGATCTACCATACCCATGAATTTTTTTCTTAAAACGATAGCATCGGCTGGTCGTAATTGGTTTTGTTTAACAAATTGACTTAATATCATATATAAAATTTTTCTTCAAAAATAGATTAAAGACACAAGCGTCTCCTAATGACCTTCACAAAGGTCTAGTAAAAGTCAAAACTCTTATTCAACCCAATTCTTTACTTTCCTCAACAATTGGTTATTTAACTCTTCATTTTTTTTAATTCTAGCTTTATCATATTTAACCTTACCATTGAATAAAAAATTATTTTCATGGTCAACTACAAAGTTTTTAATAGGTGTAAAATGCCCTCTTTTAATTTTAGTTTTTAAATATTTTTTTTGAAACAAATAATCAATAAATACTACTAAAAAGTCTTTGTGCTGAACATTAAATTTTATTTTGACAGGATTACTAGTAAAAAGTTTTTTAAAATCTTTTACTGAGTCAATCATTTTTTCACTTTTTAAATTACCTATTACTTCGTGAAAAACATTAGGATCAGCTAACCATTCATAATATGATGTTTGCCCTACTGATTTTTCATCAGAAACCTCGAGAAAATCATAAATATGTTCAAGATTAAGAAGACTTTTCAATTCATAAAAATCATAATTTTCTAATTCACAAACTGTTTTTAATTGATTGTTTATCTCTTTTATATCAAACTTATCAATTTTATTCTTTTTAAATTGATCTTTAATTAAATAAACACCTATATCAGAAATAAGACATTTTAAAAACATCTTATCTTCTAAATTATCAATATTAATTATTTTTTTATTTACGGAACTAAGAAAAACTCCAGCCAAGTGTGTTATAACCTTAACAGGTTTTTCTTTTTTCTCTTCTAATATGGATGTACTTTTTTGAATAATTTCATAAAGCTGATATTTTTTAAGAGACTCTACAGCAAGTTTAATATCATTAGAATAGATCTCTTCTAAAATTTGCTCTATTGGGGACAATGTATCTACCTTCATTAATAGTAATAAGTTGAAATATTATTTATGTCTAAAAAACTAAGTACCTTTCTAAAAATCTAAATTATCATATTTATAGTGGTAATTCGATAAATGTGGAGTTGGTATTTTCCCTTCAGGCGCATAATATTCATGTATAGCTCTATTTTTTTCTGAAATCAAATGTAAATTTTTTCTTGCTCTAGAAGCTAAGACATAGAGAAGTTTTTTTGAATTCAAATCTCCATTATCATCATTGAAGTGAGGAATATAATCATCAAGAAGAGCAAAACCAATCATTGTATCGTATTCTTCTCCTTTTACTCCATGGATAGTAGAAACTGTAATTCCTTCTCTTTGCTTAAAAACTTTTCTAAAATTTTCAATTTCTCCTATAAATTCATTTCCTTCTTTCTCTAACTTTCTAATTCTTTTCTCAGAGCTTTGAAAAAAAGAAGTATGATGCTCTAATAGTGAAGGATATCTATTTATATCGATTGATAGATAAGTACATATTTTATAAAAGAACTTCTCTAAGTAAACTAACCCTTGTTGCTCTTCAACCTCTATTGAATTACAAATTTTTAAAAGTTGTTTACTAGTTAAATTAGAAACATCTACTCCAGATGATTCTAAGCTATTTATAATCTCCTTACTCCATCTTAATCTTCTCATATACATATAAGGAGAAGGCTCTGTTAAAACTATTCTAGATAATTTATACCAGAAATTTTCTATATCTCTAGAAAATGGTGCCATTCCTGGACCATCAAAACTATAATCGGGCATTTTTATCATTAACTGTCTTGTAATAGCCGCTAAATGAATCCACTGAGGGGCAACTATACAAATTTCATTTGGAGAGATATTTTCTTCAACAACATTATATTTAATTAACTTGACTAATTCATCAATTAGATTCTTGACAGTAATACTTGAATTAAAAGTTATCTTACTAGGATAATCTTTATAAGATCCACTTGGGTTAATTTCACTATCAAATGTTCTGTAATTATCAAAGTAATCAATAATTTTAGATGAAGAGCGATAATTATTTGTTAGACTTCTTTGACTTAATTTAAACCCCAATAACTTCTCTAGATCTTCTTTTTCCATAGGATACCCACCTAATGAATCATAAATGGATTGGTTAGGGTCACCTACAATCAATGCTTTAGTAACTCCCTTGTTAGATTTAAGTATAGTAGAAATTATATGATATTGAATTTCTTTTGTGTCTTGATATTCATCGATTAATATAAATGGAAAAAGTTTACATAAAATATTAGATATAATAGGTTTAGTTTTTAATATTTGATAACTAAAGAAGAGTATTTGTTCAAAATCAATTTGATTGTTTTTTTCTAAAATAGAAAAGTACTCTGGCATTATTTTAAAAAGAGATTCATGTTTCTTACTATCTAAACAGGTTAAATAAAACTTATCAGGTTTAGCTAGCAAACCACAATCCCAATAAGTGATTTCTTCTTTTTTATATGGTTTACATAACTCTGTTAGAATTTCCTCAGATTCATATGAGTTAATAACTCTAAATCCATTTTTTAATCGATCAGAGTATAAATGATAAGGCTTTAAAATCCATTCCATACAAAAGGAATGTATAGTTCCAATCCATAATTGACTAGTATCAACACCTAACAATTCAACTCTATCTTTTATTTCATCCGCTGCATTATTAGTGTAGGTTATTGCTATAATAAATTCTTTATTCGACTTTAATCTCGTTAACTCATAAGCTATTTTATAAGTTAACGTTCTTGTTTTTCCACTTCCAGGGCAAGCAATTAATAAAATACTTTCATCATCAAGAACCGCTTGCTCTTGTTCTTCATTTAAGTCTCCTTTATCCCAAATAAACATTTTATTTTACCTTATTTAGAAAAGTTAATACTTGATCATCAGGTATTACAGCTTTAACTTCTATAATTACATCATTAATTGATGCATCACTCCCTCTATATCTAACAAGAATTTCCTCTAAAGAATTAAAGTCAAGTTTATCGTTGTCTTCAGAATATTTAGATATTCTATATTCAATTATATTCGCAATTACATTATTCGGATATGATTTTTTGGCAAATAATATTGCATCAACGATATACTCTGGAATTATAGTTTTATAAGAAACATATTTTCCTAACATTATAGCAAACCATCCTTTACCTTCTTGCTTTGCCATCGTTAAAATTCTTTTTCCAAAAATAGATACATCAGTATTTTTCAACTCTTTTTTAGATTTTTTTATGGTATTTTTATCAGAATAAACATCATCAACTATTGCGCATACTTCTTCTTCGTTATCTTCATATAAAAAATCTACTTCAAAGGTATATTCTGCATAAAAAGTTTTAATCCAATCATTATCTTTTTCAAATTCATCGAGAATTTTCTTTCTCTCTAAACCACTTTTTTGAGATTTCTCTACTTTTTTCTTATACTTTACTAAAGATTTACTGTCTCCATCATTTATGGTCGTGTCACAAATAGCCTTATCTAAATCTGTTAGTATACTACATTTTCTTCTGATCCTATTATCATGAAATAATTGGGCTACATTTTTAAAACCAGTACTTCTAATATTTATAAGACTAATCCCTAATTCATCAAGACTTACTCCATATACTTCCTTTATCATTTGTGGAATTAATATTTCTTCTGCATCTCCTTCAACTAGAATTACACCTTTAGCAAATAATAAATTGGTTCTTATTGCGTCTAAGTACCTTTGAATTTGATTTATTTCTTTTGGAGATAGACCTTTAGATGGCTGATAGACTTCAGCAAAGTTTAATTTTTTAGCAAGAATATTAATATTATCTACATTACTAACTTCAGAAATTTGAGTTGAATGTGTAGAATAAATAATTTGAGTATCTCCATAGTCTAATTTATCAAATAATGTTTTTTGAATGTGATTATGAATATGAGCTTCTGGCTCCTCTATTATTAAAAAATTAGCAAACGTATCTTTTGATTTTTGATATTTAAACTCTAATAATTTAAGTGTTAAAAAAATCAAATTAGCTCCCCCTAAGCTAAGCTCGTGTATTCCTCCCTCATACTCTTCATTGGGTTCTCCGATATATAATTTCAATGATTGAAGTAATTTATCCGCTTCACTAGGTAAATTAGATTTGATAGACAAAGAAGAAGGAGAGTAAGTTAAGCCAACTGCATCTTGAATAGTACTTTTTATATCTCTTCTTATGTTTTGTACATCATTCAACTCTTCAATCTCTTTATTTAAACTCTCAACCAACTCACTAATTGGTTTATAATCTTCATCTTTTATTTCTCCACTTTTATTTTTTAAGAGGGTTAATAAAGGGTTAGTTCTGTTATTATGAAAATCGCTTACCACATCTCTCAACGCTTGTATAAAAGTAAATGACACTTCTTTTGATATAGAAAGTTGATGAGGTATTTTTGTTCCAAATTTTGAAGAATCTATTTTCGCAGGAAAAACAACATTATCAAAATCTCCTACTAATTCCTTATAAACTTCTGGATCATTAAAGTCAGCAGTACTTTTACCCGTAAAAAAAGTTTCATAATTTTCTTCTATTGATATTTCATCTAGTATTCTATTTAAACCTGCTTTATCACCTCTTTCTAATTCAGAAAGGCTTTGTCTAATATCTGCTTTAGGTCTAAAAAATAAATTATAAGAAGCATTTTTCACATAATCTTCTTCGGCTATTCCTGCTCCATGAATAAATAATGATTGAATAGCTTCTTCATTAGTTAAATCTGAAAATTCTATACTTATAATTATCCAATGTCCTTTCCACGAATCACCAGATAATGTTCTATTAAAATCATTTTCTTTTAATTTATAGGAGTAATGTAAAGAAGTATCTTCAAGGAGTAATCTAATAGCTTTGAAAACATTCGTTTTCCCTGATCCATTTTCACCTATGATAGTATTAATTCCTTTATTGAATAAAAATTTTGCGTTGGAAAAATTCTTATAATTAATAAGACTTACTTTAGAAATATACATTTATATGATTTATTTAAAATATTTTTATTTTGAAGTAAATATGATTAGAGAAACTATCATAATTGGTGTGCCTGCAATCATCAATAAATACCACCCATAAATATTCCAATATAATTTCCTTTTTATTTTCGTTATTTCTTTATCTGTGAATTCCTCCCTGAAATAATCTAAATTTTTAATTCTAAATGTATCATAATCGATATCATCATGATTACTATATTTATTTAAAATAAGCTGGTACTCTCTATTTATTTCAGTACAAAAATCTTCTATTTCTTTTTCGCCTTTCTCCTTTTTTAAAGTCTTGAAAGTCCTTAATCTATTATAGATTTTAGACAATTCAAGACCACAATTATGATGGTTAGAAGCTCTAAGTTTATAATCTTGATTATTTTCATGCATGCTAACTACCAGTAATAATATAGATAAAGCGGTAACCAAGTAGTTAATTATATTATGATCTGAATTTTGATTAATATTATAAACAGAAATTAAACTAGCAATGATTAAGTATGCAGACAAAAATGAAATACTGATATTCGACCATTTTGATTTTTTCTTGAACCTACTATCGGCGCTAAACCTTGTCCCTTTTGTGCTCCAAATTTTATGATTTAACTCTTCTAAAAATGTTTTATCTAAATACTCTTTGGATTTAATTCTTTTCTTTTTTCCTTCCATGTATTTTACTTATAAAAGTTCAATTTGATTTAATTTCCCTTAAAACCACAAACACTAAAAACTTAGTTAACAAACAGATAAACAACCTAGAAATACTATCATTTAATTCCTTTAAATATATTAGATTTACCATTTTTTTCATTACGGAAAACCACAACTCCACATACACTTATTTTAAAAAGTAAAAGTGATCAAGGAGGTGCTATGGATAAGTTTACTCTTATAAGAATCTATATTTATAATTCTTGAGTAATTTGAAAACAATAGTAGTTTTTTTCATGTTTAGCAGTTTACAGTTCACCAACTGTAAACTTATACTATTTCAAATAAATAAAAAAATGGGATATCCGTAATTCAAAATGTGTTTTTCCGCAAAAAGAAGAGCTCATTCATGTTTTAATTTATTGGATGCAAACTCTCAATAACCTCCTGTAGATTTTCAAGGTTATCTTAAACATAACGTTCAGTAGAAGAAATACAACGATGTCCCACCATATATTGAACTTCTCTAATATTATGATGTTACAACCAATGAGTAATAACAGAAGCTCTAATCTGTTTGGAGTTTTTTAAATTATGATTGATTCTTCTATGCTTTTTAAACAACCAATACGTTATCATTTTAAATCGATCACCACAAGGAAAGCCTTTATCGACTTTACTTCTAATATCTTCATAAATCAGTAAACCCATGTTATCATACTCTTATGGGATAACTCTTACGATAAGCTCTTACTTATTCTATCTAATCCTAAATTGAGAAATTTCATATAATTATTCCATACACCAAACTGATCAGCAAACATACTTAATGTTAAATTATACATAGAAATAGAACCTATACTGTACCTGTTCCTAAAAGTCATTTTAAGCGCTTTTAAGCGACTTTACATGGTTTTAGGTAATTATACTTAAAAAGAAAACAAAACCCTTAAATAAATAGGTTTTAACTATTGATCACCAAAGTAAAATAAATTACACCTATCTTTATTAAATTTCTTCCGACCAAATTTTAGCTAATTGCACTCCGTAGTCAATAGGCTTCTTCCCTATATAACTCAAAAACATTTTTTCTGTTCCATGAGCTGTAATATTCATTAATAGAGGGGTAGGATATTTCTTTTGCGCATAGAAGTTAGTCGCAAATGACCTCCTACAGATATGAGAGGAAACTAATTTGTACTTCGAAAATTTTCCTTCTTCTAGCCTTCCTGTCTCTTCATTTCTAAGCTTTCCCTCTATTAAATAAGTTAACTTAGCTTCTTTGCAAACTAGTTTAAGATATCTATTAAACAAAGCTGAATTACTACTTTCATTATTACTAAATACAGGAGGAAAATTACCCTCACGAGCATCTAAAATAGCTTTCACTTTCTTATGAACAGGTATCTGAACAATTTTACCTGTTTTCTTTTGAGTTAACACTATGAATTCAAACCCATGATGCTCTTCTATCATGGATTTATTCATCCTCATTAAATCAGAAACTCTTTGACCAGTAAAACAACCAATAACTAACCAATCTCTAGCAACAGATAAAGCATCTTCTTTAAACTTTACTTTCTGAATCTCTTCGATTTCTTCAAAGGTCAATGTTACTTTGTAAGATTTTGAAGTAAAACCTTTAAAATGTATTAATTGTGAACTTACTTCAATATTATTCTTTTGAGCATCTGTACAAATCGTTTTAACCTCCTTCAAATACCTACCTATTGTTCCTTCCGATAATTTCTCTTCTTCATCTAAGAAATCTATAAAATCTTCCCTAAATCTTAAATCAACATCTTTTACTCTAAACTTTATTTTCTTCTTTTCTTGAAACTTAATCAACTTATTAAGAATTGTAGTTCTCTTCTTTATAGTAGATTCCGAAACTCCTTTCTTACCGTCTTTATTAGCATTATATTTAAGCCTCTCAATATATTGCTCGGTATAAGCAATTAAATAATCTATTTCCTTTATCTCTGACTTCCCTAAAAATTTAGCGATTGATTCTTGCAACCATAAAGAAGTCACCTCTACTCCTTTTGTATTACTCGTGTTAAGCTCTTTTTCTATATAAACCTCTAAATTCTTAAGGTCTACTTTTAAGTTCTTATTAAAAGGATTGTTCGTCTTTGGATATCCTGTTGCTTTACTCCATTCTTTAGAATCAATAAAATATCCTGTCTTTCTCTTGAAAGAAATACTCTTACTCAGAGACAATCTTAAATAGATTTGAGAATTATTAGATTTCCCCTGTAGAATAAACTTAATCTTTGCCATATCATTTTTAAACAAAGATAAGAATATTTAGTCAGCATTTAGTCAGCCAATCATTTATTCTATTTTATCTTATTTAATAAATAAGTAAACAAAAAGCACCAAAAACCCCGTACTTATTAGTGTTAATGTTTTTCAATAATAAAATAGAATTAAATAAAACAAAGTATTGTAGTCTCGGCGTCTCCACTATTAACCCATATAAACCCAGTGTTTATATGGGTTTTTATTTCAAGGTGTCAGTTTTGGTATCAATTAATAATATTCATTACTAAATATTATATTAGCCAAATGGACTTAATTGAAATACAAATAATACCAATAGAATATGCCTCTAAGGCAATATTACAAACTCTGACTGATACTTTTAAGCTTGAAAAAGATGAGGGAATAAACGAATTACAAAATCATATTGATGGTTTATTAGATGAGCTTAAGGAAGAACTATACATCGTAATCGAAACACCTTATGTAGATAAATTCTATAGAGATAGTTATTATACTTATTTCGCTTCAAAACATAGAGAATATTCTAAAGATTGTATAAGAATTTCTTTTTTTTCAAATGAAATTACTCCAGAACATTTCAGAGACAATGATTTATTTAAAGAACTACAAGATAAATTTCTTGGTTATTCAATTTTAAGACCTACAATCCCCAATATATTTGGGCGTTCCATTATTGCTAAAAATGCGTTTATTGAAAATGGTTATCAAATATGTGAGTATAAATCAAACATATTGCTTAACGGAATAAAGCTTGAAGTAATGGGGTTTCCTCATAGTTCGCAAGATGGTGAATCAATTAAATGTGCAGAAACTACTATATGGGCTATTATGGAATACTTTGGAAGTAAGTACCCAGATTATAGACCTGTAGCCATTTCAAGTATTATAACTGCATTAACAAAATATTCAAAAAAAAGAATGCTCCCCTCTGGAGGATTAACAGTAGACCAAATAAGCTACGCTCTGAAAGAGTTTGGTTTTGGAACATATATATATTCAAGAGATGAAGCTTACGAAAATGAAATTGAAAATATTTTATCAATATATATAGAAAGTGGGATACCTACTATAGTAGCATTAGAAAATGATACTATTGGACACGCTATAATTGCAATTGGATATAAAAGAGAAGAATACATTGATTTTAATACCCAAAAAAAACGAGATATAAGTCACAATAATCAAACTTATAACTATATAGATTATTCAGATGTCGAAAGAAGTTATATCATACAAGACGATAATACAACACCTCAAATGCAAATAAAACTTAATAACCCAACAGTTCATTATGATGCAGATGATTTTCCTGAATGGCAAAAATGCAAAGTTAACTCATTAGTTGTGCCTCTATACAGAAAAATTTATTTAGAAGCTGAAATGGCTAAAAGACTTTCTCTAGAAATAATTAGCGATGTAAATTTTGGCTATAATTTTGACAATGACTTTGTTTTTAGATTTTTTCTTACATCAAGTAGATCATTTAAAGCACATATATCCAATTTACAAGAAATTGATAATGAAATAGCAAACAATATAATTGCCACCAAAATGCCTAAGTTTGTTTGGATTTCAGAAATCTACACCAAAGGCAATTATAGCAAGGATATTGCAGATGGAATAGTTGTATTAGATGCGACCGAAGCAAGTGAAACAAAAAAGAATGCTATTTTATTTACTGCTTATCCAAATCAATGTATTTTTAAAATTGGAGAAAAATTCATATGTTTGCATAAAGGTTTTAAAACCTATTATAGGTTTAATAACAATCTAAGTTGAGTCAAAGAAAATCACATATCGTAAAAAGTAGCATAAGTATAGGAGCAAACTACAGTATAATGCCTGCTCAATCTGTCACTGATTTTAACATAAGAGTTACTAATACTATGAAATCTGTTAATAGAGATTTTCAAAAGAAACAAAAAATATCTATTGAAAAGGCTTCAAATATTGTTCTTAACGGATAATTATTTAATCTAAACCTTTCTAATTAATAAAATTTTTCAATTATACTTTTCAAATTTTTAAAGTCATTTTCAATTAGAAAATCAAACAGTTTTTGCCTATTGTAATAAATATCTAATTTCTTTGGCTTAAAACTACCTTCTTTTAATTTATCTAAATCTTCAATAGCTTCTTTAGTATATTCACTTGATGTTATATAACAACCTTTAAAAGCATAACCTTCACCAATATCCATTTTAAATCTCTCTTTTAGAAATGGTAATGTTCTCTTAAAAAACCAATTTGTGGTATTTTTTGTCTTATAATCACCTAATGGTATTTCATAATTTGATTTATACCCTTTTAACTCAACAACTATTATTTCTTTAGGATTTGAGGATTTAATTACATAATCATACTCATAACCTTCAGTTGTAATTGTATTATCTTCTTTATTAGTAATATCTCTAGAGAAATAAAAATTAGGCTTTATCTCTGCACTTGGATACTGATACTTTAATACCTGATACATAATCACTTCAAATAGAGTTCCTTTAAGAGCTTTCAACTGATCACCTTGACCTGAAACATCTATTGTTTTTAGAGTGTCTTCAATAATTTTTTCAAAATCATCTTCCTCTAACAATTTTTTACTTATTTGAAGTTTTGATATATTCTCTAAAACACTAAATATGTTAGAACCGTATATTGACCCAACATCATAACTTAAAAAACCTAATTTTTTAATCTTGTTTAAAATTAAACCCGAACACTTCTTATACACAATTATTGGCACAACTTTACGCTTTCCTTTAGAAACTGAGTTAAGATTAATCTGTATGCGATTTAAAAAACCATCTAAATCAATTTGTTCATAATCTCTACTTATTAATATATCCAGTACGACTAAAGTTTGCTTCTCTGTCGTATTGGAGTCTTTAGCAAGAGAAGTGTTTATACCTGTAGTCTTTGTATAACCAAAAGCATCCCAAACTAAATTGTTATGCTTAGCTCCTTTTGAAGGATTTCTTTTATTTCTATAAATAATATTCTTATTATCAATCAAATTGGATTTAACTATCCAATCAATAATATCCTTTATAAATGCTGTGTCTGTATTCATTTTAGCAAAATGAGAGTCCATTAGACTCTCTTCATCTTCTTCATTTCTTTTTAGTATAATATACTTAACTAAATTCTTATCTATTTTTTGGTATGCAATTTCAAACTTCAACAATAACGAAATTAAATCATCGAGATAATCAACTTTTGATATACCATTTAAAAGAGGTGAAGCTGTTATTTTTAAAGCTTCATAGTATGATAAAATACCGTTATTCACATCTAGTGCTACTAATAATCGATAAAGTGTAGGTCTATGCTTTTTACAAAGCATTTTAATTCTATCTTTTGTAAAATTGGTACTAGGCTTACAATAAGCGTATTGACCTTTACCAAAAGTTAGAGGGCTTGAAGATTTTATAATCTCTTTTTTAGTTGCACGTTCTAATAATTTGCGTGCATAACTATTTGTTACTTGAAATGAATCTTCCAAAAGTTGGCACAATTCACTACTTACTTTTATACTCTTATCTTGAAGATTTTGCAGAATAAAAAATTCATATTTATTTAATTTAGCCATAGCAAATGTCACACTGCACTTATATATTTAAAATTAAAGTTAGGCAAGTTAAATTTTTAATCTCAATTGAATTCTTAAATTACAAACACCTGCATATCAATGTATTAAAAAAACAAACAA
This sequence comes from Tenacibaculum ascidiaceicola, assembly GCF_047470925.1. Classification (NCBI taxonomy): domain Bacteria; kingdom Pseudomonadati; phylum Bacteroidota; class Flavobacteriia; order Flavobacteriales; family Flavobacteriaceae; genus Tenacibaculum; species Tenacibaculum ascidiaceicola. The sequence goes on from NZ_JAZKJP010000005.1 coordinate 210,333, forward strand.
GTTTGTTTTTCATTAATAAAAAACGCTTTTTAATATAGATTTTGTCACAGACACACAAAACTAATACTATTTTCAACTACCCTTTCCATTAATAAGAATATGTTCCTTTTATCATTCTTCTGTCCAGAATTTTCAAACTCATTTTGTTTTTACTTTGACTTCTTTATTTATAAATCCCTTTTAATATTGGACTTGCCATACTAGTTTTACCGTACGATTCTTTCCCTGTTTTATGACAATAATTTTCTGGGTAATCATAATTCCCATAAACATCCCACATACGGTAAGCACTTAAAGAAAATGGTTTATCTGGATTAAAAGGTATTTCTCTACCTGTTCTTATACAGTAACCTACTTCTTCTTTATAATCATTTGTTGTTTTTGAAAATTGCAACTCTTTATCAACTTCAATTGTTTCTTTTAAATTCTCATTAGAGTTTATATTTTCTTCTGAGACCTTTTCTTTTTTAACTTCTCTAGTAGGTTTAATGCTAAATTTCTTTTCAACTATAGATTCAACCTCTAAATCAAAGCTATCAAGAATTCTTTTTTCATAATTTTCATTGTTTGCAAAGAAATCTTCTGAAATATCATATATAATTTTAGAATCTTGATACTTTTTACCTAAACCTAAAAGCCCCTTAGAATATTGCGGTTTTTTCAGATAAATAACATTTGACTTTGCATACATCAATTCATCTGTAAATGCTTCTGTTTCTCGAAAAAGTTTATCTGTACTTATAAGACTATCTGTAAAATGCACTCCATATTCTACATTATTTATCATAGAATAATCGTATAAATTTAATGAAGTTATTAACCCCTCATTTTCATTACAATAATGTTTAGCGTGTAAATCTTTGTTATAAAGAATGGTTATATTTTTAAACTCTGTGAAGTATTTAAAATCTTCTTTACTTATACTGCGGTTGCGACTATTTTCATTTTTACCAAACAAAAGGTAGAACTTAATGTCGTGGTGGCTTTTTACCTTTTCTAATATGTTTTTTACATAATCATCTAACTTAATGAATGGCGATACTATAACAATGTACTTTTTTGCATTCCAGATTATATCTGTTAGTTTATCTTCTAATTGTTTTCCTGTTAAAAATCTACTCATTTTTTTTTAGCTATTTTTATTACCTCTAAAATTACTTTAAAAAAAACAATGTGCAATTATTATTAAAAATAAGTTATTTATGGTATTATTTTTATTCTTTCTGACAGATAAAAACCTATGCCCTTTATTATAAACATAACAACTTATTTTGGTAATAAAGTAATGAATTAAACAGGTTTACTTAATTCCCATAATCTAAAATAAAATCACTAATTTTACACCATTAAGAGTTGTTTAAACCTTTGACAATTGGAGTCTTCTGGTAATTAAGCAACTCTTTTTACTTTTAGTCAAATTCTTCACATGAGTTTTGCGCTTTTTTATAAAAACGGAATTAACAAAAAAGTGCATTACAATAACCGCAACACATTATAATTCAACTCTTTTCACATCTTTAACTTTTTTGCGTTAAAAGCGCAAAAAAAAAACAAAAACGCAAAAAGTATTATGAACTAATAAGAATACGTGTTACCCATACCAAAGAAAGGTAATTGTAGCTTATAGTGATGATTGAATGTCTTTTTTCTTCAATTTGCGTAAATAACGCAAAACGCAATAATTTACTTAATTAAGAAAGAAAGAAACTAATAGTTAAATTTTCGTTGCTGTGTTGAATAATAACTATAACCCTATGTAAAAGAGAGGTTACAGGTTCTACAAAAAATCAACAGTTGGTCAACATCCGTTTTTTGCGTTTTATGTTGACCAACTGTTCAACTATTGTTTACCTCTGAATATTACCGTATCACTAGTTAATAAATAGATTTGTCAATAATCAACAGTATTTCTATAAAATCTTTCTTTTTCAACCCCATAACACCTCACTTTCATAGTTTCAAAATTAACTATTTTCTCCTTTTACACTAAAAGAATCTTCTCAATAGTTACAGTAGAACTGTTTACTACATACTTTATCTTTAGGTATTTTTCATATGAGAATATTCTTACGGAACAAATATCTTATTTTGTATTTATTATAAACTCCGATTTTAGGTCTGCTTTCCTTTGCTTATTACTTATTCTAACATACCCAGTATAACTGATCTCTAATTTATAATTGATTTCTTTTTTTAAATTATAGAGATCATACAAACCATCTACTAAAAAATCAATTAATATACTTTTTATTCTTCTTAAGAACTTTAATTGATTTTTCTTTATCAAGATTAGTTATAACACCTTTTTCACTTATAGACAAAACAGAATAAGAATATTTAGAATCATCTGTCCCATCATCTATATCATAACCTTCATCATACACTAGAACATTAACAATATTGTTATCTATAAAGTATGTCTTAAAGAAATAAGGATTCTCATCCATGCTTTCAAAAACTTTAACATAACCCAAAATATAATTGGAGTTAGCCAATAATAAAAAACCTTCTGTTAGACCTCTAAACTCTTTAGAATATAAATAGAGAAAAAGATTATTTTTAATTTTTTCTCTTCCATGAACAAAAGCATTTCCTTTACTAGGGATTGATTTAAAATAAGAATAAACCTTATCAATTCTATTTTCTCCATAAATTGATTTTAAGGATGCTATTTTTTGGTCATTAATTTTTTTCTTCCCATTAATGAATTTATCATCTCTAACGTGTATTGATATTAAAACAGGAACATTAACTTTATCTTCTATAAGAAAAATATTGATTTCTGTAGGTATTTCATTTTTAACTAGATTAAAATTATCAGGTAAAGGTTGACGAAAAGAGATAAAATTATTATGAAAGATAGTATAATTTTGTGAATACCCTAAAGAGTTTATAACACAAAAAAATATTAGAAAAACTTTTTTTATCATGGTAAATGTTTTTTTACTTCTCTAAAGAAATCATGTAAAATAAGTATAAAATCTAAAAACATATTATTTTGTGTGTTTAATCATTGAATCTATTGAAATATTAATACCATCAAAATATTTATTTTTCTTAAAATTAAGGTTTTATTCCGATATCCGCTTTCTCGTTCTCTTTATAGATATATTATAACCCCAAAATTATCATTATAATCCTGTTCTACTATGGACATTTCTCATTCCTTAAGTTTTATAATTTTATTTGTTGAATTAGAATATACTCGTTAGGCAATATTACCTTTTCGTTGTCTATGCATATTTTCCCCATAAACTTAATTTTAAGTTCATATGATTGTGAGTTTTTAATGTTTGCATATATTTCCTTTATTTTTTTCTCATAAGTAAATGAAATAGTTTGATTTGGTTTAAGAACAATATATTTATCTGTATTAATAATAGGTTTAATTATATATCTATTTAATTCAATTTCTTCGCTACTTAATTGTACAAATAAATTTGAATAATATTTCAAAGAACAAATTATATTTGAAGTCTTACCAACGTAACTTGAACACTTTGTCTTCTTCTAAATCCTTAATATTTAACGTATCTATCCTGTAAAAAGAAACATAATCTCTGTCTGTACGGATAGTATCTCTAAAAAAACGAATACTATAATCTCCTTTTTCACTGGTTTTAAAACTAACAAAGCCTTCATCGTTTGTTCTTAGCGTATGAAGTAAAATAAACCTCCTCATTGAAAACAGAGGGTTCTTGACCTTTAACACTTCAACTTTTATATTTTTCCTAGGTTGATTTTTCACTATATCAATTGCTTGAATTTTCACTTCTATCGTTTCTTGTCTTGATGAGCAGGATATAAAAGAAATAGCTAGCAAAATAAGAACTACTATTAAGGTCTCATTTTTCATTTTTTTTTAAATACTTTTTTATTTCTCTAAAGAAATCATACAGAGTAAGTATAAAATCTAAAAACATATTATTTTGTGTGTTTAATGATTGAATCTATTGAATTATTAATACCATCAAAATATTTATTTTTCTTAAAATTAGGTTTTATAACATTTTTTATAACTAAAAGACATATGCTATCGTTTATTTTTGGAGATAAACTCTCAGAATAAGCGAGAGCAACTTCTCTGGTTTTTTTACTCATTTTTAAAGTTATAATTTTGTCTAAGTCATATTTTTCTTTAAAAATATCGTTAATAATTATAGTACTTTCACTAAAACTTCTTCTTAACGGTTTTTTATCCGAAATAAAAATAAAGACTAAGCTATCTTTACTATATATATCTAATACTTTATTATATAAGTTTTGGGATTGTGCTTCAGAAAAAATATTTTCAAAATCATATATAAACTTAAGTTTATGAGGTTTATCTAAATAGTTATACCTATTTATTTCATCACTGAAATTAACTTTCTTACTACTTTCTAATTTACAAGAACTGACAAAAACTATCAGCACAAAAAACAATCTATTTATCTTCATTTTAATTTATTTATTTTACCAGCTTTCACCAGATCCAGCTCCACTAGAACCTCCTCCACAATTGCAGTTTCTATAATAGTTTTGTTCTTGTTCATAAGACATCATTTTATTATTTAATGCATAATAAGGGGCATATCGAACAATTAAAGGTTTATAACTTGCATTTATATAGGTAAGGTAGAAATTTTCCGCCATATATGTGGATGCCAACCCTCCTGCAACAATTTTTATTTGAGGAATACTAGAAGTAGCTGAAATACCTAAGGCTAATAGTTCATTACTTAAGTCAGATAATATTTGATTGGCAGTATCCGTTTCAACTCCCATATTACCCCATTCTGTCACAGAAGCCTCTATAAATTTACCTAATTGACCATATTTTGTTAAGTTTCGTAAAACATCTATCTTTATAGTATTATTAATCATTTTTTTATCATTCTTTTCATATTTCTCTATTATTTTTTCTATATCTATATTTTTGCTTTGAATCATGTGAGCGACATGATTTAGCGAAGCGCTTATAGCCCCATTTCTAAAACCATCCCAGAATTTTCCACCAGCAATTATACTACCTGTACCACCAGATAAAGAACCTGCAGTAATAGTTCCTGCTGCTTTCCAAAAGTTACTTGAAGATTTAAATACCGCTTGTGCACCAGAAGCAACCACAGAACCAACAGCCCCAGCTGCAAAACCGCTAAAATAATCTCCTCCCATTACTGCTGACATCATGCCTCCTAAATGCCCGTGTGCTACAGCTTGTACACCAACTTTTAAAATCCCTTTAAGCCCTTGAGCTGCATTACCTATTATCTTAGCAAAAGCTCCTCCAATTGCTCCTGTTATAGCAGCTAAACCAGCACCTTGGAAGAAAGATCTCCCTTCTATTATATTTATTATTCCATTGGTAGCCACACTAATAAAAGCTCCAATTAAAGCTGCTATAAAAAACTCCCCACTAGGATCAGTGAATTTAAGTGGATTATTCCAAACATACCCAAAACGATTAAAACTTTGCGTACTAAAAGGTTCTTGTATGTAATTATCAGGAGACAAAAAACGACCTAACTTCGCATCATACATACGCCCATTCATATGTATTAAAGCCACTCCCATAAAGTGTTCGTGTCCTGTATAGCCTCTACTTAGTAAAGTTGTATCGTGTTCATAATCAATTTCACTATTTAAACTCTTAAATTTATCTACTTCTCCCCAAGCTCCAAATTGTCGCTGTTCTTGTACAGTGCCTGTACTATCAGATATTGCTAAAATACTACTTAGATAGTCTCTATGTATATAATGATAGCCATTAACCTTACCCGAAGCAGTTTGTTTTACATGCATTAGAGGGGCTGAATAGGCATCTCCTCCTATGTAGGTAATTATTTTAGTGTTTCCTTGTTTATCTACTTCTATTTCAACTGGAGTTATTGCTGAATAGTGTTTTTGATACCTACGATCTAATTTATTAGTTTCATTGCCTCCGTAATAGGCGTGACTTCTATTCTGTAACAAACCGTATTCAAAATCTACTTTGGCTTTATCCTTTACTGAAATTGATATAGGCTTTTTATAAGCATTGTATTTAATTTTTTGTAAAGGGTGATTTTGATAATATAAATCTCCTTGAGTATTTAAGTCTACTTCTTGTAAACGATACGAAGTAGTACTGCCATAATTATACGTTCCTATTGTTGAATTGGAAGTAATACGACCTCGACCATCGTATTCTTGTGCTCTACTTACCGAACCAGAAATATTGGTTAAACGATCTAAGTTATCATAACTAAAGTTTTCATTCCAGCCTAAATTATTGTTTTTTCTACTGTTTAAATTCCCTCGAACTGCGTTGAAGCTATAATCAAGATGTAAGGCTTTTTTTGATGCATCAGAAGTTTGGTCTAATATTTTTGTCAAAAAACCATATTGGTCATAGGTTCTTTTCTTAATCATGCCATTACCTAATAGCACCTCTTTGGCTTGTCCTCTTTCATTTACTTCTTTAATTTTCCAAAGGGTAGTAGTCGCATTAAAGTCTTGTATTTCTGTTAAAACACCTGAGTTTGCATCATATACGTTTTTAACTTTAACTGTACTACTTATGTTGTTTCCTAAGTTTTTACTAATATAAGTCTCAGCATTTACTCTACCATATGAATCCCTTATTACTTGATGTTCGAAGTATGCTTTGCCGTTTTGTTCTTTAGTTTTATAAGGTCTTTTCTGACTATCATATAGGTAAGTGTATAAGTAATCTTCATTAGTTTTAACATTTTTTCCTCGTATATATTCTAACAACTTATCGGCATTGTATTCATACTTCAGAGATATGTTTGTTTCATCTCCTTTTATATCCTTTGTTATAATCTTACCATACTCATCATAATCGTATTTTGTATATCCTTTTGGAGTGGTTTCCTTTAAAACTTCCCCAATACTGTTGTATTCATAAGTGTATACACCAGCAGAGGGATCTATTAGTTTTGTTTTTCTTCCCCAACCATCTATTTCAGTGCTTACTACATGGCTACCATAGTTAGCAGATTTCATAACTCCATTACCATAATATGAATAAGTAATAGTTCCGCCAGGGTCTTCCATTTTAACAATATTACCACTACCATCTTTGGTTGTTTTTACGGTTTTAATTCCATCATCAACTGTAGTTCTTAAACCACTATAACTAATGTTAGCTACTAAACCGTTAAAACTAGTTCTAGCTATTGCTCGACCATAATCATCATATGAAGTGGTATTCCATTGACTTGGAAAGCTGAAATATGGTTCACTTTCCTTTATGACTCTTCCAACAACATCATATTGCACACTTTTGTATGTCCACTTATTATTAAGCCCTAACCTACCTCTTTTGGTAACCCAACCCAAAGCATTATATTCTTCAATATCATCAGCTCCTTGCGGATAGTTGGTTGTTTTTTTCAACCCACCTCCACTTAGTTTGGTATAAGAAAAAGTTGTTGTTTTTCCAAGGTAATTTTTTTCTGAAATTAAACGATTCCAGCCATCATAGGTAAATGTAGTAATTTGATTGTACGGATTAGTTGTCGTTAATGGGTTACCAAAAACATCATAAGTAAACTTAGTTACTTGTCGTTCTATATCAGTTGATTCAGTTAAAAAACGCTTCGTCGCATCATACTTGAATTCTTCTTTTCTTGCTACAACATCTCCGCTTGGAATTAGTGTTTTTTCAGTCACATTACCGTAAGCATCGTAGGTAAAATTTTCTGTATTCCAAGAAGTGCCATTTCCTTTTACTTTTTGTTGCGTTAAAAGATTGTTACTATATACATATTCTTCTTCAGTTGTAAAAGCATTCCCTCCAATAGTATTGGTTTTTACTTTTTTGACAAGCCTACCTACATGATAATATTCATTGTTTACAGAACTATTATTACTGTATGTATATGTAATATTTTCACTACCTCCGTTATAAGTTATATGTTCTGTTAATAGGTTTTTATAGGAATTATAGGTTAATATTTTTGTTGTGGTTACTCCTGTTAAAGCATTGTGTTGTACTATTTTTGTAGGAGTTATGGTAAACACCTTATTGCTTGCTAAATTTGAACTGTAGGTATTTGTGGTTTTAGACATGTAATTACTTCCTTCGTTATAGGAAGTAGAAACCCATTGTTCTGTGAGTGCTCCTTTTTTTAAAGGGTTGTATTTTGAAATTGTCCATAACGTACTTACACCATTTCCATACCAATTACTCCGTTTTGTTTTTATAAAACCCTGAAACCCTATATCTACATTAGATACTGCACCTTCATACCTAAAATCTTGATAACGCTTAACACCAGCACCTTCCTCTGTTAGTTTTTTTACCAACTGAAATGAAGGTGATTTATTAACATTTATGTAAGGATAAATTTGATTATAACTTTCAGTATAAATTATTGGTCCATAATTATTTTCTGGCATTCCTAAACGTTCATATTCCACAGTTGTTTTAACACCATTATTTGTTACACTCTTTAATAAAACATCTTTTCGGTGGTCTTTCAAATATTTATATGCATATAATGTATTTCCATAAATATACGAATACTCAGATTTATCATCAACCCCATCTATATCTAGGTATAAACTAACATCATCTTTGCTATAAAAATCTTCATCTAACTCTTTCGTAAGAATCTTTTTGAAATTTTCATTTCCTGAATTTTCATGATAATGCAAATATGACTTTTGAGGCTTTCCAGGAACAGGAACTTGTTTTATTATATTTGAATTATAAGGAGAAATAGTATAATGTTGCATTATATCAGACTTTCCATCATTATTAAAATCGTTAGCATAATACTTTCCAATATATAAAGGGTTAATAATCAACCAACCGTTAACAATCGTTTTTACTTCTCCTACATAAGTTTTAAAATAATATACAACATCTTTTTCATACTTATAAAATCCATTTTCACCTTTTGAAATAAAAAATTTCCAAGTACTAGTTTTATCTTTAGTTGGTATTGCAAAATCTGTTTTTCCATCTCCATTATAGTCTCCTGGTAAAATGGAATAATCAGTATTAATTATTGGGTCTGATTCCTCATATAATAACTCTAAATTATTATTATCATTTAATGTGTAAACATAAATTTTACCATCAGAAACATGAATTATATCTACTTTACCATCCCCATTATAATCTCCTGGTATTATTAAGTCATTTAAACCTACTCCTTTTCTTAAGTATCCTGAAACTTTTGCGAAATTTGAATTTACATCTCTTTTTAAATCAATAAAATGAACTTTTGCATTATATTTATTTTGAGTATAAGTATCACACTCACAACACTCTTCAATAGGCAACCTAGCTTCTTCTACATTACTATTCTCTATTTTTTCTTTTTCCTCTGAAGTCTTCAAAGGAATAGGTTCGTCTAAACCACCTCCACAATCTCTTTTTTGATAACATGTTCTTGAGGTGTAAGGTTTATCAATTGCAATAACGTCTGTTAGCCCATCTCCATTAAAATCTCCTGTTACATATTTTTTAGGAATAGTGTAATAATGAGTACTTCCACAATAGCTATCACTTCTATATTTATTTGTATTCCAAACTTTATCATATTGATGAACAGGTCCATAAGCAGCCATAGCAAAAGTTCTAAACCTTATCGATGAGTTAGTAGAAGTAGAGCTCGCTGTTTCACTAACTGTTGTGATAGCTTGTTGAGTTAAGATTTTATTATTATGAGATAAGATAGTGTTAGAAAACACATCTTCAAACTTTCCTGTAGCTATTTCATATGCCAAGTTATGGCTTGAGTTCTTAAACACATCTTGATAAACATATAATTTATCTTTTTTAGTCGGGTCAAAAATTAGAAAATCTGATTTCAAGTCACCATCAAAATCACCTCCAACCATTTTTGATTTTTTTATATCTATTGAAGTAGTTGAATATAATTTAGAACTATAAATATCTAATGTATTTGATGTACTCTCATAATTAAAGGTAATAGGGTTTAAACCTTTATTTTCAGAATTGTATTCTTTCACTGAGGTTAACCGTTGGTAACCTAAAGATGTTGAACTATGATTCAGTTCATATTTTCTATATTGGTTACCACTAGAAGTAACTTGAATATTTTTTAACAAATTGGTTCTCTTAAAATGATTTCCTCCTACATAAACACTTTCTGATCTAGTTCTCGTAGTATATGTGAAGTTTATTTGATTCATTGGTGATGTCCCACCAACTCTTCCTCCATAATTAATTGTTTTTATGCTTAATAATCCATTATCTGATTGGTAATTATAATCTATATAATTACCTTGTGGATCACGCGATCTAAAAACAGCCCATTCTAATCTACTCCTTGAATTTCCTGATTTTCCATACCAAGTTCTAGTTCCGTTTGGATAATATACAATAAAGTATTCAGGACCATAAGAAACTCCGTAAGGGGATGTTCCATAAGCAACTACTTTGATGTTTGAATAATTTTCTGTTTGGTACACAGAACCATTTGCTCCATAAGTGCCCGATTTTAAAATTAATCGTTGTCCATCAAAAGAAAAACGATCACTTTTAAAATCAATTCCGTCATGTTTATCATCATAATACTTTGTGGCGGGTATTCTACTAATTGTGGACAACCCTGACACATTCCACCCCCATCCAGCTAAACCATTGGCTCCTTGACTTGAATAACTAACACTAATATTAGGTACTACATCTTTAATGCCAGGAGGTACCATTATAGGTATTGAGTAACTTGCTGCACCTGTTAAAGAAACAGATAAACTACCTGCGGTGCTTCCTGCTTCTGTTGTAATTACAGGGTCGGGATCTATTGGGTCGGGATCAACACATTCTCCCGTATCGGGATCTACAAGACAAGGTTCTTCTATCCTTATGTTATTGGAATTTAATAGCTCATTAGGACTTTTCTTTGTTTTTAATTTTATCTTTTTATACTTTATTTTAACAGAAGAGTTGCCTCCTACTACATTAGGGTCTTGTGCATTAGAAAATTGTATTCCTACAAACAATAAAAATAGAACACAGGTATATAAATTTCTTTTCATTTTCTTAAACTTTTACTTTTTAACAATTTTTTTTGTAATACTTTTTCCTTTATTCAAATGAATATGAACAAAATACATTCCTACTGCTATAGTACTCATATCTAATTGAATGCTATTACTTGTTACTTTAATGTTTTTTAATAAAACTGAATTTGAATTGTATAGTTTTATAGAGTGTAGATTATTTAACAAATCATCACTTAAATTTAGAGTGGCATAATCTGATGTTGGATTCGGATAAATATGTACATCATTATTAAATACCTCTTTTTCCTTTTCTACATCTTCTTTCTCTTCTTTCTCTTCATCATTACTCACAATTATTGAAGAAGGAGTTTCATCCTCTTCTTTTACTTTTTTAGCAGCTGGAGGCGAACAATATGAAGGGTCCCCACAATAAAAAGTTTGTGTTTGATTTCCAGCTACATCATAAGCTACAATTAATTTTGATTCATTGTTTATTCTTAATAAATCTTCGATTGTTGGTTCATTACCTGTTATTCTATCTATTCTAGGGGCATAAAAATATTGTCTATCTAGTATATTTGTATCATAATACAAATATGAACGGTGTCTTAAAGCTGTTACTGTATTTTTAAGCTTATAATCAGTTATTGTTCTTATTTTTTCTCCTGTAGTACCGTCATAAATACCACCTGTATTTGTTGTTCCTGTATGACTACTTTTATGAACGTAGCCTACAATTAAATACCATCTATTTAATTTAGGTAAATCACCAGACCAGAAATAAGGGTTTTTATTATATGTCCCATCAAGTTTTAAAGAACCTTCATTATTGGCGTAAAAACCTAAATAAGTTGACCCATAATTAGAATTTGTTTTTTTTATCCATACACTAAAACGATAAGACACATCATCTGATGCATTAATCCATCCAGTACTCCAACCACCATCAGCATCGCTAGCCGATCCAGGAACAGCTTTCCATAATACAACTTCTTCTCCTACATGATTTTTTCCTAACTCTCTTACATTTTCATTTTCAGCTCCATTTCTAGTAAACCCTGAAGTACTACCTGTTCCTACAGCCCACGTAGAATAATCTAACATATTTGATGGATCATTACTTTTATTTAATCCTAACAATTCTTGAACAGATGGTTCTTTTCCATCTACTAACTCCATTCTTGGCTTATAAAAATACTGCCTATCTGAAGTATTTGTATCATAATATAAATATGTTCGATGCCTTAATTTTGTTGCTGAGCTCTTAAACTTAAAGTCTGTGATAGATCTGATTTTTTCTCCTGTAACTCCATCGTACATAGCTCCATAATTGATAGTTGAACTGTGGTTACTTCCATGTACATAGCCTACTAACATATACCACTTATTTAACTCAGGTAAATCCCCTGACCAAAAATAGGGGTTATTATTAGGAGATCCATTTAGATATAAAGAGTGATGTGTACCATCGTAACTGTGAAATCCAAAATAGGAGTTTCCGTCATTAGAATTAGTCTTTTTTAACCAAATAACTAATCGATAGGTTTTCGTGTGGTCTATTGTATAGTGAGATGTGTTCCAACCACCATCTGCGTTACTAGAAGCATCAGGGGTAGCTTTCCATAGTAATACACTTGCTCCTTCAGGTCCAATTCCATATTCTCTACTATTTTCTGAAGTAGTACCATTCTGACTAAAACCAGATACAGAACCTGTACCAACTGTCCACGAACTAGTATTCAGTAAATTTTGAGAATTTGCAGTAAAAAAAGTTATACAACAAAGTATAACCACATAAGGTAGTCTTGTTTTCATAGAATTTTTTTTAAAAATCGTATAAATGTAATATTATTTTCAAAAAAAACAAACTTATTTTCATGATAAACAGCAACTTACCAACAAGACACACTATAAAGGTATTTGTAATCATGAAAAACAAAGAGATTCATACTTTTAGCTACATCTACTATTTTAAACCAAATAGAGATGTTTTAACGTTACAGTAAAGGAAGGTATATTAAATTGTAGTATAACTCTTAAAAGATAATTTTTAACTCATTGAAGTAATTTATTATTTCTTTTTAACACGCAACTTCTCCACCTCTTCAACAGTAAGACCTGTGGAGTCTGCAATGGTACTCGTATCAATACCTTTTCTTTTTAAAGATTTAGCTATTTCAATATTTCTATTTCTCTCAATTATTTTAGCCATGTCCTTTTTTATCTGTTCTTCCAAAACATATTTAGGGACATACTTTTTGCTTTTCTCTAACTCTTGTAAAAGACCAGTATTAGCAAAACTCAAATAGCTTTTATCAGAAATAATTAAATGGTCTATTACACGTGTATTTACTATAACACCTACTTGTATTAACCTATCTGTTAGGTTTTTGTCATTGTCTGACGGAGTTAATTCACCACTTGGGTGGTTATGACATAACATAATTTTTACAGCCCTTTTTTGCAATGCAAGACTAAAAACTTCCATAGGTTCTACCAAAGTAGCATTGATAGTACCTAAGCTTATTAACTCAATAAAAAGAATACGGTTGTTATTTTCTAGCCCTATAACCCAAAAGTGTTCACGGTTTTGGTCTATCTTACTTTCACGAAGTAATATTTTTTGCATTATTCCGTAAATATCATCGGAATTTAAGATTTTTATCTTTCTTGTTCTGTCAATTTTATATCCATAAAAACAAAAATAAGATTTTATTTTGTTTCTTTTTAATGTAAATTACACTCATTAATTATATATTAAATATTGTGTATAATAGCGCCACTCTTATCACAAGAATTAATTATTGCTATTTTTTTGCGTCTCTTAAAAGTCATTTTTTTTCTTAGGATTGCATCATTTTATTTATACTCTTACATTAAGTATATTAATATCATTTATCATAGAAACTATTCCGTAAGCTAGTTTACATATGAGATAATATAACTTTTATGTTTTCTTGCGTTTTTCCGTGTATGCTCTTTTGTGTTGCTCTAAAAACCATCAAAAGTATAGCTTACACCATTTAAAAAACTATAAACAAGCACATTACATATATTTTAAAAATATAATTTACAGTTTTGCGTTTGTCGTTGCGCTTTTTTGCTTAATCCTGAAATATATTTACAACAAGTTAACCCACAAATAGATGTATAGTTCTTTTGCAGTATAATTGTCCTTTTTATATTTCTTGATAGCCGTTGTAATTTTCTTTTGATAGGTGACTTTGCGCTTTCTTGCGTTTTTTATTCAATTTACGCAATTAACGCAATTAACGCAAAACGTAATAATTTACCTTTATGCAAAAACAAAATAATTAAATTTCTGTTGCCTTGTTGAAGAATAACAATAACTGTAAGTGAAATGAAGGGGTGCAGGCTCAACAAAAAATCAACAGTTGGTCAACATGCATTTTTTGCGTTTTGTGTTGACCAACTGTTGAACTCTTGTTTACCTCTGAATGTTGCTATTTTGCTCACGAATGGGTTGCTTTGTCAACCAATCAACGAACTATCTAAAAAATCACTTTTTAAAAACTCATAGTATCTACCTTTTTTTGTTTCAAAATCGACTATTGTTTTTTGTGAAATATTTAGAGTTAAAAAGTATTTTCTATAACTTCCATTAAAAGGTTCTAACTTATAATCATCTTTCAAACTTTTTGATATTTTTGACCGAGTGGTTCTTAATCCTTTACTTAACTTTTCAAATAAATCTGTTGCGGTGTAACGCAAAACATCAACTTCAAACACAATAAAGTCATCAATTATAATCTCTTTAATCTCCTTACTTAAATATGTTTTGTTTCCTTTTACAACTTTATCTAAAGCAGGTGTGTAAATCTGTTGTTTTGTAAACCACATTCTTGTTTTTCTTTCCGAAACAATCTTTCGTTTATTTAAAAAGTGTAAAAAATATGGAATTTCACTTTTTAACTTCTTCAACATATCTACATCTTCTACTTGAAAAGAGTTTACTTTAATTACCCAATAGCGAATTTCGTTTTCATCTATTTGAATAAAATTTTCTTCATTATTTGAGCATAAAATAAACTTCCCGAAAAAATTAGTTTCAACTTTATCTTTCCCTTTTGATTCAACTTTGTAAGAACCAGCTGTTGAAAGATTTTTAATTCGCTCACTATCTTCTCTTCTATCTAAAAGAACTTCATCAACAGAAATAATTAATTTAGATGCCCAATCACTGTTAAATCGACTTCTAAAATCCTCATTTTTATTAATAGTCATGTTGCCTTGAAATAATAATTTTAACCAATTCAAGAATGATGTTTTTCCTGTATTTCGAGAATCACTCACTAAACATAAAATAGGTAAAATTTGCGTTGGAATTTGCCATAGTATTGTCAAGTAATCCAAACCCAACTCATATTGCTCTCCAAAAATATGCTTCAAAAACTCCTCAGTTTTGTCAAACTTACCCTCTTCTAAATTATGCTCTATCTTCTCATATTGATTATAAAAAGAATTTATCTCTTGTTTATAATTTTGATGATTTGGTATAGTAATAAAGCCATCATACTTCTTGATTAATTGTAAAAAGTCTTTGCCCTTATCTGTTATTATTTCACCTTTTGACCATTTAAGCAATGTTCTAATTGCGTCTCCACTATAAAGCGGTACACTACAAATCTTGTAATAATCTGTACCTATTCTAACATAATCCATAACAACCTATAGTTTAAAGTTTAACACTACCCTATTAGGACTTACATCATGTTTCCAGTCAAAAAAAATATTTGCTCCCGTTAATGACTTATCTTTTTTAAAATTAGAATCAATTTCTTGTTCTAAAAGTTGCCATTTAAACCTCGGATTATTTGCTATCAAACCTTTAACCTTATCTATTTCATTAGTATAAAAATCTAAATGCTTACCTAACAGAAAGTCTGATACTCTGTTAACTTTCAATTTGTACATTTCTGACTGAAGATTATCAGCGATAAGAATCAAATTATTATTAAAGGATTCACTTTGCATATTAAAATCTTCCATACTATCTACGATATTTTAAAGATTTAACCTCCTTTAATGTATTCTCCAAAGCTTCAAGGTTTATAACAATTCTTCTTCCAATTTTTGAGGCATCAATCACTCCTTTTTTAATGTAGTTTCTTATCGTAAGTTCTGTAACGTTTAACCTTTTTGCTGCTTCTTTAACCGTTACATTTTCTTTTTTTGGATTTAACTTACTGTTGATTAAATCTTCTAATGGATTGATTCTTGTTGATACTGCTGTATCAATTAAACCTATAAGTTCTTCTGGTGTTGTTACAATTATACTACTTTTCATAATATGCTTTTTTTATTTAAATTAATATTTAAAAACATATCATATTCAGTAATTACTAATATCCATGGATTGAATATTTATGTTTTATTACCGCAAAGATTATTGGTTTAATGGTAAAATTAAAGAAGATGGAGTAAGCTCGGGGGAAGCTTGGAGTAAAACAACAAATTAAATTTCAATAACTTAAACAATATTTAATTAATAAAATCAGTAACTTTTGGAGTAAAAAATTATATTTTTGAAAGCTGATTGTATAAATATTGTGAAAATACTTTCAGTTCATAGGCTTCACATTTATCTATTAAAATATTTAATTTATTTCTCTTTTCTTTCTTCGAGACACTATAGTAATCATACCCTTTATGATATTTTTCATAAACAGTATCTTTAACTTTTTCGAGTCTTTTATCTGTAAATACCCCACAAGAAATTTTTAAAATTAGAGTTAATTCATAAACTGATAACTTCTTTTCTTGTGATCTTTCATGTTTAAACAAATAATGTATTAAAATAAATTTTTCCTCTTCGGTAAAAGGATTTTCATGTTTTTCTTTATTCAAGTTAACATTCTTTGTTTCTGCTTTTTTATCAACTTCTTGTGAAGTAAAGTTTTCTTTATTTTTATTTTCAGAAGTTTCTAAATGCTTTTTACTTATAGTCAATACATTTAAATCATCTTTAATATACTTTATATTAAAAAATTCATTTGCTTTTTCTTCATCTAATAAAGAATAAAAAAGCTTTCTGTTTTCGTTCAAAAAGCTTCTATAACTATGAAGAGTTAAGGACTTTGAAAAACACTGAATGAAATGACTAAAGTTTTTATACTGAGAACATTTTCCATTACTTAAAAAATATTGATACACATCTCTGTTTATTATATTTTCTACTCTATTAAATTTATACTCTTTACCATACATATAACCTAAGGATATACCAGTTAAAGATGATTCCTTCATACCTATATTATCCTTTTCTTTAAGATCATTAACCCTTCTTTGAATTTCGCTGTTATACTTAGAGTATAAATCATTTGCCATTTCAGGAGATCCATAGTCTTTTTCAATTCTTTCTGTAATAACTTTTTTAAAAGCAGAAAGTTCTTCATTGTATAGTTTTATAAACTCTTTTCCGTAATTCATTATTTACTATTCTTTTAAAATTTTATATCAAAAGTTTCATTTACAGCATCTTTAACATCTTCATTTGAAACTTGGTAATATTGATTTAGTGTTTTCATATCATTATGTCCAGAAATTTCCGCTATTAGTTTATCACTCTTACCATTTCTTTTCATCATAGTAATAAAGGTTCTTCTAGCTGTATGAGAACTTATTCTCTTGTAAAAAGGCATTTCTTCTCGTATTACTTCTTTACCTCTAGTAGAAGTTTTCATAACATTATGAGTATAGCCCGCTTCTTCAAAAACATCTTTTATATAATCATTGTATTTCTGATTAGCAATTATTGGCAAAGTATAATCATATTTATCTAAAACATGTAAAGCAATACTACTCAAAGGAATCTCTCTACTCTTTTTACCTGACCCTTTTTCTTCTTTAAGTAATAATGTTTTCCCGTCTATAATATTTTTAGAAACAAACTTTAATTCACCAAACCTCATACCTGTAACACATGAAAAGATAAAAACATCCTTCACACGTTCTAATTTCTTAGAAGGCATCTCAGATTTTAACAAAATCTCTAAATCTTCTTTTCTAAGAGCTATCTGATTTGTAATAACTTTAGGCTTCTTCTTAAAACTTATAAAATCTGCTTTATAGGTATGACCATTTTTCAAAGCCCAAAAAAGAAAAGTTTTAACCAACCCAACGTTTCTGGTAAATGTATTATTAATATGCCCTCTGTTTACCATACAAAAATCGGTAAACTCAGTATAAAATTTTTGGTTAATCGTGTCAAATGTGATTTTGTACTTTTTTGTTTTTTCAAAATCTTCTAGTAAAGCTTTGATATTATTATATCTTTTTATCGTTGCTTTAGACCATTCTTGATTTTTTTGCTTAAAAGACATGAACTCATCATAGGCTTCATAAAATTTATTTTTTCCAGCAGTAACTCTTTTAAATTCTTTATCAAATTCTTGTCTAATTTTCTCAACGGTTAACTCTTGATTTGTATTCTTATAAGTTTCCGTAATGAGCAAAAACAAATTAGAATACCTATCTAATTGTCTTTTTATAGTCCTATGACTATCTGCTTGCGAAGTTCTTCCTGTTAAATTACTAGGCTGTCTATTTTTAAAATCCCATTCCTTTGGATGAATAGACTCACCTGTTGAGTAAACAAATCTTTTTCCTTCTTTTTTAAAATAAGCTTTTAAATAAATTAAGGTTAATCCATCTTTCTTTTTATCCTTAAGGTTAAATGTACATGTCATAGCAAATGGGTGTCAATTTAGGTGTCAGTAAAGGTAGTATTTGATATATAATTTACCATAAAATAAATTATAAAAATTTCAGTAACCCATTGTTTTCAGTAGACACAGTAAGGGTTTAGCTATAACAAGATAAAAGAAGGTCTATTCTCGGCGTCTCCACTTTTTAAAAATCTCAACTATTTTTAACTAACTAGTTGAGATTTTTCATTTACTATAGTTTTATATCCAAAAATCAGCGTTTATTAAATGTTTCAATTCAAATCTATACTCATATCATTAATAGCTTTTGCAATTGCTATCGGTTTAACTAACTTTTTAAAAAGAAAACGAAATAACTATTAAGTTTATACAAACAAAAAGCGCAACCAATTTGGTTGCGCTTTTGTATTTTATGTAGCTATACTACTATTCTTCTTTAAATAACTGCTCTTTATAAGCTGCTTTTTGAATTTGTGCTCTTCTTGTTACAGAAGGCTTAGTGTATTGCTTTCTTTCTCTTAATTCTTGTAAAACTTTTACGTTTCTAAATTTACGCTTGTAACGCTTTAAGGCTCTATCGATATTTTCACCTTCTTTTACAACTATTCTTAACATACTATAAGGTTTTATTATTAGACATACTTTAAGTCATATAAATTACAGCGCAATACTACACATAGCATGAACTATGATTTACATGATATTTATTTTAGATTAAAAATTCTATTGAAAACGCTTTGTAAAGCAACTGAAGACTATAGAATCTGATGGTTACAGAAAAATAGTATAAAGACTTGTAGATTTTCTCCTAAAAGGACAGAACATTAATATTATGCAAAGGTATGTTTTATTTATCGGCTCTACAAGAATTTGAGACATTAAAAAAGACGTTACTAAAATAGTAACGCCTTTTAATTAAATAGTTTCTCCCAGTTCTTTTAACTTAGAAGTATTTTCTGCGAGCATTAACTCGTCTATAATTTTCTGAATATCTCCATTTACGATGTTTGATAAATCGTATAAGGTCAATCCTATTCTGTGGTCTGTTACACGTCCTTGAGGATAGTTATACGTTCTAATTTTTGCAGAACGGTCTCCTGAAGTTACCATCGAACCACGTTTTGCAGCATCTGCTTCCTGCTTCTTCGCCAACTCCATATCGTATAAACGAGAACGTAATACCTTAAACGCTTTCTCTTTGTTTTTATGCTGCGACTTTTGATCTTGACATTGCGCCACTAATCCTGTTGGGATATGGGTTAAACGTACTGCTGAATACGTAGTGTTTACCGACTGACCTCCTGGTCCTGATGAACAGAAAAAATCGATACGTACATCTTTTGGGTTGATTTCTACATCAAACTCTTCTGCTTCTGGAAATACCATACAAGTTGCTGCCGATGTATGTACACGTCCTTGAGTTTCTGTTTGAGGTACACGTTGTACACGGTGTACACCTGCTTCAAACTTTAACGTTCCGTATACATCTTCTCCTGTAACTTCAAACTGAATTTCTTTAAATCCACCATTAGTTCCTTCAGAAAAATCTACTGTAGAAACTTTCCACCCTTTACTTTCACAGTATTTGGTGTACATTCTAAACAAATCACCTGCAAAAATACTCGCTTCATCTCCACCAGTACCCGCACGTAATTCTACTACTGCATTTTTTGAATCTTCTGGATCTTTTGGAATTAATAAAAACTTAATCTCTTCTTCCAATTCAGGAATACGAGTTTTTGCTTCATCCATTTCCATTTTCGCCATTTCAACCATTTCTGCATCCGATCCGTCAGCAATAATTTCCTTAGCTTCTTCTATATTGTTTAATAAAGTTTTGTACTCGTCTGCTTTTTTTACAACCTTTCCTAAATCTTTATATTCTTTATTTAATTGTACATAACGTTTCTGATCAGAAATAACATCTGGTTGGATGATTAAGTCTGAAACCTCATCATAACGTTGTTTAACTATCTGTAATTTATCTAGCATAGTATCTTTTCTTGGGGTGCGAATTTACGATTTTTTATCGAATTTTATTCATATCTTTAGTTCATTAAGTCTTTTGTTATGCGAATTTTAATCTTATTTTTTACTTGTACACTACTTTTTTCTTGTCAGCAAGAAAAGAAAATCACAAAACCTACTTGGTTGTTTGGTAAATGGGAACGTGTTCATAACGAAGCTGATAAAAGGACTTACGAGTTTTGGGAAAATGATTTTTCTGGAATTGGTTTTTCCTTACAAAAAAACGATACTGTATTTAAAGAGATCTTACACATCATTACTAAAAACGATTCGTTGTTTTTACAAGTAACTGGTGTAAATGAAAATCCTACTTTATTTGCCTTTACACAACAAACAGATACTTCTTTTACTGCGGAAAATAAACTGAATGAATTCCCTACTTCTATCCATTATTGGAAAGAGAATGGTCAACTAAAAGCTTCCGTAGCTAACGATGAGTTTTCTATTGATTTTGTTTTTGATAAAATGAAATAAAAAAATCCTCAGATTTCTCTGAGGATTCTATATTACTTTTATCTTGTTGAATTAATATTCAAAAGTTCCATATTCACTTTTAATAGTTAATTGCTTTTTATCAGACGCCTCTACTCTACCAACAACTTGTGCGTTTACATTAAATGATTTTGAAATAGCAATGATATTTTCTGCTACTTCTGGAGATACATATAATTCCATTCTGTGACCACAATTAAAAACTTGATACATTTCTTTCCAATCTGTTTTTGATTGTTCTTGTATTAGTTTGAATAATGGTGGAATTGGAAACATATTATCTTTCACAATATGTAAGTTATCTACAAAATGTAAAATTTTTGTTTGTGCTCCTCCTGAACAGTGAATCATTCCATGCACATCTTCAGAAGAATATTTTGATAAAATTTCTTTAATAATAGGTGCATACGTTCTTGTTGGTGACAACACCAACTTACCAGCATCAATTGGTGAATCTGCTACCTCATCTGTTAGTTTTGTGTTTCCTGAATACACTAAATCTGACGGTACAGATGCATCAAAACTTTCTGGGTATTTCTCTGCTAAATATTTATGAAACACATCATGACGTGCAGAAGTTAATCCATTACTTCCCATACCCCCATTGTATTCTTTCTCGTAAGTAGCTTGTCCGAAAGACTCTAAACCAACAATTACGTCTCCTTCTTTGATATTTGCATTATCAATTACATCAGCACGTTTCATACGAGCAGTTACTGTAGAATCAACGATTATTGTGCGAACTAAATCTCCTACATCGGCAGTTTCACCTCCTGTTGAGTGAATGGTTACTCCAAATTCTTTTAACTCATTAATTAACTCTTCTGTTCCGTTAATAATTGCTGATAAAACTTCTCCTGGAATATTGCTTTTATTACGTCCGATTGTAGATGACAACATAATGTTATCTGTAGCACCTACACATAATAAATCATCAATATTCATGATTAAAGCATCTTGAGCAATACCTTTCCATACAGAAATATCTCCTGTCTCTTTCCAGTACATGTAAGCTAAAGACGATTTTGTTCCTGCACCATCAGCATGCATTATTAAACAGTAATCATCGTCATTTGTTAAGTAATCAGGAACTATTTTACAAAAAGCTTTTGGAAATAATCCTTTATCAATATTCTTGATTGCGTTGTGTACATCTTCTTTAGATGCCGATACTCCGCGCTGTGCGTAGCGTTTAGATACTTCGTTACTCATGTGTTGTGTTGTTGTTGCCGCGAAATTACTTTAAAAACAGGAAACTATCAAAGTAAATATTGTTTTT
This sequence comes from Tenacibaculum ascidiaceicola, assembly GCF_047470925.1. Taxonomy (NCBI): domain Bacteria; kingdom Pseudomonadati; phylum Bacteroidota; class Flavobacteriia; order Flavobacteriales; family Flavobacteriaceae; genus Tenacibaculum; species Tenacibaculum ascidiaceicola. The sequence goes on from NZ_JAZKJP010000005.1 coordinate 232,791, forward strand.
TACTTCGTCTTTCATACAATACGGTATCTCTCCATACTCCTTCTAATTCTGCTATTTTTTCTCGATAACCTATCTTTCGAAAGCCATATTTAAGATGTAGCTTAACACTTGCTTCATTTTCGGGAAATAAACTTGAATATAACGTCCAAATACCATTATTTTCTGAAGATTTTACAACAGCATCCATCAATAAACTTCCTACACCCTTTCCTAATACTCCTAACTTCACATAAACACTTACTTCTGCTACTCCTCTATATTCAAATCTTGTTGATACTGGGGCTATAGCACACCAACCTAATATCTTATTATCCTCAATAGCTATAAACCGAGTATGTTGATGGTGTGAGGTATTCCATTCCTCCCAACTAGGAACTTTTGTTCTAAAAGTAGCGTTTTTTGTAGCGATACCTTCTTTATAAATTTCAGCTACTTCCTTCCAATGATTTTGAGTAAGTTTAACTACCTCTATCATATTATTTACCTTAAACTATTTAGTTCAATGTTTTTTTAAAGCATATACTTGATTCTACAACTTTATAAGGGCCATAGTTTGGTATAACATCATATTCATTTTTCTTATACAAATGTACCGCTGGCTGCATGGTTTTACTAGTTTCTAAAACAACAGAGCTAAACTTCTCTTCTCTTGCCCATTCTTCCAGTTCTTTTAAAATCAAGGTTGCTATATTTTTTCCTCTGTATATTGGTTTAACGTACATACGTTTAACCTCAACAGTTCTATTATCAATTCGCTTAAAAGCACCACAACCTGCCGCTACCTTGTTTATGTAACACACCACTACATACTGTAGTTTATCTATCATGTTAAATTCCTTAAAAAAAGTATTTTGATCGCCGTTAATTCCTGAGAGGTATTCGTCTAGTTCTTTTACTAGACGAATAAAACTCTCGTGAGTGGAATTTAATCTTTCTAAACTTATTTTATCACTCATTACCTAGTAAACAATAACTCTCTATACTTAGTTAAAGGCCAAAGGTTATCATCAACCATTAACTCTAACTTATCACAGTGATAACGAATTTCATCAAAATAAGGTTTTACTTTATTACAATATGCATCTGCATTTTTCTGCCCTTCCAGCTTATTGGCTTTTTTACGTTCTTCAATCATATCTTCAACTTTTGAATTTATTTCAGCAATATGATTTGATATTTTTTGAATTAAATCAATTTGTTCGTTAGCATACTTCTCAAAATTATTTCCAAAAATTTCTTTCAGTCCTCTTACATTTTCTATTAAGGTATTTTGGTATTGAATAGCGATTGGTATAATATGATTTCTTGCAATATCACCCAACACCCTACTTTCAATTTGAATTTTCTTTGAATATTCTTCCAACTCGATTTCATGGCGTGCTTCTACCTCTACCTTATTCATTACGCCCATTTCTTCGAAAAGAGAAATTGCTTTTTTTGAAATCTTTGCTTTTAAAGCTTCTGGGGTTGTTTTGTTATTTGACAAGCCTCTTTTCTTTGCTTCTTTCTCCCAAGCTTCTCCATACCCATCTCCTTCAAATCGAATACTTTTTGATGCTTTAATATATTCTCTTAACACATTAAATATCGCCTCATCTTTTTTAAGTTTTTTGCTATCTATTAACTTATCTACTTCTTCTTTAAATTCATTTAATTGTCTAGCTATAATCGTATTTAGTACTGTCATAGGTCCTGCACAGTTAGACCATGAACCTACAGCACGTAACTCAAACTTGTTTCCTGTAAAGGCAAAAGGTGAAGTTCTATTTCTATCTGTATTATCTAATAAGATTTCAGGAATCTTACCTACAATATTTAGTTTTAGATCTGTTTTTTCTTCAGGTGATAGTTTTCCTTTCGTTACATTTTCTAGTTCATCTAATACCGATGATAATTGTGAACCTATGAAAACTGATATGATTGCTGGTGGCGCTTCATTTGCCCCTAAACGATGATCGTTACTTGCACTTGCTATGGACGCCCTTATTAATTCTTCATAATCATGAACCGCTTTAATGGTATTTACAAAAAAGGTTAAGAATTGTAAATTCTTCATTGGAGTTTTTCCCGGACTTAATAAATTAACTCCTGTATTGGTAGATAAACTCCAGTTGTTATGTTTTCCTGAACCATTAATTCCTGCGAACGGCTTTTCATGGAATAACACTTTAAATTTATGACGTTGCGATACTTTTTCCATGACATCCATTAATAATGAATTATGATCTACCGCTAGGTTGGCTTCTTCAAAAATTGGTGCTAATTCAAATTGATTCGGTGCTACTTCATTGTGACGTGTTTTAACTGGTACTCCCAACAGCATACATTCATGTTCCAAATCACGCATAAAATTCAATACTCTTGTAGGTATTGATCCAAAGTAATGATCATCTAATTGTTGGCCTTTTGCTGGAGCATGTCCTAACAATGCTCTACCTGTCATCATAATATCTGGGCGTGCTGCTGCTAATGCCGTGTCAATTAAAAAATACTCCTGTTCCCACCCCAAGGTTGCATTTACTTTACTTACATTCTTATCAAAATACTTACAAATTGCTGTAGCCGCTGTATCAACTGCTTGTAATGCTCTTAGTAATGGTGCTTTATTATCTAACGCTTCACCTGTATATGCTACAAAAACTGTTGGAATACATAAGGTAGTACCATAAATAAACGCTGGTGATGTTGGATCCCATGCCGTATAACCACGTGCTTCAAAAGTATTTCGAATTCCTCCGTTAGGGAAACTTGATGCATCTGGCTCTTGTTGTACCAACTGACCTCCATCAAACTTCTCCATTGCTCCTCCACCTTCAACAGTTTCAAAAAATGCATCATGCTTTTCTGCTGTAGACCCCGTTAAAGGTTGAAACCAGTGTGTATAATGCGTTGCTCCTTTAGATAATGCCCAATCTTTCATGCTTACCGCAATCTGATCAGCAGTTTTTCTATCAATCTTAGTTCCAAATTCAATAGCATCCATTACACTTTGGTATGCCTCTTTGGTCATGTATTGACGCATTGCTTGTTCATTAAACACGTTTTTACCAAACAATTCTGAACGACGTTCGTTTTCTTCTACTACAACAGTTTCTCTATGTAAAACCTCTTGTAAAGCATTTAATCTTAAAGTTGACATATAATAAAGTATTAAATTAGACAATCAAAAATACATTTTTAAAACAAACACCCCTAAAAAAATAGGGGTTAAATTAATTTAAAGTTAATTTTAAATAAAAACACCCTTAAAAATTTTGAGCTTTGACAAAAAATACTCAATTTTGCCCCATAATTAACTCGAAAACAACACAAAAACAAAAATCATGAGTAAATCAAAATTAGAATACATTTGGTTAGATGGTCATGAACCAACTCAAAACATGCGTAGTAAAACTAAAGTTGAAGAAAACTTTAGCGGTAAATTAGAAGATTGTGCTATTTGGTCTTTTGATGGAAGTTCAACAGAACAAGCTTCTGGAGGTGCTTCTGACTGTTTACTTAAGCCTGTTGCTATTTATCCCGACCCAACTAGAAAAAATGGATTCTTAGTAATGTCTGAAGTTTTAAATGCTGACGGTACTCCGCACGCATCTAATGCACGTGCTAAAATTGATGATAACGATAATGATTTTTGGTTTGGTTTTGAGCAAGAGTATTTCTTAATGGATACTAAAACTGATTTACCTTTAGGATTCCCACGTGGTGGATTTCCTGGACCTCAAGGAAAATACTACTGTTCTGTAGGTGGAAGATACACTTGGGGAAGAGATTTTGTGGAAGAGCATGCTGACTTATGTATTGAAGCTGGTTTAAACTTTGAAGGAATTAACCAAGAAGTTGCTCCAGGACAATGGGAATTCCAATTATTTGCTAAAGGCGCTAAAAAAGCTGGTGATGAAATTTGGGTTGCTCGTTATTTATTAGATCGTTTAACCGAAAAATACGGTTATTATATTGAATATCACCCAAAACCTGTAAAAGGAGATTGGAATGGTTCTGGTATGCATGCAAACTTCTCTAACACTACATTAAGAACTTGTGGTTCTAAAGAAACTTACGAAAAAATTTGTGAAGCATTTAGACCTGTTACAGATGAGCACATGGATGTGTACGGAGCTAACAATGATGAGCGTTTAACTGGTTTACACGAAACAGCCCATGTATCTGACTTTAGTTATGGAGTTTCTGATAGAGGTGCTTCAATCCGTATTCCTATTATTACTGTAGAGAAAGGTTGGAAAGGTTGGTTAGAAGACCGAAGACCTGCTTCAAATGCTGACCCTTACAAAGTAGCTGGTAGAATTATAGAAACCGTAAAAGGTGCCAACATATAATTAACAAACACAACAACACAACTAAAAAAGCCGCTAATAGCGGCTTTTTTTATTTTAATACTAGTTTCTTCATTTACGAAATAGTTAAATAAATAAAGGTTGCATACGCAGCTAATAAGATAATTCCATCTCTCCATCCTAAACGCATACCTTTTGGAATAAACACTAAAGGGAGTATAGCAAACGAAACCCCTAACATCCAATAAATATCATTGTTTATTAAACTATATGCATCTGGTTTCACTTCAACAGGAGTAATCATTGCTGTAATACCTAAAACCGCTAAAATATTAAACACATTAGAACCTACTAGGTTTCCTAATGAAATGGCTTTTTCTTTCTTTAATACTGCAATAATTGATGCCGCTAATTCAGGAACACTTGTTCCTACCGATACTACTGTTACTCCAATTATAGCATCACTAACTCCTAAATTCTTTGCTAAACTTACTGAACCATTTATTAATAATTCTGATCCACCCCATAAACCAACTCCACCTACTGCTAAAAACAGTACTATTTTGTATAATGGTAACTCTTCATCATCTTCAGGCATTTCATCAACAACAGCTTGTTTTTGGAAACGTAATAAATAGATTAAAAACACTACTAACATTCCAAATAATATAGCTCCTTCGTAAAACTGGATGGTTTTATCATTCACTATAAAAAAATACAACATTACAGAAGCAATCATCATTACTGGCCAATCAGTCTTGTAAAAACTTTTTTCTACATCAATTGATGATAGTATTACTGTTATACCTAATACTAAACCTAGGTTTGCAATATTAGACCCAATTACATTTCCTACAGCTAGTCCTGTAGCTCCATCTAAAGCTGACTTTATACTTACTATTAATTCTGGTGCTGAAGTAGCAAAAGACACTACCGTCATACCTATTACAATTTTTGGTATATTTAGTTTTAGCGACAAACCTACCGCTGCTTTCAACAGCCAATTTCCTCCTAAAACCAACAATGTTAAACCAATAATAATGTATAGAATGCTCATAAAATATTTTTTGGGCGAAGATAAGATTTTTAGCAAGCAAATATGAAAACAAATTCAGCTACTACCTCTAAGAAAAATGTTAATTAATAGTCTTTTTTAATCGTTTAGTTTTTGAGCTATAAACCTTATACCCTGTGATTAATAAAATTAAAGGCACCAAACCTGATATGAACACTAAGACCCTACCTAATACCCCAACTATTTCTCCTATATGTATTGGATAAAACTGAGCTACTATCCTATTATTATTTGGATCAAAATCAAAACTTGATAACGTTCGTAACTTACCTTGTTGATTTAGCTCCATTTCTTTTGTTCTTCTAAATCCTGATTTGATAAATCGATCTTTTATATATCTTAGTTTATAAACTCCTAAACTGTCTTTCGGATAATAAATAGCTCTTAATACATATTTCCCATCGGTTTGTAATACTGCCTCTTCCAAGGAAAAAATCTTAGCTTGTTTTGCTTCATCATCCAAGATTATTTTATCTGAGCCATTAAAAATAGACAAAGCTGATTTATAGGTTTTATGATACGTAAAGTAACCTCCTGTAAATGCAATTATCATTAATGGCAGCAAAAAATAAATTCCGAATACTTTATGTAAATTGAAATGAAAACGTTTCTTTTTAGGTTTCCACTTCATCGTAAATCCTTTTGATAGGTTATTTTTATATGCTTTCCACCACATATAAAACCCTGTTGTTAACAAGAAGAAACAGAATAACAAAGCACTTGTGCCTATAATATACTTACCTATTGTAGGTATTCCTAATGTACGGTGTAACTTCAGAAGTGTTTCAAAAAACTGTATGGACACCGATTTTTCACCTAAAAAAACTCTTGTTTTCGGGTGATAATACAATGTTTTTCCGTTTTTATAATTTATTGAAATTGTTTGCTGCTCTCTGTAAGGCAAAAAAACTTTATTTACTTCTCCTTCATTCTGCGTAGCTAAAAAATACGCAGAATTTAAAATTGTTTTTTCTTTTATTTTAGAAAAATCTTCAACCTTTAATAATTTCGAATTTAGTAATGAAGTTATTTCTGGTTGCCAAACATACAATGATCCCGTTAAGCCTGAAAATGATGCAATAATCCCACAGCTAAGACCTAGCCATAAATGTATTTTCCAAATTATTTTATATATCTGCTGCAATTGATATCTTTTATTTTTAAAACCCAGAGTCTAAAATAAAATAGACACTGGGTTTATAATTTTGCAAATGTAAGATGTTATTAACTCTCTTAGAAATTATACAATACGCTTAATTTAGCGTTTGTTCCTTCACCTGTACCAGTAAAAGTTCTTAAAGGTGCTGCCCATTGTGATCTTGCTGGTAAATAATATTCGTTTAACAAGTTATTTACCGCTAATGAAACTGATATATTTTCTTGCAGTTTATAGTTCATAGACCAATTAAGTAAAGTGTATCCTTCTACTGGAAATTGTGTATGTCTAAACGTATAATTATCGTTTGCATCTAAATATGGATTAAAACGACTTCTATTTCCTAAATTAGTCATTCGTAAAGAGGTACTTATTTTGTTTGTTGGTAACCATGTTACATAAGCTGTTAACTTAGGTGCTGAAATAACATCTCCTCCTAAATAAGTTAAGTTGTTTTCATCCTCCACGTTATGAGTAACACCTTCAACGTAAGAATATGATGTTCCTACTTGTAATTTATTATCAAAAGCAGTATAGTCTATGGCTATTTCTCCTCCATAAATATTCTGTGGCTTTTTTGATGGTACAAAAGAATTTATATTTTCATCAAATACTACCCCTGTTCCTAAATTAGAAACACTGTAATATCCTACAGCCTCTAGTCTAAAGTTTTTGAACTTTGATAAAAATCCGAACTCATAGTTTTTAGTTACTGCTGGCTCTAATTGAATATCTTCAACACTATCTGCTTTTGCTGAACGTAAAACAGAGCCTAAATCAGCAATTGAAAAACCTTGAGAATAACTTACATAAGGAATAAACTCTTGGTGCTTAATATACCTAACCCCAGCATTAAAAGCCAAATTATCAAATCCTAATTTACCTCCTTCTACCGCTACTGAAGGGTTAAAATTACCATCACCTAAAGGTGAATATGGTAAGGTATTATAATCATCTATGGCAAGGTTCATATCATCATATCTTAACCCTGCTTTTAAAACCCATTCATCATTAAATTTTACTGTAGATTGTATGTATTGTGCCCAACTAAACATTTCAATATTTGGCACCCATAATCTACCATCTAACAACCCTTGATTAGTTTTATCTTTTAACAAATCCAAACCATAGGTTAATGAAATCTCTATTGATTCACTTGAAGTAAGTGTAGTGTTAAAGTTTGGTCTTAAGCCATACTTTTCTGCATTAATTACTGATTGACCTCCATTTTCAAATTTGTCTGAATAAAAGAATATGTTTTTTGTTTTTTGATAATATACATCAGCTGTAAAATCTGTTGTACCATCAAAAATATTATTTAAGTCATATTTCAAGTTTCCATTATACAGTTTAGATCCTGTAGGTTCTTGTCCTTCAATAGCCCCTTCAATACCATAACCAGGTGTTAAGGTGTAATCTCCTTCTTCATTATACACTTCAAAAGATCCTGAAGCAGGTATAAAAGGTGTGTCTTGTAAAGAATTATATAAATTTCCTCCAATACTTATTTTTTGTTTATCAGATATTTCATACTCTAATTTAGCTAAAGCAGTATAAATTCTTGTATTATCCAACCCATAAGTAGGAAGTATAACTTTACCATCTGCATCATACTTATTTCCTGTTTCCTCATAACTTCCACTTACATAATAGTTTAATTTATCTATTTTCCCACGCAGTGATTGATAAGCTCCAAATCCAAGAGCATCTTTGGTTTTTGTCAAATTAGAAGTTCCCCAAATATTGGTAGCCCCTTCAATTTTTTCACTACTATTTGGCTTTTTGGTAATGTAATTAATAAAACCTCCATTTCCTCCATTTCCAAAAATAGAAGTAGCTCCTTTAATAACCTCTACTCGACTAATATCGTTAGGACTTACCGATTTTATTCCTAATTGACCGTTACGTAACGGAGTAGATTGCGGAACACCATCAATCATCACCAATAAAGAACGACCACGTAATGTTTGTCCCCAGTTAGAAAAAGTTCCTGTAGATACTGCCAAACCAGGAACTGTAAATTCTAATATTTCATTAATATTAGTTGTTGAGTTTGATAAATCTGCTAATTGTTTTTGGTTGACAACAGTTATTGATGCTGGTATCTCTGAAAGATATTCTGAACGTCTACTAGCTGAAACAACAACTTCATTTAAACTCTCTTCATTTTCTTTTAGTACTTGTACTATCTCAACTGTACTATTTTGAGTAAATGTTATTTCTTTTGTTATGGTTTGAAACCCGACCATGCTAAAAGTCACCTTGAAAACACCTTCTCTTATATTTTTTAATACAAAGCTTCCATTTTCATCAGTGGTAGTACCTTTTTGAAGTTCAGAGACATGAATATTAACCCCATAAATTGGTTGACCTTGTTCATCCTTTATCTTCCCTTTTAAACTAGACTGAGCTGATACTCCGAAGGTTAAAAATAAAGCTGCTACTATTACGTAAAATTTCATTATATTTATTTAGATTTATTTTAAATTGCAAATATATCTCCTCTCAAATTAGTACCAAACATTTATTAAGAAAAACTTATTTTTTTTCTCAGAAGAAATGGAACACCTTAAAAACACCTGTTTTTAAAACTCTTTTTCCTTTACTTTTAAAATCCATTCAAAAAAAGCCCTTTACTACCTTATCAAAACAAACAAAAAAACTCAAGTTTATTTTAAAATGAAACTAGTATGTAGAAACAATAGTTTCATTTTAAAACTAAATATGCTTTTTTAACCTTAAATCACAACTCAATTTAATTAAATGATATCCGAAAATTTGGTTGTAATATTTCCTTTCTCATATATTGAAAAAACAATTCCGGAATTCATCATTATTTACTAACTAAAAAAACATAAATCTAACATGATTATACTTGCTTTAAAACTAATTCTAATAACCATTAAAATTGCTTATTTATTACTGGAATTGATCTTTTAAGAGATTAGCTTATTAAAACCTATACTTTTCATTTTAAGTTAAGTAAAGTTTATACTTTCTTATTATAACAAATTATTTTTCGTTATTTTTGATAGTAGAATCAACTACTAATGAAAAAAAGTTTTTTTAAGTTTTTAGCCAAACTAAACAAGGCTCTACTACCTTCCTTTACTAAAAAGGAATTGGATATATCAAAAGCATCAAAATTTCAATTGGCTATTATTGGATGGCGTGCTTATGTTACAATAAATTCGTTGGATTAAAAATTTACCATTATGAACATGCATATTAAAGTTTTCTCAGGATCTCAAATCCTTGCGAACAGATTAAGTCAATTACTTGATGAAATTGAAGTTCCGTATTTAGTAAAAGATAACAAAGAAGCTGGAAGAGTTGCTGGTTTTGGAACTTTAGGTAATTCTGTTGACGTATATATCTATGAATCAGACCTTGAAAAAGCTCAAAGCACTATCGACGATTTTAAACAAGAAATAGAAGCTGACAAATAATTGAAAAAGCTTGAAAAAAAATTATTTTTTTGCTTTAGATTTTAAAAAACATTCTTATATTTGCACCCGCAAAAAGGCCTCGTAGCATAACTGAATAGTGCACTTGATTACGGCTCAAGAGGTTGCAGGTTTGAATCCTGCCGAGGTCACAAAAACCCTGTTAGATTTCTAACAGGGTTTTGTTTTTATATTACATCATAAACGTTTTAAGATTAAAATCACAGAGTTTTACTAACTTAACAATATTTCTTTATCTTAAAATATGTAATCTCACCTTTCTTAAACTAGCTTAAGTTTTAACTTTACGAGGAGTAATACCTTTGGTTTATAAAATTTAAAATTATGAAACAAAGACTAAACATTCAAGAGTTAGAACCCAACGCTTACAATGCTGTTTTAGGAATTTTTAAATATCTTGAAACATCAACTCTTTCAAAAAAGAGTAAAAATCTCATAAAAATAAGGGCTTCTCAAATTAATACCTGTGCTTATTGTATCGAGATGCATACTGCGGAGGCTCTTAAAAATGGAGAAGAGCAAAACAGAATTTTTGCTTTGAGTGCATGGAAAGAATCTCCTTTATTTTCCGAAAAAGAAAAAGCATTGTTATCTGCTACTGATGAAGTAACACTAATAAGTTATAATGGGTTAACAGAAAACACCTTCCAAAAACTTAAAGAGTACTTTACCGATAACGAAATAGCACAAATTATTATGCAAATAGGAGAAATTAATATTTGGAATCGTATTGCTGTTTCTACACAAATGTTTCACTCTTACACTAATGTTAAATAGTCTATAAACAAGACTTTGCAACAACATTAATTTATTTAGTTTTCATCTAAATTCAAAGCTATTCTTTTTGGGTAGCTTTGTTTGTTATCTTTCATTATGACCCTTTCCTTGGATCATTTTTGGTATTGATTTCTCTATTCTTGACAAACGTGTTTTCGATTGCTTAGCTTGAGAAAAATATAGCAAGTAACTTCTTTGCCTTCCTGGTGTTAGGGATTCGAAAGCTATTTTTATATCTGAGTTTTCTTGTAACACTTCTTTAAATTCACTTACCATTTCAAATTCTGAAGTCTTCTTAGTTTTTACTTTTAAACCTGCTTTTTCAACTTCTATCGCTTCGAAAACATAGGTTTTAATAGTTGATGCTAAATCAACAACCTCTTCTGGTTTAGTAAACCTAATTTGACGAGCAGATTGCACATTTTCTGTCTGTTGAATTAAAATTCCGTCAGTATCTTTTAATAGAGCTCCTTTATAAAAAAGTAATGCACAATAATCTTTAAAACCATGAATTAACACAATATTTTTTCCTTGAAAAGTATAACAAGGATGCTTCCATTTAAAATCTTCTTCAAGACCACAATCCAAACAAATTTGTCGTAACAGCTTTGTTTCTTCTTTCCAATTTTTTATGTTTTCTATGTACTTATCTACTTTTTCCATTTTCTTTTTTATTTCTACAAACACAAATATAAAACAATAAAAAACTGATAATCAAGGATATTTTACAAGATTTCTTTTTCGACTTAATCTTTTTATGCAAAGATATTTTTCTAACAAAAAAACTACATACACTGTATTAATGCTAAAGTGATAGAACAAAAAAGTGTAACGAAGTATATCGTTACACTTTTTTAAAAATTAGTGATTAGACGTTTCGTCTGCTTTTACATCACCTTTTAAACTCATTTCCATATTGTGATCGTATTGACAACATCCTGGTAAGTTTCCATAAGCTTCTTCACTACTAGCTACTTTATCAGTATCGTAACCAGATGCTGCAATTGCGTTATGAATAGCATCTAAATTAGTCTTAGAATCATCAAACGATACGTTGATTTGCTTTCTTAATTTATCCCATTCTGCCGATGCTACTCCATCAACACCATTTACTGCCTTTTCAATTGTGTTTTTACACATTCCACAGTTACCTCTTACTCCAAAAGTTGCGTCAGTCATTGCTACTTCTTTAGTAGTTTGCTCTGTTTGTACTTCTTTTGTTTCTGTTTCTTTTTTAGCTTCGTTTTTACAACTTACTAAACCAATAGTAGCCAACATAGCTACTCCTAAGATTGCTCTTTTCATTTTGAATTGATATTTAATTATTATTAATTGTTTCTTTTACTTCACCACATTTTAGCATCATATCACCAAAATACGGATTTAACACTTGTTTTTCTTTACTTAACCAATAAGCTCCTTTATCACTATCTGCCATAGGACAGTACTGTTTATAAGCCACCTCATTAATCCCGAAAGATTGTACTGCCACAATAAAATGTTCTGACAATACTTTAAAATACTTTCGTTGTGTATCTACATCTGTTGTTTTTGCTATTTCTATGTTACTTGACTTTAATGCGGGAATTAATTGCATCCACTGTTTGTGAGCTTCTTCGTTAGTTAACAACTTCATATCAACTAATGTTAACTCTTTTTGTAAGTTTTCTGCACTTGTTTTGGCTGCATTTGCATCAGTTTTTACTAAAGCGTCTTTTAAGCCTATATATCCATCATAAGCTTTTTGTAATTGCTCTTTAAATGCTTTAGGAGTACTAAAAGATTCTATAATTTCTTTTGTATGATTCATCATTGACTTCTTCCCTTGTAATTGTGCTGAAGCATCTATTGTAAACACTCCATTCGTAACAATTTCTTCTCCAGACTTCAACCCTTTTTCCACTTGATAGTTGTCTCCTGCTTTTCCACCTAATACTACTTCTCGCATTTCAAAAACTGGTTTACTTGCGTCAGGCTTTACATATACAACTGAACGTTTTCCTGTCCATAATACTGCTGTTGCAGGAATACTTAATTGTTCCTTTGTCTGTTTCTCTGTTGCTTCCACTTTTCCTGTAACAAACATGGCTGGTTTAAACTTCCCTTTACTATTGTTTAGTACAGCACGCATAGTTACTGTTCGAGTTTCTTGATTTAATACAGGGTTTATAAACGAAACTTTTGCTTTGAAAGTCTCATTAGGATAGGCATTTGTAGTAATTGATATGTCTTGACCTATTTTAAAGTTACTGATTTGATTTTCATACACATCAAAATTTGCCCATACTGAATTCAAATTGGCTATTTTTAGTAATGCTTGTCCCTGACTTACATAATCACCTTGCTCAACTAGTTTCTCTGATACTGTACCAGAAACCGTAGCATATACAGGAAAGTTTTCTTTTACTTTTCCTGTTTTTTCAATTTGATTAATTTGGTTTTCAGAAAGCTTCCATAATTTCAGTTTGTTTCTAACTGCTTTATACAATGCTGGCTGATTTTCTTTTACTGACGCTGCTGTTAATAATTCTTGTTGTGCTTTTACCAGTTCTGGAGAATATACCGTTGCTAACAACTGACCTTTTCTTATTTTCTCTCCTGTAAAATTCACATTTAAACGTTCTATCCTTCCTGCAAAATAGCTTACCTGCACCGCATTTGATTTTTCGTTTTCTGCTATTTTTCCGGATAGTGTAATTGTATTATCTGCACTTATAGCATTACCAATCACAGTCGTTTGTACATTAGCCAATGCCATTGCATTTTTAGTTAATTTGAACTGATTTGCAGCTAGTCCTTCAGCTCCTGCTTCTGCAGGGATTAAATCCATTCCACAAATAGGACAATCCCCAGATTCTGGTTGCATAATTTGTGGATGCATAGAACAGGTCCACATTTTACCTTTTTCTTCTGTAGTATGATTATGCGCTGCCTTACCATTTGAAGAACCTCCAAAAAGTAGCCATCCTAAAAATACCCCAGCTATTAAAATTGCTATGTATGTTATATATTTTTTCATCTGTTTACTTTATTAAATAATTAATAATGGTACTTTGTGTATAATAAGTTACTTCTGATGTAATCATATTCGTTTGAAACTTCAACTGTAATTCTTGAATATCTAACACATCGTTAAAATCTATAGTTCCTGTCTCGTAACTTTTTACCAAAATTTGTTCTGCATTTTTAGCTTGCTCTAAATTTTTAAGTTGTGTTCGGTAATTTATTACGGATGCATTTCTATCCGAAACTGCTCTGTATAACACAGATTCTAAAGTATTATATCGTTGTTCTTTTTGCGATAGAATCTCCTCTTGCTGTAACTTGTTTTGTTTGCTTATAGATTTATTTTTCTTATTGAAAATAGGAATTGATAATGATACCATTGGCATGATGATATCCTTACCGTTATCTACCACATTCATATCAGTGCGCTTTTCAACATTAACATAATCAAGCCCAAAACCTATCATAGGTTGTTTCTCTTTTTGGTTTAAGAATTCTGACTTTTCTACAGAGGCATACAACTTATCAAACTTCACCAGCTCTGGGTGTAATTTTAAGATACTTGGTTGTATTTTATCTACTTTGGTTGGAATTTGTAGGCTATCAACGACTGAAATTTGTGTGTTGATATCCTGATTCAACAGTTTATTAAATGCTTTTTGCATTCCTAAAAAAACTTCCCGTAACACTTCCTTTTGTTGTGCTAATTCGTTTTGTCTTATTTGCAACCTTAACACATCTACTGCAGAAGCTTTTCCTACTTCAACAGAAGTTAACGCTAACTTTTCATACGTTTTAAGTAATGCTATATTTTCGTCTAATACTTTTTGTTTTGCTTTAACCTCATAAAGTTTATAATACGACTGCGCTACTGATGTTACTAGTTTACGTTTTACGACTACGATATCCTGATAAGCTGCATCAGCTAATGAAGACACATAGTTTTCTCGTGCTGTTATGGTTCCGAAAAAAGGAATCATTTGCTTTACAGATAGTTTAAACCTCTGCGGCCCTGTACGTGTTTCTGGTGTACTCACAAAATATCCTGCTCCAAACTCGGTATTAGGCAATGTATTTACCTCTTCTTTTTTCTCTGAAATACGCTTGTACTTAATATCAAACTGTTGTACTTCTGGATTGTTTTCTAAAGCTGTCTCAATATATTCCTGTAGGTTTTGTCCTTGTATTGTAAAAGCAAAAAACACAGAAGCTAGAAATAAGGTTGCTTTTTTATTATTTATTTTAAAACTCATCTCTTTTCGTTTTTCGTTTTAATAAAAATTCTTCACGCCAACTATACAGTACTGGTACAATAAAATACGAAGTCACATCTATAATCATTCCTCCAAAAGCAGGAATAGCCATTGGAATCATAATATCACTACCTCTTCCAGTTGAAGTTAATACTGGCAACAAGGCTAAAATGGTGGTTGCCGTTGTCATTAAACATGCTCTAATACGTTTGTTTCCTCCATGTAATGCAGATGCTCGAATAGCTTCAATTGTTTGAGGTTTATCTCTATTAAATGTTTGTGTTAAATAGGTAGCCATTACTACACCATCATCGGTTGCAATTCCGAATAATGCGATAAATCCTACCCAAACAGCAACACTCAAGTTAATTGAGTGCATTTGAAACAATTCTCTTAGGTTTTCTCCAAATACACTAAAATTCAAGAACCAATCTTGTCCGTATAACCACATCATGATGAATCCACCTGCAAAAGCTACAGTAATTCCTGTGAATACCATTAATGAAGTAGCTACTGAACGGAACTGAAAATACAGTATTAAAAAGATAATCATCAACGCCAATGGCACTACTACTGATAGTGTTTTTTCTGCTCTTAATTGGTTTTCATAAGTTCCTGTAAACTGATATGATATTCCTTTTGGAACAGTTAGCTCTCCTGAATCTATTTTTTGTTGAATTACTTTTTGAGCTGCTTCTACCACGTTTACCTCAGCAAAACCATTTAACTTATCAAACAATACATATCCGATTAAAAAAGTATCTTCACTCTTAATCATCTGTGGTCCTTGTTCATATCGAATCGTTGCTAATTCACTCAACGGAATTGGAGCTCCTTTGGATACTGGCATATAAATGTTTTCTAAATCCGTTGGACTAGAGCGTAATTCTCTTGGGTAACGAACTCGAATTCCATAACGCTCTCTTCCTTCCACCGTTTGCGATAATTGCACACCTCCTACTGCTACTTTCAATACATCTTGTACCGTTTGAATAGCTATTCCGTAGCGTGCTAATTTTTCTCTATTAATATCAATTAATAAATACGGTTTACCTACAATTCTATCAGCAAAAACTGCTTCTTTTTTTACTCCTTCAACCTCTTTTAAAATTCCCTCAAGTTGTACTCCAAAAGCTTCAATTTCTTTTAAATCTTGACCTTTTACTTTAATTCCCATTGGAGCTCTCATTCCTGTTTGCAGCATTACCAATCGAGTTTCTATAGGTTGTAATTTAGGTGCAGACGTTACTCCTGGTAACTTGGTAACTTTTACTATTTCGTTCCAAATATCATTGGGTGACTTGATGTTTGGTCGCCAATTACGATAAAACTCACCATCTTCATCTTCTATTAATTCATTTGATGAAACCTCATAAAAAACAACTTCTGATGTCTTATCTGTCAAACTTGGGTTCGCTACCGTTTTACCGTTTTTCAACAGAAACAATCCGTCCTCATTTACCCTATAACGTTGACGTTTTCCTTCAGAATTTAACTTATATTCTGGCTTGTAGTTAATCACATTCTCATACATTGATAAAGGAGCTGGATCTAATGCTGAATCTGTTCTTCCTGCTTTACCTACAACCGTTGCTATCTCTGGAATGTTAGCAACCGCCATATCTAATTGTTGTAATACACGTTTGTTTTCTTCCACCCCTGAATGCGGCATAGAGGTAGGCATCAATAAAAATGACCCTTCGTTTAGCGAAGGCATAAACTCTTTTCCTGTGTTTTTAAAAATTAGGAATCCACAAGTTAATACTGTTAACGGGATGGTTAAAAACAGTAATTTGTTGTTCAATGCCCATTGTAATATATGATTGTAATATTTTTGCAGTAAGCTAAAAAAGCCTAACAATCCGAAACAAATAAGTGCTACAAATAAAAGATTGGTAACAATACTTTTATCTACTCCTAAAGGTCTCCAGTATTCTGCTAACAAACCAACAATTGCTAATGCAGATATAATAATATTGATCGTATTAACAGGCAGTGTAAAATTATAATTGGAAAACGAAAAATGAATTGTGGTTTTTTCTGAATAATTACTCCAAAATTGTATAGCTCCAAAGGCTATTAATACAATTCCTAACCAATATCCATAAAAAACAGCAGTAATACCTAATGCTACTAAAACTCCATTTACAATGTATTTAAAGTTTTTTGTCAACTCCTTTTTCTTAAATAAAACAGCTGCAAATGGCGGTATTAAAAACAATGCTACCACAATAGCTGCTATTAAAGCGAAGGTTTTGGTAAATGCTAGTGGACGGAATAGTTTTCCTTCTGCGCCAATCATGGTAAATACTGGAATAAAACTGATAATCGTCGTCATTACCGCTGTTACAATCGCTCCAGAAACTTCTGCTGTTGCATTGTAAACTAATGTGTTTATCGGTAATTTATTCTCGTCTTTTTCTAAGTGACTTATGATGTTTTCGGAGAGTATGACTCCCACATCTACCATGGTTCCAATAGCAATAGCTATTCCTGATAAAGCTACGATGTTGGCATCAACTCCAAAGGCTTTCATTGCAATAAAAACCATCAATACTGCCACGGGTAATAATCCTGAGATTAGTACAGAAGCCCGTAAATTAAAAACCATAACTACGATTACCAAAATAGTGATTAATATTTCTAGCGTAAGAGCCTCGTTCAACGTGTCTAAAGTTTCATGAATTAACTCTGTACGGTCATAAAACGGAACAATTATTAATTGAGAAGTTCTACCATCTTTTAACTCTTTACTTGGTAAACCTGCACTTAGTTCTTTAATCTTCTCCTTTACATTGGTGATTACTTCTAAAGGATTTGCTCCATAACGGGCTACTACTACACCTCCTACAACCTCAGCTCCTTCTTTATCTAAAATCCCTCTACGAGGTTCTGCTCCTAACGATACTTTTGCAATGTCTTTTACTCGTATTGAAGTATAATTTTTAGCTGTAACTACAGCATTTTCAATATCTGCTATAGACTTTACATATCCTAAACCACGGACTAAGTATTCTACTTGATTTATTTCTATTGTTTGCGCCCCAATATCCTGATTACTTTGCTTTACTGCTGCTACAATTTGCTGTAAACTGATATTGTATTGACGCATCAACTCTGGTTTTACGTCTATTTGATATTCTTGAACATATCCACCTATAGAACTTACTTCAGACACGCCATTTGCAGACGAAAGTGCATATTTTACATAGTAATCTTGTACACTACGTAATTCATGTAAATCCCAACCTCCAGTGACATTACCATCTTCATCACGTCCTTCAAGTGTATACCAAAAAATCTGCCCCAATCCAGTGGCGTCTGGCCCTAATGAAGGACTTACTCCTTCTGGCAGTAAATTACTTGGTAATGAATTTAACTTTTCAAGAATTCGAGAACGACTCCAATAAAAATCTACTCCTTCATCAAAAATGACATAGATACTTGAAAGCCCAAACATAGAAGAACTACGGATGGTTTTTACTCCAGAAATCCCTAATAAAGATGTTGTTAATGGGTATGTTATTTGGTCTTCTATATCTTGCGGAGATTGTCCGTCCCACTTTGTAAAAACAATTTGTTGATTTTCTCCAATATCTGGTATGGCATCAACTGCTACAGGATCGTTTGGTAAAAAACCTGTATCTAAATTAAATGGTGCATTTACAGTTCCCCATCCTACAAATAAAACGAGTAATATAACTGCGACCAGTTTGTTTTCTATTAAGAATTTGATGCTTTTGTTTAGCATAAAAAATGATTTTTAAACAATTAAACATTGATGTTGAAAAACATCGAATACGACAAATCATCCTATTGAAATTCTCAAAAGGACAAATAGTTATTGTTTAAAAATCATATTAAATATACTTCATCAAGTACATGAATATCCTTGATGACCAGTGGAGGTGCATAATCTTTAAAAGGAATCACTTTATTGTGAATACCTTCAAATAAATTAATGTAGCTATAGTAAAATGAAGCTATAAAAACTTGTTGGTCAAAAGACAGTTGATCAAAAGATGTAATCTTTAAAGTATCTTGACCTTCAATTACTGAAGCCACATCTTGACAACAGTTCTTTTTCATTACTGAACAGTCTTCAGATTTTGTTTCTTGCTTCATATCCATTCCACAAGATTCAGCCTTTACAAAATAACTTGTACCTACTAACATGTCTCCACAAAAGTGACTGTTAACAGTAAATGACATTGTAGATAATAACACTACAAAAGCCATTAAAATAGATGCTATTTTATGAAACGCTTTTTTCATTTTACACTACAAAAGTACAAAATTTTAATTTTCAAAAACTTAAACAATCCTTAAAACCATTTTTTGTATTTAAAATATCCTAACATGATTATCACTGTTAGTAATATAACACCCCACATTACAAAGTATCCACTACGATACTTAAGCTCAGGGATATACTCGAAATTTGTTCCATAAATCCCCGCTATAAAAGTAATCGGAATAAATACTACTGAAAATATGGTTAGTATTTTCATAATATCATTCAAACGATTATTTACGTTCGTTGAATATACTGTAAGTTGCTCACTCAACATACTTTTATAGTTTTCAACTGAATCATAACTTCGTTGAACCAAATCGTTTAAATCATTAAAAAATGGTTGTTCTTTTTTTGTTATTAATTCTGTTTTTAATGCTCTAAAACTATTTATTGCCTCACGAGCTGGTCTTATTGCTTTTCTAAAGTAGTTAAGTTCTATTTTGTATCTATTAATTTCTTGTAGTGTATTTTTATTGGGTTGTAATAAAATTTTATCTTCTAAATATTCTACTTTCTCACCGAAAGTTTCCATTAAAAAATTGTAATTATCTACG
This sequence comes from Tenacibaculum ascidiaceicola, assembly GCF_047470925.1. Taxonomy (NCBI): domain Bacteria; kingdom Pseudomonadati; phylum Bacteroidota; class Flavobacteriia; order Flavobacteriales; family Flavobacteriaceae; genus Tenacibaculum; species Tenacibaculum ascidiaceicola. The sequence continues at coordinate 252,668 of NZ_JAZKJP010000005.1, forward strand.
ATTACATCTAATAAACAATACTTTAAATATGTTACACTATAATTTCGCACCCTTCCTTTTTTATGACGTAACCTTTCTCTAATTGACTCAAAAATATCTCCTTGCTTTTCTTGAAAAGTAATTAGTACATTTTGTAATAAGTACATAGATATTTGCTCTGCTTCAAGCTTATGGTTTTCTTTATTTAAAAACAGCATTTTAATACTCGTAAAAATATAATGCTCTTCAATATCTACTCTAGGTCTTTGATCGGTATTTACAATATCTTCAAGAACAAGTGTATGAATATCAAATAACTCACCAATTTCTCCAACTAACTCAACATCGTGTAATCCGTCTATATTAATCCAAAGTTTTTTATACTTTCCAATATAGCTTTTGAGTTCGTTTACATCTTTTAGCTCTACTTCTATAAATTCATTTTCATCATATCCTATTAATCGTATTCTTGTATTCTCTTCTTTTTGATTTCCAACAAAAACGGGGCTTCCAGGAATTACATTTTTAGTATTTTTTTGTTTGGTTATAAACCTTGTCATCTGTTTAGTTATACGAGATTAAATAATTTGTAAAGTCTGGCTAAAATTATGAGTTCTGATTTATTTTTTCTCGCATAAGAACTAGAAATTTCATGTGATGCTGCTAATAAATCGTGAATTACATTTTTTGAGAACTCTTCTTTATGTGCTAAGTAATATTCTTTAAAGCTTTCATAAGCTGTTTCTGATGTTACTTTTTCTTTTATCAGTTCTCTTAACGTTTCGTATATCAACTCACTATCTGATTTATTTTCTGATGTTGACCAATTTTTTTCTACTCTTTTAATAATACTCTTTTTCTCTTCTACGGTCATGTTTTTATCGGCCATAGAAACTGCATAAAACAAATTCGCTATGCTTTTATAAAATTCTTCAGTAAACTTCATAATTAACTTATTTCGGGTAAAATTAACATTGGTATTTTACTATGAAAAGCTGACTTTTTTATCACATTTTCTTCTAACAAACGGTTAAAAAAGTTGTATTTATGGTTTATTAACACCAACAACTCGCTATCGTTTTCTTTAATATGTTTTTCAACCGTTAATGTTTCAGAGCCTTCCCAATCTATTTTTTTATACGTAACATTTACATCTTGTAACAACTCTCTTAATTTCACTTTATTTCTTTGTTGATTCTCAGATAAAAAGTTCTCTTCAGATAAGCTCACAACCTCCAATATACATCTCTTGATTGTGGTTAAATTAATTAAAAACTGTAGCTCTTTTGCTGTAAACAATCTTTTATAATTTGTTGAAAACACAATTTGATGTAATGGCTTATACTTGTAATTCATAGGAACTACTAGTATTGGACACCTATTAACTACATTAATCATTTTCATAGTATTAGTACCAATAAAAGTTTCTGCTAAACTTTTGGCTCCTTTTGTACCTGCAATTACTACATCAATACTCTTTTCTTCAATTGTTTTAGTAACTGCTTTTGTTAATGAATTTGATTCCACAACATACTCATAATTAAAACTAGTATTCTCTCTTCTTAACACTTCAATTAAATACTTTAATTCATCTTCAATTTCATTATCCATTTCATTAAACCATTTCTCATTTTCTTGATCACTCAATAACTCTGAGGGCTGACTTATATAAACATCTAATAAGTAAATAGTTACCTCAACATCTTTAAATAGTTGTTTTGTGTAATTTAAAGCATTAATAGCTGCTTCTGAAAAATTATAGGGTATTAAAACATTTTTCATAACGACATATAATTATGATTTTCAATCAAATATAATTTTTTATTTCCAGATTATATTTACAAAACCAGAAGTATATTTGTATAAAAAACATAATAATGAAAAATCGTTTTCTAGAGTTATCCATATACAACCCATTTTTACAATTTTTGCTTTTAACAGCTTCGTTATTTTTTTTAATTTATATAACAAAAAAATTAACTAGGTCTTATATTGTAAAAAATGCTATTGAACCTCATAGAAGAAAATTAATTTTAAACATTAGTTATTTTTTATACTACACCTTAGCCTTATTCATTTCATTAATCATTTTTGGTATAAACTTTAAAGAAGTAATTGTTTTTGCTTCTTCAATACTCGCAGTATTAGGAGTCGGTTTTTTTGCTCAATGGTCTATTTTATCTAACCTTACAGCTAGCATTATCCTGTTTTTTTATCACCCTATGCGTATAGGAGATACTATAAAAATCATAGACAAAGACTTCGATTTACAAGGTGTTGTAAAAAACATAACTGGATTTTATGTTTTACTGTATATGCCAGAAGAAAAAAGGGAAATTACTATACCTAATACGACTATTTTATACAAAGGAATAGAGCTAATAAAGAAACAAAAAACAAAATAAACAACTAGAGATCAATTTATTAAAAAAAACAAAAAAAAGTTTGTTGTATTAAAAAATAGTTTACATTTACCACATCTTATTACATAAGTCAAAATGTTACGTTTTACTTATTTCGGCAATAACTTCTACGGGAAGATAGTGAGTTATTTAGTGTTTGAGAAACACAACCGAAACATTAAGGTTTCTTCCTACTTTCAATACTCTCTACCACTGAATTTTTATAAACAGTGCGGTGATTGCTTAGCTTTAAGAGTCTAACTATTCATTTTATTTTGGTTTAACATCTTGTTGTAAAACAACAACAAAGCCTTGTTATACAATTTATTTAAAAAAGTTTTGGCGTATGCCTCAACTGCTTTTTGAATGACTTTCTGTACCCAACATACAGATACAACTAAAATAATAATGAATACTAAATATAAAGACTTAATAGAACAAACGTTTGATTTTCCACAAGCGGAATTTCATACTAAAAACAATAATTTATTTTTTCACAACATTGATATGATGGAATTAGTGAAGCAATACGGAGCACCGTTAAAATTCACTTATTTACCTAAAATATCAGAAAACATAAACAAAGCTAAAAACTGGTTTCATAAAGCTATTGAAAAGCATAATTATCAAGGTAATTACAATTATAGTTATTGTACCAAAAGCTCACACTTTAAATATGTTTTAAATGAAGCTTTAAAAAATGATATACATATTGAAACATCATCTGCTTTTGATATAGATATTGTAAAATCACTAAAAAAAGAAGGAAAATTAAGTGATGATGCTTATGTATTGTGCAATGGTTTTAAGCGCGATCAATACATTGCTAATATTGTTAGTTTAATTGATGGTGGACACACAAATTGCATACCGATAATAGACAATTATGAGGAGTTAAATTTATTACTAGACGAAACTAGGAGTAAATTTAATGTAGGAATTCGTATAGCTTCTGAAGAAGAACCTAAGTTTGAATTTTATACTAGCCGTTTGGGAATTGGTTATAAAAATATTGTATCCTTTTATGAACGTGAAATAGCTAATAATCCGCAAGTAGATTTAAAGATGTTACACTTCTTTATCAATACAGGAATTAGAGATAATGCCTATTACTGGAACGAATTATTAAAGTGTTTACGAGTGTATACAAAACTTAAAAAAGTATGTCCAAGTTTAGATAGTTTAAATATAGGAGGAGGTTTCCCTATTAAAAACTCATTAGCGTTTGATTACGATTATGAGTATATGGTAGACGAAATCATCAACCAAATAAATCTTGCTTGTAAAGAAGCTGGTGTAGAAGTTCCTAACATTTTTACTGAGTTTGGAAGTTTTACTGTAGGAGAATCAGGAGGAGCTGTGTATGAAGTGTTATACCAAAAAAAACAAAATGATCGTGAAAAATGGAATATGATTAATTCATCTTTCATTACCACCTTACCTGATTCTTGGGCTATAAACAAACGCTTTATCATGCTTCCTCTTAACAAATGGAATCATAGATACGAACGTGTTCTATTAGGAGGTTTAACCTGCGATAGCGACGATTATTACAACTCAGAGCAGCATGTAAACGGAATTTATTTACCTGTATACGAAAAAGAGAGTCCTTTATACGTAGGGTTTTTCAATACAGGAGCATACCAAGAAACTATTGGTGGTTTTGGCGGATTACAGCATTGTTTAATCCCAACTCCCAAACACATATTAATTGACATAAACGAAAATGGTGATTTAACCACCAAACTATTTAAAGAACAACAAAAAAGTGAAGAACTATTATCTATTTTAGGATACTAGTAAAAAAATATCAAAATGAAAAAAAGAAATTACGCAGGAATACCTGACCAATACGCAAAACTAGAAAACGCGAAAGTAGTACTTATACCTGTTCCTTACGATGGAACTAGTACTTGGCAAAAAGGAGCTGATAAAGGACCAGAAGCATTTTTAGATGCTTCTGAAAACATGGAGTTATACGATATAGAAACTGATAGTGAAGTATACAAAGAAGGTGTTTATTTAGCTGATGCTGTTACTGAAGATTCTTCTCCTGAAGCTATGGTAGAAGCTGTACATGCAACAACAAAAAAATTCATCAATAAAAATAAGTTTGTAACTCTTTTTGGTGGAGAACATTCAATTTCAATAGGAACAATTCGTGCTTTTAACGAATGTTTTAACAACCTTACTGTTTTACATATTGATGCACATGCCGATTTACGTAAAGAATATGAAGGTAGCTCTTGCAATCATGCTTGTGCTGTATACGAAGCGAGTCAAAATACCAATTTAGTACAAGTAGGTATTCGCAGTATGGACATATCAGAAAAGTCTTCTATGAATATGGATAAAGTCTTTTTTGCACACGATATGGCTGTAAATGAATACTGGATGGATGAAGTTATTGATCAATTAACTGGTAATGTTTTTATCACATTTGATTTAGATGCTATAGATCCTTCGTTATTACCAAGTACTGGAACACCTGAACCAGGAGGATTATTTTACTATGAAACTCTAGAGTTTTTAAAGAGAGTGTTTACTGAAAGAAACGTAGTTGGTTTTGATATTGTAGAGTTATGCCCTAACGAGAATGAGAAATCTTCAGACTTTTTAGCAGCTAAATTATACTATAAAATGTTAAGCTATAAATTTTCTTCTACTATGGAAGACGAAGAAGATTATGGTGATGATGATAGTTCACCGTTTAACAAATTAGCAAAGTTTAAAAACGACGACGACGATTATTAAAATGCATTTACAATCAGTTGCATATCATCTTGAAAAACGAATAGCACTAAGTGCTATTCGCTCACAGTTTGAATCATATGAATTAATAAAAAGAGAGCATTCTTTTTTATTATATAAAATTACTGACAACTCATACATCTATGTAAAAGATTATGGAAGTGTTGTTTTTATGAACTGTACGGACAATTTAATTAATCAAATTGTTAGTTTTTTAATCAATAAAGAAAGTTCAAACGTCAACAACTTGCCCTCAGAAAAATACAACATCACTTTTTCTGATACCATAGAAGTTGATTTTGGAACTATTCAAATTAAAAATTTAAACGATGATGTGGCACATATTATCATGCTCAACCTAGCACAATCTGTAGCATTGATGAATTATGTAAATAAAACATCTGATTTACACGATAAAACATTAGTGTATTCGAAGCAATTAGAAAAAACTGGAAGTTTTAAACTTTCTAAAATTCAAATGCGGAAATTTATTGGTAAAACCATGAATTTAAAGAACAACATTGCTGAAAACCTATTTGTTTTTGACTCGCCAGATGTTGCTTGGAATAATAAAGACTTGTCTAATTTAGATTATAAGTTGAAAGATGAATTAGACATTATAAAACGTCACCAAGGAATAGAAAATAGTTTAAACGTAATTAAAGAAAATTTAGATTTATTCAATGATATACTACAGCATAAATACAGTAGCATGCTAGAATGGATTATCATAATCCTCATTCTTTTTGAAGTAGTACAAGTAATTGTTGAAAAATCAATTTAACAAAATAAAAAAATGAACAAACCTATAACCAATTTTATAGAAAAATACTTTTTACACTTTAACGCGGCTGCATTAGTAGATGCTGCCAAAGGGTATGAAGCACAACTAGAACAAGGCTCTAAAATGTTAGTGTCATTAGCAGGAGCTATGAGTACAGCTGAGTTAGGTAAAATTTTCGCTGAAATGATTCGTCAAGATAAAGTACATATCATTTCTTGTACTGGAGCAAATCTTGAAGAAGATATTATGAACCTAGTTGCTCACTCACATTACAAAAGAGTATCAAACTATCGTGATTTAACACCACAAGAAGAATGGGACTTATTATTAAAAGGATTAAACCGTGTTACCGATACTTGCATTCCTGAAGAGGAGGCTTTTAGACGTTTACAAAAACATATTTTTAAAATTTGGAAAGATGCAGAAGAAGCTGGTGAACGTTATCTTCCACATGAATTTATGTACAAGCTTTTATTATCAGGAGTTTTAGAAGAGTATTATGAAATCGACTTGAAAGATTCATGGATGTATGCTGCTGCAGAAAAGAATTTACCAATTGTTGTTCCTGGATGGGAAGACAGCACAATGGGAAATATTTTTGCTTCTTATGTAGTAAAAGGAGAATTAAAAGCTTCTACTATGAAATCAGGTATTGAATATATGACTTTCTTAGCTGATTGGTATACTGAAAACTCAAAAAACGGAATTGGGTTTTTCCAAATTGGGGGTGGAATCGCTGGAGATTTCCCTATTTGTGTAGTACCAATGTTGTATCAAGATTTAGAGAGAGAAGACACTCCTTTCTGGAGTTATTTCTGTCAAATTTCAGATTCAACTACAAGCTACGGATCATATTCAGGAGCTGTTCCTAATGAAAAGATTACATGGGGTAAATTAGATATTGATACTCCAAAGTTTATTATAGAAAGTGATGCAACAATTGTTGCTCCATTAATATTTGCTTATTTATTAAAAATGTAACCTTATGAAAAGAGTTATTGTAGACTATGCTAAATTAACTACTGATATTTTAGATTTATTAGTAGAAAGGTATCCTGATGGATATGATCATTCTGATATTATTTCCTTTAAAAATAGTAAAGGAGAAACAGTAAAAGCTGTAGAAGTAAATACTGAAGACACGCTTTTTTTAGTGAAAATAAGTTCTCAGTTACAACAATCTATGGAAGATCATGAAACTGACGATGAAGATAACGATGATACTTTTGATGAGATCGAAATAACTGGTGATTTTGATAATGAATAAATAGTAAACCGTATTTAAACCATGGCTTATTATAACTCACAACAAACGGTTACATTAGTCGGCGTTTATCAAGGATACACAAACGGCTATTATGTTTTTGAATTAGAAAATGGAGATATTATTGACTTTGAACAAATCAATAAAAAGAATCTTGAACATTTAGATTTAAAGTCTTCATCTCTAAAAAATAAAAGTTTTGAAATTACGTATAAAGAAATTTTTGATGATGTAGATGATGAAGATCTTGTAATTTTTAAATTAGAAAACTTACAACCACTTTAAAAAACAAATCCCATTCTAAAGAGAATGGGATTTTACTTTTTATAATATACTTAGTATCGATTTATACTGATCTAAATCTATCTTACCACTAAAAACCTTTGTGGTTTTAGAGATTATCTCTTCTGCTCTTTCTTGTGAAAAACCAAGCTGAATAGCATATCTCAAAATTAATTTTAACTCAGCCTCATCTATTTCATGATCTGAATAAATTATTTTAAATAAATCTAGTAAACGCTCTAACCTATCATCAGTTTTTGCTTGCGGCACTACTGGATATTTTTTCGAGTTTTCAACTATTTCTTTGTACTCTGCTTCCGTAATGTCTAATTTTCTAGCAAAACGATTCACTAATTTTTCTTCATCTTCATTTAAATCGCCATCAATAATAGCAAGATTAACAATAGCACTAAAGTGAGCTACATTATTTCTATGCTTACTTGACTCGTATAAATCTACAATACTCATAATTATTCTATTTTTTTTATTGATTGTAAAACAGGGGTTTCAATTTCATCGTCTGATACCTTATAATCGTACGTGATTTCAAATTTCTGTTCTACAAATTTATCATCTTTTAAGTTATAAATTTTTAATATTTTCTCTGATATAGTTTCAAAAGTAATTACATCTTCGTCTCCCTCTTCGTCTTCAAACGAAAAAGTATAACCATACTCATCATAACCTTGAAAAACTGCTGCAGTTTTTATAGGGTCTATAAGTTTCCTTTGTTTAATTGTAAAAGCCAAACCTGCCCCGATAAATAATACAAAAACTGTTTTTATAATTGTACTTTTCATTTTCTTTAAAATTTTAATTAATAAACCTTTGTCTTGGATATTAACCACAACAAGTCCAAGTTTCTTTTAGCAAAAACCAGCTTTTAGTTATGCTCGTGGTATCTAAAGAAAATGATGCTACATAGGCTTTCGTTATTACTGTTTCACCTATATAAAGATACATTATTTTTTACTCATTTTTACACGGTGTAAATTATTTTTAGTTAAAAAAACTCAATAAAAAAGACCTTAAACTTACGCTTAAGGCCTTTTCGTCTAACCAAACTTAGTATAAAAACTAACTACTACTATTTTTAATCCTTTAAAAACTTCTCTTTGTAAGCTTTAAGCAGAAAAGAGAAGTTTTGTATTTAAAGGGTAATATTTTTAATGAAATTGTATTCTTTTCTTTTGCCTACACTATTATGACACCATTATTTTTAATTGGTCACCTAAAAACATAAAAAAAACTCAAAAAAGTTTTTGAGTTTTTAATACAAGTATTTTCTAAGTACTATTCTGTGTTCTGGTATAGATTTATCGTAGTTTTCAACCAACAATTCTAATATTTCTGGAGGTTCTTTTCCTATACCCTTTTTTGAGCTGTATTTTGATACGTACAAATTAAATTGTGAATCTTTTTTTTCAAAAATTAAAAAATGCTCTTTGTTAAGTTCCGAAAAGCTTATTTCATTTTCTTGAAACGTTCCTGAGCTATCTTTAAAAAATTCTGAAAATTCGTAATACCTAAAAATGTTCTCCATTCTTACACTATCTCTGCTGATAAACCTAACTCTAATAACCTAGAGCATCTTGGTTCTAAATCTTTATACTCTCCTGTCTTAACTGAGCATTTCCCTTTATAATGCACTAAAATAGTACATTGTTCTGCTTGCTCTAATGTATGATCACATACGGTTACAAGACTATCAATTACAAAATCAAAGGTATTTACATCATCGTTATGTAAAACAATTTCATGCTTTCTTGTTTCATTTAATAAAACATCAAGCTCTTCTTGAATTTTTTCTATCGTACTCATTTGTTTTATTTTTGATACTGCAAAGCTACCCAATTATTTCTTTTTATGGTATCTTTTAATGTTAAACTGTACTTAGACACCTCATTATCAATCACTGGAATATCTTCACTATAAAATCCGCTTAATAATAAAACTCCTTTTTCAGTTAAACAATTTGTATACGTTTGCATATCATTTAGTAAAATATTACGATTGATATTTGCTATTATAACATCATACTTTTTTCCTTCTAAAAGTGACGCATCTCCTTCATAAACTGAAATATGCTTACAGTTATTTCTTTCTACATTTTCTAATGAGTTTTCGTAACACCAAGCATCAATATCAATAGCATCAATAGGCTGTGCTCCTTTCATTTCAGCAAAAATTGCTAAAATCCCTGTTCCACATCCCATGTCTAAAACTTTTTTATCAGTTACATCTAAATTAATTAAATGTTGCACCATCATGTGTGTAGTTTCATGATGCCCTGTACCAAAACTCATTTTTGGTTCAATAACAATATCGTATGGCAAATTCGGGTTCTCATGAAACGGAGCTCTTATACTTACCAAGTCATCTACTTGAATAGGATTGAAATTCTTTTCCCATTCCGCATTCCAATTAGTTTGTTCTATTTCTTTATGCTCGTATTGAATTGAAAACTCTTCTGATTTCAACACAAAAACATCTTCTAAAATAGTTTCGCTCCAATCATCTTTTTGAATATACGCTACTACCCCTTTTTCGTTTTCAACAAAACTTTCAAACCCTAAAGACCCCAATTCAGCTATTAAAATTTCTGTAGTTGGTTCTTTTGGTGTTACTTCAAAAGTATATTCTATATAAATATTATCCATTAAATTGATTTAATTATTGCTGCAAAATCTTCAGCTTTTAATGCTGCTCCACCTATTAAACCTCCATCTACATCTGGCTTAGAAAAAATTTCTTTAGCATTTACAGGCTTTACACTTCCTCCGTATAAAATTGAAATAGCATTGGCTGTTTCTACTCCATACTTTTTTGTTAAAAGCTCTCTTACAAAAGCATGTATTTCTTGCGCTTGCTCAGGTGAAGCTGTTTCTCCTGTACCAATTGCCCAAACTGGTTCATATGCTAAAATAATATTTTTAAAATCAGCTTCTTGAAGATGAAACAACGCTTTTTTAAGTTGGTTTTCAACTACTTTAAAGTGATTTCCAGACTTTCTATCTTCTAACAATTCTCCAAAACAAAAAATAACTTCTAATTTGTTTTCTAAAGCAGCATCTACCTTTTGAGCTAATAACTCATCAGTTTCACCAAAATATTCTCTACGTTCAGAGTGTCCTAAAATTACTATGTTAACTCCTAAATTCGTTAACATATCTGCAGAAACCTCTCCTGTATACGCTCCACTTTTAGATTGATGCATGTTTTGTGCGGCAACCTCTACAACCGAATCTTCAGTGTTTTTAACTGCTGATTCTAGGTTTACAAAACTAGGAGCAATTATTACTCTAGTACCATCTTCTAAACCAGCTTGTACTTCTTTCTTTATTCCCTCGATTAATTCTTTTGCTTCATCAAGGTTTTTATTCATCTTCCAGTTACCTGCAACTATTTTTTGTCTCACGTGTATTATTTTTTCTGGTTATTGATTTTGTGTTTGCAAAATTACATTTTTTCTAGGCTTTGACGAATTAATTTATCTGTGGCTTTTGTTGCATCAAAAACAATTATTTTTCCATTTTCGTCTATAACTAAAAATCTTGGTATCCAATCTAAACCTAAAAACTTACCAAACTTGCCTTCCCATCCTGATTCTATAAAATAATGTTCTCCTTTTATATTTAGGCGTTCAATACCATTTTTCCAATCAGTCTTATTTCTATCTAAGGATAAAAAAATATATGTAGCTCCTGCGTAATCTTCTTGTACCTTCTGTACTTCAGGAATACTTTTTAAACAGTCTGGACACCAAGAAGCCCAAATATCTATTAATATCTTACTTCCTTTGTATTTTTCTAAGATTTTACTGAATGAAACCTCTTCTCCTTCTAAAGAAGTAAAAACATCCTCTAACGCTTCTGTAGAGAAATGACCTGGAGCTTCATTTGAACAACCAAATAAGGTTAATCCAATAAAAGCTACTATTATTATCTTTTTCATGTTATTGTACTTTGTTTTGGAGCTTATCTGACACTTTAGATGATTTATACACTCTAATTTTTCCTTCTTCATCGATAATCAAAAATCGTGGAATTGTTTTTAGTTTTAAAAACTCACCAAGTGTTCCTTTTCCTTTATTTTGGATGTAATAGTGTTGACCTTTTACAGGAATACTTTCTAAACCTCTTTTCCAATCATGATATGAATGATCTACTGATAGAAAAATATACGCAAGCTCTGGATTTTTCTTCTGAAAGTTGAGTACGTCTTTAAAACTACGTTGACTGTAAGGACAGTAAGTTGCAAATATTTGTACAAATATCTTTTTTCCTTTATTTTTCTCTAAAACTTCTTTGAATAAAATTGGTTTTCTATCTAAAGTCAGTAATTCTTCATTTAGAGGTTCAAACGTAAATTCTTTTGGTTGAAATACAGCACAACTTGATAAAAAAACTATGGTAATCAATAAAAAAAATGTTCTCATCTATCGTAATCTTATTCGAGGATCTAACCAACTATATAATATATCTACTAAAATATTTATGATTATAAATAATGTAGCAACTACTAAAACAGCTCCCATAATTACTGGTAAATCAAGCGTGTTTAACGAGTTTACTATTTCTTTTCCTAATCCGTTCCAATTAAAAATATACTCTACAAAAACTGCTCCAGCCAGCATCGAAGCAAACCACCCTGATATTGCTGTTATTACTGGGTTTAATGAGTTTTTCAACGCATGTTTTTTTATTACTTGATACATTGTTAGTCCTTTTGCTTTTGCTGTTCGAATGTAATCTTGACTTAAGGTTTCTAACAACGAATTACGCATTAACTGTATAACTACTGCAAGCGGACGAATTCCCAGTACTATTGCTGGTAATATTAAATTTTTCCATTGAATATGCATTCCTTCACCAAAATCATCAACTTCATACAAACTTCCCGTCATTTCTAAATGTGTATATTTATTCAACACAAACCCAAAAAACCAAGCAAACAATATAGCTGAGAAAAAAGAAGGTATACTCATTCCCAAAGTACTTACGACAGCTATAAGTCTATCAAAAAAAGTGTCTTTAAATAAGGCTGAAAATATTCCTAATACAATCCCTAAAAACAGTGCTATTGTTATTGCTACTATAGCTAAAATTGCAGTATTTGGTAAGGTCTCTTTAATTACTTCAGAAACATTTTTACCATTCTTTTGGAAAGATTGACGCAAATACGGAGTTTTCATGACCACCTCTTTATTCCCTAAAGAAAATAATGATTGAGCATTGTATTTTCCTTCAGATAAAAAAGTATAGTTCTCTTTGTTTTTACTATGGAACGATAATGGTGATACATCATTCAAATAATATAAGTATTGTGTAAACACAGGTTTATCAAACCCATATTTCTTTCGTATATTTTGTAATTGCTCAGTATCTTCTCGTTGATCTAACATCATACGAGCAGGATCTCCTGGTAAGATATTAAACAATAAAAAAATTACTGTTACCACCCCAAACAGTGTTAAGAATCCGTAAAAAATTTTGTTGATGATATATTGAAACATATGTAACAAAGATAACAGAAACTACTAAATTTATGTACTTTTGCCTAACTTTTACAACAACACATGACAACACAACAACTTGTATCTGAAATCCAAAAAAAGAAATCATTTTTATGCATTGGGTTAGATGTTGATTTAGACAAAATTCCAGCACATTTACTTCTAGAGGAAGATCCTATTTTTGCCTTTAACAAAGCTATTATTGATGCTACACATCATCTTTGTGTAGCCTATAAGCCTAACACTGCTTTTTATGAAGCATATGGTATTAAAGGATGGAAATCTCTTGAAAAAACGATTAATTACTTAAACGAAAAACATCCTGAAATTTTCACAATTGCTGATGCTAAACGTGGTGATATTGGTAACACCTCAACTATGTATGCAAAAGCTTTTTTTGAAGATTTAGCTTTTGATTCAGTAACTGTTGCCCCGTATATGGGTAAAGATTCTGTGGAGCCTTTTTTAGCTTTTGAAGATAAACACACCATTATGTTAGCGTTAACTTCTAACCAAGGTGCCTTTGATTTTCAAACAAAAACAGTTGATGGTAAAGAGTTATACAAACAGGTTATTGAAACTTCTAAATCTTGGAAAAATTCTCAAAACCTAATGTATGTCGTGGGAGCTACCAAGGCTGAATATTTAGCTGACATCAGAAAGATTATTCCTGAAAGCTTTTTATTAGTTCCTGGCGTTGGTGCCCAAGGAGGAAATCTAGAAGAAGTTTGCAAATATGGAATGACTGATACTGTAGGGCTATTAATTAATTCTTCTCGTGGAATTATTTATGCTTCTAACAAAGAAAACTTCTCTCAAGCTGCTGCTGAAAAAGCTAGAGAATTACAACAACAAATGGAAACCATTCTAAAATAAAAGAAAGCCAAGGTTAATGATTCCTTGGCTTATAATTAATTTAAATAACTACATTAAATGAAAACAAAAATTTAATGTAATTAGCTTCTTATTCTATTCACAACTCTTTTAATTTTGATCACTTGGTGTTATGTTTGGATTTGCATTAATTTCTGCTTGAGGAATTTTAAAAATCCAATCATTATTTAAAGAAGGTTTTTCTATCTGATAAGCTCCCTGATAAAGTACCGCTGAAGCTCCTGAACCTCCATTAACTCCATGGTCTATCCCTTCATCCCAGCGGATTTTATCTGTGTATCCAAACCCTTCTCCCCATAATTCTACCCCTCTTTGAAACTTAATATGATCCATTAAAGATTCTTGTGTATTATAAACCGTTACATCATAAGCACTATCACGCTCTTCACCTAATGGTTTTAAAGCGTTTTGTGCTCCTGTAATATCGTTCATCATTGCTTTCGCTTCAGCTTCAATTAAATACATTTCTGAGGCACGCATATAAATTATATCATCAGGATCAATAGATCCAGGATTCTTATTCTTCAATTTAAAATGCATATAAGGATGCTGGTTAAAGCTATTCGTAATACCATACTCTGAATTTATTTCTGCTCTTCTGGCATTATAAGCATCTAAATCACTTGCATAATTAGGGTCTCTTGGCAATCCAGTATCTGAATCAAGCCCTCCTTCATTATTTGCTGCAGAAAAATTCGTATTAGGTGCATCAATTATGAATACATCTTTTCTATAATCTGTATCAGGAATTGCATCAACCAACCTTCTGTCAGCTATTTTTGGATTATTTCTAATTTGACTTCCATTAAAAGTATTACTAGCTAGATAAAAGTATGAGCGGAAAAATGTTGTTTCTGTTTGAATAACATTACTTCCCCAAATAACTTCCGAAAGATCATTTGAATTAAACCCTGCCTTCCATTCTGACTCATTCATTAACGGATAATTTTGACGTGCGGCCACAGCAGCATCAGCAGCTGTTTGCCAATCTCCTTTAGAAAGAGCCCATCTAGCTTTTAATCCATAAGCTACATCTATATTCAACTGAGATTTTACTTCTGGTCCTCCTGATGGTCTTGTAGCTCCATTTTCAAAAGCACTAATAGCAGCGTCTAAATCTAGCTCTATTTGATTATAAATCTCTTCAACTGTTGATCTTGGTTCGCTAGTAAACGGTGACTCTGAAGAAAAAAGTAAAGGCACGCCTGGATCACTACTAGGATTACCTATTAAATACCCTCTAGCATAATGCTGCACCAAAGATAAATATGCATAAGCTCTATACGTATAAGCTTGCCCTAAAATTGAATTTAATGTCGGGGTTTCTGTTAAGTTTCCTTCTAGAATACCATTAATCAACAAATTTGCATGTAGAATAATATTATATCGATGATACCATAATAATTCGTTCGTTAGTGATGTTGGTTGAGTATGTGAATTCCACTGCATTTCAGTTCTCCAACCTAAATTATTAGAATTAGCACTATGAATTAGTCCTCCAGATAAATTATCTCCCAATGGAACCCAATAGTGATTGCCTGCTCTCCAAGAATCACCTCCTGGGAATATTGTTTGTGACTGAGAGTATAAACCTCTATGTACTCCATCAAGAACTAATTGCATATTTGTTTCGTTCGCTAACGCATCAGATGCAGAAATAGCATCTGTTGGGGTTCTTTCAAGAAAGTCATCTTTACAAGATGTTATCAAAATAAGGATAACAGCTATTGATAAGTATTTTAATTTATTTAACATAATGATTTTTTTTTAGAATGAAACATTAATACCAAAAGAAATAATTCTTGGTGGAGAGAAGTCATCACCAGATGGCGTTCCTGCTAAATTATACTGAGGATCTAATCCTTTTCTCTTACTTTTTAAGAATAAATTTTCTCCTGATAAATTGAATCTTATATTATCCATTTTAAGTGATTCAACAACCTTTTTATCTAATGTATAACCTATGTTGACATTTTTTAATGCCCAAAAAGAAGCATCTGTTAAAAACCTGTCTGATTGAGTTCTAACCAAATCAGGATTTCCGTTTTCCAATCTTGGAACATTTGTTATATCTCCAGGTTGTTTCCAGGCATTCAATATATCTGGATGTAAAGATCTTCCATAACTACCACTATGCATCATTGATGAATATGCGTTATCCAATACTTTTCCTCCTACACCATAAGTTACTAAAAAATCAAAAGTGATATCTTTGTATGTAATCTTACTTAAAACTGAACCTAAAAGATCAGGTACTGAAGAGTCTCCTGTATATGCTCTTTCTGTATCCTGCCAATCATTTGTTGTTTCATGATTTCCATTCGCATCTAAGACAGGAACACTTTCTCCATTTTCATCTTGCTCATACATATAGAATAACTGATCTCCATTATCAGGATCTACACCAGCAGTTCTTAATAGAAAGTAATCAAATCTTGACCTACCTTCAGCCCAACGTTTTGATCCATTTATAAACGGGTCTGGTAACTTTGTTATCTCATTTTTAAATGTAGAAGCCTGTAGTGTTAAATCCCACTTAAAATTCTCTTTGTTGAAAAGATGAGTTGTTAAGCCCAGCTCCCAACCAGAGTTAAACATATCACCTGCATTTACTGGAACTTCATTTAACCCATTACTTGGCGCAATTGGTAAGAGGTAAAGTAAATCTGTTGAATTTTTCTTATAATATTCAATAGAACCATCTAAAAAATTATCGAACAAGGCAAACTCTAGTGCTACATCAAAGTTCTCTATGGTCTCCCATTGTAAATTCGCATTCCCTATATCTGTAAAAATAATTGCTGGATTGGCTGCATTGGATGTAATTGAAAATCGAGCTTGTGAAAGATAAGAATCTAGCAAATCATCATTTCCTACTTCCCCATAAGATGCTCTTAATTTTAATCTATTTATGAAAGAGACATCTTTCATAAAATTTTCTTGGTCAATACGCCAAGAAGCCCCTACGGAATAAAAAGTACCCCATCTTTTATCCATATCAAACACAGATGACCCATCACGTCGAACAGAACCGCTTAGATAATATTTATTATCATAATTGTAGTTAGCTCTAAAAAAGTACCCTTCAATTGCCTTATCAAAAGTTGCTCCATCCAAATCTACAATATTTGAAAAGTTAGCAAATTCAAAAATTCCATTAGCTGCTTGTATTGTAGCAAGTCCTTCAATATTAGAGATAGACCTTTCAAAGCTCTCATGTCCTGCAAGTAAGTCTAAATTGTGACTACCAAAACTTTTAACATAAGTTAAAACTTGATTAAAGTTTTCTACTTCTCTTCTTCCTCTATCTTCACTCAGTCTTCCATCTGGTTGAGCATCTCCAATAATTGCGTTTTCATATTCTCTTTCAAATAGTTCGTTAATATCTCTACCGTAAGTTACTTTTAAATTAAGCCCTTTTAAAAGCTTTATATCTCCATAAAACCTAAATCCATAAGTATTGTCCTTATCGCTTTCATTATTAAGTAACAATTCTTGAAGTGCGTGACGTCCTTGGTTAGTTGGTCTGGAACCTATATTGTACTCCGGGAAACCTTCACCTGAGTCAAAAACTGGATTTCCAAATTCGTCTCTTACAATATTCCCTTGCAAATCATTTACATATACTGGGTAAACTGACCCCATACCCAATGCAAAACTAAACGGATTAACAATACTTCCTGTTCCTGCAGAACTAGGTCCTCTTGCTTCTGTAAGAGCAATGTTAGCACTTCCTCCTATTTTTATACTTTCACTCACATCAAAATCAGCATTCAATCTTGCTGTTATACGCTCAAAACCTGAAGTAACTACATAACTCTCCTCATCCAAATATGAAGCTGAAAAAAACACTGTATGATCTTCACCTCCTGCTGATATACCTATATTATAGTTATTTCT
This sequence comes from Tenacibaculum ascidiaceicola, assembly GCF_047470925.1. Classification (NCBI taxonomy): domain Bacteria; kingdom Pseudomonadati; phylum Bacteroidota; class Flavobacteriia; order Flavobacteriales; family Flavobacteriaceae; genus Tenacibaculum; species Tenacibaculum ascidiaceicola. The sequence goes on from NZ_JAZKJP010000005.1 coordinate 270,439, forward strand.
AAACCCTGTTTGTTGTAATTCATCAAACCAATCAAGGCTCTTATATATAACTCTCGCATTAGGATTTAACTTACCATCTACTCCAACAATTTCATCGTTTGGTACATTAAATGGGTTATAACCTAATTGGTTATAAATATTTGCACTAGCAAATGCTGGATCTCCTCCTCCAGCACTAGAGTTTTTTAGAGCTTCCCACATTACCTCATAGTACTGACCAGGTGACACCTGATCGTATGTGCGGACTCCATTTGCTACAACTCCAGATTGAGCTGTGAGATTGACTTTTACTTCTCCTTTTTTTCCTTTCTTGGTCGTAATAATTACAACTCCATTAGCTGCTCTGGAACCATATAATGATGTAGAAGATGCGTCTTTAAGCACAGTAAAAGACTCTATGTCTTCTTGATTTATTGTATTTAACTCACCTTCATATTGAATACCATCAACTATAAATAATGGATCAGTATCTCCATTTAATGTACCTACACCACGAATTACAATATCTGGTGATGCACCTGGGCCTGCTGCTGATGTGAATTGAACTCCAGTTGCACGACCTTCAATAGCTGCGATAGGTGATGTTACATTACGTGTAGCTAAATCTTTAACTCCTAAAACACTTGCTGAACCTGTAAATGCTTCTTTAGTTGTAGTACCATAAGCTACAACTACTACTTCATCTAACAAGTTAGCATCTTCCTCCATTTTAATGTTTAAAACAGAAATAGTTCTAACTATTCTTTCAACAGTTTTGAGCCCCACAAAGCTAAAAACAAGTATATCCCCTTGATTTACTTTTATGGTATATTTACCATCAAAATCTGTTTCAACACCTCGATCAGTACCTTTAATAACAATACTAACACCTGGCAATGCCCCCGTTTGGTCGGTTACAGTTCCAGTAACCGTTTTTTCTTGTGCTAAAATTGACATACTCATAAATATGAACATTAGCAACAGGTAGTTTTTTAATTTCATAAATTAAATCTTTTAGACTTAAAACTCTTATAACAAGAGCCTTAAAATTGATACCTCATAAAATTAACAAAACATTAAAAACAATATTAAAAAAACACTATTTTAACATAAAAAAAGTTAAATAATCAACAAAAAAACACTGAAACAAGAAATAAACAACAAAAAAAACATTAATTAAACAATAATTAATGCTCTAAAAGAAGAAAGTCAAGGTTAATGACTCCTTGACTTATATAATTAATTCAAATAATTACACCAATGAAAACAAAGTTGGTATAAGTTGCAACAAATTTATGAAGCTTAACTCTTCGTTTTTACAACTTTGATTTGAACTACCTTTTTTTTGAATTGAGAAACAATTTCTTTAATATGAAAAGGGCTGAGTTTTGAAACTCAGCCCTTTCTTTTTAGGGGAATATCTAAATCAAACTACTTTAACAATGGATTTGAATCCACGGCTCTTGTAGGGTAAGGTAAAATATAAGAAGTTTTTCCTTCTAATTTTAAATCTTGCCATCTAGTCCACTCAAAAGACATTTCTAAGCGTCTTTCTTCTGCTAATGTTAAAGAAGATTTTCTTGCTGCTTGTAATTCATCTAATCTAGCTGTATTTCCTGCTTCAGCAGATATTAAATACATCTCTGCTATTCTAGAAACTAATAAATCAGAATTCTCTTCAGTCTTATACTTCTTTGAATATATGTAACCTCCGTTATCTTCTTTACCATCAAAATCAAATAAGATTTTTCGAGTATCTTCTCCTTTAACTAGAGCTGTTAAATCATCTGCTGCTGCAAAACAGTTCCATGTTCTAGCTTCAGGGCTCATAATCCATCCCCACAAACCTACTGTTTCTGCTTTATTTCCTTTATACATAAAGATTACTTCTGGATCTCTTTCTAAAGGGTTTGCCGCTAAAGAAAATTTACCTGATGCAATCAACTCTTCAGCCTCTATTCCTGCTGCTGCTATGTTACCTTGTACTCTGTAAACTCTTGCTAAAAGGGCAGATGCTGCTTCTTTTGTAGGAGTCTTTTGGCTTTCTAATAAACTTAGTCCGTTAAAACTTACACAGTTTTCCTTTGCATATTTTAAATCTTCAACGATAAAATTTAATACATCCTCTTTTGAAGATGGTGCAATAGGTGTTCTATCATAATTTTCATCAACTAAAGGAACCCTTTCAAACATATCATATAACCTCAAGTAACTTAAAGCTCTATTATAACGTGCTGCTCCTTTTTGTGCTTCATTTGCAGAAGGCACTTTTAAAATAGTGTTAGCTCTATCAATACCCGCATAATAATCTGCATAAAAATAACTTAATAAAATGTCTCCAGCTGGCACTTTATTTTCATAAAAATTCTGCACTTGAAACCATTGAAATTTAACGGGTTTATAGTTGTCTCCCATAATTTCAGTATTCATGATAGCAAAATATCCATACTGATTAGGGTGTCTCATTTTTTTATACAGTCCTGTTAATAACTTATCTACATCTTCTGTCGCTAAATTTGCATTTGCATTAAGAGCTTCTTCTGAAGGTATATCCAACTGGTCACTACAAGATATTGTTAATATCGAGAATATCCCTATAAAAAGTATTTTTGAAATTTTTTTAATCATCATCTTTTTTATTAAAATTTAACATTTAACCCTACTAAGAACGATTTAACGTTAGGGATACCACCTAAATCTACACCAGATTGAATTTTACTTCCATCAGTTCTGTCTTGGCTACCTTGTGCTGTTTGATCTACGTAACTTACTTCTGGATCACCTCCAGAATACTTAGTAAATGTAAATGGGTTTCTTACTTGAGCATAAAGTCTTAAGCTTTTTATAAACTTCACATCTGAATCTTTTAAGAAATCAAAGTTATACCCTAAAGTAATATCTGAAATTCTTAAATAATCTGCATCTTCTAAATATCTACTAGATCTTTGAGTGTTCCAAGCAGAAATTTCTGAAGATAAATGCGGTCTTGGATTAGATGCATTTGTATTTGTAGGTGTCCAATAGTCTAACATTTCTGTTAACATATTTTCAGAATAAGATGGCGCTCCAACAGCTCCTCCATTTAAACCGTCCTCTTTAAAAGCAGCATATACTTTTTTACCTATAGAGTATTGACCACTAATTCCTAAATCAAACCCTTTGTATTCAATGGATGTATTAAAACCTCCATATATAGGAGCAATCCCTCCTTCAAATACTTTTTTATCCTCATCAGTAATTTTACCATCTCCATTTTGATCTACATAAATCATATCACCAGCAGCAACAGTTTGTCCATCAGCTCCGTCTGCATCTTTATAAGTGTACTCTTCTGAAGCTACCCCTGCTGATTCTAATATAAAGAATGAACCTAAAGGACTTCCTTCTTTAACTATTGAAACGAAACCTGTTGTATATTGCCCTGTTTCAGACCCTACTTTTAACACCTCATTATCGTTGTATGAAAAGTTAGCTCCAAAATTCCATTTGAAATTTTCTTTTTCAATAATTCTTGCGTTAATATTAGCTTCAAAACCTTTATTTGAAATATTTCCTACATTAGCTAACATAGTTCTAAATCCACTTTCTTGCGGTACATTAACTCTACTTAAAAGATCTTGAGTTTCTTTCTGGTAATAATCTAAGTTAACATCAATTCTATTAAATAATGTAATATCTAATCCTAAGTTTAAGGCTTCACCTTTTTCCCACTTTAAGTTAGGGTTAAAAATAGTAGTAGCAGCTAAACCTGGTGCTTGATCATAGTTTTCTCCTGAACCAATTAAACTTTGTCCTGACGAGTACGAAATACCTGTTTGGTTACCTGTATACCCAAAAGATGCTCTTGCTTTTAACTCACTTATAGCAGGTATATTAAAGAACTTTTCATTAGAAATTGTCCAACCAATAGATGCCGCTGGGAAACTACCCCATCTGTTTTCTTCAGTAAACTTCGAAGACCCATCGTATCTTGTTGACACCATAAAGTGATACTTAGAATCCCAAGATAATTGTAATCTTGTAAAGTAAGACTCTAATGCCATTGATCTATAAAGGCTTTCCCCTCTATTTATTTCTCCTGCCGAAACCAGCCAATTCAAATCACTTGATGGAAAATTTTCTCCTGCCACATAAGCACTTTCATAATCCCATTGTTGGAATGAGTGCCCCCCTAATAATGTTAATTTTAACTTATCGTTAGCAAACCTATCTGTATAAGTTACTGTATTTTCAATTAAATAATCTCTATTATTGTCTGTACTATATAAACCATACCCTGTAGGTACTGCATCCCCATTTAACCCCCTTCTTGTATTAGGAGCATCATATCTATTGTATCTATTACTTCTAATATTACCACTAAAAGATGAGCGCCATACTACACTTTCAATAGGAGTTACGTCAAAGAATAATGTACCTCCTAAGTTTTGCCACTTATCAGTCACTTGTCTTTCGAAAGCAAATAATGGATTTGAAAAGTTATGAACAGCAATATTACCCTCAGTATCGTAAGGACTAACATCTGGTCTTGCTCCTAACGCATTTGAATAAGGTTGGTATGTACTATTATCATCAGCAAAAGGAGTTGCTTCAGAGAATGAGAAGAAAGAGTTAACTCCAAACTTTACATAATCATTCATCTTTTGTTCTACATTTAACTTTATACGTCCTATCTTATAATTATCCTTTTTAATAATTCCTTCTTGATCAAATAAAGATGCAGATAAATAAGCTCTTGTGTTTTCTCCTCCTCCAGCTACACTAAATTGATATCTTTTAACTGTAGCATTATCTCTTAATACCAACTTCAACCAATCAGTATTATAAGGGCTACTCGGTAATGGAGTTAAAATTGTTGGATCTTTTGGTCCAGCTAAAGCTCCAGAAGCAATATCTTGCTCATAGTTTACTCTTGCTGCATCTAACACCTGCTTGTATTGCTCAGCGTTTAACAAACTAGGTTTTTTTATTATATTTTGAAAACCATAAGAAGTATTGAAAGATACTGATAGATCTTGTTGATATCCCCCTCTATTTGTTTGAATTAAAACAACACCATTTGAAGCTCTAGACCCATAAATTGCTGTTGAAGCTGCATCTTTTAAAATACTGATACTTTTAATATCTTCAGGAGAAATACCTGACATATCTTCTTGAGGAACACCATCAATAATATATAATGCATTGTTTGATGCACTTAAAGAACCATTCCCTCTAATACTAATTTGAGTTGCATCACCTGCTCTACCACCTGTACTTACAATTTGTAAACCAGAAGTTTTACCTTGTAAAGCCTGTGTTACATTAGCAACTGGTTTATCTTGTAATTGTTCTACACCTATAGTTGCTACTGACCCTGTTAAATCTTTCTTAGAAGTTGATCCATACCCAACAATAACTATCTCTTCTAATAAGTTAGCATCTTCTTGCATTAAAACATTAAGTTCTGATCCAGCACCAACTGCTTTTTCAGTCACTTGCATTCCTACAAAACTAAACACTAAAATATCTCCTTCTTTTGCATTTAATGAGTACTTTCCATCAAAGTCAGTCTCTGTACCTGTGGTCGTACCCTTTAAAATTACATTTACACCTGGTAATGGACCTGAACTATCAGACACCACTCCGGTGATTTTTTTCTCCTGTGCACTAACATTTAGCAAAAAGCTAAAAAAGAATAATACACAGATTACATTTTTAAAATGTAGATTCATAAATTATTAAATTTTTATTAATTAACAGTTGTAAATCTAAAGGCTATAAGTTTTTGATAGGAGTCATTTGAAGCTAACAACCTTTAATTTGATGTGAAAAAACAATTTTAAGAAGCCAATAACGAATACTAAATCCAGCATAAATTCTTAATTAATGTTAATTTTTTTAAAACATCATTATTTCTTTCTTGTTTGAAAGTTTTCTTCATTATTTTTGCCGCATAAATCAACTAATTATTAACAACGTAGTCTCCTTCAACTACCTTTTAATAGTTACCAGCTTAACTTTAACGAAAAACTATAATTTTAATAAATTTTTAACTACAATTAACATGTATTGAGTTAGGGAGTTCCCTTACTCATCTGTTATAGCTGTTGGAAAACGAAATGTAAATGAAAGTATCAATTTTAATTGTTGACAATGAAAAAATTGCTCGATCTAGATTTAAAAAACTAGTAAGTGATTATAGTTTTATAGAGATTGTAGGTGAATGTTCAGATGGTTTAGACGCTATTAAAAAAATAAACAATCTATCCCCTGATGTTGTTTATCTTGACACCAAGATCAATAATATGACTGGATTTGATATTATTGAAAAGATAACCTTAGCAAAAAAACCTATTTTTATCTTCACTGCCTCTTCTAACGAGCATGCTGTAAAAGCCTTTGATTATTTTGCTTTTGACTACCTTTTAAAACCCCTAGAAGAAGATAGATTTTATTCTTCTATTAAAAAGGTAATAGATTATAAAAAAATAGAAAAACTTTCTAGTTTAGATAACATCTTAGATCTTGTAAAAGAGAAAACTCCAATTGAAATTCCTGTAAAAGGAACTAAGATTAATATTAAATCTGGGAACAAAATAATTTTCTTAGAACGAAACAATATCAAGTATATATCTGCCTCAGGTTATTATGTAGAAATTTTTACTACAGACAACAAAAAGTATTTACTACGTGAATCTTTATCAAGTATAATTAAAAGATTAAACTCTAATCTTTTTGTTAGAATCCATAGATCTACTATAATCAATTCTAATTTTATTGATGAGATTATCACTTCCAATTATGGTGAAACAGATGTAAAAATTAACGATAATAAAACTTTTAGAGTAAGCAAGAGTTATAAAAAAGATTTCCAAGAACTAATGGGAGTTAAATAATAACTCTTTACTTTTCTGAATCCTTATTTTTGCTTAATGAGTATTGATAAAAAATACAAAAGAATAATTTCATTAGTCCCAAGTCAAACAGAACTTTTAATTGATTTGGGACTTGAAGAAAACATAGTTGGGATTACTAAATTCTGTATTCACCCAAAACATCTTTTAAAAACCAAAACTATTGTTGGTGGGACAAAAAACATAAAAATTGATAGAATTAAAACTCTTCAACCTGATATTATCTTGTGTAATAAAGAAGAAAATACTAAAGAAATAGTTGAAGCCTGTCAACAAATAGCATTTACACATGTCTCTGATATTTTTACACTTACCGATTCCTTAGAATTAATTTATTTATACGGAAGTTTTTTTGAGAAGCAAGTTGAAGCTAAAAAAATGATTAACAAATTAGAGTCAAAGATAATCGACTTTAAAAAGTTTATTGAAAATAAAAAAAGTAGAAAAGTAGCTTATTTTATTTGGAGAAATCCTTGGATGGTTGCAGCAAGTAATACGTTTATAAACCACCTGTTAGAATTAAACAAGTTTGACAATGTTTATGCTGACGCAAAAAGGTATCCAGAAGTTAATATAAAAGATATTCTTAAGAAAAAACCAGAATTAATTTTACTTTCTTCTGAACCTTTTCCTTTCAAAGAAAAACACATTACTGAAATTAAAGAACATACCAGTAACTCAACGCCTATATTAGTTGACGGTGAATACTTCTCTTGGTACGGTAGCAGACTGTTAAAAGCTTTTGATTACTTTAAGGAATTACACAGCAGGACTTGACATATCTTCATCTAAATATTTTATTCTATTTAGCTTTTCTAATATCTTCATTGCTTTGAATGCTGAGCGATCACTTTTACACTCATCTTCATATTTATAATCGTTAGCTGTCTCAACCAATCTACGATATCTCTCTTCAAGATGTTTTCTATATCTACGTAATTGATTAATTCTTGACATTTCTAATTGGGTTAACACGGATTATAAATATACATATTTATTTGATTTGCAATAACATATAACCATTTAAAAATAATAAAAAAGGGAAAAAACCCTTTTTTATTAAATAATCTCCTATAAACTACCAAACTCTACAAACTCATATTCTGGCGAATACTCTATCATATGCCTTAATAATGACGCATGACCATTACCAATGATTACTAAAACTCTATCTTCATTTGTATGATCTATTTTCTGAATATTTCTAAAGATTCGAAGGTTACGGTTATACCACCAAATAGATAAAAAGTCTGCTCCTCTATTATCATCTAATTTAAAATCTCCAACTAAATAAGCTCCGTAGTTATTTTTGTGTCCCTCAATAGAATTCATGTGCTTAAAATATTCTAACAAATTTACTTTAGAAGGCATTTTTGCATCCTCGTCGAATGATTTTTGAACCATTTTGCTATAAGGATCCTCAGATTTAAAATCATAATCTTTCGATAATTCTTCCATGAACTTAGGATTTAATTTAGACAAATCACTACTTAGTGTATTTGCATCTATAGAATAAATAGTATCTAAGTTAAAATCATTTGCTATACGCATTCCCAATTGATAATCTTCACCTCTAACGTTCCTATGTGCTCCTTTTTTATATTCTTTATAACTTTGATTCATATTCCAACTTGGTTTTGCTTCAATAGCTACTTTAGTTGGTTTAAACTTTTTGATATACTCTACTAATTCTGTTACTTCGGATTTTTTTGGTTCCTTCAATACATCTATTTTATCACTTTCTTCTGTTTTAGTGTAGTCTAACCCTGGATAAGAAAAATGAAAGGTTCCAACCACTAACACTTTGGTTTTGTTACTTGGATAATAAGATGCATAAGACTTTAAAACTGTCTGATCTTTATCTTGTAATTTTTCATCTTTATTTTGACAAGAAAACTGCAACAATATTCCTAATAATAATACTAAATATTTTTTCATTTTTTGGTTTTTAAAATTCTACACAAGAATACATTGTTAATTCAGCCTATTAGTTTTTATTACACCAACTCCAGTTTCTTTTACACAAACAGTTTCTTTTAACAAAGAATTCATGTTAGTTTTATAAAAACATGCTTTTGTAATAACAAAACATTCATTTATCCTATTTTTAATCCCTTAAAGAATATTCCACTTATTTTTGAATCATGAAGTTTTCAAAAGAATTAAAATACAACTTACTTATTATAGCTCTACTAATTTTATTAGATTTTGGATGGGATTTTTTTACCTCTTCTAACAGGCTACCTATAAGTTACTCCCTTCTTTTTACACTAACATTCAGCATTAGTTTTTTTACGGTATATTTTGTTAACTATTATTATTTACTCCCTCGTCTTTTTAATACGAAAAAGTATATACTATTTGGAGCTTCGGTTATTTTTATGATTTTTGTTTTTGCAGGAATTCGTTTTTTACTAGAAGAAGTTTTATCACCCATATTATTCAACATCAATAATTACAATATTAATGATCAAAGCATAATTTTCACCTACTTTTTTGACAGCTTTATCTTTAGTTTTAAAGCTTCTTTATACAGTACCTTAGTATATCTATTTTTTAGATATAGAGATAACAAGGATAAACTTCATTTATTAGAAATAAAACATCAACAAGCACAATTAGCAACTTTAAAATCGCAAATTAGTCCACATTTTTTATTTAATGTACTTAATGGTTTTTATGTAGATTTATACGATGAAAAACCTGAAACCGCAAATGATATTTTAAAACTCTCTCAACTATTACGTTATGTTACTTATGAAACATCTGAAGATTTCGTTTTACTAGAAAAAGAAGTTCAATTTATTAACGACTACTTACACTTCTTTAAACGCAGGTATGAAAATAATTTTCATGTTAATTTTATTGTTGATGGAAACCTTAAAAACCATAAAATACCTTCATTAATTTTAATTAATTTTGTTGAAAATGTTTGTAAGCATGGAATTATAAACAACCCTGATAAACCTGCAAAAATAGTTATAACCATCAATAACATTGATTTGTTAGTTAACTCAGAAAATTACACAAGTACTTCTGAAAAGTATATGGAAACTGGTATTGGAACTGAAAATATTAGAAAGAGATTGGAAGTTCTGTATAATGACAATTTTTCACTAACTTTTCAGCAAAGTAATAACATTTTCAACGCCCACTTACAACTTCCTTTATGAGTAAACAACTAAACTGTATAATTATTGATGATGAACCGCCAGCTATTCGCTTGATAGAAAAATATATAGCTAAGATTCCTTTTCTAGAAGTAAAAAACACTTATTCAAATCCATTAGAAGCTTTAATCGAAATAGAAAAAGGAATTATTGATTTGGTTTTTTTAGATATTCAAATGCCAGAGATTACTGGTATTCAATTATCAAAAATTATAACCAATAAAACCAACATCATTTTTACTACTGCTTATCCTCAATTTGCCCTAGAAAGTTATGATGTTTCTGCTCTAGATTATTTACTAAAACCTTTTGACTTTGATCGTTTCTATAAAGCCGTTTTAAAAGCTCATAAAAAAACAGCAAATTCTTATGACAAAAAAATTTCAAGAGTTGAAGAAAAGTATTTTTTCTTAAAAACAGATGGAAAAAACAAGTTTTCTAAAGTTTTTCTAGATGATATTCTCTTTATTGAAGGTCTAAAAAACTATGCTTCAGTTTACCTAAAAAATGAACGAATCATTACCTACAGCACCTTAAAAAGTTTAGTAAGTAGTTTACCTGAAAATAATTTTATTCAAATACATAAATCATATATCATTTCAATTAGAGCTATTGATAAAATTGAAAACGATTCGTTATGGATACAAAAAAAAGAACTTCCTATTGGTAACACCTATAAAAAGTCCTTTTTTGAAAAAATTGCTAGTAAGCAATTATAAACTATTTATTATCCTGCAAAGCAAAAACCTGTCGTAATAACGCTGTATCACGTAATCCTACTTTATTACGTATACCTTTCTCTTCAACAGCAATCATTGTAAATACCCCTTCTAATGCTTCAGTAGTTACGTAGTCTGTTAAATCTGGATTTACTTTTTTTACAAATGGAATACTATTGTATTTTGATATTAAGTTTGACCAAATTTTATCAGCTCCAACCTTAGCAAATGAGTTTTTAATTACTGGATTAAACTCACTATACAAAGCTGTTGTTGTTTTTCCTTCTAAATAAGAAGTAGCTGCATTATCTGCCCCTAATAGAATATTTTTGGCATCTGCAAAGGTAATTTCCTTAACAGCATTTACAAAAATTGGTGTAGCCGTTTTTACAGCATCTTCAGCAGTTCTGTTTATTGCCTTTAAACCTTCATCGGCCAAATTACCTAAACCTATTTTCCTCAGACCTTTATCAACTGCTTGTAGCTCTTCTGGTAATAAAATTTTTACCAAATCATTTTTATAAAAACCATCTTTTGAAGTTAACTTGGTTACCTGATGCTGAATACCATTGTCCAAAGCTTGACGTAAACCATTACCAATTTGTTCTTGTGTTAATAATCCACCTTGTGGTAATTGATTTACTACTTTTTGCAACTCTGCACATCCCATAAAAGTAAGTGCTATAAAGAATACTGTAATTTTTTTCATTTTACTTGTTTGATTTTATCTATACTTTAGAAACAATAAACTAATTATTGTCACATTTATTTGAAGCTGTCGGTATTTTTATCATATCCATACGGACAGTGTTTACATCCACTTTTACAACAATACCCACGTCGTAAATGGTATGCTTCTTTAAAAACCCTATACCCTTGTTCATTGGTATAATATTCATCAGGGGTAGGTTTTAATATCTTGTTTCTCATACTACAAATATCATAAAAAATACGTTAAACAGATCTTATACTTCTGCCTAACGTATTTATATCTATCTTAAAAAACTAAATCTTACTTTTTAGCATTAGGAGGATACTCCGCCATTATCTCTGCAACAAACTCTTTAATACGAGCTTCTTTTCTTTCTACACTACTTGTACTTAAAGCTCCTGTTCCTATTCCTTGCCAAACTAACTCTTTTTTATTAGCATCTAACAAATCAATAAATAATGTTCCTTCTGTATATTGAGAAACTGTTACTGGACTTGGACCATAATACCATGGATAATAAAACCCTCCGTAATAATTATCATTTACATTAATACGTTCGCGAGACTTAGTAAATAAACTTACCAAGACATCTGGTGCAGCTGACTTTGTCATCCCTTTCGCCATCAATTCTGCCTCTATTGCACGCATAATACGTTTTTTATCTAAATCAGAAATTGGAGCTTTATCTATCCCGGTTTTATAAAACGCAAACGTTTTGTACTGATTAAAATCAGTTTGTGTATCATAATCAGTAACCACTCTTACTGAACTACATGAAGTAATTAGTAAAGCTATAATTGGCAAAAAAAGTAATTTTAAATTTTTCATTTTTCTTAGGATTTACATGTTTTCTAATAATGCATCATCTACTAAGTTAGGAAGTGTTACTTTTAACTTCTTTTCAGCTTCCATGGCACGTTTAATAGCAAAAACAGCTTCGTCATTTCTCGCCCAACTACGTCTTGCTATTCCGTTATTCACATCCCAGAAAAGCATTGATTTTAAGCGTCTTGATGCATCTTTAGAACCATCAAGAAGCATGCCAAATCCACCATTAATTACTTCTCCCCAGCCTACTCCACCTCCATTGTGGATAGAAACCCAAGTAGCTCCTCTAAAACTATCTCCAATTACATTATGAATTGCCATATCTGCTGTAAAACGAGAACCATCATAAATATTTGAAGTTTCGCGGTATGGTGAATCGGTACCTGAAACATCATGATGATCACGACCTAAGACTACTGGACCTATTTTTTCTTTCTTAATAGCTTTATTAAAAGCTTCCGCTATTTTCATACGTCCTTCAGCATCTGCATATAAAATACGTGCTTGTGAACCAACTACTAATTTATTTTCTTGTGCTCCTTTAATCCACTGAATGTTATCCGCCATTTGCTGTTGGATTTCTTCTGGAGAATTTTTCATGATTTTCTCCAACACCTTACAAGCAATAGCATCTGTTTTCGCTAAATCTTCTGGTTTCCCTGAGGTACATACCCAACGGAAAGGACCAAAACCATAATCAAAACACATAGGTCCCATAATATCTTGTACATAACTTGGGTATTTAAACTCTCTCCCTAATGTTGGATTTGGATTCATTACATCTGCTCCAGCTCTACTCGCTTCCAATAAAAAGGCATTTCCATAATCAAAGAAATACGTTCCTTTTTCTGTATGCTTATTTATCGCTTTTGCGTGACGACGCAATGTTTCTTGCACTTTTTCTTTGAACAGCTCTGGTTGTTCTGCCATCATAATATTGGCATCTTCAAAAGAAATATCTACAGGATAATATCCTCCAGCCCATGGATTGTGTAACGACGTTTGATCTGAACCTAAATCGATATGCACATCTTCTTCAGCAAACTTCTCCCAAACATCCACTACATTTCCTAAGTATGCTAACGAAACAACTTCTTCATTCTCTTTTGCTTTTCGAACACGTGCTACTAACTCATCTAAATCAGTAATCTTCTCATCAATCCACCCTTGATCTAAACGAACCTGCGTTATTTTTGGGTTTACCTCAGCACAAACTGTAATACAACCTGCAATGTTTCCTGCTTTTGGTTGCGCTCCACTCATTCCTCCTAAACCAGCAGTAACAAATAAATTTCCTTTTGGTGATTTACCTATTTTTCTAAATCCGTTTAACACAGTAATCGTTGTTCCATGTACAATTCCTTGTGGACCGATGTACATATAACTTCCCGCTGTCATTTGACCATATTGAGTAACTCCTAAGGCATTGAATTTCTCCCAATCGTCTGGTTTAGAATAATTAGGAATCATCATTCCATTTGTAACTACAACTCTTGGAGCATCTTTATGGGATGGAAATAACCCCATCGGATGTCCTGAGTACATTACTAAGGTTTGTTTATTTGTCATTTCAGACAAGTACTTCATGGTTAATAAGTACTGTGCCCAGTTAGAAAATACTGCTCCATTACCACCGTAAGTAATTAATTCGTGAGGATGCTGTGCTACTGCATAATCCAAATTGTTTTGAATCATTACCATAATAGCTTTCGCTTGCTCAGATTTCCCTGGATACTCTTCAATAGGACGCGCATACATTTTATAATCAGGACGGAAGCGATACATATAAATTCGTCCGTACTTCTCTAGTTCTTCAGCAAATTCAGGTAATAATTCTTCGTGATGTTTTTTATCAAAATAACGCAATGCATTACGTAAAGCTAACTTCTTTTCTTCTTCAGTTAAAATTTCCTTACGTTTTGGTGCGTGGTTTATCGTAGTATCATACCCCTTTTTTGGAGGTAATGTAGTTGGTATTCCTTGTTTTATTTGTTCTTTAAAAGTCATTTTATACGGTTTTTAGTTTCCAGTAAAAGATGAAAACTTATTAATTTTAAATCTGTTGATAATCGTAAAAATGAAGAAACTATGGATAACGGATGTCTGCTCTGTGATACTGAGCTTCAATCCTCTTTTTATATTTTAAAGTTAAAAAATCCATCTTCTTTGAAGTTTGCACAAATATAAGTTTATACAGTTAAAAACTGCATCTTTAAAAAGTATAAATTTTTCTTCTTTTTGTATTTTTTCTGTTGTGCTAACAATAAATTGTACCTTTGGTAAGTTTATTGCATGAACGGATTTATGATATTTATTTCAAAACATATAATACCAAAAGGATTTTCTGGAATGACATTGTATCCTTTTATCTTTTTAAAAAGGGAAGATTTAAAAGGTGATCCTGTTTTAATAAACCATGAAAAAATTCATTTAAAACAACAATTAGAATTATTGATTGTTTTCTTCTATCTATTTTATTTTTTAGAGTGGTTTATCAAGCTATTAATTTACCGTAACACTTCAAAAGCTTATAGTAATTTAAGTTTTGAGCGAGAAGCCTATAAAAACGAACATAATTTAGATTATATCACTACTCGAAAAAGGTGGGCATTCCTTTCCTATTTATAATTGTTAAAACATCCTGCTATTTTTTAAGATTTCCGTAAATTGCGTACCCGAAAATTAAGACAATTTACGAATGGAACAAATAACTCCCTATAAACCTAAACACAAAGTACGAATTGTAACTGCGGCTTCTCTATTTGATGGACACGATGCTGCCATTAATATTATGCGCCGAATTATTCAATCTACCGGGGTTGAAGTGATTCACTTAGGGCATGATAGAAGTGTGGAAGAAGTGGTTAACTGTGCTATTCAAGAGGATGCGAATGCTATTGCTATGACTTCGTATCAAGGTGGACATAATGAGTACTTTAAGTACATGTACGATTTATTGCAAGAAAAAGGAGCTGGACATATTAAAATATTTGGTGGTGGCGGTGGAGTAATTCTACCTGAGGAAATCAAAGAATTGATGGACTACGGAATTACTCGTATTTATTCACCTGATGATGGCCGTGAATTAGGATTACAAGGAATGATTAACGATTTAGTTCAACAATCTGACTTTGCTATCGGAGATTCACTAAATGGTGAAGTAAACAAATTAGCGGATAAAGAAGTTGGTAGTATTGCACGTGTAATTTCTGCTGCGGAAAACTTCCCAGAAGTTGCTAAAGACGCTTTAGATGCTATTCACGAAAAAAATAAAAATTCTAAAACCCCTGTTTTAGGAATTACAGGTACAGGTGGTGCTGGTAAATCGAGTTTAGTGGACGAATTAGTTCGTCGTTTCTTAATTGATTTCCCAGAAAAAACTATCGGATTAATCTCTGTGGATCCTTCAAAAAGAAAAACAGGTGGCGCTTTATTGGGTGACCGTATTCGTATGAATGCTATTAACAATGAACGTGTGTATATGCGTTCGTTAGCAACTCGTCAATCAAACTTAGCTTTATCTAAATATGTAAATGAAGCAGTTGAAGTTTTAAAAGCTGCAGAATTTGATTTAATTATTTTAGAAACTTCAGGTATTGGACAATCAGATACTGAAATTATTGAGCACTCTGATACTTCGTTATATGTAATGACACCTGAATTTGGTGCGGCTACACAGTTAGAAAAAATCGACATGCTTGATTTTGCTGATCTAGTAGCTATTAACAAATTTGATAAAAGAGGAGCTTTAGATGCTTTACGTGATGTAAAAAAACAATACATGCGTAACAACAATTTATGGGATGTTCATATGGATGACATGCCTGTTTTTGGTACAATTGCATCTCAATTCAACGACCCAGGAATGAACTCGCTATACAAAGCGATTATGGATAAGTTAGTTGAAAAAACTGGAGCTGATTTACAATCTACTTTTGAAATTACGAAAGAAATGTCTGAGAAGATTTTTGTAATTCCACCAAGTAGAACGCGCTATTTATCTGAAATCTCAGAAAACAACCGTGCTTACGATAAAAAAGTTGATGAGCAAGAAAAAGTAGCTCAGAAATTATACGGAATCTATCAAACCATCTTATCTGTAATTCCAAACGAAGTAACAGAATCATTCCTTACCAAAAACGGAATTGACCAAGATAAAATTCAGCAACAAGTTCAAGAGGAAGAGCAACCCTTTATAAAATTATTATTTGCTCAATTTGATAAAGTAAAACTAAATCTTGACCCTTATAACTGGGAAGTTATTTTAAACTGGCAAGACAAAGTAAAAAAATACAAAGACCCTATATACTCGTTTAAAGTACGTGATAAGGAGATTAAAATAGAAACACACACAGAATCACTTTCACACACACAAATTCCGAAAGTCGCTTTACCAAAATATCAAGCTTGGGGTGATTTATTACGTTGGAATTTACAGGAAAACGTACCAGGAGAGTTCCCATATGCTTCAGGATTATATCCTTTTAAACGTACGGGAGAAGATCCAACACGTATGTTTGCTGGTGAAGGTGGACCAGAGCGTACCAACCGTCGTTTCCACTATGTAAGTTTAGGGATGCCTGCAAAGCGTCTTTCTACAGCTTTTGATAGTGTTACACTTTATGGTAACGACCCAGGACACAGACCTGATATTTACGGTAAAATTGGTAACGCAGGAGTATCTATTTGTTGTTTAGACGATGCTAAAAAATTATATTCTGGTTTCGACTTAAGTCATGCAATGACTTCGGTTTCTATGACCATCAACGGTCCTGCTCCAATGTTATTAGGATTCTTTATGAATGCTGCAATTGATCAAAATTGTGAAAAGTACATCAAAGAACACAAGTTAGAGAAAAAGGTAGAAGCAAAACTTAAAGAATTATACGACGACAAAGGGATTGACAGACCAAAATACAACGGTGATTTACCAGAAGGTAATGACGGATTAGGTTTGTTATTACTAGGTGTTACTGGTGATCAAATTTTACCTACAGATGTGTATGCTGAAATTAAAGCAAATACTTTAGCACAAGTACGTGGTACGGTTCAAGCAGATATTTTAAAAGAAGACCAAGCACAAAACACCTGTATTTTCTCTACAGAATTCGCCTTACGTTTAATGGGTGATGTACAAGAATACTTTATTGAGAAAAATGTTCGTAATTTCTACTCAGTATCTATTTCTGGATATCATATTGCTGAAGCAGGAGCTAATCCAATTACACAGTTAGCCTTAACCTTAGCAAACGGATTCACTTACGTAGAATACTACTTATCAAGAGGAATGGATATCAATAAGTTTGGACCAAACTTATCGTTCTTCTTCTCAAATGGTATCGATCCTGAATATGCTGTAATTGGTCGTGTAGCTCGTAAAATTTGGGCAAAAGCCTTAAAACATAAATACGGAGCAAATCCAAGAGCACAGATGTTAAAATATCATATTCAAACTTCTGGACGTTCTTTACATGCTCAGGAAATTGATTTTAATGATATTCGTACAACATTACAGGCGTTATATGCAATTTACGACAACTGTAACTCGTTACACACAAATGCTTATGACGAAGCTATTACAACACCTACAGAAGAATCTGTACGTCGTGCGATGGCAATTCAGCTAATTATTAATAAAGAATTAGGATTGGCTAAGAATGAAAATCCTATTCAAGGTTCGTTTATTATTGAAGAGTTAACCGATTTAGTTGAGGAAGCAGTATTAACTGAATTCGATAGAATTACAGAACGTGGTGGTGTATTAGGAGCGATGGAAACCATGTACCAACGTTCTAAAATTCAAGAAGAGAGTCTATATTACGAGACCTTAAAACACACAGGTGAATTCCCAATTATTGGGGTAAACACCTTCTTAAGTTCTAAAGGATCTCCAACAGTAACTCCGCAAGAAGTGATTCGTGCTACGGAAGAGGAAAAACAATTCCAAATAAAAACGAAAGAAAACTTAAACAAGGCACATGAAGATAAAATAGAACAACTTTTATCTGAAATGCAATCGGCTGCTATTAACAATCAAAATCTTTTTGAAAAATTAATGGATGCCACCAAAGTTTGTTCGTTAGGTCAAATTACTGCTTCATTATTTGAGGTAGGTGGTCAATACAGACGAAACATGTAAAAGGCAATGCCTTTAGATAAATATTTAAAGCCTGGCAGAAATTTCTGTGAGGCTTTTTTTATATTTTCGTCTTTTTAAAATCTTATCTATGAAAAAAATCTTTTTACTTTTTATCACAATCATTACTATTTCTTGTTCTAATGACGAGCCTCCTATAGAAAAAATAGATTATGATGCAATTAATGAAACTGAAATTCAAGAGTATTTAACAAAGAATAACTTAGAAGCTGAGAAAAGCGATTCTGGACTATACTACATTATAAATAACGAAGGTACTGGCAACTCTCCTTCATTTAATTCTAATGTTACAGTTAACTATAAAGGGTATTTATTAAACGAAGAAATTTTCGGAGAAGATGATGAAGTAAGTTTTAATCTTTCTCAGTTAATTCCAGGTTTTAGCGAAGGTGTACAATATATTAAAGAAGGCGGAGATATAACATTAATTATCCCTTCAAAACTAGCTTATAAAGATGTTGAAAAAGGAAGTATTCCAGCAGGATCTGTTATAATATTTGAGGTAACTCTTCTATCTATCAATTAGTCAAAAAATATTCATATCCCTTTAGTATATATCACTATATAGCCTCACTTAGTTCTCTAAGCGAGGCTTTTTTTAGTACTCTTTATTGTTCCTTTTCTTACAAAAGAGTTTCTATTTATTAAAATCTTGTTTTAAAATAATAAAACGTTAAATAAAAACTTTACACGCAACCTTATGCACTATTCATTATCTAACCAATAACAGCTTAATAAAAACTCCAATAATTCTATGAAAAAAATATTTTCATTTACTATTCTTTCTCTTTTATTATTTTCTTGTAGTAGCGACGAAAAGGATAATTTACCTGAACCTCCTTTAAATAATTTAGAACTCTATACTTTACCCGTAGTTGTACACATAATACATGATGGAGAAAATATAGGCGGTAGTTTTAACCTAGCAACCGAACGTATTAAAGAGCAAATTCAATCTCTAAATCACGATTTTAGAAGAGTAGCAGGGACTTTAGGAGAAAACAATTCTCCTATAAGTAGTGATTCTTTTATTCAATTCAAACTTGCTGAAATAGACCCTAACGGAAATCCAACTGATGGAATTAATCGCATCAATTACTACGATGAAACTCCAGAAAGAGGTGATAAAGACAGGTTCGATTGGTTCCCTGAATTTAGGTATTGGAATCCTAATAAATATATCAACATTTGGGTTTATGGTGGGTATCCTCCCAACACATTTGCTGGTGCAGCTTCTTTTCCTTCAACTGATTTACCTGGAATAGAAGATGAATTAAAAACCATTGGTGATGGTATTTTAATTAACGTTCATCACTTTGGAAAATCTGATGTTACTGGAGGTCTTAATCTTGGTAAAACGTTAACTCACGAAATGGGGCATTTTTTAGGCTTATTACATATTTGGGGCGCTGCTCTTGAAGGAAAACCTTGTTATGACTATGACGATTTTATTGAAGACACTCCACCTGTAAGTAGTTCTATTAACGGTTGCGACGGAGCTATTCCAAAAGCATGTGACGGACAACCTGCTCCTGTAAACAATTACATGAACCTTACTGACGATAGATGTATGAATGTATTTACCAAAGGACAAATTAAACGAATGAGATATGTACTTGAACATGCAGAAAGGAGAAAAACTCTAACTACTTCTGATGTGATAAATAGGTAACTTATTACTTATAGAGCAGTTTAGTTTTCAAAATACATTCAGAAAATTTTATAAAACTGTTTTGTTTTCAACACTTATTTTAGAACCTTCTAGTAGAAATACAGAACTAGGTTTTTGACTCTGTAAAAAAGAAAAGTGCTCTCCATAAGTAGCAGAAAAATCAACATCTATTTTATAATCTATCACTGGATAATACTTCCAAGTTGGATGCTTCACTTCATACTCAGTTGTTCCATTTTTATCCTTAGCATATCCCCAATAATGCTCTGCTATGAATTCAATTTCAGTATAGGGTTTAATCGGAGCTGATTTAGATTTACTTTCAACTGAAACCGAATTTCTCTTTTTGTTTATGTTCCATTGATAAGACACTTTAAACATATCATCTTTTTCAACCCAACTATGTTTCATAGGTAATGTTTGGTAGTTTTCCTTATAAATTGTGTTTGCTACTAATGTGATTGCCGGTTTTGGTACTATCTCTTTTATAAAGACTACCCCTCTTTTACCTTCTCTTTTCACATAAAACCGAAGATTAACTTCTTCAAAATTTACATGAAAAGGAATTTTTACCCCTAATAACTTTGTGTTTAAAAACATGAAACCAACAACACTTATGTAACATTTGTTTTCATAAAAATCTAATTCAGTTCCTTTAGGTATATAACCTTTTAATACTTCTGGATTAACCTCATAATTCACCATGACCAACTTTCGCCATTCTGCTTTTAAAAAACTCATATAATTCTATTTTTAATTAAACCATATATTCCAAGTTACTGCACTTATATATACCCAAAAACATGTAAAAAAAACGTGAATAGCAGTTTCAATTTTTTTACCTCTCCACAACTCTGGAGAATACACAAATAATTGTATAAATAATCTAATAGACCAAAAAACTGCAAAACCAAGTATGATTTTTCTTCCCAGGTTTGTCTCTATCAATTCTTTACTTTCTAACACTAAAATACTTCCCATTAAAAACACTGTTAGTGCAATAAAAAAAGTATGAACCATCATCATTTGTTTATTCATTAGACTAAGCCCCTTTAACTCATCTTTCCATTTAAAATATTTAGGAAAAATAACATGTATTAAAGCTAAAAGCATTAACAAATATCCAATAATCTTTAAATGAACTTCCATAGTAATTTTATTTTTTATTAATTTTTTCAAGAACAAAAACCGACATAAACGGTGTGAATTTTATCTCTTCTTCTAGTTTAATGTTAGCTTTATCAAATACACTTTTCCAAGTTTTTTTTGAAAAGAAATGCATAAACCCTACTGAAAATGCTAAAAAATTAGGTAAATCTCTCAAATGCTCTACAACCAAAATCTTTCCTTGTTTTTTTAAAACTCTAGAACACTCATTAAAAAGAAGCTCTTTCTCCTCATTAGACCTCACTTCATGAGCCGCCGAGAGTAAAAACAAAATATCAATAGATGAATCTTTTAGTGGTATTTTACCCGTACTAATTGATTTAGTACCTGGATATACCCTACTCACTTTTCTTGCTCTTTTTATAGCCTGTTCAGTATGCCTTGTTTGATTGTAAAAATCAAAAACCTGTAAATTTGATGATTGAAATTTATTTTTTAAAATGAAACTAGTCTCATCAAAACCTGCGTTAATATTTACAAGGTTATTATTACCTTTTAAGTTGATATTATCTACCCACTTAAAATCATAGTATTTCGAAAAATCATATACATAAGCAGATACTAGCAAGGGAGCTAACAATCCATATATAATAATTACAACTAAAAACCACTTTAGGTAATCATTATAGCTAAATAAATAGTGTCCCAAAACAACCATTAATAAAGCTATTAAGCCAATGTAATAAAAATGCCTATTGAAACTAAGTATGTTTAATACTCCTTGAAACTTTCTTCTTCTTATTTCCATAATTCAATTTTCCCCTTTTTCCAGTAGTATGGAACGTTTTTAATAATAAATGAGTTAGCAACTCTCACATTTTTAAATCCAAGGTCTTTTATAAATGAAAAATTATAATCGACAATTTCAATAGGCTTTGGTTTCCAATTATTTCTTACTCCCTCAATAATTAATACTTCTTTTTTAGGTTCATTATACGTAAAAGTAAATGGTAAAGGCCCAGCAAAGCGCCTTGCTTCTTTCCAATCAGAAAAAGGTGAAAATTTCGGTAATGACACATCACTTCCTTTATCCTCAAACACTATTTTAAAATCTGATTTTTTTGAGCTAACACTTATTTTACTATCTAGTTTAGTCTGCTCAATATCAGAAGTTGTATAGTTATAATGAGTAAATAAATTGCCTGCTATCTCCATTCTTTTACTATTCGTTTCCGATTTTAAAATATACAGCCCCCTTAGTTTTCTTCCTTTTGAATTGGTAAATCTCACAAAAATGCGATAGCCAATTAAAAAGAAGTCATTTCCTAAAATTTTCGGAAATCCTTTTGGTCTCAAATTTTTAGTTTGCACCATAGCTACTGCTAAAAAAGCCCACTGATTATTAAAAGTGTCTAAGTCCAAACATTGAGGAATAAAGTCTTCTAAATGTTCCTTTGGTATTGCAAAAGTTGTAACAATTGAAGTTTCAAAAAATGCTTCAACAGCAAATGGATGATTTTTTAATATCTCCTTCATACTACAGTATTTTTAGGGTTTAACTTAAATTCATTTATATAAACTATAAATACAAACAAAGCAGCAAAAACTATATTAAGCTTACCCCATAGTAGTATATCTGAAGTAATCATAAGCTCAATTACATTCATTATTGAAACAATTACAATCTGTGTTATTGCATTTAACTTTGACTTATAGTTTGATATGATCCACACAACCATTGTTATTTCTAACATTCCTATGACAAGAGTTAATTCTCTTGAATAGTCATTACTTACAATTTCCCTTACTATTTGCTGATGCCTTGGAACTAGATTAAAAATTTTACAAAAGAGTCCATTAATCAACCAAACACTGGCTATTAATAAAGTAAGTAGTATATGAATATCTTTTTTATACATATTAAATTTTCAGAAATTATTGAAAGTTTGTAGGCAAATTTTTTTACTTTTTTATCATTTTGGTAAAGTTAGATAACAACCAATGCTCATCAGCTTTAATTGCTTTCTCCAAAATACCATTTACTGTTTTAGTGACTGATGATAAATCATTCATCACTTTTTTAAAGGCTTCCGCTTCTTCTGAATTTTCTTTAACATCCTCTTGTAGTTCATCTAACACTTTTAAAACAGGTTCAATTTCCCTTTTCTTACGCTCTTTCGTTACCTGCTTAAATAGCTCCCAGATATCCTTATCTGCCACAAAAAATTCTTTTCGTTCTCCAACTACAAACTCTTTACTTACAATTCCCCAATCAATCAAAGCACGAACATTCATGTTTACATTACCTCTAGAAATTTTTAAGGTTTCCATAATTTCATCGGCAGAAAGTGGTTTTGTTGAAACTAACAATAACGCATGTACTTGTGCCATGGTCTTATTAATACCCCAGCTGGTAGCTAAACTACCCCAAGTATGAATGTATTTTAATTTTGCGTCTTCTAATTTCATGTCACAAATATATAATAAAAT
Source organism: Tenacibaculum ascidiaceicola (assembly GCF_047470925.1). Classification (NCBI taxonomy): domain Bacteria; kingdom Pseudomonadati; phylum Bacteroidota; class Flavobacteriia; order Flavobacteriales; family Flavobacteriaceae; genus Tenacibaculum; species Tenacibaculum ascidiaceicola. Next base: position 294,169 of record NZ_JAZKJP010000005.1, read on the forward strand.
ATTAAACTTTCAATAATTACTGAAAATAAAATATTTTAAATTTTTATTTAATCTCTTGTAATAATTTTACTTTTCAGAATACATATCAAGAAAACCAAATTTTGAGTAACGATTTTTATATAACATCCATTTTACCACATGCTGGTATTATTATTAAAATATGTAGAGCTTATACGGACTCTCAAGAAGATTTTGAAGACTTTTATCAAGAAGCTTGTTTACAAATATGGAAAAGTAGAGATGCTTTCCAAAACAAATCGAAATGGTCTACTTGGATTTATAGAATTACGCTAAATGTTTGTTTAACCTTAGCGAAGAGAAATGCTAAAAAAGAATATTCTTTAGAGAAAACACCCAATTTATCGGAGGATAATAAAGCTTTTCAAAACGAAGATTTAAACTTGTTATACGATGCCATTAAAAAATTATCTGAAGTCGACAGAGCGATAATTTTACTGCATTTAGAAGAAAACCCTTACAAAGAAATTGCTGCAATTATTGGAACTAGCGCTAACAATATTGCAGTACGTATTAACAGAATTAAAAAACAATTAAAAATATTATTAGATGGAAAAATCAATTGAAAAAAGGTGGAATGAAGCTTTTGTTAACGAACAATCATTAATAGCTCCAAAAATTAACGATATATACAACCAGAAGTCTAAATCAGTCATTAACAAGATTAGAAGAACCTACGAGTTTGACAATAAAGGGTTACTTCCTATGGCAGGAATTGTAGTTATTGGGGGTATCCTTTTATCTGAAACTATTATTACAACTTACGGCGCTTTTTTAATCTTGAGTTTGTACTTTTTTAATACAAGATTGTTAAAAAGATTTAAAACCATTGATGTTAAATCTGACAACCTAACGTATTTAAAAAATTACAGAAGTGTAATTAACTCGGTATCTAAAGCTACAAAAAAATTATTCATTTTTGCCATTCCTCTAGCCATTGTATCAATTTTCGCATTGGCCTATGGGGTAAAAGAGCAAAGCTTTTTATCGAACTATATTTCTAGCGAAACTTCCTTTATAGGCATCTTAAGCGTTGGACTTATGGTAGCTATAGCTACTGCAATGATTGGTTATTTTGTATATACCATTTCAACCAAAGTTTTATATCACAGTCTTATTTCAAAGCTCGATGATATTATTAAAGAATTAGAAGAATTAAAAAATTATTAATCAATTATAAGCCAGAGTTGCTAATAACAATTCTGGTTTATTTTTTTGTTCTTGTTCGCTTACGAAGTTTAAAAATTCTATCATCATAATAGGCTTTCAATTCGGCTACAAATGACATTGGATTTTCATAGGTTGTTAAAACTTTATACGTATAACTCTCTAATAAATCATTCAATACTTTTTCTAATCGCTCAACTTCTTTTACTAAATATGAAGTACTATTGGTTGTTTTTTGAATGAGCAAAATATCTTTATCAAAACATATAGTCGTATTACCTCCAAAAATATGCGCATGAAAAGCTTCTAACTCTTCTAAACTTCCGTTCTGGTATATTTCAATAAGTTTTGTGGTAGTTTCTGTCGCTTTTTGTTGTTCGTTTTCTTGCATCGAAAATTTATCAGGGTGTACATACAACATCGCTTCTTTATACAACCTTTTCTTCTCTTTTTGATACTCTCTTTCTTGTGTTACTCGTTCTTTTGAAACAGGAACGACTTGAATAACTTCCTTATAATTTTTACCTTTTCTTTTTTGTGCTAACCTTTTTTCTTTCTTAGCTTTTTTTTGTTGCTTAAACAACATAACCAACTCCCTTTCTTCTACAAGTAAATCAGAAATCTCATTACGTAATGATTGTTCAAAAGGAAATAACTTAGTTTCAACGGAAGTAATTTCAGTATCAAGGTTTTTAATTCTCTCTTGCAGTCTTGAAACTTCATCTGATTTAGATTCTGTAGGAAAGTTTTCTTTACTCATATGTAATAAACTTATCGCTTCCTTTGTAAAATAGTTAATCCTACTCGTATTTTTTCATACGGAACTTTTTCTCCTAAAAACTCAAAATAGGGTTTTAAAGTTGTTTCGTTTTTCAATACTTTTTTTGCATTTGCAACAAGTGCTAAAGTATCAGCTTCAATAAATTCGTCTAAACTCACATCTTTTCCCTCTAAATAAAGCTTGGATAAATGAGAAAAAATGGTGGTAGGTTTTAATCCTCGATTTTCAGCTATTTCATCAACCGTAAAACCTTCTTTATACAACTTAAACGTTTCTAAAGTAGTGTCTTTTTTAGTTCGTTTCTTTTCGTTTAAAAAAGTTTTAATCTCTTCCATAAACTCAGCCCCATAAACTTCTAATTTTCGCTGCCCTACTCCACTAATTGCTAAAAACTCTTCGTCAGATTGTGGTCTTTCGTTTTCTATTTCTCTAAGAGTCGCATCATTAAAAACTAAATATGCTGCTATATCTTCTTCTTGAGCAATACGATAACGTAATTTTCGCAAACGTTCAAATAACGTATCCTTAACTGCTTTTTTCTTTTTCTCTTTTGCTACCGCTTTTACTTCTTTTGTAAACTCTACAGGAGTTGTTAATTGTACTTTTTCACCTTCAAAAAGCACTTTATTTGAAAACTCAGTTAGTTGCAAACTATTATTTAAATGAAAAGCAATTTGACAATATCCCTGATTGGTTAGCTGAATTAAATAATGTTGCCAATCTCTCCAAGAAATATCATTCCCTACACCATAGGTTTTTAGCTTATCGTAATTCTTATCTAAGACAGTCGCATTTTTGGCTCCTCTTAACACATCAATCACTGTTCCCATAGCTTCTTTTCCTTGTAATCGATAAATAGCCGAGAGTCCTTTTTGCGCAATAACAGTACCATCAAAAAACTGAGGTGGATTCTTACATACATCGCAATTTCCACAGTTTTTTTCTATCAGTTCACCGAAGTAACTCAGCAATATTTTTCTTCGGCAAACCGTGGCTTCAGCGAATTGCTTCATCCTTTCTAATTTTGCCTCTTGCACTTCTTTATTTCCTGTTTTTTCAATAAACTGGCGTAACTGAATAACATCTGCATAACTATGAAATAATAAGGCCTTTGCTGGTAAACCATCACGACCTGAACGTCCAATTTCTTGATAATAGCCTTCTATATTTTTAGGCATATTATAGTGAATTACCCAACGAACATTCGATTTGTCAATTCCCATTCCAAAAGCAATGGTAGCACAAATTACCTCGCAATCATCTTTGATAAAATCTTCTTGTGTTTGGGCTCTTTCTTCAAATGATAATCCTGCATGGTACGCTTTTGCATCGATGTTATTTTGTTGTAATTTACTAGCTAGTTGCTCTGTAGCCTTTCTACTCAAACAATAAATTATTCCAGCTTCATTAGGTCTTTTCTGAATAAATTTGATGATTTGCTGCACTCTATCGTTTGCAGGGCGCACTTCTAAGGCTATATTCTCTCTATTAAAAGAACTAATAAACTGTGTAGCATAAGGTACAGCTAACTGTTCTAAAATATCTTGTTGCGTAGCTTTATCTGCAGTTGCTGTTAAGGCTACAATTGGAGTTTCTGGTAGCGACTTTTTAAGAAATGCTAATTGTTTGTATGAAGGACGAAAATCGTGCCCCCAAGCAGAAATACAGTGCGCCTCATCGACTGCTATGCAACTTATGTAAGATTGGTTCAATACATTTTGGAGTAATGATAAACTTTCTGGTGCTACATATAATAGTTTTATGCTTTTTGAAGCTATTGCATCGAACACTTCTTGCTGCTCTTGGGTAGATTGACTACTATTGAAAAAAGTTGCGGGAATTCCGTTTGCCTTTAAACTATCTACTTGATCTTTCATCAAGGCTATCAACGGAGAAATAACTAAAGTAACTCCTTCAAAAAACAGGGCTGGTAATTGATAACAAATAGACTTTCCTCCTCCTGTTGGCATAATAACCAACGTATCTTTTTTTGCTAATATATTTTCAATAATAGCTTGTTGCTCTAAACGAAAACTATCGTATCCAAAATTTACCTTTAATTTTTCTAACAATTCTTGTTCTGTAATCTGCATCATTTGGCAAAAATAGGAATAAAAAAAGCGCAGAGTTTAAACTCTACGCTTGATCTTATTTTTAGTTATTATTACTTAATATCTTGTAACAACACCTCAACTGCTTTTTTTAATTGAGCATCTTCTCCTCTATCCTTCCATCCTGGTGCGTTTTTTACTAAATAATCTGGTACTGCTGGGCCCTCGTTCTCCATATTCTTTCCAGATTTTTTCACATACCACGCTCTAAATGGCATACGAATATACCCGTTTTGCAAACGTTTACCTCCTGTAGAAATTACTGCTCCAAAAGTTGGTTGCCCTACTAATTTTCCTAAACCTAAATTTTTGAACGCGTGCGAGAAAATCTCTGCATTTGAATAACTATTTTCATTACATAAAGCTACCATAGGTTTTGTGTTTACAGATAAAATAGCTCGCTCATTAAATGGATAATTTCCTTTAAATTTCTGATGATTTTTTAAACTTTTAGCTGCTCCTCTTGGTACTGTATATGCATGTTGATCTACATTTAATACCGCCATTAATCGGTCTGTAGTCCAACCACCACCGTTATAACGTACATCAATTACGATTCCTTTTTTACCATACCCACTTGCTTTTAGTTCACGTTCAAAACGCTCAAAACTTGGCATATTCATTCCTTGAATATGAATATATCCTAATTGACCATTTGAATACTCATCTACCAATTTCTTTCTAGAATTTACCCATTCTTCATATTGCAGCCTTCTTAACGATCTTTCTGGACGTAACACTACATCTTTACCATTATCTAAACTCAATAAAATCTCTTTTGATTGTGTATTCTTTAGTAAACTGTAAAAATTCGTATTCTTTTTAATTTCTTGTCCATTAATAGCTGTAATAATATCTCCTACTTTTAATTTACTTGTAGATTTATCTGCTACTGAATTTGGTAACACATAAGAAACCTTAACTCCTTTTTTAGTATTCTCTACTTCTAATCCTAATACTCCAACCTTATCATTTGTATTTCTTGGCGCACTTCCACGGTAGCCCATATGACTCGCGTTTAATTGTCCTAGCAACAAATTAAACATATATGTGTAATCTTGTTGTGTAGTTGCTGACAATACCCATGGCTTATATTTTTTTACCAAGGCATTCCAATTATAACCATGAAATTCTGGATCATAAAAACCAGCGGTCAATGCTCGTATACCTTCTTCAAAAACCTGCTGAAAAACTTCGTCTCTGTGAGTAGTGTAAGTAGCAGTGTGTGGTAACCTTGTTACCTTATCTGATTTTGTGTTTAATTCAGCTAATCTTCCTTTTGAAGTAAAGTAAATTTTCCCTTTATTTTCAGTAAAGTTTCTTGCGTTGGCTACACCTTTAACTAATTTTGGTTTACTACCGTCCCATTTAACTTTATATGTACTTCTTTTTTCTGTAGCAGGGTTAGTTGCTGAAAAATAAATAAAATCACTATCTGCACTAAATACTGGACTATACTCATCATCTTGTAAAGAAGTAACCTGTACTAAGCGATCATAAATTTTGTCCTCATCTATTTTTACTACTACTTCTTTTTTCTTCTTTTTCTTACCTTTTTTTGCTTCTTTCTCTTTAGAAGGTTCTACTTTCTTCTCAGGATAATAAGATCCTTCCTCGTGGTCTAACTTCGATTTCTCCCAATCAGACTTTTCTAACCAGACCATCCATACATCATAATTAATTCCGCTTCTGTTTGATAAAAATGCTAACTTTTTTCCATCAGCACTCCAAACTGGATTACGGTCACTTCTTGGATGCATAGACACATTCATTTTGGTAGATGGTTTTTCAATTGACTGAATAAAAATTTCACTATCAAAATTTAAATCTTCTTGAGAATAGGCTATGTATTTACTATCTGGACTCCATGAAACTCCCTCTGCTGCTGCCCATGAGTTAGAGTATTCTTTAGCATTTGTTATTTTACCTTTTTTAACATCAGCAATCATTAAAATTCCTCTTCCTACTTGGTAAGCGATCTTCTTTCCGTCTGGAGAAACTAAGGAATATTCTATATCTTCTTTGTTATTGGTAAGCTTAGTAACTTTTGTTTTTAAACTACGGTGTAACCCCACCAAAGTATCTGTAGAAACTGCACTATACAATTGATAAACTCCATCTCTATCAGAAGAAAAAACAACTGTTTTATCGTCTAACCACTGTGGATTAATATCTCTATAAGGATGCTTGCTTACATTGTTTGAACGCTTCTTTTCCTTATTGTTTTCCTTAACAAAGATTTCTCCATTAACTTCTAAAGCTACATTTTTACCATTCGGTGAAACCGCATAATTACTAATGTCTCCTGAAACTGTTTTGGTTTCTTCTTCTTCAAAACGATTGTCTGAAACAATATCTAAATTAACTTTTTGAGTTTTCCCATTTACTAATTTGAACGTATCAGCTCCACTAGTATAAACAATTACCCCGCTGTTACTTACCGAAAATGTCTGTACACCATCTTTAGTTTGTCGCGTTATTTGAGTAGCTGTTCCATCAGCAGTTCCATTTGATAAAATTGCTTGCTTATAAATATTATAACGTCCACTTTTTGCACCTATATAATATAAATTTCCGGCTGCATCCCAAGCTGGAGAATGATCGTTCTTATTACTTGTTGTTATTTGATGATATTTTTTTGTTTCTGTATTGTATATCCAAATGTCACGTTGTGCAGAACCAGCATAATCTTCACGTGCAATACGACATGCTCCTTTGGTAAAAGCAATTAATTTTCCATTTGGTGATACGGAAGCCATTTCTCCATAAGCAGTTAATAAACGACGTGGTGTTTCTCCTTTTTCATTAACTACATACATTTGTTTATCCCATTCTGGACCTCTTAATACACGACCTGTGGTGAATACAACATCTCCTTCTTTTGTCCAATCCGTAGGTGTATTTGTTGTTGGATAATATGTTAACTGTTTGGGGATTCCTCCTTTTACTGAGGTTACAAATACATTATCATTTCCTTTTCTATTTGATGAAAATGCAATTTCAGTTCCATCTGTACTCCAAACAGGGTTGCTTTCGTAACCTTTATGAATGGTCAACCTTTTTGTTTGCTGATTGTTAAAGTTATATAGCCAAATATCGCCATAATAACTGAATACCATTTGAGAAGCATCAGGGCTTATCACAGGCTTACGAATTAACGTATGTTGCGCAAATAAAAAATTACTTGCTATTAAAGCCACCCCTAAGAATATCTTTTTAGTCATGTTGTTTGATTTTTTAAATCCCCAAATTACTTCATTATGACTAAAACTCTAATAAAATTAGGAATATATTAACAGTTCTTAACAGTTTTCACAAAATCACCAATTCCTTCAACTCCCTTTTTTTCTAGCTCTTTTATAAAAGCTGAACCAATAATTGCTCCGTTTGCATATTCACAAGCAGTAGAGAATGTTTTATGATCTGAAATACCAAAACCAACAATAAGCTTACTTTGTAAATTCATCGCTTTAATTCTTTTAAAATAATTGATTTGTTCTTCGGAAACTTCGCCTTTAGCACCTGTAATAGATGCTGAAGCAACTACATAAATAAAAGCACCTGATAAAGCATCTATTTTACGGATACGTTCATCTGAAGTATGTGGCGTAATTAAAAACACATTTGTAATTCCGTAGTTTTTGAATAACTGTTGATAATGGTTCTCGTATTCAACCATAGGTAAATCGGGAATAATGACAGTGTCAATTCCGCAATCTTTTACTTTTTTACAGAATTTATCTTCTCCATATTTAATAATTTGGTTCAAATAGCCCATTAATACCAAAGGCGTTTTATTTGAATCTTTAATCGACTCTAATTGCTTAAAAACAACATCGAGATTCATGCCATTTTTCAATGCTACATCACTACTATGCTGAATAGTAGGACCATCAGCCAATGGATCAGAGTATGGCAAACCTACTTCTATAAAATTAACTCCGCTATTACTTAGTTCAGCAATAATTTTTGTGGTATCGTCTAATTTTGGAAAACCTGCTGTAAAGAAAATTGATAGTAAATCGTTTTCTTTTTGATTGAATATATCTTGAATTGAGTTCATTTTTAATAGCTTTTAGCCATTAGCCAGAGGCTATTAGCTTAAATGTTTTATATACGTTTCTAAATCTTTATCTCCTCTTCCTGATAAATTCACCACCACAACTTGATCTTTTTGTAAATTCATTTTCGGTAATACTGCCAAGGCATGTGCACTTTCTAAAGCAGGAATAATTCCTTCTATTTTTGTTAGCTCGTAGGCTGCATCTAAAGCTTCCTTATCAGTAGCATTCATAAACGTTGCGCGTTTTGTTTCATGTAAATAAGCATGCAAAGGACCAACTCCTGGATAATCCAATCCTGCTGAAATCGAATACGGTTCTACAATTTGTCCGTACTCATCTTGCATTAAAATGGTTTTACTTCCATGAATAACTCCTACTTCTCCTAATTGTGATGTCGCAGCACTTTCTCCAGAATTCACTCCTAATCCTGCTGCTTCAACTGCAATTAATTCCACTTCTTCATCCTCTAAATAATGATAAAAAGCACCTGCAGCATTACTTCCTCCTCCTACACATGCTATAATAGTATCTGGATTCTCTTTCCCTGTTTGCTCCTTTAATTGGATTTTCATTTCTTCTGAAATTACTGCTTGTAAACGTGCTACCATATCCGGATATGGATGTGGCCCCACTACAGAACCTATCAAATAATACGTATCTGGGTGTTGAATCCAATAACGAATCGCTTCATTGGTAGCGTCTTTTAAGGTTTTACTTCCACTCGTTGCAGCGACTACTGTTGCTCCTAGCATTTTCATACGTGCTACATTGGGTGCTTGACGTTTAATATCGGTTTCTCCCATAAAAACAACGCACTCTAATCCCATTAAAGCACATACTGTTGCTGTAGCCACTCCATGCTGGCCTGCCCCAGTTTCTGCTAAAATTTTAGTCTTCCCTAAATGTTTTGCTATTAAAATCTGACCAATGGTGTTATTTACTTTATGCGCTCCTGTATGATTTAAATCTTCTCGCTTTAAATAAATAGTCGCTCCGTATTTCTCTGATAATCGTTTTGCTAAATACAACGGACTCGGACGACCAACATAGTGTTTTAATAAGTCTTTATATTCTTGCTGAAAAGTTTCAGACTCTATAATTTGTATATAATTGTCTTCTAACTCTTTTACATTTGGGTATAACAATTCTGGAATAAATGCTCCTCCAAATTGTCCGTAATACCCGTTATTATCTGGTTGAAATTTCATATGATTAGCTTTTAGCTGTTAGCTTTTGGCAATAAGCCTTAAACTGTTCTATTTTTTTTACTGATTTTATTCCTGGCTTTGTTTCAAACTTGCTGTTCACATCAATGGCATAGCAATACTTAGATGCTGACGTTTTAAAAAACATGGTTAATTCATCTACTTCTTCCAAACCTATTCCACCGCTTAAAAAGTACCCTTTTGTTGAATTATAATCTTTTAAAACTTGCCAATTAAATGTTATCCCATTTCCTCCTCGCTCTTTTCCTTTAGTATCAAACAAAAAGTAATCAACTACTTCTTCGTACGGTTTTAAAAGCTCAAAATTGAATGCTCTTTTAATTCCAAATACTTTTATGATTTCTACTTTTGGTAGATGTTGTTTTAACTCTTTAATATACGCTACAGATTCATCTCCATGTAACTGAACTACTTCTAACTGATATTCTTCAACTAATGAAACTACTATTTCTACATATTCATTTACAAAAACGCCTACTTTTTTGATTCCTTTGGGTAGTTTCGGAATGATACCTTCAAAATTTCTTGGAGATTTTTCATAGAAAATAAAGCCTAAATAATCAGGTTGTAATTCAGCTACTTGCTGAATATTTTCTACGAACTTCATCCCGCAAACTTTTAATTTCATATTATCTAATTTGATCGATAAATTCTTGACATGCTTGTCCAGGGTTATCTGTTTTCATAAAATTTTCTCCTATTAAAAAACCATGAAAACCATGTTCTTTTAACCCCGTAATAATTCTTGGATCAGAAATTCCGCTTTCAGAAACCTTCACAACAGTATCAGGAATTTGATTTGCTAAGTTGATAGAGTGTTCTAAATCAACTTCAAATGTTTTTAAGTTTCTATTGTTAATTCCTATAATTTTATTGTCTAAATCTCCTATTTTATCTAAATCTTCTTGTGTATGTACTTCGTACAATACCTCTAAACCTAAGTCTGTAGCTAACTGTCCGTAATTTTTCAATTGTTCTGGGGTTAAACAAGTAGCTATTAATAAAACTACATCGGCTCCAATAGCTTTTGCTTCCACGATTTGAAATCCATCAACAATAAAATCTTTTCTCAAAATTGGTTTTTGTTGGTTGATAACTCTCGCTTCCATCAAATCTGCCATCGTTCCTCCAAAGAAAGAAGTATCGGTTAAAATAGATTGTGCTGCTACATTAGCATCTAAATATCCGTGGGTTACTTCTGCAACTGTTGATTTGTCATTGATAATTCCCTTGGAAGGTGATTGACGTTTAAACTCGGCTATAATTCCTGTTGAATATGGCTCTAACAATGATTTTTTTAACGAGATTGATTGTCTTTTAAAATTTGGACTCTCCACCAGTTTTTTAACAGCAACCTCAGCTTTTATTTTTGCTACTTCTTGTTTTTTAAAGGCTATTATTTTATCTAGTATTGTCATATAATCAATTATGAATTTTTAATATTTTGTCATTTCAAGTGATTTTCGACTTTAGGAGGAAGTTGTATCGAGAAATTCTTGTTCTCAGTACTAATTTATTCGCTCCTTATAAATTCAATCGAACTGACACTCTTCATTCTTAGTTTACTAATTTCTTTAACGATTCTTTCGCTTTTAACCCTAATAAAGAGTCTTTTGCTTCTTCAAAAGCAGTTTCAAAACTCTTCTCTTTATCAAAGGTTTTTAAAGCAAAAGCAGCATTGGTTAATACCACATTGTTTTGTGCTTCTGTTCCTTTTCCATTTATAATATTCACAAATATTTCGGCAGCTTCTTTCACTGTATTTCCTCCAAAAATAGCAGATGGAGCAATTTGTCGTTGTCCTAAATCGGACGGGGAAACTTGTTGCTCTGCTTCTTTTGTAAATAATTTAAAATCTCCTGTGAGTGAAATTTCATCATACCCGTCTAGTGCGTGTACCACCCCATAATTCACATTCGATTGTTGTAACATATAATTGTATACTCTAGCTACTTCTAAATTGAATACGCCCACCAACTGATTTTGTGGTCGACTCGGATTTACCAACGGTCCTAACATGTTAAAAAATGTTTTTACTCCTAATTCTCTTCGGATGGGAGCCACTACTTTCATCGCTGGGTGAAATAACGGCGCGTGTAAAAAACAAATATTCGCTACCTCTAACTGACGCTTTAAAGTTGTTTCATCGTTTGTAAAGTTATACCTTAAAAACTCTAACATATTGGATGATCCTGATGCTGAAGACACTCCATAGTTACCGTGTTTTGCAACTTTATGTCCTGTTCCTGCTACGATAAATGAGGTTAATGTTGAAATGTTAAACGTGTTTTTTCCATCACCTCCTGTTCCACATAAATCAATGGTGTTAAAATCTGACAAATCTACTTTTATTGCTAATTCCAACAAAGCTTCTCTAAACCCTGACAATTCATCAACTGAAACTGGACGCATTAAAAACACCGTAATAAATGCAGCTATTTGCGAAGCATTATATTTTTCTTGTGCAATGTTCATCAACACTTCTTTCGATTGTTCTTTCGTTAATCGTTTTTGTTCAAATAGGGTGTTTAGTATTTTTTTCATTTCTCTTTTTATTTTTCTTAGAATGAAGCAGTTCTCTTATAACAAATTTCTTGCTTCGCTCGAAATGACATTATTTATTTACACTTTCTATAAAATTCTGAATCATTTTTTTCCCTTCTGGAGTTAAAATACTTTCGGGATGAAACTGTACTGCTTCAATTGCAAATTCTTTATGTCGCAGTGCCATAATACTTCCGTTTTCATCAATTGCTGTTATTTCTAATTCCTCTGGAAAATTGTTATGAGAGGCAATCCATGAATGATAGCGTGCTGCTTCAAATGTTTCTGGAATACCTTTAAAGGTTGTAGTGTCTTTTTTAGTCACTTTCATTTCAGTAGCAACTCCATGAAACACATCATTTAAGTTTTCTAACTCCCCACCAAAAACTTCAGTAATTGCTTGTAAGCCCAAACACACACCAAAAATTGGAGTTTTACCTGCATAGGTTTGTATAGTTTCCTTTAATATACCTGCTTCATCAGGAATTCCTGGTCCTGGTGACAGAATAATAGCATCGTATTTTTTAATTTCTTCTACTGAAATTTCGTCGTTACGATATACATCAGGTAACTTCCCTGTGATATCTTCTACATAATGTACCAGGTTGTAGGTAAATGAATCGTAGTTATCTAAAATTAGTATATCCATCTTATATGTTTTCTGCCAACACTAATGCTTTTTTTAGTGCTGCTAATTTGTTATTTACTTCTTGTAGTTCGTTTTCTTCTTTTGAATTGATAACAATTCCTGCACCTGCTTGATAAAATAAAGTATTATTCTTACTTACAAAAGAACGAATCGCAATGGCTTGATTTACATTTCCGTTCAAACCGATAAACCCAACACATCCCCCATAAAAACCACGGGTTTGATTTTCATACCTATCAATTAATTCCATCGCTTTGTATTTTGGGGCTCCACTTAAGGTTCCTGCTGGAAATGTATCTCCTACAATTTCTATCGAGTTTCCTGTAATCTTTCCTGTCACAGTTGACACCAAGTGAATTACATGACTAAAATACTGCACCTCTTTATACGTTTCAACTGTTACATTGGTTGCATGTTTACTTAAATCATTTCTTGCTAAATCAACTAACATTACATGTTCTGCATTTTCTTTTGGGTCATTTGCTAACTCTTTTGCTAACTCCCTATCTTTCTCGTCATCTCCAGTTCTTCTAAAGGTTCCTGCAATTGGGTTAATAATTGCCTGACCTTCTTCTATTTTAATTTGCGCTTCAGGTGAAGACCCCATCAACTTAAAACTTCCGTAATCAAAATAAAATAAATAAGGCGAAGGGTTTATAGAACGTAATGCTCTATATACATTAAATTCATCACCTTTAAATTGTTGCTGAAATTGGCGTGACAATACTAATTGAAAAACATCTCCTCTTTTACAATGTTCCTTTGCTTTGGTTACACTTTGCTTAAATTCTTCATCTGTTATATTCGAAGTTTCTTCTCCTTGAAAAGCAAAGTCGTATTTTGCAAAAGATTGAGAGTTTACCAAGTTTTCAATTTCAGATAATCGAGACTCTTCTCCTTCAGGAATATTTTCTATCAATATCATTTCGTTCTTAAAATGATTGATTGCTATTATAAATCGGAAAAAACTATATTGTAATAATGGAATTTCAGAAGATGCTTTTTTAGAACTAAATCGAATGGTTTCAAAATATTGTACAGCATCAAAAGTAGTGTAACCATACAATCCATTAAATGATTTAATCTCCCCTGAACAATCTATAGAAATAACATCACTATAGGCATCAAACCTCTCATAAAAATCTCTTTGAATAGCTACTCTTTCTAATTCTTCTTTTTGGTAAGACAGTACTAGCTGATCTTCTTCTGCCTTAATTGTTACCAATGGTTCTATACATAAAAATGAATAGCTATTTTCTTTACTGTGATAATCTGAACTTTCTAACAGCAAACTATTTGCATATTTATCTCTTGTTCTTAAATACAAGCTAACTGGCGTAACCATATCTGCCAATTGTTTTTTTGCTATTGTTTTAAAAGTAATTTTTTTCATTTCATTTAATTTGTAAAAACAAAAAAGGCTTATCATGAGATAAGCCTTTTCGTTGTATTATAGATATAACAGTATGGTCTCACTAACGTAAGTTATGAGTTTTCCACCACCAGTTATTTAATTGTTGATTCATCATTATGCTACAAATGTATAAAGTGATTTTGATTTTACAAACTTTTCTTTCAAATTATTTATTACAAGTAAAAAACAGTAAGCTTATTTGAGCAAACAGGCAATAACAAGTTTCATTTTAGCACAAAAACAATGTTTATAGTTTTAATTTATAATTATATTTAATTTTTACCTTACAATTAAAAAACATTCCTCTGTTATTTGTACCAGAAATAAACCAAAAAGAATAGAATTAAAAAATATTATTATGTGTGGAATTGTATGTGCGTTTGATTTAAAACAACCTTCAGATAAACTGAGACCTCAATTATTAGAAATGGCTAAAAAAATTCGCCACAGAGGTCCAGATTGGAGCGGGATTTATAGTGATGAGAAGACAATTATGGTACATGAGCGATTAGCAATTGTTGACCCTGCCTCTGGACAACAGCCTCTATTTAGCCATGACCGTAGATTTGTTTTAGCTGCTAATGGAGAAATATACAATCATAAAGAAATAAGAAAACAACTTAAGGAACAACATGAGTTCTTAACAAAATCTGACTGTGAGGTGATTCTTGCACTTTATAAAGAAAAAGGTGTGGAGTTTTTAGATGATTTGAACGGAATTTTTGGTTTTGCCGTATACGATTCTATAACCGACGAATATCTAGTAGCTCGAGATCACATGGGGATAATTCCTTTATACATGGGATGGGACATGCATGGTACTTTCTATGTAGCTTCTGAATTAAAAGCTTTAGAAGGAGTTTGTAACAAAATTGAAGTATTTCCTCCAGGTCATTATTACACACGTGAAGATGGTTTACAACAATGGTATTCTCGTGACTGGATGGAATATGAAGCTGTTAGAGACAACCAAACTTCTATTGATGAAGTTCGTGATGCGTTAGAAGCCGCTGTACATCGTCAATTAATGAGTGATGTTCCTTACGGAGTTTTATTATCTGGCGGTTTAGATTCTTCCATCACCTCAGCCATTGCTAAAAAATATGCGGCTAAGCGTGTAGAATCTGGTGATAAAGATGCTGCTTGGTATCCACAATTACACTCATTCTCTATTGGTTTAGAAGGATCTCCAGATTTAGCTGCTGCTAAAAAAGTCTCTGAATATATTGATACTATCCATCATGAAATCACTTTTACCATTCAAGAAGGTTTAGATGCCATTCGTGATGTAATTTACAACTTGGAGACCTATGACATAACTACAGTTCGTGCATCTACCCCTATGTATTTAATGGCGCGTGTTATTAAATCTATGGGAATAAAAATGGTACTATCTGGTGAAGGTGCTGATGAACTTTTTGGAGGGTACTTATACTTCCATAAAGCTCCAAACTCAAAAGAATTCCACAAAGAAACTGTACGCAAATTAGACAAATTATATCAATATGATTGTTTACGTGCAAATAAAAGTTTGATGGCTTGGGGAATTGAAGGTCGCGTACCGTTTTTAGATAAAGAATTTATGGATGTTGCAATGCGTATTAATCCAGAAGATAAAATGATTAACGGAGAACGTATGGAAAAATGGGTATTACGTAAAGCTTTTGAAAGCTACTTACCTAAAGAAGTGGCTTGGAGACAAAAAGAACAGTTCTCTGATGGTGTTGGATACAACTGGATTGATACTCTAAAAGAAGTTGTAGAAGCTGCTGTTACTGATGAAATGATGGCAAATGCCTCACATCGTTTTCCCATCCAAACACCAAGAGCAAAAGAAGAATATTATTATCGTTCAATATTTGAAGAGCATTTCCCTAGTGAAACAGCTGCTTTAACAGTACCCTCTGTTCCTTCAATTGCATGTAGTACACCTACTGCATTAGCTTGGGATATAAGTTTTCAAAACCAAAACGAACCCTCAGGTAGAGCTATAAAAGCTGTACATGAAGACGCATACTAAGAAAAATTCTTAGTTTTTTTCAAATTTTAGTTGTGTAAAACCTCACCATTTGGTGAGGTTTTTTATTCAAAATCTAAAATACTATCTGCTTTTATTAAACTGATCAGAGCATTAATCTTCTGCATCATTTTATTATAGAACTTATTTTGCTCTTTTTCTCCAGAGGTATTTAAAAGTTTCGAATGCTTAATTTGATTCTCCATGTAGTTTTTAGCTTCTAAACATGTTTCACTATCTGCTGTTTTAAAATATGAAAGCATAGAATTTGGAACAAATAGAAGCTGTTGCTCTTGGTTAAACACCAGTACATTATTATTCATCAATAATAGTTCATTATAGTAAAGTTCAAATCCTTTATTTTCTAAAACCTTTTCAGAAATACTATTCAACAACATCTTTAACTCTCTACAAAGACTCATTGCTTCAATCGCAGAGATTTGCCCTGCTTCATAATAAAAGTAAATCTGCTTTAGCGTACTATTGATAGTTGTTGTATCCCAAATTTCAGACACATTCAAAAAGCTGTAAAAATCTCCAAGTCGCTTTCCTGATTGTATAGTAGATAGTTTAGGATAGAAACTATCAAAACGAACATTTCTAAATTCTGCACAAAGCAGCTTCATCCAAACATATATTTTAAACCTGCTTAATATCGAGTCATCAATTAAATAAAACAACGGGATGTCTTTTGCTGAATAGTAAATTTTAAAACTTTTATCTTTTGCTGTTTCAACTAATAAATTATAAGAGGTATCAAAATATTCTCGTAAACTATCTTCATCTTTTATTTGAAGTGTTTTTTCTACTGACACATAATTTTTCACTACTTCTCCATATAATGTATCTAATGAAAAGTTAAAATGTTTAGCTAACAAAACTGCCTCATCTAAAGAAATCTTGCTTTTTAAACTCGTCCTTCTGTGCGCAGCATCATAACTAATCTGTAAAACAACAGCCAATGTATCGTTAAGTGATTTGCCTCTTAACTCTTTTTTTATTCGCTCTAATAAAACCTTCTGAAACATTTTTAAAAGTAATCATTTTGTGATAATCACAAAAATACTTTTATAAAACTGCTAATCAAACAAATAAAATTTGATTAATCACAATAATTTTACCCTAAACAAAATCAATAAATTATGAAAAACATTTGCTTACTATTACTAATTTGTTGCTTAACAACACAAGCGCAAAGCAGAAAATTTAGAGCCCCTATTTGGACAACTCATTCTAAAAACACAGATATTGCTGGTGTATCAATCGGCACTTTTCCAAAATCAATTTTTACAGACTCTACACTAACCAGAACATTTGGGGTTCGATTAGAGATCCCTGGTCCAGGTATACTTCTACCTCTTGTGCCTAAATCTCCTTTATCAACCAGTTTAACAGAATTTGAAAATAAACTTGATTCAGAACCTTCAGAAATTGTATATGGAATAAACCTATCATCTGGATCCAGCTCGGAAACTCAAGTTAATGGTATTTCAGGTGCTTTCATTGGTCAGTATTTTATAAAAATGAACGGGATAGCAATTGCAGGAATAGGAAATATAATTGAAAAACAAAACGGAATGGCTTTAAGTATTTTAGGAAATGACAGCTACATTATGAATGGTATCAGCGGAGGCTTCATTGGAAATCATACACAAACTTTAAACGGAGCTCAAATTGGAGGATTTAACGTTTCAGAATTCACCAATGGAATCCAAATTGGAATCCAAAATAACAATAACAAAAACCAAAACTTAACTAATGGAGCCCAAATAGGAGTTTTGAACTACACAGAAGACCTTAAAGGTATTCAAATTGGATTAGTTAATAATACAAAATCATTAAAAGGTTTTCAGGTTGGTTTGTTGAATAAAAATGAAAAGCGCACCCTCCCGTTTATAAACTGGAACTTTTAATTAAAACCAGATAACCTCAAAATCTTGTTAGATTTAATCTACTTATTGTTTTACGAATCATTTTTTATAGTAATAAGAACAATTTTAATAACAATTTCATTTATTTGATGTTAATTTTGTTCTGCCTCAAAACCGAATTATTACTCATACTCCTCGTTTTTTTTTTAACAATCACTAAAACTTAGTATTATGAAGAAATTTGTATTTGGTTTGCTCTTTCTAGGTCTAACCAGCCTAGTACATTCTCAAAATAATGGAGTCGCTAAAAATATTATTTTAGAGCCTGTAACCATTAAACCATTAAACCTAAGCTATCTTAACGAGGTACAACACAAAGACACACCCGAGCTGGTCAAAAACCTAGAAAACGAAGCTGCTAGGTATGACATTACTGAAGACCCTATTTTTGATAGAGAATTTGAAGCTTATGAAGTAATTTTTAGAACAAAAAAAGAAGGAGGAACAACTGGATTAATAACAGCTACTTACGATTCTAATGGTAAAATTATGAGTTCTATTGAACGTTACAAAAACATACTACTGCCTAAAGTTGTGAGAACTGCTATTACGAATAAATATCCTGGCTGGATAATACATAAAGATGTTTACCTTGTAACTTACAGAAACAATAGTAACTCAAAAAAAGTATTTAAAGTTCAAATTAGGAAAGATGGGAAACGAAAAAACTTAAAACTAGATTATGATGGTAATATTCATTAAGAAATGAGTTTCAATCATAACAAAACAAAAAGTATTTTACACCTTAAGTAAAATACTTTTTAAGTGTTTTCCCCTATTTACTAGGGGTTTTCCCTTTTTCCCTCAAAGCTAACAACTTATCTAGTTTCTATTTGTTAACTTTACATATGTCCGTTTATTTGATTCAACATATAACTAATAACAACACTGCTATTGATTTAGCTGTTGCCTTTTACTCTAAACTTCAACAGAATCTCGTTAAAAAATGTATTAACTGCTGGATTGACCGCAAAAAAAATAGTGTTTTTTATCTTATAAAAGCTCCTGATAAGAGATTTATACAAAAATTATATTATAAATCCATTAATTTACACCCTTACAAAATAACTCCTGTTAATAACCATTTAGTTTATGCCTTCCTAAAGAGTGTACGAAAACTTAAAGCGATACAGTCTAAATCATTATACCCTCCAAAAAAACATTCAGTAATTTTTCTAGCTCAAACATTCAATAAAAAAACATTTTTATTGAATAGAACAAAAACTCTTGAGTCTTTATCGTTTAAAAAAGCTATTATCCAAAACTTAATCACCTCTTATAAAGGGCATCAAATAGAAGATAGCGAAAACATTATAGCTTCATTTCACTCTTTTAAAAATGCTTTGGGCTGCACGGTTTCTATGTTAGATAAACTAAATAAAAGAGCAGGCAATACTTCTACAAAAATTATTTTATATGCATCATTACACAACAATAAAGAAACCACTTTTACTCAAATAATTCCCAAGTTAACAAAACTACTTTATCTTATAAAAAAGAAAGAACAACTTATTGTTTCTTCAAAAACAATAAACATGCATCCTTCTCTTTCTAATTTAAAAAAAATTTACTGGTTAACTCCCGAAAAAGAGTCCTTCATATTAGGTTTAATGGAAATACTTTCAAAAAATTATCATAAACCTAAATTTAAAGTTTCTGATATCTGCACCTTAATGATGATGTCTAAAACTAAACTATATAGAAATTGTAAAGACATTACAGGAAAATCTATTAACCGACTCTTAAAAGAATTTCGACTCTTAAAATCTATAGATTCCATAACAATGAGCTCTTCAGCTATAAACCAAATTTCAACAGATGTAGGCTTTAATAGTAGCTCTTACTTTTCCAATTGTTTTAAGAAAAAATTCGGTATCTGTCCTAAAGAACTCTCTAAACAAAAATACTCTTCCCATTTTCCTTACAGCATACAACTATAAACACCTTGATAAAACTATTCAGTAATAAAAAAAGCATTCTGAAAATTCAGAATGCTCTTTAATTTACTTATCCTTTACCTTTTTTAATTTGGCGCAATATAAAAAGGAGATAAGTTTATTTTTGCATTTCTTCTAGCACCGTAATAATTATAGTAACTTTTATTCTTTTCAATTGTATAAAATGAGTCTACATAATCATCATTATTGGCGTACCAACTATCAGGCATCGCTTGAATTATAGCTCCTGCTACTTGCCCTAAAACACTAACCCAAGGTTGCGTTGAAACTGTTCCTATTATTTGAAAAACACCATTTACAATAGCAGATACTAAGTCTTTATAATTAGTATTATCATCTTTTTCAAACAATTGAATATTTGCAGCTTGATATTGGTAATCATCCCAAAACAACATAACTTGATTTGGATAATAATCGGTATCATCATGATCCAAATAATACATAGGTATCACCTTAATTTCAGGATTATTATTATCATCTTTAATACCTGATGTTACCGCATACACTTCAGCAGCACCACTAATCCACGGCTCTTCATCGTCATTCAATCTAATTTTATCTAGTTTTGTAGTTTCTAAACCTGTACCTCTCGCAGATTGAGTATTCAAATCAAATGAAGAATTTAAAAACCTATTATTCTGAACTCCACTCTCTTGAAGATACTCATTCATGTAAGCTACTTCCTTTTTTAAAGTCTCAAAACCATCAGTCTCAATAACAATAACTGTTTGACTAGGGGCTTCTTTAGGGTCTAAATAAACAAGCTCCTTATTCATAGTGTAAGCCTCAACCTTGGTCCATGTTTTTTCATCTCCTTCTGGAGCATAAGAAAATAACACATCTGAAAAGTCACCCATGTTTTTTTCATTATGCATCCAAACTTCTAATATTTCAATCTTTTCAGGAGCAGCTCCTTTCGATGCTCTACCTTCCAACATCATAGTTTTAGATGACAACAATTTGTACGCTTTTTCAGTACTTACTAAATCAGATGTTCTTTCTAAAATTTTGGACATTGCAACACTTGGCTGTTGATTTTTCAACATTTCAACTGTAGCTTCTTTAAAACTTTGGTTTTTCATCAAATCAATAAACTGCATTGTAATTTCTTTCTTGTTTACTGAATTTGACAATTCTTCTTGAACAATGTTTTCAGGATTTTCAATTAATTCTTCTGAACTATTACAGCTCATAAATAACATTGAAGCAAATAAAGCTCCTAATAAAATTCGGGGGGTTTTCATTTTTTAAAAATTTTAATTTATTAATACTAAATTCAATATTAACAAAAAACATAACAAAAACCTTAAAAAATGTTAATTTTTTACATATAATCAACCTAATTACTACTTAAAAATATTTTAAATACATTTTTTTAACACTAAATAAACAATACCCTAACCTAACTTTTATAAAACGTATTTAAAGCCATACAAGCAATTTTACTGAAAAAAAAATTACAACACCTACTCTACTTCCTATTAAATTTAATTTAAGAAGCTTTTTAGCCTTTTTAAGAGCTTTTTTATTTTTAAAGCAATTGTTGATAAACTCTCGTAAAAACCGCTTAAAAACTTTATTTTAAGGTATAAAATTTGTAAATTTGTAAGACAACTACAGTCGCTTTCGAGCGATTTTTTTATGATAAAGATTTTAATTTAATTCTCTTTATAATGAGCGAAGAAAAAAAACATAATTATTCTGCCGATAGTATTCAGGCACTAGAAGGAATGGAGCACGTACGTATGCGCCCTTCCATGTATATTGGAGATGTTGGAGTGCGTGGTTTACACCACTTAGTATACGAGGTAGTAGATAACTCTATTGATGAAGCTTTAGCAGGTCACTGTGACGCAATTGAAGTTACTATTAACGAAGATAACTCTATTACCACAAAAGATAACGGTCGTGGTATTCCTGTAGGGATTCATAAAAAAGAAGGAGTGTCTGCTTTACAAGTAGTAATGACAAAAATTGGTGCTGGTGGTAAGTTCGACAAAGACTCATATAAAGTTTCTGGAGGACTACACGGGGTTGGAGTTTCTTGTGTTAATGCACTTTCTGATCATTTAACCGCAACCGTACACAAAGACGGTAAAATCTGGCAACAAGAATATGAACGTGGAAAGACTTTATATCCAGTAAAAACTATTGGAGAAACCGACTTTACAGGAACAATCGTTACCTTTTTACCTGATAAATCAATCTTTCAACAGACAACAGAATACAACTACGATACCTTAGCAACTCGTATGCGTGAGTTAGCATACCTAAATAAAGGTATTACTATTACGTTAACTGACAAACGTAATAAAGATGATGAAGGCAATGATATTGTTGAAACATTTCATTCTGAAGAAGGTTTATCTGAATTTGTTAAGTTCTTAGACGGAACAAGAACTCAAATCATCCAAGATGTAATTTCTATGGAAGGTGAAAAAAATGGTATTCCTGTAGAAGTTGCAATGGTATACAATGATTCATATGCCGAAAATTTACACTCATACGTAAACAATATTAACACACACGAAGGAGGTACACACCTATCAGGTTTCCGTCGTGGTTTAACTCACACATTAAAAAAGTATGCAGACGAATCTGGTTTACTTAAAAATGTAAAGTTCGAAATTGCTGGTGATGATTTCCGTGAGGGATTAACAGCAATTGTATCTGTAAAAGTAGCTGAACCTCAATTTGAAGGTCAAACAAAAACAAAACTAGGTAACCGTGAAGTAAGTGCTGCTGTATCACAAGCAGTTTCTGAAATGTTAACAGACTACTTAGAAGAAAACCCTAATGACGCTAAAACCATTGTTCAAAAGGTTATTTTAGCAGCGCAAGCGCGTCACGCAGCACGTAAAGCTCGTGAAATGGTACAGCGTAAAACAGTAATGAGTATTGGTGGTTTACCTGGTAAATTATCAGACTGTTCAGAAACTGATCCTGCTCAATGTGAAATTTTCCTTGTAGAGGGAGACTCGGCAGGAGGTACTGCAAAACAAGGTCGTGACCGTAACTTCCAAGCTATTCTTCCTTTAAGAGGTAAAATCTTAAATGTTGAAAAAGCAATGCAACATAAAGTTTTTGAGAACGAAGAAATCAAAAATATGTTTACTGCTTTAGGTGTTTCTATAGGTACAGAAGACGATCCTCGCGAATTAAACTTATCTAAGTTACGTTACCATAAAGTAGTGATTATGTGTGATGCCGATGTTGATGGTTCTCACATTGCTACTTTAATTTTAACATTCTTCTTCCGTTACATGCGTGAAATGGTTGAACAAGGATATATTTATATTGCTACTCCTCCTTTATATTTAGTTAAAAAAGGACAAAAACGTGAGTACGCATGGGACGACAATCAACGTGATTTAATTGCTCAAAAAATGGGTGGCTCTGTAACTATTCAACGTTATAAAGGTCTTGGAGAGATGAACGCTGAACAATTATGGGACACTACCATGAACCCTGAGTTTAGAACATTACGACAAGTTACTATTGATAACCTAACAGAAGCAGATAGAATTTTCTCTATGTTAATGGGAGATGAAGTTCCGCCACGTAGAGATTTTATAGAAAAGAACGCAAAATATGCTAATATTGATGCATAAAATATTTTCTTAACTTTAAAAAAGCTCAATAATATTATTGAGCTTTTTTTTATTTTATATTTTTACCGTTTAAAACAACACCCTCATAATTATGAAAAAAATTCTTTTACCACTTTTAACTTTAATGGTAAGCTTTAGTGTTAAAGCTCAGGAGTTAGAAACTATTTTATTAGCAAAAGAAGATGCTAGCAAATTAACAAATGCTTATTTAGATCCTGCTATGAAAGGTTTTATTTACAGCATGAACAATGGTTGGTATCACACTGCTAAAGTTCATAAAAAATTTGGTTTTGACATTTCTATAGGAGCAAATGCATCTTTTATCCCTTCTGAGGATGAAATGTTTAATCTAACGAAAATAGGACTATCTAACAACACTACATATAACCAAAACACTACAGCTACAGTTGCCGGAAGTAACTCGATAACTCCTGCTGAATTAACATACACAACTACTATAGATGGACAGCAAGTTGAGGCCAACTTTACTATGCCTGAAGGTATTAAAGAAGACTTACCAGCAAATGCTGTACCAGCACCATCTGTTCAGGTAGGACTAGGGCTTCCTTTTAAATTTGAAGCAATGCTTAGATATTCTCCTAAAGTAGGTTCAGACGATGTAAAAGGAGGATTATTTGGTATTGGTGTTAAAAAAGAAATCACAGATTGGTTCGGTCCAATGGACAAGACTCCTTTACATGTTTCTTTATTAGCCGCCTACACAAATATGAATGTAGATTATACTATTGGTGATGTAAATGGAGACATTGAAGCTAGAAATGCTGTTACAGAATTTAGATTAAATTCATATACTGTTCAAGCTATAGCTTCTTTAAACTTTCCTATTATCAATATTTATGGAGGTGTTGGATATAACGGAGGTAACACAAGCTTAGATATGAGAGGAGATAGTTTTTACGCGAACTATTCTACGCCTTTAGGTACAGAAAGAGAGAATCTTGGAACAAACCCACTATCTCTTAGCTCTAGTTCTGGAAGTTTTAACACTACTTTGGGTGCTCGTTTAAGTTTAGGTTTCTTTAAAATCTTCGGAAGTTATACCTTACAAGAGTATAACTCTGTTAATGCAGGTATTGCTTTTAGCTTTAGATAAAATTTAGTAAAAAAATTAACAATAAAAATTATAGAAAATGTTTAACTTGAAGAGGTTTCTAACCTTATTAATAACTACAGTGTCATTTGCCGCTTTTTCACAACGTGATGCATCAAAAACACTAAATTTTGAGAATAAAGTAACAGATTTGTTAGTAGTGCCTTTTAATGGTATTAGTGTTATTTCTGAAGGAGATAATGTACACGGCTATGACCCTACTAAAGAAGAAATAATATGGTCTGCAAAAAAACAAAAAAATAATAGTGTTGTTTTAGACGTTAGTTCAATGGATGGGGATATTAACGTTGATGTTTTAGGTTCT
Source organism: Tenacibaculum ascidiaceicola (assembly GCF_047470925.1). Lineage (NCBI taxonomy): Bacteria > Pseudomonadati > Bacteroidota > Flavobacteriia > Flavobacteriales > Flavobacteriaceae > Tenacibaculum > Tenacibaculum ascidiaceicola. The sequence continues at coordinate 319,096 of NZ_JAZKJP010000005.1, forward strand.
TTGTTTCCAGGAGAAAGAGAGTTTGCTTATATTGAAGACACCCCTTTTATTCAATTATTTCACTCTAATAAACTATATGTTTATAATAGTTTTAATGGTGAGCTTATCTTTAACCCTCCAAGTTTGGAAAGATATTTTCAATCTAAGTATTTATTTGATGAAAATGCTTTATTGTTATATGGTATTAGTGAAAACAAATTAATAGTAGCTAAATATTTGCTTTCTGATAAAGAATTTGCATGGAAAACTGCTGTCTCTGATCAATTTTTTGAATTTTTTAATTCTCTTTTAAAATTAAGTGGAACTGTATTTAAGGATAAATTTACGTATACAAAAGATAAGGTTTTTGCATTAATAAAAACTAAGTTCTATACTTTAGATAAATCAACAGGTAAGCTATTATGGAAGTCTGAAGAAAAGAATATTCTTGATTATAAGAACTCTTTAGACGGTAATAAACTGATAACCATTAAGAAAAAAGGCTTTTTGGGTTTTAAAAATGAAATTGAACTTTATGATGTTCCTACAGGGAATAAAATATGGAAAAAACCTTTAAGCACTAAATTCTTAATATTGTTTGAAGATTGGCAAGATAAAATGCTTTTAGCACACTATAAAGGTTTTAATTTTTATGATTATAATACTGGGAAAAAGTTGTGGAAAAAGGATCCGAAAGGAAAGGGTATTAAATCTGTAATTCCTATTGATAGTGATTTTCTTTATGTATATGATGATGAGATGATGCTTATAAACAAAGACGGTGAAAAACTATGGAGAGGAGATGTTACTATATCAGATAACGATGATGACCCAATTTTCTTCTTAGAAAAAACAAATAATAATAGAATATTATATGTTACCTCTACTTATGCTAACATGGTTGATTATAAGACAGGGAAAAAAGTTTGGAGTAAGAATTTAAAACTTAATGAAAAAAGACCAACATTTGCGGATTATGATGCGAAAAGCGGAAATTTTATTGTTTTTAATGATGAAGAACTGTATAAGTTTAATGAAAATTCAACTAAAAGACCAAAACCTTTTTCTAAGTTAAAGCTTAAGAGTGAAAAGACAATTTCTAGTATGATTCTTTTCCCTAATAATATTTCTATTTCTGGACAAAGTGAGGTTGTAGGAGTTGATTTTAATGGAAAACTCTTATTTCACAAGAAGTATTCTCAACCAGGAGAGCTTGGGCGAAAAATATTTAAAGGATTATCTCAAGCAGCTCAGGTAGCTTCAGCTGCAGCTACTGCTGAAGTTACTGTAACAACTGAGTATAAAGATTCTAAAGGTAACTCTGTGAAAAATTCTAATACTTCAGCTTTATTTGGTGAAAGAACAAAAGCAATTGGAGAATCAGGTTATATTGCTGCAGGTGTTACAGGAAGTTTTCTTAATGATCGATTCAATGCAATGCAAGAAACCAATAAATACGCTTTGATTTTTGCGAAAGGTGAAAACAATTCTAAGTTACTTGTAAAAGTAAATAAAGAGACAGGAAAAGAAATTGATAAAATAGTCTTAGAGAATAATAAACCAGTTTACGATGTTGATTTTGCAACAGATATGATTTATTATTCAAGAAAAAATCAAGTTAAAATTTTTAAATAGTTTTTTTAAAAAAAAGAAACAAAAAAGAGCGCTGATTAACAGTGCTCTTTTTGTTTTTTTCTTATTTTTGAAGTAAGAATTAATCATCACAATTAAAAATATAAAAAAATGAAAGTAACGGTTGTAGGAGCAGGTGCTGTAGGTGCAAGTTGTGCTGAGTACATTGCTATTAAAAATTTCGCTTCTGAAGTTGTTTTAGTTGACATTAAAGAAGGTTTTGCTGAAGGTAAAGCAATGGACTTAATGCAAACTGCTTCTTTAAATGGTTTCGATACTAAAATTACAGGAACTACAGGAGATTATAGCAAAACTGCTGGATCAGACATTTGTGTAATTACTTCAGGAATCGCTCGTAAACCAGGAATGTCTCGTGATGAGTTATTAGGAATCAATGCTGGTATCGTAAAATCTGTAGCTGCTAGTTTAGTTGAACAATCTCCTAATACAATTATCATCGTAGTATCTAACCCAATGGATACAATGACATACTTAGTACATAAAGCAACTGGATTACCTAAAAACAGAATTATTGGTATGGGTGGTGCATTAGACTCTGCTCGTTTCAAATATCGTTTAGCTGAGGCTTTAGAAGCTCCTATTTCTGATGTTGACGGAATGGTTATTGGTGGGCACTCTGACAAAGGAATGGTACCTTTAACTCGTTTGGCTACTCGTAACTCTGTTCCTGTATCTGAATTCTTATCAGAAGAAAGATTAGAACAAGTAAAACAAGACACAAAAGTAGGTGGTGCTACCTTAACAGGTTTATTAGGTACTTCTGCTTGGTATGCTCCAGGTGCTGCTGTATCAGGTTTAGTACAAGCAATTGCTTGTGACCAAAAGAAAATCTTCCCTTGTTCTGCTTTATTAGAAGGAGAATATGGTTTATCAGACTTATGCATCGGTGTTCCTGTTGTATTAGGAAGAAACGGAATTGAAAAAATCGTTGAAATTAACTTAAGCGAAAAAGAAAAAGCTGCTTTAACTTCTTCAGCTGAAGCTGTTAAAAACAACAATACTGCTTTAACTTTCTAATAAGTTAATACTGTATAATATAAAAATCCTGAGTAGTCTTATTACTCAGGATTTTTTTTTATAAACTTTTGTTAAAATTCCTATAACTGTGTAAGATTTCGCTAATATAAACGTCTTTATAGTAGAGAAGCATTAGTAGTGTTTCTTTTCATAGTTTTTCATAGCAATTTTCCCACTTCATTCTTGAAGTGGGTTTGTTTTTATATACTATACAGCTTGCTGCACTACTTCAAACAATTCTCCTCCCTCACATTTAATCACCTTCTGTTTAAATTTCACAATTAATTGGTAGTCATGAGTTGCCATAAGAATCGTTTTTCCACTTTGATGAATTTCATTTAACAACTCCATTACTTCTAATGAAGTTTTTGGATCTAAGTTCCCAGTTGGCTCATCTGCTAAAATTAATTCAGGATCATTTAATAATGCTCTTGCAATTGCTACACGTTGCTGCTCACCTCCTGACAACTCAAAAGTTTTCTTGTAATACTTCTCCTTCATCCCTACCTTATCTAAAACCTCATGAATTTTATCTTTCATTTCAGTTTTATCTTTCCAACCAGTCGCCTTTAACACAAATTCTAAATTCTCAAAAACATTTCTATCGTTTAATAATTTAAAATCTTGAAAAACAATTCCTAATTTTCTTCGTAAAAAAGGAATATCACTTTCCTTCATTTTCTTTAAATCAAAATCAACTATACTTCCTAAACCGCGTTGTAAACGTAAATCTCCATACAAGGTTTTTAACAAACTACTTTTCCCACTCCCCGTTTTACCAATTAAATAATAAAAGTCACCTTTGTTTAGTGTAAAGTTTACTTTTGACAATACTAAATTGTCTTGTTGATAAATATCTGCATTTTCAAGGTGTAAAACAGGGTTTTCCATGGAGTATAGTTTTTTACAAATCTAAAATTTTATAACGTAATTCTGTAACATTTCTTACTTTTGATAAAAAGTCTCCCAACAAAAATAAAAAACTAACGTTATAGTTTCTAGATAACTAAAAAATATGAGATTTAATTGTTTCAAAAAAAGCTGCTACTTATTTCTTTTTTTAACCTTTACAACAGCAGTAATAGCACAAGAATCGGCTATAAATACTGATGTAAATGCCGATTTCCATAAAGCAATGCGTTTGTACAACAATAAAGCATATGCTGCTTCTCAAGAAGTTTTTCGTGAAGTTTCACTAAACTCTGAAAAACATCATAATTTAAAAGCTGATGCAGACTATTACGATGCTATGTGTGCTATTAAATTACAACAAGATGATGCTGATTACAGAGTTAATCAATTTGTTGAAAATTACCCTTATAATAATAAAAAAGAGAAGGCTTTTTTAAATGTTGGTAATTATTATTTTGCTAATAGAAAAGCGGCCCATGCTCTAAAATGGTATCAAAAAGTAAATGAAAAACTATTGAGTCCAGAAGAAAAAAATGAGCTCAATTATAAAATGGGATATGCACTTTTAGTTTCTAATTATCTAAGAGATGCCAAATCTCGTTTTCAAGCCTTGTTAGGAAATCCTATTTATGGTAACGATGCTCGTTATTACTACGGTTATATTGCCTACAAACAAGAAAACTTTGGAGAAGCAGAAGACAATTTAAGTCAACTAGCAAACGATGCTACCTACCAAGCTAAAGCAAACTATTACATTTTAGATATTAGTTTTAAAGCTGGGCGATTCGATAAATCAATTCAAATTGGAGAACAATTATTAAAAACTACAAAGGACAAAAAAGAGATTTCAGAAATTTCTAAAATTGTAGGAGAAAGTTATTTCAACCTTAAAAAATATGAAAAAGCTATTCCATACTTAAAAAACTATAAAGGTAAAAATGGTCGTTGGACAAACACTGATTACTATTATTTAGGTTATGCTTATTATCAACAAAAAGATTACGAAACAGCTGTTAGTAATTTCAATAAAATTATTGGTGGAAATAACAAAGTAGCACAAAATGCTTATTACCATTTAGGAGAATGTTATTTAGAATTAGATAAAAAAACGGAAGCATTAAACGCATTTAAAAATGCTAGCGAAATGGATTTTGATGCTCAAATTACTCAAAGTTCTTCTTTAAATTACGCTAAATTGAGTTATGAAGAAGGAAATCCATATGAAAGTGTTCCTGATGTTTTAAAAGGTTTTTTAGCTAAATACCCTACATCTCCTAACGCTGCTGAAATTAGCAATTTGTTAGTTACTTCATACTTACACCAAAGAGATTACCAAGGTGCTCTAGACTTTTTAAGCACTTCAGAAACTCCTGAAAGTAAAAACATTATTAATGAAGTTTCTTTATACAGAGGTATTCAGTTATACAATGAAAACAAGATAACCAAAGCAAAACCATACTTTATAAATGCAACACAATCAGAAAACATGACTGTGAGTAATAAAGGGGCATATTGGTTAGCTGAAACTGAATATTCTTTAGGAAATTATCAAAACGCTCTTAAACATTTCTTATCCGTTACTGATAAAGATATTAAAGAGGCTAAAATGTTAAATTACCAAATTGGATACACAAACTTTAAACTAAAAAGCTACCCTAATGCTGCAAAATATTTTCAGCAATTTTTAGAACAGAATCTTGATGATAACGATTTAAACGATGATGCTTCAAATCGCTTAGGAGACTCTTTTTATGCCTCAAAAAGTTATACAAACGCTATTAAAGCATACAATAAAGTAATTCAAGAAGGTGGTGTAGGATCAGATTATGCACAATATCAAACAGCTATGAGTAATGGTTTCTTAGGTAAAAACGATGTAAAAGTTCAAAACCTTGAAACCCTAATTAATGATTATGATGGTTCTCAGTTAAAAGATGATGCTTTATTCCAATTAGCAACGACTTATACAACTATGAACAATGCTTCAAAAGCTCAAAAAACTTATGACCGTCTACTAACCAATCACCCAAAAAGTAACTACGTTCCAAATGTACTGTTACGTCAAGGGTTATTATACTATAGCAACAATAATAATAAAAAAGCTATTGAGAAATACAAGGAAGTAGTTGCGAAACATCCTAATTCAAACGAAGCAAAACAAGCTGTAAGTAACGTTAAAAACGTATATATTGATATAGGTAAAGTTGATGAATATGCTGCTTGGGTTAAAAATGTAAGTTTTGCCAATGTTACCAATGCTGAACTAGATAATGCAACTTATCAATCTGCTGAAAACAAATTCTTAGATAACAACAACAATAAAGCTATTGAAGGCTTTAATAAATATTTACAGCAATTCCCTAACGGAATTAATGCTTTAAAAGCTCATTTTTACTTAGCACAAGCCTATAACAACTCTAAGCTATTCGATAAAGCTATCCCTCATTATACGTATGTAAACAAGCAAACTAAAAGTGAGTTTACAGAAGAATCTTTAACCAAGTTAGCTAATATTTATTTACAACAAGAAGATTGGAGCAAAGGTATTTTAGTGCTTCAACAATTAGAAAAAGAAGCTAACTATCCGCAAAACATCATTTTTGCTCAAAGTAATTTAATGAAAGGATATTACAAAAAAGAAGATTATACGAATGCTATTGCCTATGCTGAAAAAGTATTAGTTAAAGGAAAGGTAGACACGAACATTGCTGAAGATGCTAAAATCATTTTAGCTCGCTCTTCGTTTAAAAACAATGACTTTTTAACTGCAGAAGAGTATTTTAACGAAGCTAGTAAAAAAGCCACTGGAGAGTTAAAAGCTGAGTGTTTATATTACAATGCTTTCTTTTTACATGAAAACAAAGAATATGAAGCTTCTACCAAAGCTGTACAAGATTTAATTGCCAATTATTCATCATACAAATACTGGGGGGTAAAAAGCTATATAATTATGGCAAAAAATTATTATGCCCTAAAAGATGCCTATCAAGCAACATATATCTTGGAAAATATCATCAAAAACTTTACACAGTATAAAGATGTTATTGAAGAAGCAAAAAACGAGCTTCGTACTATAAAGAATAAAGAAGCAAAAACAAACGAATCAGTAACTACCCAAAACTAAAATTTGTTAATAACAAACGAAAGTTAAATGACTAGATCGATGAAAAAGCACCTAAGTTTACTTGTTTTATTTGTAGTAGCATATACAAATGCACAAGAAAAAAACGTCACTAATAAAGCTAAAGACACTATTATAAAAACAGAAGTTGTAAATGTTGTAACTTCATATGTTCCAAAGATTACTGATGCCTTTAAAATAAAACAAAAACCAGTAATTGAACACACAAAAGAAACTCAGAAAAAAGCTTTAGAATACCAAATATTTTCAGTTCCTGTTGCTTCTACTTTTATTCCTAAAAGTGGAACAATGAAAAAAGTAGATTTAGGAAAAAGAGAAAAGCTATACCCTAACTACGTATCGGTTGGGTTTGGAAACGTACTTTCACCTTTTTTAGAAGCATATGTAAGACGTAGCGAAAGCTATAATAGCGAATTGGGGACTCATTTAAAATTCTTATTATCATCTGACCCCGTAGCAAACACTGAATTAAGTAGTACTTTTTACAATATTGACTTAAACATAAACTACACTCAACAAGAACGTTATTTCCAATGGTCAGCAGGTTTAGATGCTGAAAAAGATAAATATAACTGGTACGGTTTACCTACAAATATTACGTTTACAGAAGCTACTTTAAGTGCTATTGAAGAAGCCCAAAGTTACAATCATATAAAAATATTTGGTCAGATAAAGCCCGATGATTCTTTTTTAAATGAAGCTAATGGATCAATCGCTTTTTTCTCTGACTCATTTGAAACTGCTGAATTTTTAGTTGATGGTAATGCACAATTTCGTTTTCCTTTAGATAATTTTCATCGCCAATTAAACGATCTGTATGTAAATACTACTATTAACTACTTAGGAGGTTCATATGCCTATGCATATGATGCAATTACTCCTATAGATTATAACTTCATTACACTTGGAGTACATCCAACTTACAAATTCAATGTACAAGATTTAGCTATTCAATTAGGAGCAAAAAGTTACTTTTCAATGGATACAGAAAATAGCGAAAACAACTTTTTCATCTATCCTGATGTAGAGATTTCATATCCTATCATTAAAGAACTAGCAAATGTATTTGTTGGAGCATCTGGTGATTTAACCACAAATATGTATCAATCTTTCACAGATGATAACCCATACTTATCTCCTACTCTTGACATGAGACAAACTAATAAAAAGTTTGATGCTTTTGGAGGAATTAGAGGTAAACTAAACCATCAATTTAGTTATAATGCAAAAGTAAGTTATGCTGATATTGAAAATAATCCATTTTTTGTACTCAATCAATCAAAATCAGAGGGTGATAACATTGCTGGAACTAACGGATTTACATTCTATGGATATGAATATGGGAACTCTTTTAAGGTTATATATGACGATATTAAATTGATGACCTTCTTTGGTGAAGTTGCCTTTGATGGTATTAAAAACCTTACTATTGGAGCCAATGCCCAGTTCAATAAATTTACCTTGACCAATGAAACAGAAGCTTGGAATACTCCTGAGATAAAAGGTGAAGTCTTCGGAACTTATAAAACCAACAAATGGTTTGCAGGCGCTAATTTATACTTTGTAGGAAGTCGTAAAGGAAGAACCTATGATGTTTTACCTGCCGATACCTTTACTTCTACAGATTTGAAAAGTTATTTTGACGTGAATTTTAATGGTGGATATCATTTTGACGATTCGTTCTCAGTTTTCTTAAACTTAAATAATGTTCTAAACAACAGCTACCAACGATTCAATAACTTTAATGTACAAGGATTTCAGGCAATGGGAGGTTTAACCTGGAAGTTTGATACGTTATTCTAAGAATTAAAATATAAAACTTACATTTAGGGTGTTAAAAACTAATACCCTAAATGAAAAAACTAACCTTTTTATTATTTACAAGTATTGCTTTTGTTACTTGTAAAACAGAACAAAAACAGACTACAACTACTTCGAAAAACTATACTGAAGTAAACTACCAACAAGATTCTACACAAATAAAAAAACTATTTAGCACAGCACTTACCCAAGGTAAATCATACGAATGGTTACGCGATTTAACACAAAACATTGGAAGTCGTTTATCAGGATCAGAAGGAGCAGCTAAGTCTGTTATTTGGGGAGAAAAGCTAATGAAAGAAGTTGGTTTAGACTCTGTTTGGTTACAACCTGTAATGGTACCACATTGGGTTCGTGGAGAAAAAGAAGTAGCCAACTACAAATTTAATGGAGAGAAAATTAATGTTCCTATCTGTGCTTTAGGAGGCTCAATTGCAACACCAAATGAAGGAGTTACTGCAGAGATTATTGAAGTAAAAAACATAGAGGAAGCTAAAAAACTAGGAGATAAAGCCAATGGAAAAATTGTGTTTTTTAATGGTGCTTTTGACAATACACTCATCAATACCTTCCAAGCTTATGGTGGTTGTGTAGGACAGCGTTATGGAGGAGCCGCTATAGTTGGTAAATTTGGAGCTAAAGGAGTTATCGTACGATCTATGACTAACGGAATCGATGATTATCCGCACACAGGTTCTATGGGCTATGGGGATATTCCTGAAGAAGAATATATTCCTGCTGCTGCAATTAGTTCTCGTGCTGCAGAAAATTTAAGCAAGCATTTAAAAGAAGACCCAACCTTACAATTTTACTTTAAACAAAGTTGTAAAAACTTACCTGATGCCCCTTCATATAATGTCGTAGGAGAAATTAAAGGAAGTGAATATCCTAATAAAATTATGGTAATTGGTGGACATTTAGATTCTTGGGACTTAGGTGACGGTGCTCATGATGACGGAACAGGGATTGTACAATCTTTAGAAGTAGCATATCTATTAAAAAAGAACAATATTCAACCAAAAAACACAATCCGTATTGTATTTTTCATGAATGAAGAAAATGGTTTACGTGGTGCAACTGAATATGCTCGTTTAGCTAAAGAAAATAACGAATTACATATTGGAGCTTTAGAATCTGATGCTGGCGGGCACACCCCTAGAGGTTTTTCTATCGATGCGAATGAAAGAAACTTACAACTTGTACAAAGTTGGAAAAAATTATTAGCTCCTTACGGTTTACACGATATTACTGCTGGAGGCGGAGGTGCAGACATCGGGCCTTTAAAAGACGACCATGTTACCTTGGTAGGCTATCGTCCAGACTCACAACGCTATTTCGACTATCATCATGCTGCTACTGATACATTTGACAAAGTCAATAAACGTGAATTAGAATTAGGTAGTGCATCTATGGCTAGCATTGTGTATTTGATGGACAAATACTTATACAATGAAGAAGCTCTAAAGCCTTAAAAAAGTATAAGATGAGTGGTAGATTAAACAAAGAGTACTTTGAAACTAAAAGAAAGTACAAAGAGGATTATAAAAAAAAGAAATTTACTTTAAAAAAAGCCATCTTTAATTTAATTATCACCTTTGTTATGATTGTCTTATATAATATTTTTAACAACTATTTATCTAAGAAGACTGAACAGAATAAAAAAGAAAACTCTTCATACTTATATATTAATCCAGTAATAAACTCAGTTAATGAATACATTAATATTAGTGCTTAGAATTATATTCGGAATATTTTTTGCTTTTGCAGGAATTATGCACTTTATAAAGCCTAAAATTTTCAATCGATTTATACCTAATTTCCTTCCCAAATTAGTGGTAAATTATATAGCTGGCTTATTAGAGTTAGCAATTGGTATTGGATTATTAATTAATCAAACTACAAAACATGCAGCCTTAGCAATGCTTATACTAATGTTGATTTTTTTTCCAATACACATTTGGGATGTTTTCAGAGAAAAACCTGCAATTGGATCTAAGAAAATAGCCATTATTAGAGTACCTCTTCAATTTTTATTATTGTACATCGCATATTTAATTTATACACATTAATACTCCTTCAATTAAGGAAATTATAATTTTCCAAAAGCGAAATCATACTAAAAGCTACATTTAGAACTAAGTTTTAAATGTAGCTTTTCATTTTAAACACCCATACCAACCTCTATAATCTTAAAAAAAATAAAAATATTTTAAAAAATCACTCATCAAAACACACAACAACCTACAATACTACAAACCAAACCAGTAGCAAATATTATTTTCTTATTTTTTACATAAAAAAAACACAAAATTCACCTCTTTTTAACATTAATTTAAACAAAACATTAGGGTATTCAAACATTCACCTGTTTTAGTACCGCAATTTTATTCTAGAAAAAATTACGCTATATCCATATTAGGATACCTTTTATTATTTATTAATTTTAACATAACACGCATGAAAAATAAAAAAACTCATGGGAGAAAGTCTTCTTTTACCCCTAAAGTAGTCTTACTTCTTTTTGTTGCCTTATTAATCAACTCTTCTCTATCAGCCCAAAATAAATTTAGAGTAAGCTTTTCAGGGGGATTAAACAATAATGATATTACTTATAGTGCAAGTAACAGAGTAGACACCGAGTATGTAGATGAGGATGGAAACTACTTTAAAGCTGGATTCAACTTTAAAGTATATAAACACATTAGTATACAAACAGGATTAACCTACCTTAATAAAAACTATAGGTTTCAAAGAACAGGAACTCGTGAAGGTGTTTCTACTCTTCATAAGTCGAGATATTTCAACATTCCGGTAATGGTAGGAATACAACCACTACATCAAGCTTTAAAAGACACCAAATTTAACTTTGAAGTTTTTGCAGGAACTTATGTAGGTTGGTGGAACTCACTTAAAAGAGAAAGTACAGTTGAAGTTTTTGGAGAACTTGACCTTGATGGTTTCCCTAAAAAAACAGTAACTGAAACTTACGATTTTGATAAAAATGAAAATCACTTTAACAGAGTAGACTATGGTTTACAAGCTGAAACCAGATTAGGCTATAACTTTTACAAAAACTTAAGCCTATTTGTTGAGTACTCTTTTATGTATGGTTTGTCTGACAACCAAAAAGAACAATTAAGAAAAACTTCTAACTATTATTATACCACCTCTAATTATGGTATAGGAATATCTTACAACTTTTAAAAACTAAATTATTATGAAAAAACTTAAATACATATTACAAATATTTATAGTAGTTCTATCATTACAAACTCTTCAATCTTGTAGAGAAGATGCTTTAGAAGTAGCTGAGTTAGACAGAACTGATGTAGCTAGTTATTCTGATCTTTTCAATGCTTTTTGGGATACAATGAATAACGACTATAACTACTTTAACGAACAAGAAGAAAGTTGGGACAACGTATACAAAAAATACAGTCCAAAATTTAAAAAGTTAACAACTTTCAATAAAGCTGATGTTAGCCCTATTGAAGCTGAAAAAGAAGCCAACTTAGCCTTTAAATATTTTGCTGAAATTATTACAGGAAAAGTTTTAGATCAACATTTTGGTTTAAGCGTTACAATTCCTTTACCAAGTGTTAAACTACCAGGTAGAAGCGCTTCTATATCAGCTGGTTTTTCTAGTAACATGAAATATAAATATACTGAAGAAGACGGTTTTGTTAGCTTTGGAAGAAATCAAAGAAATCCAAAAGTTAACAAAGGTGAAGTAAGCTTCGTTATGGCTAATGACAAGCTAGATCCTACTACAATTGTTCAAGAAGGTCCTATTTTAGCTGGTTTCTTAAAAAGTGATCCTGAAACAATGTATATTCAGTTAACCAGTTTTGAGGTTTACCCAACTGCCATAATAGAAGGAGCATTCCCTTTATTAGAAGACATTAGCGATATTGACGGTATAAATCAATCGTATTTTGATGACCTAAAAAAATTAGATAACGAAGCTGGTACTGAGTTTGAAGCTTTAATGAAAGAGAACTTAAACTCTTATAAAACACTAATAAGCACAATAATTAACTCTAACGAGTACAAAACTTATATTGGAGCCCTTGATAATTTTAAAAATACTGAGTTAATTGATGATTTTGAAAACAGTTTAACTCCTTTAGCTAACTTTACTCAAGTTGCTAAAAACGAATTTACAATTAAACATTCAACTGTACTACCTATATTAGGTGCTTATTATAATGCTCCAACTACAACTGAAGCACAAAAAGAAGCTGTTAGCATACTTTATGGAATTTATAACAAACGTATAGCTACTTATCAAAAAGTTTCTAGTTTTGCTAGTACTATTTCTTTTTTCGGTTTTACTTTCACCGATGAATTTGACGCGCTGTTAAATTCTATCACCTCTAATTACAACTTTGATCTTTATCGAAAATTATACAACCCTATAACAAATGGTAAAGCAAAAAAAATAATTTTAGATTTACGCGGTAACGGTGGTGGATATGTAATTGATGCTCGTATTTTCACTGAAAGATTTATAACTCAACAAAAAGTTTGGGGATATCAAAGAACTAAAGAAGGAAATGGTCGTTTTAATTACGGTCCATGGACGCCAGTAGAAACAAAACCTCACAAATTTGCCCTTGAACAAAATGTTCCTACAGCAGTTTTAATTGATGAAAACTCTTTTAGTATGGCAGAAATCAGTACAATGATGATCAAATCTCAAGGAGATCATGTAACAATCGTTGGAGATAATAGCGGTGGTGGTACTGCTGGTTTAGGAGGTCAAGATTCTTTTAACGGAGGTAATAGATTAAGCAATGGTTATTTAGAGTTTTACATGCCTTTAATGGCGTTTAAAAATAGCGAAGGAAAAATTGTTGAAGCTATTGGTGTTACTCCAGATGTTAAGACTATCCCTACACAAGAACAAGTAGATGAACTAACAACAACTTATATTGATCCTGCTTTTGACGCTGCTTTAAAAGCCGTTAGTAAATAGGAACTTTTTCTGTTATGTATTTATAAAAGGAAAACTAGTTTTAGTTTTCCTTTTTTTTGTTTATGTTTAAATACATTTGAACATCTGTACTTAATAAAGTAACACTACCATGAAAAAAACACTACTTCCTCTACTCGCTTTTAGCCTATTATTTTCTTGTAAACCACAAGAAAAAGTAGATACTATTGTTATTAACGCTCATACTTATACCGTAAACTCTAATTTTGACACAACCGAAAGTTTCGCTATAAGAGACGGGAAATTTATAGCAGTAGGAAACAACAAAGAAATACAAGAAAAATACACAGCAACTAATCTTATCGATGCTAAAAACAAACCTGTCTTCCCAGGATTTATCGATGCACACTGTCATTTTTACGGATTAGGATTACAACAACAAAAAGCTGACTTAGTTGGAACAGAAAGTTATAATGAAGTACTACAACGCTTAATCGATTTCCAAAAAGAAAAGAACACTACCTATATAACTGGGCGTGGTTGGGATCAAAACGATTGGGAGGTAAAAGAATTCCCTACCAAAGAAAAATTAGACAGCATATTTCCAAACACACCTGTAGCTATTCGTAGAATTGATGGCCATGCGATGTTGGTTAACCAAGCTGCAATTGATTTAGCAGGAATTACTACTAAGTCAAAAATTGATGGTGGCGAGTTTATAAAAAAAGATGGAAAATTAACTGGAGTGCTTATTGATAATGCAATGAACTTTATCAATAACCCGAAACCATCTAAAAGAGAACAGATTCAAGCGTTAAAAGATGCTGAAAAAATCTGTTTTGATTTAGGGTTAACCACAGTTGACGATGCAGGGTTAAACAAAGAGGTTATCGAACTAATCGATAGTTTACAACAATCTGGCGATTTAAAAATGCGTGTATATGCAATGATCTCTAACAATCAAAAAAATCTTGATTATTATCTTAACAAAGGAATCATTAAAACAGATAGATTAAATGTTCGTTCTGTAAAAGTATATGCTGATGGCGCATTAGGTTCACGAGGAGCTGCTCTTAAAGACGAATATTCTGATAAAAAAGGACATTTTGGTGCTTTGGTTAATTCCTACGAAAACTTACAAAAAGTAGCTAAAAGAATTGCCGCTTCTGAATATCAAATGAACACACACGCTATTGGCGACTCTGCAAATTATATAATGCTAAAAACTTATAATGAAGTATTGAAAAACAAAAATGATAGACGTTGGCGTATTGAGCACGCTCAAATAGTAGATACAAAAGACTTTGACCTATTTAAAAATGTGCTTCCATCTATACAACCAACACATGCTACTTCAGATATGTATTGGGCAGAAGACCGTGTAGGGTCAGATAGAATCAAAGGTGCTTATGCTTATAATGATTTATTAAAAGAATACGGAAAAGTTGCCTTAGGAACGGACTTTCCTATTGAACATGTAAGTCCATTATATACATTTTACGCAGCAACCATCAGAAAAGATTTAAAAGGATATCCCGAAAAAGGTTATCAAATGGAAAACTCTTTATCTAGAGAAAATGCTTTAAAAGGAATGACCATTTGGAATGCTTATGCAAACTTTGAAGAAAAAGAAAAAGGAAGTATCGAAGTTGGTAAGGTAGCTGATTTTATTATCTTAGATAAAGATATCATGACGATTGATGGAAAAGAAATTCCAAATACAAAAGTTCTAGCAACCTATATAAACGGAGAAAAAGTAAATTAAAAATGCATCTTTTTCTATTCGTTGTAGTCTGATTTATAAAATCAACAAATTATGACACAACTACAACGAAAACAACAATTTTACAAACAATTAACTTTAGCTAAAAAGGCACTTAAAAGTAAACACTTTCAGGTGTCTTTTTATCATTTAGAGAATGCTCATATTTTAGGACAAAAACATGTTTACAGGCACACTTTATCTCATTACTGGATGTTAGTCTACGGAATAAAAACATATAGTCTTAAAGAAATTGTTGGTCAATTTTTCAGAATTATAGCTTCAATTTTATTTACTTTAATTTGGGTACCTACAGGAAATACAGGTGGCTCTAAAATATCTGCAATTAAACCTATTCCTGTTAGAAAAGAACTTCAAAAATATTTTTGACAATAAATGCATCTTTTTACACTTTTTCTTGTCTGTTATATGAAAACAAAAAACAGATAATATCATGAAAAATAAAAATCAATGTACTTGTACTTGCGAAGGATGTAAAACAGGTGACTGCTCAAATTGTACATGTGAAAACTGCACATGTAACAACTGTAACTGTTAATTAAATCAACTTTTAAAATTCTTGTCACTCTGAATACAATGAAAACAAAATATTCGTTTTATTCAGCGTGGCATTTTTCGTAAATTTATACCATGACAACTCAACAAGTTTGGAAAAAATACGCAGATGATGTAAAGCACTTTATTTTAAGTAAAGTGAAAGACACTTCTGTGACTGATGATTTGCTACAAGAAACATTTATTAAAGTTCATACGAAACTTCATACCCTAAAGGATATTACTAAATTAAAACCGTGGATTTTTACAATTGCTCGTAATACTATGATGGATTACTTCAAAAGCACTAATCAAACTGTTGAATTAAACAATTTTGAAACTCAAATAGATGAAAAAGAGCACGAACATACCGAAAAAGATTGCTTACGCGGTATCTTACAAAGCTTACCCAAAAAATATAGAGATCCACTGTTTTTATCAGACATAAAAGGCTTAAAACAACAAGAAGTCGCTAATACTTTAAAACAAAATTTACCTACTACAAAATCTCAAATTCAACGTGCTCGAAAACTAATTGCTCAAGGTTTTATGGATTGCTGTGGATTTTCACTTAACGAAGAAGGGAAATTAGTAGGCGAAATTCAAGACAAAGAAGATTGTAAGGTTTGTAAGTAAGTTATATATTCAACTTTTCTTCTAACTTATTTTTTAATTATGATTTCGTTCATTATCAACTTTTATCGCTTTTGTAAACTTGTTTTTATAGGTATTAAAAAAGATACTGAATTTAGATATTTATTCTTTTTCCTTTCTATTCTACTAACGAGTTCTACCATATTTTATAATAAAATTGAACATTGGGAAGTTGTAGACTCCTTATATTTTTCTGTAATGACGATGGCTACCGTAGGTTATGGAGATTTTGTCCCTACTCATAATATTAGTAAAATATTTACAATAATATATACCTTTCTGTCTATCGGAACATTTGTTGCTTTTACTGCTAAAATTGTTCAATTTACCCTACAAAAAGACAATCAAAAAACACCTTTAGGTAAGCTAACTTCAAAGTTTAAAAATAAGAATCAGTAGTTTTTTAAAACTTTCGTAACTTTGTGTAAATTCAACACTAAATGAAGATATCACAAAATATAAAAGTTGCTGTAGATGCTGTTGTTTTTGGCTATCAACAAAAAGAACTCTCTGTTTTATTAATAAAAAGAGGCATTGAACCTTTTAAAGGAGCTTGGGCGTTACCTGGTGGATTAGTTTTAGAAAATGAATCACTAGAACATGCTGTTGAAAGAGAACTATTAGAAGAAACTGGAGTAACTATTGATTATCTTGAACAGCTGTACACTTTTGGAACTCCAAAAAGAGACCCAAGAAATAGAGTTATTTCTGTTACCTATTTTGGCTTAGTAAGTCCCAATCATTTTAAAATCAGTGCGAATACAGATGCTGCTGAAGTGCAATGGTTCCCTATTCATGAATTGCCCAAATTAGCGTTTGACCACAATCTTATTTTAACCACAGCTTTACAAAGACTTCAAAACAAAATAAACTACCAACCTATTGGATTCGAACTACTAAAAAAAGAATTCCCTTTTTCTGATTTAGAAAACCTTTATCAAACTATTCTTGATCAGAAAATTGACCGACGTAATTTCAGAAAGAAAATTATGAGCTTCGGAATACTTACTGAAACAGACAAAATACACCAACCATCTAGTGGTAGACCTGCGAAACTTTTTAAGTTTAATGCTAAAAAATACAAAGAACTAGAAAAGAAAGGATTCCACTTCGAAATTAAGTTTGCGTAAAAAAAACACTAAAACATTTTTTATTTTAAAAAACTGAATTATATTTGTGTAAAAATTACGCAATATGATTTTAAACTTAGACAAAAACTTTACTCCTTTCGGAACAGAAAACAATATAGACCATAATTTCTTTACTTTTTCAGGAGGGGAACCGCATATTAAAATCATTTCTAAACTTGAAAATGTAACAGAAGTAACAATTACACATCGTATTCAGTCTTTTAATGATATAGGTACTCTATTATTAGCTACCAATGCGCTCAAAAATATGGAAATAAAAAAACTACATGTGGTACTTCCTTATTTTCCTGCTGCACGTCAAGATAGATTAATGGTATCAGGTGAACCTTTATCGATAAAAGTATATGCAGATATTATAAACACACAAAACTTTGAGTCAGTAACTGTTTTCGACCCACATTCTGAAGTAACTCCTGCCCTATTGAATAACTGTAAAGTTATAGATAACCACAAGTTCATAGAGCATATTACAGAACAATTATCAGACAACTTACATCTAATTTCACCAGACGGAGGTGCTTTAAAAAAGATTTATAAAGTTGCTGCTTATCTTCAAAATTATGAAGTAGTAGAATGTTCAAAAAGTCGAAATGTAAAGACTGGTCAGCTAACAGGTTTCAAAGTATATGCTGATGACCTACAAGGAAAAGATTGTTTAATTGTGGATGATATTTGCGATGGTGGCGGAACTTTTTTAGGGCTAGCTAAAGAACTAAAAGCTAAGAATGCAGGAAACTTATACTTAGCGATAAGTCACGGAATATTTAGTAAAGGTTTTGATGAGCTTCAAAAACACTTTACCAAAATTTTTACAACGGATAGTTTTAAAACTATTGAAAACGATAATTGTATACAAATTGAATTGGGAAAATTGCTATAAAAACCAAAAAATTGCTATGAAAAAAAACATTATAAAATCAACATTTATTGGATTGGCAGTAGCTGATGCCCTAGGGGTACCAGTAGAGTTTAAAAATAGACAGGAGTTAAAGCAAAACCCTGTAACAACTATGAGAGAGTTTGGAACACATCATCAACCAAAAGGAACTTGGTCTGATGACAGTTCTCTTACTTTTTGTTTAGCTGAGAGTTTATGTCAAGGATACGATTTAGTGGATATTTCATATAAATTTATCCAATGGATAAATGCTGAGATATGGACTCCACACGGTAATGTTTTTGATATCGGAATCCAAACACGAAAAGCGATTAAACAACTTTCAAAAATCATAAATAAAAAAGACTATAAAGAACTAGAAATTTTAAAATATTCTGATGATGAATATACAAATGGTAATGGTTCATTAATGAGAATTATTCCTTTACTCTTTTACATAAAGGATAAAAAAATAAATGACCAGTTTAATATTATTTGGCATGTTTCATCACTAACACACCCCCACATAAGATCGGCTATTTCCTGTTTAATATATTTAAAATTAGCTGAATATATTTTAAATGGATTTTCAATTATAGATTCTTATAAAAAAATGCAAAATGAAATTAATCTCTTTTTAACAGAAAGAAATATTTCTTCTTACGAACAAAATCATTTTTCAAGAATTTTAAAGCAAAATATATCAAATTTAAAAGAAAATGATATTAATTCTAGTGGTTACGTTATTCATACATTAGAAGCTTCGCTTTGGTCTTTACTCAACGCCTCTAATTATAGCGAAGCAGTTTTAAAAGCTGTAAATTTAGGTGATGATACTGATACAACAGCTACTGTAGTTGGAGCTATTGCTGGTATGTACTATGGAATAGATAATATACCTCAAGAGTGGATAGATTCATTGGTTAGAAAAGATGATATTATTCGCTTAAGTCAACAATTCTCAAAAAATATCGTTATGAGAATTAACCGATAAAAACGTAACAAACATTACTTACGTTTATGAATAAAATTGAAAAAATGAATGAGAAAAACACAAAAAGAATAAGTAAGTTTTTAAGCCTAATATTAAGGCATCAGCCTGAAAAAATTGGGCTAAAATTAGATAGCAGCGGATGGGCTTCAATAGAAGAACTTTTGAACAAATCAAGTAACAATGGAGTTACTTTTACAAAAGATGAATTGGAGTTTATCGTAAAAAACAACGACAAACAACGATTTTCATTAAATGAAAATCAAACAAAAATAAGAGCAAATCAAGGACATTCATTAAAGAATGTAGCAATAGTAACTGAAACAAAGACTCCTCCTCCATTTTTATATCACGGAACAGTAGCTAAATTTATTCCTTCAATAAAAGAAAACGGATTGCAAAAAATGAGTAGGCAACATGTTCATTTGAGTTCTGACTTAGAAACTGCTAAAAAAGTAGGTAGCAGAAGAGGTAAACCTATAATTTTGACTGTTCAGTCAGGTGCTATGTATAAAAAAGGTTATGAGTTCTTTTTATCTGAAAATGGAGTTTGGTTAACCAACCTTGTCCCAGCTGAATTTATTGAATTTTTAGATTTATAATAGTATGAAAACATTTGTCATTGGTGATATTCATGGAGGCTTAAAAGCCTTACCCCAAGTTTTAAAAAAAGCCAAAATCACTATAGAAGATACCTTAATTTTTCTTGGTGATTATGTGGACGGTTGGAGTGAGTCTGCACAAGTCATTGATTTTTTAATAGAGTTAAACAAAAAGCATAAATGTATTTTCATTAAAGGAAATCATGATTTATGGTGTGAAGATTGGTTGAGAACTGGTGAAGGTGAAACCATTTGGTTAGTACATGGTGGAGAAGAAACCAAAAAGAGTTACGGATCTTATTCAGAAGAACAAAAACATGAACATCTAGCATTTTTTCAACAAATGAAACCTTACCATATCGATAGTAAAAATCGTTTGTTTATTCATGCTGGTTTTACCTCTATGCATGGAGTTGAAAAAGAAACTTTCAAATTGAATTATCATTTTGATAGAACGCTATGGGAAACTGCTTTAGCTACCGATAAAGATTTACCTAAAGAATCAGAATTATATCCTGAAAGGTTTACACACTATTCGGAAATATATATAGGTCATACTCCTACCATACGATATAATTCATCAATACCCATAAACGCTTTAAACTTATGGAACATTAATACTGGCGCTGCATTTACAGGATATTTAACAATTATGGATATCGACAGTAAAGAATTTTGGCAAAGCGACCAAGTAAAAACTTTGTATTCAAACGAAAAAGGAAGGAATTAAGACTTCTTCATAAACTCATCTTAATAATAATATTATGAAATATAATAACAAAACAATAATAACACGTTACAACAACAACGAATCTTTAAAATTCCTCTTCTTTTGGGGACATCAACCCAACAAAGATGGAAGCGTCGGTAAAAGCTGTTTCAGCCAGTGGTGGAAATCTTCTTTTGAAATCAATGGCATTACCTACCCTACTGCTGAACATTATATGATGGCAGGTAAAGCAAAAGTTTTTAATGATGAAGAAACATTACAAGAAATCCTTTCTGTTAATACACCTCATCAAGTAAAAAAACTAGGAAGAAAGGTTAAAAACTTTTCTCCTGAAGTATGGGATCAACACAAATTCGAAATTGTCGTAAAAGCCAACTACGCTAAATTCTCTCAAAATAAAGACTTAAAAGAGTTTTTATTAAATACAAAAGATAGAATTATTGTAGAAGCTAGTCCTGTAGACTCTATATGGGGAGTTGGTATGGCTGCTGACAATCCTGACGTTTCAAACCCTAACTTATGGAAAGGACACAATTTGTTAGGTTATACCTTAATGGAAGTTAGAGATTTATTAAACAAAAATTCATAAGCATTTGACTACAAAAGTTTGGATATAATTAAACATAAGATTGTGAATTTATACAATGTTTTACTGGGTATAGCTATAGGAGACGCTTTTGGTGCTGGTTTAGAATTTCAAGATAGAAATTGGATTCAAAAAAATGTAGATTTTACCAAATTCATCAACGTACGCCATTTAATTAAGGTCTCAACTGATAAGTTAAGTGCTTTTACAGAAAATTATTACGATTGGCAATACACAGATGATACAGAAATGACAATTGGACTCATAAAAGCTCTCTATTCAAAAAAAGAGTTTAATGAAAATTTATTAATAGAGAAATGGGAAGATGAATACAACAAAGGGAAACATGAAAAAGGCCACGGCAGAAATGGTCATGGATCAATGAGATGGTTTTTCTCTGGAGAAATGACAATTGAAGAAATTAAAAACTTTCAAAAAAATAGGCCAAATCCCGGAAATGCTCCTGCTATGAGATCAGTTCCATTAGGCTTTATCCCTTCAAATCTCATTAATAAATATGCAGAAATTAATGCTAATGCAACACACCCTAATATAAATGCTATACTTAGTAGTCAATGCATTGCAAGAGCTACTGAGTACTTACTTGTAAAAAAAGGAAATAAAGAAAACCTTATCAAATACTGTATAGAAAAAGTAAATCTAAATAGTGAATATAAAAGTTACCTTACCTCTATTGACAAGATAAAATCAAATGAGATATTAACTAAGAATTATTACGAAACATTGTGCGGACATCAACCCATAAGAAAACCATATTTTTTGGATGGGATTAACGGTATGCCATCAGATTCAAAATACACCACAGGTTGTGTTCTATATATCTTAAAAAATAGTACAAGTGCTTTTGACGCTCTTAAGAAATCTGTTTTACTTGGAGGTGATGTTGACTCTGTAGCATCTATAACAACTGGAATTAACTCAGGATTGTATGGAGTTGAAAGCCTTCCTAGTTTTATAATAGAAAATGTTGAGGGAAAACAATATATAAAAGAAATATCTAATCTTTTTAGTCAATATTTAAAAGATCTAAACTAAAATTTTAAAAATTTAATTGTAAGTTTATTTTAATTTGCGTAATTTTGACACAAACAAAATAACAAACTATGAACCCATTATTATATACAGACGGTTATAAAGTAGACCACAGAAGACAATACCCTAACAATACTACGTTAGTATATTCAAACTGGACACCAAGAAAAAGTAGAATTCAAGGAGTTGAGAAGGTTGTTTTTTTCGGACTGCAATACTTCATCAAAAAATATATAATTGAAGATTTTCAAACCAACTTTTTTAACAAACCAAAAGAAGAAATTTGTAAACAATACAGTAGAAGAATCAATAACTATTTAGGTGAAAACTCTGTAGGTATTGAACATATTGCAGCATTACATGATTTAGGATACATTCCAATGGTTTTTAAAGCATTACCAGAGGGTGTTGAAGTTCCTATCAGAGTACCAATGTTTACTATGTATAATACATTACCAGAATTCTTTTGGTTAACCAATTACTTTGAAACGTTATTATCTACCACTGTTTGGTTACCATGTAATTCTGCAACCATCGCAAAACAATACAGAAAAATATTAGATAAATATGCGCAAGAAACCTCATCTGTTCCTGAAATGGTAGATTGGCAAGGGCACGACTTTTCTATGAGAGGAATGGCTGGTTTAGAAGCTGCTGAAATGAGTGCTGCTGGTCACCTATTAAGTTTTACTGGTACAGACACAATTCCTGCTGTAGACTTTTTAGAAAAATATTACAATGCAGATTCTAACAACGAATTAATTGGAGGTTCTGTTGCCGCAACTGAACACTCTGTAATGTGTATGGGAACTAACAGTGGTGAGGAAGAAACTTTTAAAAGATTAATTACTGAAGTATATCCAAACGGTATTGTTTCTATTGTTTCTGATACTTGGGATTTATGGAAGGTTCTTACCGAATATTTACCGAATCTAAAAGAAGAAGTATTGGCTAGAGATGGGAAAGTAGTAATTAGACCAGATAGCGGGGATCCTGTAGACATCATCTGTGGAAACCCTAACGGTAAAACCGAAGAAGAACAAAAAGGAGTTATACAACTGCTTTGGGAAGTTTTTGGAGGAACAACCAATACAAAAGGATACAAAGAACTAGATAGTCATATCGGAGCTATTTATGGCGATAGTATTACCCTTGAAAGAGCAACGCAAATTTGTGAACGCTTAAAACAAAAAGGATTTGCTTCTACCAATGTAGTACTAGGAATTGGTTCTTTTACTTATCAATACAACACCAGAGATACTTTTGGATTTGCCATGAAAGCTACCTACGGAGAAGTAGATGGAGAAGGAAGAGAAATCTTTAAAGATCCAATTACCGATGACGGAACTAAAAAATCTGCCAAAGGATTATTAAAAATAACTTTAGAAGATGGAGAATATATACTCAACGATCAAGTAAGCTGGGAAGAAGAACAAAAAGGTGAGTTGAGAGAAGTTTTTAAAGACGGAAAATTGTTAGTTGATGAAAAACTAAGTGAAATAAGACTTCGCACAAAAAACAGTGTGTTAGAACTTACAGAATAGTATAAAGAAGCAGGAGTTAAACTCCTGCTTCTTTTATTTAAAACCCTACCAAAAACACTAAATACCAACACATTAAAAATCACTCAATTTGCTTAACTCTTGATTTTTTCATATCTTAAATGCAACTAAAAAAGAAACTTATGACAGATCAAGAACAGAAAAGACTAGATACAATGAATGCGGTTTTAGTTAAAATGGAAGACATTAAAAACACGCAAAAAAGTTTAATTGAGAAAATTGGTGTGGTTGAGGTTCAACTATTCGATATCCAATCAAAAGATTTAGACAAAGAACTCGAAAATGTAATGGTAAGAGCTTCTGACACCTTAAAAATTATAAAACAGGCTACAGAAGCTTTTGAAATGAAACGAAATCGTTTAGAAAATGAAGCATAAATAAAAAATCCGCCTAACAGCGGATTTTTATTTTATCGTCTCTTCTTTTTGAAACCTTTATTCTTTCTTCTAGAAGGTTTTAATGGCTTATAGGTTACAGTATCATCAAAGGTGTTTTTTGCTTTTCCTGCTTTATTTTTTCTCCAAGAAGTGTCTTCTGGAAGTAACTTTTTCAATAAATCAGTACGCCCAACTTTGTTCAATGTATCTTTAATCCACTTTTTATTTTCCTTTTTATACCAAAAGAAAAACTTATGCTGATCTTCCTTCTCCTTTTTAGTTTTCGGAGTTTTTACTTCTTTTAAAGTATATGGATGGTATCCACTGTAATAAATTACCGTAGCAACCGTCATTGGTGTTGGTGTAAACCCTTGTACTTGCTCTAACTGAAAGCCCATATCTTTGGTCTCAGCAGCTAAATTTGCCATATCTTCCGCCTCACAAGCAGGATGACTAGATATAAAGTAAGGTATTAATTGAAGCTTTAATTTCTTTTTAATATTAATACGATCGAACCTATCTTTAAATAAATGAAAATACTTAAACGAAGGCTTACGCATTAACTTTAATACTGGATCAGATGTATGCTCAGGAGCAACTTTAAGTCTACCTGAAACGTGTTTAGTCATTACTTCTTCAGTATATGCATCTAACTCCTTAGGATCAGCATTTTTATTGAATTCAGGCACTAACATATCATGTCGAATTCCACTACCAATAAATGATTTTTTCACCTTCGGATGTGCATCAACAGCTTGATATAACTCAGTTAAGGGTTTGTGTGATGTATCTAAATTGCTACAAATAACAGGTGATATACACGACGGTGCAACACATTTGTCACAAATCGATTGTACTTTACCTTTCATTTTGTACATATTCGCCGACGGTCCTCCAATATCTGATAAGTACCCTTTAAAGTCATCCATTTGGGCAACTTGATCCACTTCCTTTAAAACAGACTCTTGACTTCTACTCGCAATAAATTTTCCTTGGTGCGCTGAAATAGTACAAAAACTACACCCTCCAAAACATCCTCGGTGAATATTAATAGAAAACTTAATCATTTCAAACGCGGGTATCGGTCCACGTTTATTATACTTTGGATGTGGTAATCGTGTAAAAGGTAAATCGAATGAAGCATCAATTTCTTCCTCCGTCATTGTTGGAAACGGCGGATTAATCATCAGCTTTTTATTCCCTACCTTTTGAAAAATACGACGTGCATATAATTTGTTCGACTCCTGCTCTATCACTTTAAAGTTAGAAGCATAAGCTTTCTTATCTTTCAAACAAACTTCATGCGAACTAATTTCTACATCGTCCCAGTTCTTATTTTTTGGAGTTTTCTCATCTTCTTCTAATAAAACAGCTGTCTGCTTAATAGTTTTTAAACTCGAAAATGGCACTCCTTTTTGCAACAACTCCACAATTTCTCTTAGTGGCTGCTCACCCATTCCGTATACCAACATATCGGCTTTAGAAGTTTCTAAAATCGTTGGTAATAATTTATCAGACCAGTAATCGTAATGTGTAACACGACGTAGCGAAGCTTCTATTCCTCCAATTAACACAGGAACATCTGGAAACTTTTCTTTTAGGATTTTAGAATATACTGAAGTTGCATAATCAGGTCTGAACCCTTTATCTCCATTAGGAGTGTAGGCATCTTTATCACGACGACGTTTACTAGCCGTGTAATTACTTACCATCGGATCCATACAACCTCCTGTTACTGCAAAGAATAACCTTGGAGTTCCTAACTTCTCAAAATCTTGCAAATTGTCATGTACACTTGGTTGCGGAACAATTGCCACACGCAAGCCATAACTCTCTAAAATACGCCCAATTACTGCAGGACCAAATGATGGATGATCTACGTATGCATCTCCACTGAATAGGATTACATCTAATTCATCCCATCCTCTTAACTTCACCTCCTTTTTTGTAGTCGGTAACCAATCTGAAAGTCGTCTTATTCTCATGCCGCTGCAAAGGTACGGGGTTTTATTTACACTACAATACAGTAAAAAACTGAAAACTACATTATAAACACAACTAACAAGAAAAATAAAATCATAATTTTTAACTAGATTTATTCCCTAATTAATTTAAATAAAAACCCAAAATGAAAAAAAACATTACTTTTCTATTACTATTATTTTTATCACTTCAAGCCTTTTCTCAAATACAAACTGAAAAAATTATCCCTCCTGCTAAAGGAAAGTCTGTAATTTACTTTCTAAGAACAACTGGTTTAGGAGCTTTAATGAACATTAGGTATTTTGATAAAGAAAATTATCTAGGAAGATTTAATGGTGTTAACTATTTACGTTATGAATGTGATCCAGGAGAAAAAGTTTTTTGGATTAAAGCTGAAAACATTGATGTGTTAGAAGCTAATTTAGAAGCTGACAAAGTTTATTTAGTTGAAACTAATGCTGTAATGGGAGCTTTTTCTGCAGGTGCGAAATTTAAACTGGTTGATTTCAACAAAAAGAATCAAGTTAAAAGAATTAATAAGCTTTTAGAAAAAAAAGAACCTAAAACTTTTACTCAAGAAACTCTACAAGAACAACTACAGAAAATGAAAGATGTTGTAAACAAGGGATTAAAAAAAGTGAGAAAAAAAATAGAGCGTAAAAAAACGACTAAGTTATCACCTAATATGAATTATGAAGTATAAACTACTCACACCATTTAGTTTAACTTCCCTTTAACAATTAATTAAGATAATACCGAAAGTAGTTTTACTAATTTCCGCCCTTATTTATTCAATTAATTTTTACAATGACTAAAAAAATACTTTCAACTATTTTAGTGGTATTTCTTGCTTTAGGAGTTTCTTTGAATGCAGAAGCACAACGAAAGAAGAAAAAAAACGCAAAAAAAGAGACTACCACTAAAAAAGACAAACCTAAAAAGGGCGGTATACAACCTTACGAAAAAGTTGTTACCAAAAAACACAAAACAGACGAAGGTTTGTTTAAAGTTCACTCAAAAGACTCTAAATATTTATTTGAAATTCCAGATTCTCTTCTAAACCGAGAAATGCTAATGGTTACCAGAATAGCCAAAACAGCTAGCGGAATTGGTTTTGGAGGTGGAAAACAAAATACACAAGTGTTACGTTGGGTAAAAAACAAGAAGCAAATTTTACTAAAAGTAGTTTCTCACAATGTTGTAGCAGACACAATTTTACCGGTACACGAAGCCGTTGTAAACTCTAATTTTGAACCTATCTTATATGCCTTTCCAATCAAAGCATTTAGCAAAGACTCAACAGCTACTGTAATTGATGCTAGTCCACTTTTTGAAGGTGATGTAAAAGCAATTGCTTTCCCTCAAAGAAGTAGAAAACGCTATAAGATTTCTAAAATGGATAAAAGCAGGTCTTATATAGATAGAATTAGTAGTTATCCTCAAAACATAGAAGTTAGAAACGTTAAAACATACATTGCAGGAAATCCTCCTTCGAATTCAAGTGTAGGTTCTGTAACTATGGAGTTAAGTAACTCTATGATTTTACTTCCTAAAACCCCTATGAAAAGACGTTATTTTGATGAGCGTGTTGGATGGTTTACTAGTTCTCAAACAGATTATGGTTTAGATGCTCAGAAAAGTAAATCAGTTACCTACTTAGACAGATGGCGTTTAGAAGTAAAAGATGAAGATCTTGAAAAGTTTAAAAGAGGTGAATTAGTAGAACCTAAAAAACAAATTGTATACTACATTGATAGAGCTACACCAAAAAAGTGGCGTAAATATATTAAACAAGGTATTGAAGATTGGCAAGTTGCTTTTGAGGCTGCTGGATTTAAAAATGCTATTATAGCTAAAGATGCACCTACTAAAGAAGAAAACCCAGATTGGAGTCCTGAAGATGTACGTTATTCTGTAGTTCGCTACTTAGCTTCTCCAATTCCTAATGCAAACGGACCTCACGTTAGTGATCCTCGTTCTGGAGAGATTTTAGAATCAGACATTAACTGGTACCACAATGTAATGACCTTATTACACAACTGGTATTTTGTACAAACAGCAGCTATTAATCCAGAAGCAAGAACAAATAAGTTTAAAGATGAAATTATGGGACGTCTTATTCGTTTCGTTTCTTCTCACGAAGTTGGACATACACTAGGACTCCCTCATAACATGGGAAGCTCAGTTGCTTATCCTGTAGATTCTTTACGTTCAGCTGAATTCACTAAGAAAAATGGAACTGCTCCTTCAATTATGGACTATGCTCGTTTTAACTACGTGGCACAACCAGAAGACAAAGGTGTGGCATTAATGCCTAATATTGGTCCTTACGACAAGTATGCTATCAATTGGGGATATAGACCAATCTTAGATAAATCTGCTAAGGAAGAAAAATCTGTATTAAATAAGTGGATTAAAGAGAAAGCTGGAAATCCTGTTTACAGATTTGGACACCAACAAGTTCGTAACATTATTGATCCTAGTTCACAAACAGAAGACTTAGGAGACGATGCTATGAAAGCGAGTGCTTATGGTATTAAAAACCTACAACGTATTTTACCTCGTTTAGAAGAGTGGACTACCGAAGATGGTGAAACCTACGAAGAACTTAAAACTATGTACGGACAAGTAGTTGGACAGTTTAACAGATACATGGGACACGTAAGTTCTAATATTGGTGGTGTATATGAATACTTTAAAACTTCCGATCAAGATGGTGCTGTATACATTCACGTTCCAAAAGAACACCAAAAAAGAGCGTTACAATTTGTAAATGATGAGTTATTTAAAACTCCAAATTGGTTAATTGACGAAAACATTATTAGTAAAACACAACACTCAGGTGTTATTGAGCGTATTAGAGGTTTACAGGTACGAACGTTAAATAGAGTTTTAAAAACTGGAAGATTAACACGTATGATTGAAAACGAAACGCTGAATGGTAATAAAGCTTACACACTTCTTCAAATGATGGGAGATTTACGCAAAGGTATTTGGAGTGAAGTATATGCTAACAAAACTATAGATCCGTATCGTAGAAACCTACAACGTGCACATTTAGACAGATTAGACTTTTTACTAAATAAAGCGAAAGATCAAAAAGCTGCTAAAAGCGACAGAGGTTACTTTAAGCAAACAGCCGTTACTATTAATCAATCAGATATTAAACCTGTAGTAAGAGGAGAATTAAAACGTTTACAAAGAGACATTAAAAGAAGTATTCCTTCTGCTCGTAACACCATAACTCGTTACCACTTACAAGATGCAGTAGATAGAATAGACACTATTCTAAATCCAAATAAATAATTTTTCTTAAATAACAGCAATCTAATAGGTTGCTGTTATTTTTTTTTACATTTACCTTCCATCTACTAAAAAACTATAATGAAAAAAAACTTACTTCTATTATTTATACTAGTAATCTCATTTGCTAGCTGCACAAAAAAAACAACAGCAAAGAAAGCTGAAAAGACAGAAAACACTTACGTAAAAGACCATTACACTAAAAAAGAGGTGAAAATTACAATGAGAGATGGCGTAAAACTTCATGCCACTATCTACTCACCAAAAGACACCAGTAAAGCCTACCCTATTCTACTACAACGTACTCCGTATAGTTGTCAACCTTATGGAGAAGATAAATTCAGAAAAAAAATTGGTCCAAACCCAGTTTTAATGAAAGAGGGTAACATTATCGTATATCAAGATGTTCGCGGACGTTGGATGAGTGAAGGAGTATACGACAACATGCGTGCATACATTCCAAATAAAACAGAAAAACAAACCGATGAAACTACAGATACCTATGACACTATTGATTGGTTAGTTAATAATGTAGCAAACAATAATGGTAAGGTAGGTACATGGGGAATTTCATATCCTGGTCACTACGCTACTGTTTCAACTATTGATGCACATCCAGCTT
The DNA here is from genome assembly GCF_047470925.1 of Tenacibaculum ascidiaceicola. Classification (NCBI taxonomy): domain Bacteria; kingdom Pseudomonadati; phylum Bacteroidota; class Flavobacteriia; order Flavobacteriales; family Flavobacteriaceae; genus Tenacibaculum; species Tenacibaculum ascidiaceicola. Next base: position 349,364 of record NZ_JAZKJP010000005.1, read on the forward strand.
TAAAAGCTGCTTCACCACAAGCTTGTATTGGAGATTTCTTTTTTGATGATTTCCACCATAACGGAGCTTTCTTATTGAGCTACTTTAAAGCCATTTCTTTATTTGGTACATACAAAGATCAACCTACCGATTCAGCTTGGTACTCATTTCCTGATATGAAAACTCAAGACCAATATCAGTTTTTCTTAGATAAAGGACCTCTTAAAAACTTAAACGAATATTTTCAGTACGATAAGTTAGATACCAAAGTTGTTGAAAATAAAGAGCGTATTGATGATTTCTTTTGGAAAGAAATTGTAGAGCACCCTAATTATGACTCAGTATGGAAAAGTAAAGGAATCATTCAACATTTAGATAAAGTCCCTTCTACTGTAGCCACGATGATTGTTGGAGGTGAATTTGATGCTGAAGACTTGTATGGTCCATTAGAAACCTACAAAAACATTGAAAAAAATCAACCAAACAACTATAATACAATCGTTTTTGGACCTTGGGATCATGGCGGATGGTCTAGAAATAAAGTAGCTAACAAAGTTGGTAACTATTACTTTGGTGACTCAATCTCTTTAAAATTTCAAAAAGAGGTAGAAACCAAATTCTTCAATCACTTCTTAAAAGGTGATGGTTCTAAAAACTCAGGATTACCAGAAGCTTATGTTTTTGATACAGGTAAAAAAACGTGGAAATCTTACGATGCATGGCCACCAAAAAATGCTCAAAAACAAACATTTTTCCTTTCAGAAAACCAAGAATTAACAGCAACTCAAAAAGGAAATAACAAGGTTAGTTTTATTAGTGACATTAAGCGACCTGTACCTTATTCAGAAGATATTAAAACAGTATTTACTCCGCGTAAATATATGACAGATGATCAGCGTTTTGCTGCTCGTAGACCTGATGTACTCGTTTATGAAACAGATGTTTTAACCGAAGACTTTACACTTGCAGGTGATATTTTAGCAAAATTACAAGTAGCTACCACTGGTTCTGCTGCCGATTGGATTGTTAAAGTTGTTGATGTGCATCCTGCTGATCTAAAAAATGACAACAAAGAAATGCAACCACATTTAAAACTGAGCAACTATCATTTAATGGTACGTAGTGAAGTAATGCGTGGACGTTTTAGAAACAGTTTTTCAAATCCAGAACCATTTACTCCAAATAAGAAAACAGCTGTAAATATTAAACTACAAGATGTTTTTCATACGTTTAAAAAGGGACACAAAGTACAAATACAAGTGCAAAGCACTTGGTTTCCTTTAATTGACTTGAATCCTCAAACCTATGTAGACAATATTTACAAAGCAGACGAAAAAGACTTTAAAACACAAACACATTCTGTATTTACAGACTCTAGTATAGAGTTTACAGTCTTAAAATAATAGCAAACTTTTTCCATTTAAAAACTTACAATACTTAAGAGTATTGTGAGTTTTTTTTATGCTCTTTTAGCTATTTCTGTCTTAAATTTTAATTCTACTACCTCTAATAACAAAACTCTCAGCACAAAATGAAAAAAATAATCATTCTAACAGTTTTCATTCTTTTTAATAGTTGTAATTCAAAAAATACTAAGCCTTTAACTACAGAGAAAATAAACAACATTGTAAACAAAGAGGTGAATAATTTTTTAAAACCTCCATATACCTCTTTATCTTGTGTTCTATACATAGATGGAGTATCACATCAATTTCACTTCGGTGAGTTAATTGATAAAAGTAAAGCAACCAATGAAACCCTATATGAAATAGGGTCTTTAACCAAAACCTATACAGGGTTATTACTTTCTCAAGCTGATTATGATAAAAAAGTTAATCTTGAAAATAACATACAAACATATCTACATGACAGTTACCCTAACTTAAAACTACACAATAATACTCCTATAACCTTACGTCATTTAATAACTCATACTTCTGGACTTCCTCTCAACATTAATTGTACAGACAACAATGCTCCTGTAGAAGAACAAATTAAATGTTTTGAGTCTTTTACCAAAGAAGATTTCTTTACCAAATTAAAAAACATAAAACTAACTCACGCAACCGGAAAAGATTATAACTATTCAAATGCCGGAGTACAACTTGTTGGATATATATTAGAAAACGTTTATCAGTTATCTTTTCAAGAACTATTAGAAAAATACGTTTTCTTTCGCTCAAAAGAACAACAAACAAGCTATAACACAAACAACAAGCTTCCTGTTTTAAAAGGCATGAATAATGAACAACAACCTATGCCTTTAATAAACAGTTTTTACAAGCATGCAGGAAGTTTGGTTTCCTCTACAAGCTCAATACAAAACTACCTTAAAATGTATTTAGAAAGTAATAATCCAGTTATAAAACAAGCCATGAATAAGTTAGCTGATAACAACCAACATGGTAGAGCCTATGCTTGGAATACTTATAATTATGATAGCCACAAAAAAATGCTTTATCATAATGGCGGAACTTTTGGTCATTCTTCTTGGGCTGCTCTTTACCCTAACCAGAAAGTTGGCATTTTTTTAGTAACAAATATTATTAATAATCAATCTCAAGGTGATTTAAACGAGCTTTCTAACAAAATAATTGATAAAGTTATGGAGTAACGCAACCTTTTTACAGTCTATACATCTATTTTAAAACATACAGACTATAAAGCAAATAAACCTCTCACTCAACTAACACATAAACAACTGAACAACAACACAAAACAACTAAAAACATCAATATTTACCAATTACAAATATTAAAATATTCCCCTATATTTAACATACTATAAAACAAGCTTACTTATGAAAAACCTTATACCTATACTTCTTAGTGCCTGCATAGCAATTTCAGCATGTTCTAATAAAAAAGATAAAAAAACTCCTATAAACAAAACAGTTACTACTGATTCTGTTCAAAAAACATCAATTGCAACTTCGAAAAAAACAATTACTGATGCTTATTTCAAAGCACATGGAGTTGAACCTTTTTGGAACTTAACCATTTCTGATAACATGATTAAGCTAAAAACACTTCATGATTCAGATTCTATTATTATACCGCATACAGAACCTATCTATGCTCAAGACAGTAATGTAAAAATGTATAATTTACAAACTGAATTAGCTGAGGTTCGTATTCAAATTAATCAAATGGAATGTATCAATGCTATGTCTGGTAAATCATTCCCTTACTCAGTAACTATTAACTATAAAAAAGAAAAAGATACTGATTACACTACCTTAGAAGGGTGTGGGCAATACATCACCAACTATCGATTACACGATATCTGGGCATTAGAAGAATTAAATGGTACAAAGGTTAGTAAAGAAGATTTCGGAAAAGAATTACCATATATAGAAATAAATACTGTTAAAAACACCTTTATGGGAACTTCAGGGTGTAACAGAGTTACAGGTAAACTTTTTTCTGAAAGAGAAAGAATTCGATTTACTAATATTGCCTCAACAGAAATGTTATGCCTTAAAGGAGGCAAAAAAGAACAAGAATTTACTAAAGCCCTAGCAAGTACCATTTCTTATAAAATAGCAAACAACCGACTAACGCTTTTAAATCCTGATAAAACCTTGTTAGTATTTAAAAAAGTTGATTAATAATTACAAAAACTCTCAATAACATATTGGGAGTTTTTTATTTTCAATACCCAACAAAAACAAATCATCAAAGTAATTATATAACTCTTTTGCTAATGGTATTCATAGCTAAAAACTATAGAAACCTATAAAATAACTATGCTATTACCTCCCTAACAGGTATAATTTTCAATAGGTTTGATACACTAACACTTTAAAAACCTAACCGATAATGAAAACTGGAATAATAACTGGGTGCAGTAGAGGAATTGGATTTGCTATTGCTAATCTATTAACTGAAAACCTCAACTATAAAATTATTGGAACCTCTACTTCTGGAAACTCTCCAATTACAAAGTCAAATTTTGAAGCCTATCAGCTAAATCTTTCAAAAAGTGATTCCATAGATAATTTTATAAAAAAGATTGAAAACACCAAGATTGACTTTCTTATTAACAATGCTGGTATCTTATTAGAAAACTGGAACGATGCATCCATAAACATGGAACAATTAAAACAAACGTTTAATGTAAATTTATTTGGAACAATTGAATTAACCGAAAAATTAATTACTAACTTTAAAAGAGGTGGACAAATAGTTAACATTACATCTGACTGGGGTTCTTTTAGCGAAAAGAATTTTGATGAATTTCAACCTCATTATAAAATGTCAAAAGCTGCTTTGAATATGTACACAAAACTATTAGCTAAAAGACTCGAAAAACAACAAATAATTGTTTCTGCTCTTGACCCTGGATGGACACAAACCGATATGGGAGGAAATGAAGCTTCTAGAAAACCTAACGATGTTGCAACAGATGTTAGAAATTTAATAACTAACAATTCTAAGAGTGGATATTTTTGGCATCAAGGAAATATCAGAGAATGGTAAAACATTATGCTTTTACTTAATTAAAGTTAATTCAAAATTTAAAAGCTACCAAGATGACATTAAACGAGATTGAAATTAAAACAACTGATATAAAACCTGTTAAGGCTTTTTATAAAAATATCATGGAGCTTCCAACTACACAGATTGATAATAAATCGATATGTGTCAAAGCTGGTACATCCTATTTAAAATTCATAGAAGACTCTGAAAAAAACTTACCCGCATATCATTTAGCTTTTAACATCCCCAAAAACAAATTGCAAGAAGCTATTAACTGGTCAACAAACAAGTTTGATTTTATAAAAAAAGAAAATGAGGAATTCATTACCAACTTCGAGAATTGGAATGCCTATTCAGTATATTTTTTTGATGCCGTTGGAAATATATTAGAGTTTATTGCTCGACACGATTTGGATAATGCTACTACAACGCAGTTCAATAGCAATCAAATCTTAAATATAAGTGAGTTTGGAATTGTTAAAGACCAACCTGATGTTTATGGAAAATATTTAATTGACACCTATGGACTACATCTATTCGAAAAAAATCATAATAGTGAAACATTTACAGCTATTGGCGATGACAACGGATTATTAATCATCGTTAAAACTAACAGAAACTGGTATCCTACTCAAACCCCTTCTAAAGCTAGTTGGGCAAACATTAAATTGAGCTACTCAGGCACCGAAACAATTTTAAAGATAAGAGAGTAACGTACTAAACATTTTCCCTTATAAACAATATAAACAGGCTAAAAGCCCATTTATATATGTCCTCTTGCATAAGCAATTATTGGTATTTAAAAATTAAAGCGACGTTCCACCATCAACAATAATTTTCTCATTTCTTAAAACTTGTGATTTATCTGAAAGTAGAAATTCAACAATTGGAGCAATATCTGTTGGCTGAACAATTCTACCAATAGGAGAAGTACTTGAAAAATGCTCTAAAAGATTGTCAATAGCCTCATCACTCATCCCAGATTTTTTCTGAATTGGACTCTCTGTAACTCCTGGACTCACCACATTTACCCTAATTCCTTTATCTGCAAGTTCAATATTTAAAACTCTTGCTATACTTTCCAAAGCAGCTTTACTAGCTGTGTATACACTTGTATTAGAAAAAGATTTAAAAACAACAATAGAAGTATTTAAAACAACACTTGAAGGGTTTTTAAGAATTGGAATAAATTTTTGAACTGTAAAAAAAGCTCCTTTAAAATTAATGTTCATTGTTTCATCAAATAGTTGTTCAGAAGTTTCTTCAAAACTAGAAGCTTTAAAAATACCTGCGTTTACAAACAATCCATCAATCTTTCCAAACTCATTTTTAACTTTAGCTACTAAATTATCAATCTCAACTAATGAAGATGTATCTGATAAAACACCTACTGAATTATTCCCTAAATCAGCAACAGCTTTATCTAAATTCTCTTTTGTTCTTCCTGTTATTATTACTCTATAATTTAAACTTAACAAGTATTCTGCACAAGCAAAACCAATCCCTGATGTTCCACCTGTAATTACTATAATTTTATTATTCATCATATGTTTTTTTTGCAAAATTGGCGAATAACTTTACATTTGACAAGTACTTACCTTTTGGTAAGTAACTGACCTACAAGTCGGAAAAATGTATTTTTATATGAAAACAGAAGAAAAAATAATTGAAAAAAAATATCAGCAAGCTAAAGAGTGTCCAATAACCATATTTATGGAACAAATTGGAGGAAAATGGAAACCTGTAATCATTTGGCTTTTACTTTTAAACGAAGTAATGAGGTTTAACGAACTAGATAAAGCTATTGATGGTATTAGTCAAAAAATGTTATCTCAACAATTAAAAGACCTCGAAAAATTAAACATAGTAAATAGGAAAGTATATCCCGTAATCCCTCCTAAAGTTGAGTACAGCCTAACTAAAAAAGGAAAATCTTTAAAAGAAAACTTAACTATGATAATGGAGTGGAGTAAAAAAAACCTAAGATAAACTTCACAAACTAAAATACTATTAGTCAAGCTACCACAGCTCTTATTTTTCTGTGTTAAAAACACATTCATTATAATAACTTCTATACAATAAAAGCCTTTGTTAAGAAAATTATCCATTCATTAACGATAATTATCCATTTTAAACCATTGCTTTCTTCATCAACTTTGTAACGTCAATATTGACATACAATTTTAATAATAGAAAAAATGGAAAATATAACTGCAACAGGATTTAACGTTCCTACAAGAAATGAAGTATCTCAAACCAATAAAGAGATATTTGACAGTTTAAACAACGCATTAGGTTTTGTACCAAACTTATATGCAACTATAGGGTATTCAAACAATGGTTTAAAAAGATTTTTAGACTATCAAAATGCTAAAACATCTTTAACCAATAAAGAAAAAGAAGCTGTAAACCTTATTGTTAGTCAAGTAAATGAGTGTATCTATTGTCAAAGTGCACATTTAGTACTGGGGAAAATGAATGGATTTAATGATGAACAATTATTAAATATCAGAAAAGGAGGAAGTGAAAACGCGAAACTAAATGCATTGGTAAAATTAGCGGCTGATATTACTCAAAACAGAGGTAGAGCTAAAAATGAAAATGTAGAAGACTTCTTTGCTCAAGGGTATACTAAAGAAAACCTTGTAGATCTAATACTACAAGTGAGTGATAAGACAGCTATGAACTATTTACACAACCTTACTAAGGTACCTGTAGATTTTCCTTTAGCTGAAACTATTTAAATAAATAAAGGAAATATGATTTTCATATTTCCTTTATTTTCAACCTTCAACCTATTTAGAAATGAATCAAGAAGAAAAAAAATATCCGCTCCCACCATTTACTTTTGAATCTGCACTTGAAAAAGTACAAAAAGCAGAAGACGCATGGAACTCCAAAGATCCAATACAGGTATCAAAAGCATACACCATAGATTCTGAATGGAGAAACAGAACACAATTTATTAATGGACGAGAAGAAATTGTTACCTTTTTAACCAAAAAATGGGAAGAAGAAAAGCATTATAAACTAAAAAAAGAGCTTTGGGGTTTTAGAGGAAATAGAATGGCTGTTAGATTCGAGTATGAATTTCAAGATAAAAACGACCAATGGTACAGAGCATACGGTAACGAACTTTGGGAGTTTAATGAAAATGGACTTATGCAAAAACGCTATGCCAGTATAAACGATTTAAAAATTGCAGAAAACGAAAGAAAACTTATATAAAACATTCTATCATGATGCAAAACAACAACTTCACCCTCATTAATTCGCAAACGGGAAATCTTGCATTTAAAATATATCATTTAGAAAAAGGAAATCCTTTTGATCATATTCAAAGACTAAATTATTATTCGCTTATTTGGATACAAAAGGGTAAAGGAATACTCAAAGCTGATTTTTCCGAATACGATTTTAATGAGAATACGTTGTTGTCTTTTTCACCTTATCAACCGTTTATCCTTTGTGCTAAAACAGATATCAGTGGCGTAATAATTCATTTTCATCCTGATTTTTTCTGTATTCACAAACATCATAAAGACGTTGCTTGTCATGGAGTCCTATTTAATAATATTTACAGTTCGCCAATGGTTCAAGTTGAAGAAAAAACTACTGCTAATTTTGAAATGATAATAGAACAGTTCAAAGACGAAATAAAAAAGTCAGCTTTAGCTCAATATGAATTATTAATCTCCTATTTAAAAATATTTTTAATAACAGCTTCAAGACTAAAAACGGCACAACAAACCAAAGAAAACACAGCAACAAATAATACCGAAGAAACCCCTTTCATTTTACAGAATTTAAAGAATTACATTGAAACACATTACAAAACAAAACATTCTGCTAATGAATATGCTAAAATGCTAGCAATTACACCAAAAGCTTTAACAAAGCTCACCAAAACCCACTTCAACAAAACTTTAACCAACTTAATCTCAGAACGCATCATTATTGAAGCTAAAAGAGAGTTATACCTAACCAATAAAACTATCAAAGAAATTGCATATGAGTTAGGCTATGATGACCAATACTATTTCAGTAGGTTTTTCAAAAAAAACGTAGATATATCTCCACAACTTTACAGAGAAACCGTTGGCTTTAATAAAGCTTCAGCTGGTTAAAAGAATCAAACTGCTTAAGCTTTTATTTTATACTTTAAAAAAGCACTTTTATTCCTTAATATTACTACATAAGAACATCAATAGTACATATATAAATTAGTTATTAGTAATTTGAAAATGTTTTGCCATTAAACTCACGTGTTAGAATCTACTGACAATTTAATCGCTAAAACAATTTTTTTCAACATTAAAACTAACTAAAGCTATGTCTAATCAAACCACTATTAAAGGAGATGTATCATTTAACCAATCTAATAATGTTACTGCAATTGTAAAATTATGGGAAGCAAACAATAAAGATGCTATTGGTGAGCATATCATTTCACCTGAAGCAAAAGGTAAATTCACCATAAAAGCAACTCCTAAATCAAAAAACACTGTTCTCTACATCACTGCCGAACTACACGACTCCAAAGTAGTACTACTCTCTGTACTATCTCCTAATTTTAAAGAGAAGATTACAAAGAATGGAATTGTCATAAATGAATTAACTACAGTAGCATCTGCTTTTACCTGTGCTCAGTTTTTTAACGGGCTTCAGTTAACCGGAAATCTACATGGAATCAAAATTGCCGCTAAAAACACTCCTAACCTTATCAATCCTGTAACAGGAACGTATGGAGAGGTATTAATGGATCCTTTCAACATCACACAAAACGAAACACTAGCGCGATTAAATACATTAGCAGCATTAATCACAGCCTACGGCACGGTAGAAGTTGAAGGATACGACTGGAAGAAAAACTTCATGAAGTACTCAACACCTTTAGGAGGTAAAAAACCTCAAAATACTGCCGAAGCTATGATTGATATTGCCCAATCTCCTTGGTTGCATCCAACAGGTTTATTTCATCTTTTTGACAAAGCCTATCCATCACCAAAAGATGGTTTTCCTGCTAAACCTGACAGTAAAGTTTCTGTTAGTAGACGCAATGCTCCTTTTCTACCTTATTTAAGTTTTGCTCCAGAAGATTTTGCTATGATTTTAGCCTTTGGTCAAGGAGGAATCTGCGCACCGGGAAAACTTTCTCTTGATAAAGAAGGAAACTTATGGACAGGTTTAAACTGGATGCCTGGATCACAAAATGGCGTGTACCAAGGTATTGGTGGCGGACTCGTTAAGTTGGACTCCACAGGTAAATTAGTATCACCTCCTGTTACTGGTTATACAGGAATGGGTGTTGATGGTGCCGGCTGGGGTACGGCTGTGACCAAAGACGATACCTGTTGGGTATCGAGTTTTAACGGTTCTATTGGAGTGTATAGACTAAAAGATGGCTCACCAATCGTTGAAAAAGTCCCAGAACACTTAGCTGAAGCCTTAAATGAAATTGGAGGCTTGCAAGGTATTGGAGTAGCTCCGAATGGTGATGTTTGGATTGTTGGAACCTCATCTAACATCATACTTCATTTTCCTGATGGTGACCTTACTAAGGGTAGAGTTGTTATAAATGAAGAACTCAATGAATCTCTTTCTGCTCCGTTTGCAGCTTCTATAGATACTAACAATCGTGTATGGATTAGTAATACCAACGGTGTATCGCTGGTTCGTTATTCTCCTTCTGAAAAAAACAGACCTGTAGAACGTTTTATTCTTGCCGGTGGCGGACGCGGTGTTGCTTTGGATTCTAAAGGAAATTGTTGGGTAGCCTGTAATACGAGTCCAGACTTTCCTCATACCACTACTACAGACGGCGTTTCTATTATTGAAGGATTTGCGCTTGGATATCCACACTTACAACAAACAGTGGGGCGCAAACATAAAACAGGTTCCGTTTTTATGATTCCTGCGGATGCTAAACCTATAGACACCATTGATAAAATTACCCACGAATCTAATTTAACACCTTACGGAGATGGTGAGCTAAACGCACCTTGGGGAGTATCTATTGATGGGAATGATGATGTTTGGGTTGCCAACTTTATGGGAAGAGGCGTATCGTTTATGGCAGGTGCTTCACCAACTGGACGTACCGAAGATTTTACTACAGGAGAGGTGATTCACACCATTCATTCGGGTAGTATACAAATGCTGACCGATGTAGTTGTTGACCAAGCAGGAAACCTTTGGTGTGCCAATAACTGGAACTTACCTCAAACGGTAATGGAAGCAAAACCTGACCCTGCCTATTCTACTTGGGGTGGTGGCTCTGGGGTCGTAGTGGTTTACGGAATTGCCAAACCTGCTCAAACTCCGCTTGCTGGTCCTGTGAGTGCTGTTTAAAGCCTATAATACTAAATAAGCGTCTTTAAAACAGACGCTTATTTAACTAACCCTATTGAATTAAACTCTTAGTACTCTTTTATTTTTTATATTTGGATAAAAAAGTGCTATTATACCTCCATATCATTCGTATAAAAACACTAAAAGCACTTATATAAACAAGTTAGCAAAAATTAAAAAAACACCCCAGAAATCAAGAATGTCAAGACTTAGGGAACATTTTATAAATACATTCGCTACAGAAATAAGTAGTCTGAATGGAACAGATTTTGAATATTTATGTAAACCATTAATGCACTTAATTCTAAAAGATGATATTTTACACAAAGGGCATAACCTTTATGGTAAACCAGTAGGATATACCGCAGATTTTATAGCTGACGATTACAAAGTAATAGGACAATGTGGAACAGAACCAAATTATTTTTCTGATTTTTCAAAACCTATTCACGACATTGATAGGTGCATTATAAACCATTCAAAATGTAAAACCGTTTATTTATTTGCCAATCAAAGAGCTAGTGGAGGAAAATTAACGAAACTAGATGCTGAAATAACAAAAAAGAATTATTCTCAAACAATTGAAATTTATGATTCAGAAAAACTAGCGAATATCGTTATTGATAATATTACTAATTCATCAAAAGTTGAAGAAGTTCTTAATTATCTTCCTAAAACATTTGAGTATTATAAAATTCTACCTCAAACCAATAAACTTCCTTCTTTCAAAAATAAATATCACTCAAGAAATGAGGAGAATGTGCTTATTAACAAACTAGCGAATCAAGATTTCATTCAAATTTATGGTATAAGTGGAATTGGTAAATCAGAATTATCAATAAGTATAGGAGAAAAATTAAAAGAAAATTTTGATAGTGTAATTTGGGTTGATGGAGACGAAATAAATGAGGATAATTTATCATTAACTTCAATTCAAATTTCAAAATTTAAAAACAAACTTAATCTTAACTTTTTTCTGCAAGAATTTAAAGTATTGTTGATTGTAGACAATTTAAACTCAAATGTCTTAGAATTTATTGAATTATTCAAATCAATAAATAAAAAGAAATCAAAATGCATTATAACGTCATTACAACGTGATTTAAGTAATAGCGATTCTTTTGCTTTAGCTTTTCTAGACGACCAAATTGCAAAAGACATTCTATTAAATACAAGTACAGTACCGACAACAGACCAAATAGATATAATTCTAAATGAAATAAAGGGATACCCTCTTGTTTTAAATCTCATTAAATCAAGTATAGAAGTTGATGAGTTTACTTGGGAAGATATCATCAACGAAATTGACACATTAAAAGATTTTACAGATTCTAAAAATCAAAAGCTATCAAAAAGAATAATTGGCAAATTCCTTGAATCATTTCAAAAAGAACTTCAATGGATTAGTGCTTTAGGTAGTAGAAAAATTAGTAGACATTTTCTGTTACATTTAATAGGTAAAAGAGGAATTATTCAACTTGAAAAAAGGTCACTTATTCACATCCGAGATTTATATTTTTATGACATTCATCAGTTAATCTTGGATTCAATAATTTCAGAGGTTGGAAGCATTGACCAAATTACTATTCAAGAAGGTTTGAAAGATTATCTATTTCAAAATAACGAAATAAAATCAATTGGATATTTCAACTTTATGCTAACACATAATGATTTTGTTAATGACATATTTAATAAATTATCATCTAATTCAGAATTAAGAAAAATAATACTGTATGCCTTCATTCAAACAAGAGATTCATTTAATTCACCTGAATGGTTCATTAAACAGCTTAAAACAATAGATTTTAGTATTGATGATAACTATTATGATTTATTACTCTTTATTGAATTAGCTGAAATTGAATTATTTCAAATAGAGAAAAAAAGTAAAGATTATAGCTCAAAATGCAATGAAATAATAGAAAGTTTAAAACCAATTCTTAATCATAATCCATCGATAAAATATAAAACACTTTTATTACATCATTTAGGAAAATTCTACCTAAAAAATGGAAATGATGAAGAGGCAGAAAAATATTTTCAAAAAGTTATAAACTTAGATTCCGAAGCAGATTATTGCCGCTTACAATTAGCTCGTTTATATGCAAATCAAAAGAAATTAGATAAATGTGAGACAGAAATAAATTTTGTTCTCGATAAGGAAATAGAATTATCAAAACAGTCGTTAGCTATATTGCTTTCGTTTTATGAGCTTTTGTCAAAACATGAATTAGGCAAATTGAGAACAAAGTTTATAGATAGAAATCTCGATACATTCGTTCAGATAATTCTTAATTCTATTGACTCTAGCTTCGAGCAAACTTATCGTGTAATCGAAAAATTATCTAGCCATTTAAGCTATATGCTTAGAGACACCTACACCGAAATTTGTGATATGCTGCCTTTTCCATCTAATATAGACGAAAACAGAGGGCTTAGATTTGCATTTGCGAAAATAAAACTCAGCCAATACAAGTTATTAAAATACTCAGAGAATCCGGATAAGAACAAAATGGACACAATATTTGATACGTCTTTGAAATATTTTAAAACTATTGATTTTGATAATGATTTTGAAAGAAAGCAATTATTGAACTTATACATTGCTTCAGGAGATTTTGAATCGGCTTTTGATTTCACACAAGAATATGAGAAAAAAGAGGACCCTTTTTATTTACAAACCCTTTGCAAAATAGAAAGAGGTAGAAATAATTTAAATGAATCTTTAAAGGCAATTGATTTAGCAATTAGTAATGGTATTAACTTAAAGTCATTTTTTAAAGCTGCTTTTTTAAATGATAAAGCAGAAACTCTCTTTGAAATGAAAAATAAAGAATGTATCGCTGTACTTAATGAAGCAATAGAACTACAGAATACAGAAAAGACTAAAGATACTTGGAACAATAAATTAAACAATTGGAAAGAAGAACTTAAATAACTTTTGCTAACAATGTATAACCGCAATTACAGCGGATTCGACTACGTTCGAATCCACTCGGAATTGCTAAAGTCTGTGCTAAACCAAAAATAAACGCTAATTTACCCCGTAACTGACGGTTATACGAGACCGTTGTAACCAATTTCGTCCATACACATGACTAAGAAACTAAAAAATGATTTAATAGTAATAATTATATTATTTATCGGAGCATTGTATTTGTTTCTAAACCCTGGAAAAATAAATGAAACCGAACTTAAACAAATCGCAGGAATATTAGAAAAAAAACCTGAATTATGTGAGGATTGTGGAAATATGGGAGACAATAATATTCGATTCAAATTAAGAACACATCCATTTGAATTTGACATTGAGGGTTATTCTTATGACAATATTAATAACAAAGAAAAATTTCTATCATTAAAAAAAGGAGAACCACTAATAATTTTAGTTAGAAAAGAAAGAACAACAAGAGAGAAAATCAATCGTGATATTGATTGTTTTGATATTCGCTCTCCAAATGGTTTAATTTATTTAAAAGTATCAGAAGTCAACAAATACTACAATAACTCTTGGAAATTAATTTTATCTATTGGTTTTCTGTTTATAATAATTGTATTGTTGAAGAAAATAAAAATAAAAAAAATTGAAAACTAAATATCATTTATAACCACTTCAAAAACTCCTCTCTAGGAATTTCTCTCGCGCCTAAACTTGCTAGATGGTCGTTATATACTTGACAATCGATGAGTTTGTAGCCTCCCTTTTGTGCTAAATGGATAAATGCAACTTTGCTCATATTACTTACTTTGCTAAACATGCTTTCGCCACAAAACACCCCGTTTCCTAAATCTACTCCGTACAAACCTGCAACTAATTTATCATCCATCCATACCTCAATAGATTTTGCATAGCCTTTGTCGTGTAGGTTTATGTAAGCATCTTCCATTTCATCGGTAATCCAAGTACCTAATTGATCAAAACGATTGATGTGTCGGCAATTAAAAATAACATCGTCAAAAGCCTTATTTTCCGTTATCGTAAAACCGCCTTTTCGCAATACCTGTTTCATCGATTTGGAAATCTTCACTTCCTCAGGAAACAACACCATACGCTCCCATGGAGAATACCAAACAATCGGTTCCCCTTCATTAAACCATGGAAAAATTCCATGTTGGTAGGCATACACCAATCGCTCAACCGATAAATCACCGCCCAAAGCCAGTAAACCATCATCAGTAGCCAACTCATACGGAGGAAACTCTATTTTTTCAGAAAGCCAAATCATTCGTTACATTCTTTTTTACAAAAATACTATATCCTTGAATTCAACATAAAAGTTTTATTAATAAAACGAAGTATAGTCACCATCAGCGAAGTTCGCTGGCATTTCCTCAACATAACGGAACCTTCAGCGAAGCTCGCTGACATTTCCTCAACACAACTAAACCATCAGCGAAGCTCGCTGACGTTTCCTCAACACAACGAAACCATCAGCGAAGCTCGCTGACGTTTTCTCAACGCAACGGAACCTTCAGCGTGACGCGCTGGCATTTCCTCAATAAATTCTTAAAACAAGGTAAGTCCTAACAAATAAATTACGCTACCTACCACCATTGCAATTAACGTGTAGGGTAAAATTTCTTTTGCTTTTAGTTTTGTAATTCCTAATAAGGGTAATGCCCAGAAAGGCTGTAACATGTTAGTTATTTGGTCTCCGTATGCTAATGCCATAATTGCCTTAGGTAACGGAACTCCTAATTTTAATGCACTTTCTACCACAATAGGACCTTGTACAACCCACTGTCCTCCCCCACTCGGTACAAAAACATTGACCAAACCAGCACTAAAAAAAGTAAATATGGGTAAGGTAGTTGCAGTTGCTATCGACACAAAAAAATCAGAAATTAAAGTAACCATACCGGTACTTTTCATCACCCCCATAATACCAAAATACAACGGAAACTGAATTAAAATTCCAGAAACATCACTAATTGATTCTCCCACAGCATTAGTAAACTTTTTAAAACTTCCGTGTAGCATAATTCCCAACCCTAACATAAAAAAGTTAATCAGGTTAGGCGTAATTTTTAACTGCTGAATGTCTGCCCAATAACGATAACCAAACGCTACTAAAATCAACACACCAAAAGCAATGGCTAACCATTGAGAACTATCTAGTTTTTCTGCTTGGGTACTAACCTTTTCATCAGTATGCATTTTATATTCTGGTAAATTAATCGCTGTAGGAGTTGCTTTCTTCCCTAAAAAATAAAAGGTTGCCGATACCGCAGCTACTACCACGAAAAAAATCAGCAAATTCCACCAACTAAAAATCGTTTGAGAATAATCAATCACATCAGGTATTTGAGCTAAAACCTCATCCGAAGAAACCGATTGCATAATACTTTTTATATGTCCGCTCTCGTTAATTTTTATCGGTGCAGAACCTGAAATTCCACCATGCCAAACCATCAATCCCATATAACCCGCCGCTCCAATAATTGGATAATTTAGTTTGATATTATGTTGTTGTGCATGTTCTGCTACTTTACGTGCCAACAAAGCACCAAAAATGAGTCCTAATCCCCAATTAAAAAAAGCTACCAACATGGTAGTACAACTTACAATAGCTGCACTGTTTGCTGTGTTGGTACAGAATTTTGTTACTTTTAAAATTAAATTACTCACAGGCTTACTCAACACCAATACATGCCCTAATACCAAAATCAACATCATTTGGTAAGCAAAAACGAGTAACCCGTTAGACCAAATTCCGTTTTCCCAAAATTGCAAAACCTCTAAAGAATAGGTAACTACAGAGCTTTCTTCTGGTTTTGTAAAAAACAGTGCTAATAAAAGTGTTACGAGCGTTAATAATATGGCGATAGTAAAAGGTGAGGGTAAATATTTTTTAAAAACATTTTCTATAACCTGCGTAATTTTCATAGTATAGGGTTTGATTTGCTAAAATAATTAAATAGACTGAATCTTATTTTAACTAGTTTTGCAGTATGGTAAAAGAACTTCAATTACGTGTTAATTTAGTAGAAGAACGCAAAGACAATATTTTACAGCTAAAAGCTGCTAAGAAGCTAGGTATTAATATAGCTGATATTACTAGCGTAAAAGTGTTACGTAAATCGATAGATGCACGTAAAAAAGAAGTTATTTTTAACTATAAAGTAGCGGTATACATTAACGAACCACAGCCAGATACTCCTGATTATATTTTTGAGTATCAAGACGTATCGAATGCAAAAGAAATTCATATTGTAGGCTTTGGTCCTGCGGGGATGTATGCAGCACTTCGTTGTATTGAATTAGGCTACAAACCTATTGTGTTAGAGCGTGGTAAAAATGTACAAGATCGTCGTAGAGATTTACGTGCTATTAACCAATTTCATGAGGTAAATCCAGATTCTAACTATTGTTTTGGTGAAGGTGGTGCAGGAACGTATTCTGACGGAAAGTTATACACCCGTAGTTTAAAGCGTGGTGATGTTCGTAAAATATTTGAAAACTTAGTATATCACGGTGCTACCGATCAAATTTTAGTCGATGCACATCCGCACATAGGAACTAACAAACTTCCGAAGATTATTCAAAATATTCGCGAAACGATTTTAAAACACGGTGGAGAAGTTCATTTTGAAACTCGTGTTACTGATTTTATCGTTAAAAACAATAAACTACAAGCTATACAACTACAAAATGGTTCTGAAATGGCTGTGAATGCTGTTGTTTTGGCTACAGGGCATTCTGCAAGAGATATATACGAGCTATTGCATAAAAAAGACATTTTACTGAAAGCAAAGTCGTTTGCTATGGGAGTTCGTGTAGAACATCCACAAGAAATTATTGATCAAATTCAATACAGTTGTTCAGGTCAACGTGATGAGTTACTGCCTGCTGCTGCGTATAGTTTAGTTCATCAAGTTGGAAACCGTGGAGTGTATTCATTCTGTATGTGTCCTGGTGGATTCATCGTTCCTGCTGCAACTGCTAATGGTGAAGTTGTAGTAAACGGAATGTCCCCATCGCGTCGTAATAACAAGTTTGCCAACTCGGGTATTGTAGTTGAAATTAATGTAGATAAAGATTTACCAAAGTATGAGAAATACGGAGTTTTAAAAGGCTTACAATATCAAAAAGATTTAGAAAAGTTAGCATTTAACGCAGGCGGAAAAAGTCAAGTTGCTCCAGCGCAACGTTTAACCGATTTTGTGGAAGGTAGATTATCTTCTTCTTTAAACGATTGTTCGTATCAACCCGGATTGAATTCTTCTCCGCTACATTCGTTACTTCCTAAATTAATTGGAAGCAGATTGCGTAAAGGTTTTGCGGCTTTCGGACAAAAAATGCACGGGTATTATACTGCGGAAGCAAACATTGTTGGGGTAGAGTCTAGAACCTCATCACCAGTAAATATTCCAAGAAAAGAAAACCTTGAACATCCACAAATTGAAGGACTCTTTCCTTGTGGTGAAGGTGGTGGTTATGCTGGTGGTATTATTTCGGCTGCTATGGACGGTGAACGCTGTGCTGAGGCTGCCATTGCAAACCTGTAATAATTAACAAATATTTGTTGGTGTAATTTCCAATTACCTCGTACTTTTGCTACTCCTAAAAATTAGAGGCTTTTTAGCGATGAGTAAAAAGAATAAAAAAAATAACAAAAAGAAAATAGATAAGCCGCATTATAAACGTTTACACAACTACTATAATCGCACTGGTTTTTACATGTTCATTTGGATTAGCTTGAAGAAAGCTTTTTGGCCAATTGTTGGAGCTGTTGTAGGTATATTATTATTTAACAAGTATGTTTATAATATTAACGATGGTTTACAACATATGACCGAAACTTTTTCTAGAACGGGAGTTTTAGTTACTTTTTTTATTTCTGAAACAATTTTAGGATTAATTCCGCCAGAAATTTTCATCGCTTGGTCTAAGAAAACAGCCGACCCTATTGTAAATATTTCTTTGTTAGCTACCTTATCTTATTTAGGAGGTTTGTGTGCTTATTTTATAGGTAGGGCTTCTTTAAAGATAGACTCTGTAAGAAATTACTTAGAAGTTAAAATGGCTAAAAACCTTAAAAACACTAGTAAATGGGGTGGATTTTTAATTTTAGTAGGTGCACTATTACCACTACCTTTTGCTATTAGCTGTTTAACTGCTGGTATGATTAAATACCCTTTTAAAAATGTAGTTTTTGTAGGCTTATTTCGTTTTGCTCGTTTTGCTATTTATGCATGGGCTATTTTTTCGGTAGTAAATTAACTTAAAACAATTATGGGACTAACTAACAACGACATTTTTAAAAAGCTACGAGTAGCACATAAATTAAGAGATACTGATATTATTGAAATCTGTGCTTTGGTAGATTTTAAAGTTTCTAAATCGGAAATCAACGCAATCTTTAGAAAAGAAGATCATCCTAAGTATGTGGAGTGCGGAGATCAGTTTTTACGTAACTTTTTAAACGGATTAATTATTCATTTAAGAGGTCCGATGCCAGAGAAAAAGCCAAACAAAAAATAACCACACCACTAACACTTATATAATTAAAAAACCTTCTGATTGAATCAGAAGGTTTTTATTTTCCCCTTAAATTTCTCAATCAATAATTATTTATTGAATGATTATGACACAAATATATAACTGTCTTTTGATACATTATAAGGGATATCCGTAAGTATATATGTAGTTTTCCGCAAAACAAAAAAAGAGCGCAAATTTTGCGCTCTTTTTGTATTCATAGTTTTCTAAATATTCTTAGAAAGGTAAATCATCTGGTTCGTTAGCAGATAAATCTGGAGCTGGCTCAAACTGGTCAGCTGGTGGAATGTTTTGTGAAGCTCCTTGTGCTAAGTTTTCAATTCTCCATCCTTGAATAGAGTTGAAGTATTTAGCTTCTCCTTGTGGGTTAATCCATTCTCTTCCTCTTAAATTAATAGAAACCTTTACATCTTGCCCTACCTGGTAATTGTTTAATAAATCACATTTATCTTGAATAAATTCAATTAATAACATTTGAGGATATTGCTCATCAGTAGTTACTACTAGTTCACGCTTTCTAAATCCGTTAGACCCAAATGTTTGTGTCTCGTTAATTAATTTAATTTTTCCTATTACTTCCATTTCTTATCTATTTAATTAAAAGTACCTTCCAAGCACTTTCTACATCATTGTTTTGTAAATACTCTTGTGCAAAAGTATGTTTTTTTTCAGTTGAAATACCCACAAATTGTGAATGTTCTTTCGCAAAGTTATTAACAGCTTCTTCTGTAGGTAGCTGTTCTACATTGCCTAACATACCTAAATTGTTCCCTGTTAATACTGTACTGTTTTTTATTTCAGCAGGTATTTGGTCTACTCCAATTCCTAAGGTAGTTAATGGTTTTGGAATTTCAAAAAAACCATCTCTTGCTCTACTGTAATAATTCCCTCCTGCTCTGGCTACTAAATCTATTTTATGTTGATCTATACTACCATCTTCTGCCAATACATTTTCGTTTACATGTAGTTTTACTACCTCACAAACAATTAAGTTTCCTGCTCCACCTTCTTCACCTGTATAAATTATATCTTTTACTTTACACTCAAATTGTACAGGAGACTCCGCTACTCTAAACGGCTTTACCTCATCTGAAGGTAACATTGTAAAACCAGCTTTTATAAACTCATTTACTCCTTTTGGGTACATGGTACTACTCAACGACATTTGCTGAACAATATCGTAATTCACAATATTAATAACCACTTCTCTGGTTGCTTCAGCGTTGTCTAAAGTATGTTTGGTTTTATTTCCTCTTACACTACGTGCTGGAGAAAAAATCATAATTGGTGGGTTTGCCCCAAATACATTAAAAAAACTAAATGGTGATAAATTTGGATTTCCATCTGCATCTACAGTACTTGCAAAAGCAATAGGTCTTGGAGCTACAGCTCCTAATAAATATCCATGCAGTTTAGAAGTTGGTATATCTTTAGGGTTTATTGATAACATTCTGTATAATTTTAGTGTAAATATACTACCTATTTATAAATTTAGTTATTCTAGATAATAGTTTATATTTGATTGATGGCTTTTTTTAGAAACACTTATTGGGTAAAGCGTATTGCAATTAGTATTTCCTTACTTATCGTTTTATTTATTTTATGGAATACTTACGTGTTTTTTCAAAAATTTAAAAAGGATGAGCGTGCTAAGATGGAGATTTATGCCACTGCTATTAAAGAAGTGGTATCTAACCCAAATTCAGATGGTAACTTTAATTTAGTAAATAAAGTTTATGAAACCATAGAGAATATTCCTTCTATTTTGGTTGGTAAAGATGGACAGATAAAGCAGTTTCATAACTTAGATTCTATAAAGTCTACAGACCCAAAGTATCTTCAACAGCAATTGAACATTATGAAAAAACAGAATGAACCAATTGCGATAGAGTACTTAGGTATTAAAGAACATATTTACTACAGAAATTCTGATCTTTTATACAAACTTAAATACTACCCGCTTGCCTTAGTACTAATTTTAGGGTTATTCCTTACTATTATTTACATGGTGTACAAGTCTAACAAAGTTGCTGAACAAAATAAGTTGTGGACAGGAATGGCTAAAGAAACTGCGCATCAAATAGGAACACCGCTTTCTTCTTTATTAGGTTGGATAGCTATTTTACGTGCTGAGGATGTTAGCAGTGATTATGTTGATGAAATTGAAAAAGATGTGCGACGCTTAAACACCATCGCAAATCGTTTTTCTAAAATAGGATCTCTTCCAGAGTTAAAACCTTTCAACGTTGTATCTATTACTAAAGCTGCTTATGACTACTTAGAGAATAGAAGTTCTAAACAAATTTCTTTTTCTTTTACTACCGAAGCAGAAGAAATTCGCGCCAACCTAAATACCGAGTTATATGGTTGGGTAATAGAAAACTTAATTAAAAATGCTATTGATGCTATGCAAGGTAAAGGAAGTTTATCTGTTAGCATTAGCAAAAACTCTAAGAATATAAAAATTCTAATTACTGATACCGGTAAAGGGATTCCTAAAACACAGTTTTCACTAATATTCAACCCAGGATTTACCACAAAAAAACGCGGTTGGGGACTTGGTTTATCGCTCTCTAAACGTATTATTGAGGATTATCACAACGGAAAAATACACGTGTTAAAATCTGAAATAGGAAAAGGAACTACTTTTGAAATTTTATTGAATAAGGTTTAGTCCATTTTTATTCTTTTTCTACTCTCTTTTTCATGGTAAGTCCAAAAAGTACTCCTCCTATTCCCCATATAACAATACCAATTATTACACTCTTTAAAGTTATCTTTTCACCATCGTACCATGGATACAGAACGGTCATAACAAAAAACATAGTTGCTCCTCATCCTAAACCAGTTTTCAACCACTTTTTCATAGCTCTTTTTTATTTATTCAAAATTCTTAGCAATCCCTTCAGCAACTGCTACAAACTCTTCATTTGTTAATTTTTCTTTCTTTACAAATCGAATGTCCTCCATGGTTTGTAATGGAATTAAATGTACATGTACATGAGGTACTTCTAAGCCAATTACACTCATTCCTATGCGTTCACATGGAATAGTTTTCTCAATCGCTTTGGCTACTCTGTAAGAAAAAGACATTAATCCATCGTACTCTTCTTTCGATAAGTCAAATAATTTATTTTCCTCTCGTTTAGGAATAACCAATGTATGTCCTTTTGCATTTGGGTTGATATCTAAAAAAGCAAAATAGTTATCATCTTCTGCTATTTTGTATGATGGAATTTCTCCATTTATAATCTTTGTAAAAATACTTGCCATGTTTTTTATTTAATTTTACAGTAAAAATAAAAAAGAAATCGGGTTCTAGCGAAGCTAAAACCCGAATAAATCTTTACTCTTTTATATTTGTTCTTTTCTCTTATCGAGAAATCTCCATAACTTCAAACTTCATAATTCCGTTAGGTACTTGTATTTCGGCTACATCACCTACTTTTTTACCTAATAAACCTTTACCTATTGGTGAGTTTACAGATAACTTTCCGTTTCTTACATCACTTTCACTATCTGCAACAAGTGTGTAGGTAAACTCCATTCCGTTAACTGTATTTTTAATCTTAACTATTGAGTGAATTAAGATTTTAGACATGTCTAACTGACTTTCATCAATAACACGAGCATTAGCTACTACATTTTTTAGCTTAGCTATTTTTGTTTCTAATAACGATTGTTCTTCTTTTGCAGCATGGTATTCTGCATTCTCACTCAAATCTCCTTTATCACGAGCATCCGCTATTTCTTGAGAAACACGTGGTCTTTCTACTTGCTCTAAATGTGCTAACTCTTCTTTAAGTTTCTTTAATCCTTCTTCCGTATAATATGATACATTACTCATCTCTTCTCTCTTTTTAAAATCAACAAACTTTTATATGCTTTCCTTAACGTTTTGTAAGAAGCATATAACTTTTCTTCCTAGAACCCTGAGGGTTAAATTTAAAAATCCCACGCCGCTAGGAATGAGATTGTCTTACAAATGTACAAAATATTTGTAACTTCGTTGCGTTACAATAACAACTTCTATACTAAAAAATGAAAAAAATATTTTATTTATTTCTTGTTATAATTTGTTCTAGCTGTAGTGATAACACTCCTATTAACAATTGCTTTTCTGGAATAAAAATGAATGCTATCATCGATTTATCGCTTCCAGAATTTAGCGGTTTATTAGTTCCTGGAGGAGAATCTCAAAATGTAATACAAGGGAGAAATGTTTTTATTTTTAGAACAGGAACCTCTGGTTACAGAGCTTTTGACCAGCAATGCCCAGAGCAAAACTGTAACTCTTTAATGACTTTTAACGGAGTAGAAATTACCTGTCCTTGTGATGATAAAAAATACAACTACCTTTCAGGTGGTGCTCCTTTAGATGGTGAAGGTTGTAATGCATTAATGTATTTTGTTACTCCCATTAGTAACAATCAGTTAAGAATATCTCGTTAATACTATTTGTACTAACAATTAGATTCTTATTTTTGCAGCAACAACAACACAATTAACACATTTATCGTGAAAAACTACTTTTCTTCAAACTTTAAATTGGGTGTTCTAGGAGGCGGCCAATTAGGAAGAATGTTACTTACCGAAACGCAAAAATTCGATATCTATACTGTTATTTTAGACGGAAATGCTGACGCTCCTTGTGCTCAGATATGTAACGAATTTCATCAAGGAGATTTATTGGATTATGATACTGTTTACAATTTTGGAAAACAAGTAGATTTGTTAACCATAGAAATTGAAAACGTAAATATTGATGCTTTAGATACTTTAGAAGCTGAAGGGGTAACCATTTTTCCAAAGCCTAAAAACTTAAGAACTATTCAAAATAAAGCACACCAAAAGGTGTTTTATCACGACAATAATATCCCTACGGCTGACTTTTCTAGGTTTACTTCTTTAGAAGAGTTAAAACACGCTATTAGTAACGATGCTGTTACGTTTCCTTTTGTATGGAAATCTGCTCGATTTGGATATGACGGTAATGGGGTAAAAATTGTTCGTGCCATCAACGATTTAGAAAACCTACCTACTGGTGAGTGTATTTCTGAAAAACTAGTTCCTTTTAAAAATGAATTAGCTGTTATTGTTGCAAGAAATGCAATCGGGGAAACCAAAACCTATCCTGTAGTTGAAATGGAATTTCACTCAGAAGCTAATCAAGTAGAATATGTAATTTGTCCTGCAAGAATTGAGGATGCAGTTGCCAAAAAAGCGCGCGAAGTTGCTTTAAAAGTTGCTGATGCTTTTGATTTTGTTGGATTATTAGCTGTGGAAATGTTTCAAACTAAAGATGACAACATCTTAGTAAACGAAGCTGCCCCAAGAACTCACAATTCAGGGCATTATTCAATTGAAGCAAGTTATACTAGTCAATTTGAACAACATTTGCGTAGTATTTTAAACCTTCCATTAGGAAATACCGAAAGTAAAGTAGCCGGAATCATGGTGAACTTGGTTGGTGCTGAAGGCTATACTGGTGATGTAGTATATGAAAACATCGAAGAAATTTTAAAGATTGACGGAGTTACCCCTCACATCTACGGAAAAAAGACAACCAAACCTTTCCGTAAAATGGGACACGTAACTATTGTTAATGAAGATATAAATGAAGCGAGAAAAGTCGCTCAACAAGTAAAAGAAACTATTAAGGTAATAGCAAAATAACCTCTCGACTACGCTCGAGATGACAAAAACATAAAATTATGGTAGGAATTATCATGGGAAGCGATTCAGACCTTCCAATTATGCAAGAAGCAATTGATATTTTAGAGAGTTTTGATATTCAAGTAGAAGTAGATATTGTATCTGCACACAGAACTCCTGAAAAGTTATTCGATTATGCTAATAATGCACACAAGCGTGGCGTACAAGTTATTGTTGCTGGTGCTGGTGGTGCTGCTCATTTACCTGGAATGGTAGCAAGTATGAGTCCGTTACCAGTAATTGGAGTTCCTGTTAAAAGTAGAAACTCTATTGATGGTTGGGATTCTGTTTTATCTATTCTTCAAATGCCCGGGGGGGTTCCTGTGGCTACAGTTGCTTTAGATGGAGCTAAAAATGCAGGAATCTTAGCAGCTCAAATTATTGGAGCTTCAGACAAATGTGTATTAGACAAAATAATCGCTTATAAAGAAGGCTTAAAACTGAAAGTTGAAAAAGCTTCTGAAAGAGTAAAAAAATAAGTACCTTAGTACAATATTAACTTGAAGACCTCACAGATTTTTTATTTGTGAGGTTTCTTCAATTTTTTAAACTAAATTTTCATGACTAAAAATCCACTTTTACAAGATTTTAATACTCCCCCTTTTTCTCAAATTAAAGAAGAAGATTATAAACCCGCTATAAAGGAAGCTATACAAATAGCAAAAGATGAAATTAACGCTATTATAGAAAATCCTGAAGCTCCAACTTTTGAAAACACTACGGTTGCTTTAGATAATACAGGTAATACGTTGGATAGAGCTACTTCTATCTTTTTCAACTTAAACTCTGCTGAAACAAATGAAGAAATTCAAAAAATAGCGAAAGATATTTCGCCTTGGTTAAGTGAGTTTAGAAACGACATGATTTTAAATGAAGAATTGTTTAAACGTGTAAAAACCGTATACGATCAATTGTCTGTTTTAAACTTGACTCCTGAACAAGAAATGTTGTTAGATAAGCAATACAAAAGTTTTGCGCGTAACGGAGCGAATTTAAATGAAGATGATAAAGCTGAACTTCGCAAAATTGATGCTGAGTTAGCAAAATTATCGTTACAGTTTGGAGAGCATGTATTGGCTGAAACCAATGCTTTTGAATTATTAATTACCAATGAAGATGATTTAGCTGGTTTACCAGAAAGCGCTAAAGAAGCTGCTAAAGAACTTGCTAATTCGAAAGGTAAAGAGGGTTGGATAATTACCTTAGATTATCCAAGTTATATTCCTTTTATGACCTATGCTGATAATAGAGAATTGAGAAAAAAATTAGCAATAGCTTTTGGTAAAAAAGGGTTTCAGCAAAATAAATATAACAATGAACAAGTTGTAAAAGATATTGTAACCCTACGTCATAAAAGAGCAAACCTATTAGGTTATAAAACCCACGCTCACTTTGTATTAGAAGAGCGTATGGCTGAAACTCCTGAAAAAGTTATGGAGTTTTTAAATGAGTTATTAGAAAAGGCCAAACCTGCTGCACAACGTGAGTTTAAAAACTTAGAAGCGTATGCTAAAAAATTGGATGGAATTGACCAACTGCAAAAATGGGACGGTGCTTACTATTCTGAAAAACTAAAAAAAGAGTTATTTAACTTAGATCAAGAGTTACTGAAACCTTACTTTAAATTAGAAAATGTAATTGATGGTGTGTTTACTGTGGCCAACAAATTGTATAATTTACAGTTTGAAGAAATTGACAGTATTGATAAGTATCATGAAGATGTTAAAACCTATGCTGTAACAGATACTGATAGTAATTTTGTTTCGTATTTCTATGCAGATTTTCATCCAAGACCTGGAAAACGTAATGGTGCGTGGATGACTTCTTATAAATCACAATATAGGAGTAACGATACTAACGAAAGACCTCAAGTATCTATCGTTTGTAACTTTACCAAACCTACGCAAACTAAGCCTTCTTTATTAACTTTTAACGAGGTTACTACCTTATTCCACGAGTTTGGTCACGCCTTACACGGAATGCTTGCCAATACGACTTATAAAAGCTTATCAGGAACTTCTGTTTCTTGGGATTTTGTAGAGTTGCCTAGCCAAGTTTTAGAAAACTGGTGTTACGAAAAAGAAGCGTTGGAGTTATTTGCAAAACATTATGAGACAGGTGAGGTTATTCCTATGGAATATGTTGAGAAGATTAAAGAATCTGCAAGTTTCCATGAAGGAATGCAAACCCTGCGTCAATTAAGCTTCGGATTATTAGATATGTCTTGGCACTCTGGAGATTCTCCTGAAACAATTACTAATGTTAAAGAATTTGAAACGAATGCTTTCGCAGAAACTAAATTATATCCTGATGTAGCAGAAAACTGTATGAGTACTTCTTTTTCTCATATTTTTCAAGGCGGATACTCAGCTGGATATTACTCTTACAAATGGGCAGAAGTGTTAGATGCTGATGCTTTTGAATATTTTAAAGAGGAAGGTATTTTTAACAAAGAGGTTGCAGATAAATTTAAAAACAACGTATTATCTAAAGGAGGAACAGAAGAGCCTATGGAATTATACAAACGTTTTAGAGGAAGAGAGCCAAAACCAGATGCTTTATTAAGACGCGCTGGATTGATTGACAAGAATTAATACAATTACATTTCAATATTCAAAATAGTCCTTTTTTATAAGAAAGGGACTATTTTTTTAGAAAAAATTAACACAATTTCACATATAAAAAGTTTGCTCAGCCCTTACTTTTGTTTCCCTACAGTTATAAAAAATGAGCTTGAATAAAAATAGCATATTTAGTAAAATCGCCTCTTTATCTTTGGTGGTTCTTCTTATACTTCCTATTCTTATAAAAGCTGCCCATCATCATGAAAATGAAGCACACCATCATAACTGTAAAGAAAAATCTACTCACTTACACGAATCGGTAAACGACCATTGTGATATTTGTTATTTTTCTTTTGCTTCATTTGATGTACCTACACAAAATTTCTCACAAGCTTTAGCTATTCTTCCTAGTAAGGCAATAATAGATAATTACAAATCAATTATCTTACCTTCTTACCACTCTCTGAATAGAAAGCTTAGAGGACCTCCTACAAACTTGTAACATATTATTTTTAGAACATTTGTACTCTTTTTATAAGAGTGTGTATTTATGTAACCCTAAAACTAGGTTTTGCACTGTAATTACATATACTTACTCCTATTTATAGTCGTGTGTTCTAAATTTATTTAATCAATAGTCGATTTTTTCTATTTCGGCTAACACAATTCGTTTTTAAATTCTGTTTACAATGACAAAACAAAGCTTAGGTGCTTTATTTTGTGTATTGTTTCATGCAATTCTTTTTAGTCAGAATACCAGTTCTGTTACTATTAAGGTAATTGATGGAACAACACAAAGTGAGTTACCCAATGCTCACGTGAGTATTGGTTCAAAGCACGCCTACACAAACACTAAAGGAAATAGTAGTTTTTACAAACTTTTGAACAAAGAGTATCTCTTAACTGTTACTCATGTTGGATATGTTAATTATCAAGAAAACATATCTCCTACTAACTCAGTAATAATCATCCCTTTAACACAAGACAATTCAGTGTTAAATGAGGTGGTTATTGCACAAAAACCTAAAAAAACACTAACAAAGTTCTCCAGTAACACACAAAGGATTGATGTTAGTTTTTTAGAGAAAAACAGAGACAATAGTTTAATGCAAACTCTTAAAGATATTCCAGGGATTAGCACAATTACTATTGGTTCTGGTCAATCCAAACCTACTATTAGAGGTTTAGGTTTTAATAGAGTTGTTGTTGTTGAAAATGGTATAAAACACGAAGCACAACAATGGGGAGCCGATCATGGTTTGGAAATAGACCAATATAATATTGATAATATTGAGGTTACTAAAGGAGCTGCTTCATTGCTCTATGGTTCTGATGCAATATCTGGTGTAATTAGCTTGAAAAATAACTTACTACCTGATGTTAATTCTTTTTCAGGTGAACTAAACCTCACCAACAGAAGTAACAACGATTTTTATGGAGTTTCTTTGGGAGTTAAACAACGTTATAATCATTGGTATTACAAAGCTAGAATAACTCATGAAGATTATGGCGACTATAAAGTTCCTACCAAAAAAATCACATACGATAATTACATTTTTGACTTGCATAAAAACTACTTACGTAACACAGCAGGGTACAACCATAATGTTGGAGTTTCTATAGGTTATGTATCAGATAATATTAGCTCTATAACTTCTTTTAGTAATGTAAATTCTAAAAATGGTTTTTTCGCTAATGCACATGGTCTTGAAGTGAGAACTTCTAAAATAGATTACGATTTTGACAATAGAGATATTGACTTACCACATCATAAAGTTAATCATTTTAAAATAACGAATAACACCAGTTTTTTGTTCCCCAATTACACGTTAGATGTTCAGCTTGGGCTTCAAAAAAATCATCGCGAAGAACACTCAGAACCTGTTCCGCATGGTTATATGCCCAAGCCGTCATCTACAATGGAACGCTTGTTTAAGAAGGACACCTACAGTCTTAATGTAAAAAATAAATTACACTATTTTGAAAAGCATAAAGTTACCACGGGTATAAACTTAGAGTACCAAGATAATGCTATTGATGGCTGGGGATTTCTTATTCCTGAATATACTCGTTTTACAGTTGGGGCTTTTGTATACGATCAAATAAAACTCAACAACAATTTATATTTAGATGGTGGTGTACGCTACGATTATGGTGTAATAAAAACACAACCCTATTACGAATGGTTTTTATCTCCAGTTACTGACGAAAACGGAAATACTACTCAGCAACAACTACAGCGTTCAGAAAGAAAGAATTTAACTTTTGGAAGTTTTAGTGCTTCAGCTGGATTAAGTTATGGACTTAAAAACACTTCGTATAAAATAAATATAGGTAAGAGTTTTAGAATTCCACTAGCAAACGAATTGGCTTCGGACGGAGTAAATTATCACATGTACCGATATGAAGAAGGGAATCTTGATTTAGAGCCTGAAAGTTCTTATCAAATAGACGGAGAGTTTAAAGCAAACTTTAGTAAGACTTCTTTTCAGGTTACTCCTTTTGTTAATTATTTTGATAATTATATTTATTTAAGCCCAACTTCAGAGTATTACGAAACACTTCAGAAGTATCAATACAGTCAAAGTCGTGTTTTTAGATATGGTGGTGAAATTATGGCACAATATGAACCTATTGATAAATTATCGATTACAGGTTCTGTAGAGTATGTAAAAGCAAGACAATTAAGTGGTAAAAAGAAAAACTTCACTCTACCCTTTTCTCCTCCGTTAACAGGAGTTGTTTCGCTTGAGTATACATTGAATCCTTGGTTAACTTTTGGCGACACTAAACTATTCTCAAGTGTACGATTGGTTTCAGATCAAAACAACATTGTACCTCCCGAAAAAACTACAAAAGGGTATTCTTTAATAAATATCGGTTTGCATACGAGTGTAGGTCTTTTCTCAAAAAAACAACCTCTTAAAATTCAAGGGAGGTTAAATAACATTTTAAACAACAAAGTATTCGACCACACTAGTTTCTATAGACTTATAGAAGTTCCTGAGCCTGGAAGAAACTTTTCAATAACAATTATACAAACATTTTAATCATTTAATTTTTTTAATCATGAAAAACACATTTAAATCAGCAATCTTATTTTTTGTAAGTCTTTTAATTATTTCTTGTAGTGATGAAGATAACATACCAGAAACTTTTGATGAAAACATCAATACAGAACGCTTTAAAAGCATGGAATTAGGTAATTCTGATTTTGTTTTACCACAATCAAACGTAGATGTTCATATTGAATTTGACTACGAAGGAACTAGTAAGGTTTCTAAAATTTATTTTGATGTTGAAGCTTTTGATGTTCCAAAAGTAAAGACAGGTGAGTTAATTTGGGGATTAAAGAATCATTTAGTTCCTGTTGATAATTATGAAGGTCAATTAAACCCTCATATTCACTATCATGTATATTTTGATGAAGAGAACAAATACACTCCTTCTTTTACACCTGCTGAAGGAGTTTATAAGTTTAAAATTACAGTTGAACATGAAGACGGAACTAAAAGTGCCATTACTAAAAAGTTACACATTATTCAAAAGTTTAAAGACTTAGAAATTGGTGATAATAACTCAATCGCTTTTGGAAAAGATGAGCTACATACCGAATTTGAATATGTTTCTGGTAATAATACTGTTACTGAAATTAAATACGAATTTTGGTTCAAAGAATGGAGAGAAGGACAAAATGTTGAAGTTGGTAAGTGGGATAAAGTAATTTCTGTTTTACCTAAAGAATTGTATGAAGGAGTTAAAAACCCGCACATACATTATCACTACGATTTAATTTCTGGAGTTCCTGTAGGAAGTTACTGGTTAAACATCTATGCGAAAGAAAGTGGTGAAAGCGAAACTGTAAAGTTGTCTATTCCAATCGAAATAAAGTAATTATAACTCAAAAGGCTACTTGGTTTCTCAAGTAGTCTTTTACAATAACAAACCATTATGAAATTATTAAAAATAACGTGTATTTTACTTCTCCTAACTATATTAAACATAGGCTGTAGTAGTGAATCAGAAGAACCAGATACAGAAAAGCCAACTATTACTTTAAACTACAACGAAGGTTTTCCCAAGTCGTGTACTGTTTTAGAAAAAGGGAAAGAATATACCATACGAGTAAAAGTCTCTGACAACATTGCATTGGCAACTTACGCTATAGACATTCATCATAATTTTGATCATCATACACACGATGATCAAGGCTCTAATTGTGAGTTATCTCCTATAAAAGATCCTGTTTCACCTTTAATTTTTATGGAAAACTATACTATTGATAACAACCGTAAAGAATATGAGATAGAACAAAACATTACAATTCCTGCTGATATTGATTCTGGCGATTACCATTGTCAAATTTCTGTAATCGATGTTACTGGATGGCAAAGTAGAACCTCAGTAGATATTAAAATTGAATAAGCTCTACTTCTTATTCTTTTCCTCAATCCACTTGCTCATAAATTTTGTGGATTGTAAGGTTTGATGTTGTAACAAACTTCCAAGAAAATTTTGTGTACGATGTGTTTCAAGGTTTTCTTGGATTTCTTTTATTTTGTTTACAAAAGAAAAAGCTAATTTTTCTTTATCATATATCGAATTGATAATTGCAATTCCTTTTTGTTGAGACTTTTTCCAAAGAATATCATAAGTATACAGCTCTATAGCTTTGTTAGCAAACTTCTCAAAATCATCTTCTATAAATCCGTTCCAAGGTAAATTTCCATGCATACCTTCTGCACCTATTGAAGTAGTAACACTTGGAGTACCACATTCCATTGCTTCGGTTAATTTCCCTTTAATTCCAGCTCCAAAACGAATTGGCGCTAACACTACTCTAGCACTTTTAACTACTTCGAGCGCATCTTCTGCAAAACCTTTTATAATAAATCCTTCTTTTGGTTTATGCAATTGCTTAATTTGCTGCGTAACATAGGCTCCGTAAACATGTAATTCTGCCTCTGGTAATTGCTTTCTTATCGTTTTCCAAATTATTTTTAATTGTAAAACAGCATCGACATTTGGAGCATGAAAAAAGTTACCTATAAACACAAAATGTTTTCGTTCTTCAAACGACTTCCATTTTTTCACTACTTTTTCATCAATTGAATTCAACAAAAAAGGTAAATGATATAGTATAGATTCATCAACTTTAAAAACGTCTTTCAATAACTGCATTTCGTAGGTTGAAATAATCAAACTCATATCACAACGTAAAATAGCAGCGATTTCTCGTTTTGCTTCATCCGATTTCAACAATGCTTCTGTAGAAAATTGTTTTCCTTTTTTTAATTGTTGATGGCGTGTTTTACGTAAAAAATGTAAATCTTCTGTATCTAAAACTCGTAAAGCTTTCGGGCAATGTTCAGCTACACGCCAACCAAATTGTTCTTCCATCATAAAACGATCGAACAACACAACATCTGGTTGCTGTTCTTTAATAAAATCATCAAAAGAACTTGAATTCAATTCAATCGATTTCTCCTCAACTCCCAACTCTGCTAAATTTAAAGAGTTTTCAGTTTTTTGGGCAGGTGTTGCAAAAGTAATGGTATAGTTTTGGTTTTTAAAAACATTAAGTAACTGTAACATTCGGTTACCAGCTCCTGTAGTTTTTTCTATCCAAACATATCCAATTATTAAAAGTTGTTGCATTAATTTAGTTCGCTAGCTGCATTTTGTAATCTCCTTGTACACTTTTAGCCCAGTTAATTACTTGCTCAACTTCTTCTTTAGTTAAACGAGCATCGGCATGTGTCCAAGTATAAGAATCTAATGGCATTTTTCCTTTTTCTACTTCCTCCCAAACTTCTTCCATTTTATGTTCTTTTCTTTTTAAGGAATAAGTAGCCCATTCAGAAAAATTTAATTCTTCTTTTCCATGGTTTACGTGGTCAGCCAACCAATAGTTAACTGGCGTAATACTACTATACCAAGGATAACGAGTTGAATTACTATGACAATCAAAACATGCTGTTTTTAATATTTTGTGCACCTGATCATTTGGTTTGGTTTCTTTTATAAAAGCTTCAACTGTAGTTATTTCTCCTTGATTTTTTTCTGGTTGAAAAAACTGCGCTATTACCAATAGTATTAATAAGAATCCTATAATTTTTTTGAAAATTTTCATACAACGAATTTAAGTTTTAAAGATATGAAAACTAATTTTATCGACAAATAATTGTATTTTTGTGCTTCATTATTTATGAAAAAATAAAACACAACTCATGAAATACGATTTAATCGTTATTGGTTCTGGTCCAGGAGGGTACATTGCTGCTATCAGAGCCGCTCAATTAGGTTCTAAAGTTGCTATTATCGAAAAGTACTCAACTTTAGGTGGAACTTGTTTAAATGTTGGATGTATTCCTTCAAAAGCTTTATTAGATTCTTCGCACCATTACTATGATGCTGTAAATCATTTCGAAGAGCATGGTATCTCTGTTGAGAAGCCTTCTTTTGACTTCGGAAAAATGGTAGCTCGTAAAGCAAATGTAGTAGAAACTACTACTGGAGGTATCAAATATTTAATGGATAAAAACAATATTGAGGTTTACGAAGGTTTAGGTTCTTTTGAAGATGCTACACACGTAAAAATCACAAAAAATGATGGTGCTGAAGAAGTAATTGAAGGTACTAACATTATAATAGCTACTGGTTCTAAACCATCTTCTTTACCTTTTATTACTATTGATAAAGAGCGTGTAATAACTTCTACTGAAGCTTTAAAACTTCCTGAAGTTCCTAAGCACTTATTAGTTATTGGTGGTGGTGTTATTGGTTTAGAGTTAGGTTCAGTTTATAAGCGTTTAGGTGCTGATGTAACTGTTATTGAGTATGCTCCAACAATTACTCCTACTATGGATAAAGATGTTTCTAAAGAACTTACTAAGGTTTTAAAGAAACAAGGTATGAAAATTAATGCAAGCCACGGTGTAACTTCTGTTGAAAGAAATGGTGACGAAGTTGTGGTAAAAGCTACTAATAAAAAAGGTGAAGAGGTTACTTTTACTGGTGATTACTGTTTAGTTTCAGTAGGTCGTCGTCCGTATACTGAAGGATTAGCTTTAGAAAAAGCGGGGGTTAAAGTTACTGAAAGAGGAATGGTTGAAGTAAATGATCATTTACAAACTAACGTTTCTAACATTTATGCTATTGGTGATGTAGTTCGTGGAGCTATGTTAGCACACAAAGCAGAAGAAGAAGGTGTGGTTGTAGCTGAATATTTGGCTGGACAAAAACCTCACATCGACTATAACTTAATTCCTGGAATTGTTTATACATGGCCAGAAGTAGCGGCTGTTGGTAAAACTGAACAAGAATTAAAAGATGCTGGTGTTGATTACAAGTCTGGAAAATTCTCAATGCGTGCATTAGGACGTTCTCGTGCAAGTGGAGATACTGATGGATTTGTAAAAGTATTAGCTGATAAAAATACAGATGAAGTATTAGGAGTTCATATGGTAGGTGCTCGTGTAGCTGACTTAATTATGGAAGCAGCTGTAGCGATGGAATACAGAGCTTCTGCGGAAGATTTAGCTCGTATTTGTCATGGACACCCAACCTACTCTGAAGCTGTAAAAGAAGCAGCTAAAGCAGCTTGGGATGGTAAACCATTAAACGCTTAATAAAAAGCTTTAAAATATACTTAAAAAAGCAATCTCGTTTGAGGTTGCTTTTTTGTTTCTAGTTTAATGTATTATAATTAAACTTTTAAGTATCTTGTAGTTTTTAGTCTAAAAAATAAATTCAGATGAAAGATGAAATTATAGATAAACTACTATTAGAAATATCAAATTCAGATCAATATTTTTACTCTGTTAATCAAACAGATAATCCTAATGAATATATAAAGAAAATGGATCCTTTAATTTATTTAAAAGATGAACTTAAATTAATTCGTTTGCCTTTTGACACTAACTATTTAACACTAACTCCTTTAGGAATTGAAGTAATAGAAAAAGGTGGTTGGATTCAGTATAAAAAATGGAAATCATTAAAGGAAGATTTAGAGTTAAAAAAAACTAAAATTGATGTTGATCTATCTGAAAAGACACTTAAAGAGTTTCCAAAGACTAAATGGTTTGCTAGAATTGGATTTATAATCGGAATATTACTAGCTTTAAAAGAATTATATATATTAATATTTCAAAAATAAATCATTAAACAAAAAAATCCCGAACTAAATAGTTCGGGATTTTTATTTGTATGACGTTATTTCTTATTGAATTCCGTAGAAAGAACTCATGTTATCTTCAATTTCAGACGCTTTTTTAACCGCCTCATACATTTGGAACGTTTTGTTCTGTCTTTCGTTAGCAATACGCTTTCTGTACGTATCGTAGTTTGGTAATGCTGTTGGTAATTCTTTCTTTTCAACAACAAAAGCAAACACCCCTTTATCTCCTACTACATTTTTAACTACTTCGTTCTCTTTTGCGTTAATCATTGCTCCTACTACTTTTGGTTCAAAACCTACACCTGAAATTGTTGGTGATTGTAAGTTTACATCTGTAGCAGTTCTAACTGTTTGACTTACTGATTTAGCGATTTCATCTAATGTTGAACCACTAATTTTATCTTCAATCATTTTTGCTTTACGCTCGTTTGTTAAGATAGGACGTACACTTGCAGTTGCTTTATCTACTGGCATTAATCCTTTTTCAGTTTTTGCAGTTAATACAGCTACTACATATCCACCTTCTACATCAAAACGTTTAAAGTCTCCTTCGTTTACTTCTTTTTCAAATGCCCAAGTAATGATTTGTCTTTCACGACCTACACCTGGTACGTTTTCATCTAAAGACTTTAATCCTACCGCTGGTAAAGAAGTTAAGTTTTTTTCTTTTATAGCTTCTTCAAAATCTTTTCCATTTGCTAACTCTAAAGCTAATGTTTCTGCATTTTGGAATACTGCATTTTCTGTTTCTTCTGAAGCTTCTATCTTACGTCCAAAAGTAGCTAACTTTACTACTGGTTGGAAGTTCTTTTGACCATCTATTTTAATTACGTGAAATCCGAATTGAGATTTTACAACTCCCATATCACCTTCTTTTCCTTCAAAAACAAAGTCTCTAAATGATGGTACCATTCTGTTATAAGCAAACCAATCATAGAATCCACCTTTTTCAGCAGAACCTTGATCTGATGACATTTCTTTAGCTAAATCTGCAAACTTAGATTTATCAGCTTTAACAACAGCTAATAAACTATCTGCAGTCTTCTTAGCTTCTTCTTCAGTTTGAACAACTGTAGCATCAGCACTTGCAGAACCAACAAAAGGAATTAAAATATGACTTGCTTGTGCAGAATCTGGTAATTGTTTTACTTCTGTAATTTTAGATAATTTAAAGAATCCTGCATCTTTATATGGTCCAAAAACATCTCCTTCTTTACCATTGAAAACTTCTTCGGCAATTACTTGAGGTACTTGAACCTTGAACTTGTAGTTATCATCTAATCTTAAATCAGATTCGTTTTCTTCTAAAAACTCACTATAGTTTGTAGTATTTTTTAATCCTTTTACAGGAGTATTGTTTATTACTGAATCATCAATTAATTTTGCTACGTTAGCTTTAATAGCTTCTTCATCTTCTGTAGTAGGCTCTATATTAAACTTTACAATGTTAATATCTCTTGAAGCTTCTACTTGGAAAGCATCTTGATGTTTGTTTATATAATTTTGAACATCACTTTTCTTTAATGTTACCAAACTATCAGCTATTGTAGTATATGGTACATACACATACTTACCAGATACTTTTGTGTTTTCTGTAAAGTATTTAGATTCTCCTTCTTTTAATGAAGCTCCTAAACCAGCTGCAACTAGGTTATCGTATGTTGTTTTTTCTATATTGCTTTTTATTGAAGCCATATATTTTTGCCAAGCACCCCATTCTTGTCCATTCTCTTCTTTAATGGTAGCCAAGTGCTCTTTTAACTTATTTTTATCGAAAATTCCTGAAGTTTGGAATCTAGCATCATTTTGAATTACTGGAGTTTCGTATAAGGCATTTAAGATATCAGCATCTCCAACTGTAATTCCTGCTTCTTCTAATTGCTTTTTGTATATCTTTTGACGGATTAAGTTATTCCATACTGCTTTTGCAGCTTGCATCTCAGACATGTTATTTCCTGTTTGTGCTTTGTAAGCATCTAAAGCTTCAGCAAACTCTTGACGAGAAATGGCTTCGCCATTAACTTCACCTATTTCGTTTACTTTATTTGCGCTAAAAAAGTCTGATATTGTAGAAGGGTCTAATACAAAAGCAAAAAGTGCTAAACCAATTACAAGAATTAAGAACATTGAACGTTCTCTAATTTTCGATAAAATTGCCATACGTAATTTATTTTATTAACAGTGTGCGAAAATACAATTTCACATTAAATAATGCAATGTTTTTTTACGCTGTTTTTGAGGGAGTACTAGGTAAATGAAGGAAAGTTAATCTTCTTTACGTATAACTCTAAAATAAATATCATCAATCTTAGTTGCGCTTACTTTTAAGATTTTAATTTGGAAGTTTTCTATATGTAAAATCTCGTCTTGTAATGGTATTGTTTCAGTATGGTTTAAAATAAAACCTCCTATTGTTTCGTAAGCCTCTTCTTTTGGAATACTCAAGTTATACTCTTCATTTAGGTAATCAACTTCTAAACGAGCTGAAAAATTAAACTCATTTTCACTAATTCTTTCTTCTAATAATTGTTGTGTATCGTGTTCATCTTCAATCTCTCCAAATAATTCCTCAACAATATCTTCAACAGTAATAATACCTGAAGTACCTCCATATTCATCAACTACAACGGCTATACTTTTGCGTTTTTTTATTAAATTATTAAGTACATCGTTAATAATCATAGATTCTGGTACAAACTCTACTGGTAACAAAATTGACTTGATAGTACGTGGTTTCTTAAAAAGCTCAAAAGCGTTTACATAACCTAAAATCTCATCTAACGAATTTTTATAAACCAAGATTTTTGATAAACCTGTTGTAATGAACATTTTTTTAAGGTTGCTTACTGTTTCATGTAAATCTACAGCAACAATTTCAGTTCTTGGCACCATAATTTCACGAGATTTCACCTTATGAAACTCTAATGCGTTTTGAAAAATTTGAATTTCAGAATCTACCTGTTCTTCATCATTTCCTGCATCTAATTGTTCTGAAATATAGTTTCCTAGCTCCTCTTTACTAAATTCGGTTTGAATTTCATCTTCTTTTGTTCGAAAAAAGACATGCAAGAAAAAATCTGAAATTTTAGTAATTACCCATGTAACTCCATAAAAAATAACGTAAAAAACATAAGCAGGTATAGCAAAAAACTTTAGCATTTCATTTGCATAAATTCTAAATATAGCCTTTGGTAAAAACTCTGCTGTTACCAAGATAATTACTGTTGAAATAAGTGTTTGCGTTAGTAAACTTATATCAGACAATACATAATTAACAACTGTATAGTCTGAAGGTAAAAAAGATTGAAACCATCCCATTAACAGCTCTCCCATAAAGTAACTATAAATTACTAAAGCTACATTATTACCTACGAGCATAGTGGTAATAAACTTAGAGGATTTTTCAGTTAGTTTGGTTAGGATTTTAGAAAGTAATCCATCTCCCTTTTTCTCTAACTCTATGTGAAGTTTATTTGCTGAAATAAAAGCGATCTCCATCCCAGAGAAAAAGGCTGAAAATAAAATAGAAGTAAGAATAATTAAGAGTTCGGGTTGCATTAACGTTCTTTGTTTCTTTTTTCTACTTTTCTTCTAAAATGTCGTTTAAAGAAGAAAATTAATATGATAAAGATAGCAAATCCAAACATAATAAACGCTTCTTGTCTATCGGAATTCCACTTTAAGATTCCTTCAACAAAAAAGATTACCCCTATAACTAAGTATCCGTATTGTAAATATTTCCAAAGTGCGTTCATTATATATCTTTTTGTGTTGTTTCTATATCTCCTGTAATATCTTTAGCTATCCACTTACTCAAATCTTCACTCGACTCAAATCCAAAGCCATTAATTTCAGATTCTGGAGTTGTAAATCGAAAACCATCTTCTGTAAAAAAATAATGTTCTTTTTGATCCCAGAATAATTGGTTAGTTTCTAGTCTTGTTTGATTCGTATGATTGGTAATCACCACATTTCCTCTGATTTCAGATACTTTTGTTTTGTTGTAGGTTAATGCATAATTCCCTGAAATTGTTGTTGAGTCTTTCCCTGTCTTATCAATTGTTACAATTTCAATTCCTTTAGGAAACTCACTATATGGGTGTTCT
The DNA here is from genome assembly GCF_047470925.1 of Tenacibaculum ascidiaceicola. NCBI lineage: Bacteria > Pseudomonadati > Bacteroidota > Flavobacteriia > Flavobacteriales > Flavobacteriaceae > Tenacibaculum > Tenacibaculum ascidiaceicola. The sequence goes on from NZ_JAZKJP010000005.1 coordinate 389,245, forward strand.
TTTCTATTTGAGTAATCATAAAAAACAGGTGCTTTTGTTTTTGAACTTATTCTTCCAGAATCTTTATGAACATGATAAATATTTACTGCCGAACCTACTGGTAAATTTTTATCTGCAAGAAAATCTCGTACCTCTTTCTTTGAATTGGTACAAGAAAAAAACATTGCCACCAAACAAATGGTAGCAATGCTATTGTATATATGTTTTGCTTTTTTAAGCATTAATTTCTATTAAGGTACACGAACAGTTTCTCCAATCCAACATCCAACTCTATAACTAGCTCCTGAAGACATTCCTTTTTGGAAAATTAACTTTTTAGAAGGTACGTTCTTTTTGTAACTAGAAATATATCTTCCAGCTCCACATCCTGGGTCAACTTTTTTAGCTTTTAAAGCCTTATTTAAAGCTGCTACATACACCATTCTTTTTTCGAACTCATCACTACCACAAGAGTTAGCACTTCTTTGGTATAAACTTGCAATGAATAAGTATGCTTTACCCATATTAGGGTTGTACTTTAATGCTTCGTAAGCTAAAGCTCTAGCTCTACTTCCTCCAGCACTTTGAGCTTCTCTTAACTTGTACTTAGCCTTTTTAAACGGATCTGTTTCTAAGTCGAATGCTTTTTTTCTCATTTCAGCAGCTCCACTCTTATCACCGTTCTTAGCTAAAACTCCTGCTAAGAAGTTATATGCGTCGGCAGACTGTGTTACTTTAGCATACTCGTTTGCTAAATTCTCAAATAAAGGATCTGTTTGACACTCTTTATTATACATTCTTGATACTGCTCTTTTTAACCAAACACCATCAGTTTTGTTTTCTTCGAAGTCTCTAGAGTAAATAGGTATTAATCTTTCACATGTTGCTATCTTAGAGATTTTTGCATCTAAACCTCCTTCAACTTTACCTAATAATCCTGAGTTAATCGTATAAGCTCTTAAGTTTCTTTTCTCTCTAGAAGTAATTGTTCCTATAGAATCTTTCTCTTGTAATTTTGCAATCTTCTTACTGTAGTCTTCTAATTTTTCTTCTACAGATTCCATTACATCATCATAGGTATCAAAAACTTTTTGAGGATTAGAATCCTCATACTTATCCGCTATCATTTGGAAATACAAGAAGATGTTTTTTACTCCCATGTCTTTTGGAGAAATATTATAAGCCTTTTTTAAGATTTCAAAAACTTCATCATCTGACGCTAATTTATTTTCAATTAAAAAATCTGCATAATCACTATGTGCTTTAGCTGGGTCTTTATCTGGGAAATTAGCTAACCTTGTTTCATATACTTTCTTAGCTAAAACAGGATCTTTTAAGTTTTCTGCAACTTTAGCACCATATTTATAAATATTAATAGATAATGAAGCACAATTATCTAACAAGTACTCTAAATTAGGTTTTGCTTGGGCATATTTCTTAGTTGTAGCATCACCTTTAAAAAGGTTATACTTGATATGACATTCTTGGCTTGCTTGCGCTTTCGCTCCATTTACGGCTACAAACAAAAATAATCCTGTTAGTAAATACGTAATTTTTTTCATCGTTCTCAGTTTTTGTTAATCTATTTTATTCTTATGGAACCACTTAAGACTATTCAAAGATAAACTTAATCTTACATTAAAGTAGTTTTCTTTTATTAAGTTATTGTTAGTCGTTCCTCTTTGCCCGTACTCAAATCCAACATTTACGTTTGATAATTGTCTCGGTAACGGCAATCCTAATCCAACATTTATGCCAAAGTCTTTTACTGCAGTAAAATTATCAGTAGTTTTCACTAATAATCCTGTGTCTTCAAAACGTAAACCAGCTCTATAGGTTACTCTATCCCAATAACTTGATATTGAATTAATTTTTGGAATATAATACCCTCCTATTGCAAACTTACTTGAGTCATCGTATTTATGTGATGATCCATTAGCTATAAAAACACTATTACTTCCTAAAGCACTTTGGAATTCTTGGTTAACTCCTACATACCATTTATTTTCTTTTCCTAGACCAAAACCATAAGCACTTTTTAAAGGCACATTTATATTTCCGTCTAAAGACCTATCAAATAACTCGTTTCTAGGTATTTCTTGTCCAGATCCACTAAATGACAATGAGTACATCTTCTCAGATCCTCTTGCAGATAAATCTGTAGTCATTGTGAATGATGCACCTGTAGATAGTTGTAATTTATTTTTTAGTTCTGTTTTATATTGTAACCCTAACTTAAATTGCCCTCCTCTAATATTGAAAGACTCTTCATGTTTAGTTGCTAAAGCTACATTGGCTCTCTGATTTAAAACGCTATTTTCTATGTTTCCAAAAATAAAACTTGCTTCTGCTCCTACAGACAAGCCTTTGTAAGCATACATACCAAAACTTGCATATATCTTGTTAGCTCCTCCTTCTCCAGTAAACAAAGTAACATCATCTGCATTAGCATCGTCTAACAAAGAATACCCCACAGATGAAAAAGGTTGTAAACCGACAGATAATCCTGCTTTTTTTCCAATAGGAAATCCTAATGAAATGTATCTTAAACTTGTTGAATTCCCTGTTTGAGAAGCATCTTGCTCTTTAACAGTTAAAAAAGTTAAACTACCTCCCATAGCGTAGGTTGCAGCTCTTAAATCAGCGTTTGACGCTGGGTTTGTAAAATTTAGGTGATGATAATCTTTCATTGCAACACCAATACCTCCCATAGAAGCTTGTTCTACTGTTACTGCCTCAAAATTTTCACCTATACCAAAATAAGAATATGGTGAAGCACTGTTTCTTTGTGCTAATATTGCTGACGTAGTTAGTACAAAAACTCCTAATATAAATCTCTTAATCATTCGCTAAATTGTGTATCAAAATAGTATGTAACCCCTCCAAAACAAAATTTGGATGGGCAAATATGACACTTTTTAATTGTTTTGACAAAAAATATGTATCCCCTCCTGTTAAAACTACTGTTAAATCTGGGTATTTTTTTTGATATTGTGCTATAATTCCGTCTATTTCATTAGAAACTCCATTGATTACTCCTGAATGAATTGAACTATTTGTATCAACTCCAATAAAGTTTTCTATTTCACTTGTTTCTAGTAACGGTAATTTAGAAGTAAAAGTATGTAGTGCTTTATATCTCATAGCCATTCCTGGTGAAATAGCACCTCCTAAGTACGCTCCTTCTTTTGTAATAAAATCGTAGGTTATGCATGTACCTGCATCTAACACTAATACATTTTTATTTGGAAATGTATTTATTGCTGCTGATGCTAATGCAATTCTATCAACTCCTAATGTTTTTGGCGTTTTATATAAATTTTTAAATGGAACTTTTGTGTTTGAATCCAAAAAAACTGGATTCAAAAGTTCTGCTATTTTTTGTTTTTCTTCTTCTGTTAAATTAGCTACTGAAGATATAATACTATTTGAAATTGAAAATTTTGAAATAATTTTTTCTAACTCTGTAATTATATTTTTCTTTTCAAAAACAAATATTTCTTTAACAGTATCTATTTCAAAAACAGCTACTTTAACTCTTGTATTGCCTACATCAATAATTAGGTACATATTTCATTTCTTAGAGCTTGTAAATTTACGGTACATTTTTTTAAAGTTTTTACTTTGTATAATTAAAAAACGATTGTATATTTGCATCCGCTTAACGAAAGTAGCAACTGGTGCCTTAGCTCAGTTGGTAGAGCAAAGGACTGAAAATCCTTGTGTCCCTGGTTCGATTCCTGGAGGCACCACAATAAAACTCGTAGCGCATGTTGCGAGTTTTATTTTAAAGATGTTACTTTTTAAGCTATGACTGGTGCCTTAGCTCAGTTGGTAGAGCAAAGGACTGAAAATCCTTGTGTCCCTGGTTCGATTCCTGGAGGCACCACGATAAAAACCCGAACAAATTTGTTCGGGTTTTTTAGTTTAAAAAAAAGTGAAAACCCCATAGCTATAACACTTATCACTCAATTATTTTAAATATTATTATCCCCCTACCACCAAAGTAGTGTTAGCTTTAATTTCAATTTAACAGTTTGAGTACACATAAAACTAAGAGATTCTTGTTAAAATCTTTATTAAATGTGGCTTATAAGCACTTGCTTTTTAAAGCTTATATATAATCAAATTTTCTTTAATCATTTTTGTAGTTATATATTTGTTTATTTTTAAATTAGTCATGTTAAAACAAGACGTATTAACACTTTTGAAAGGCCTTATCATATCTTAAAGAGAACAATGAAACACGCTTTTGGTGTATCTCTCAACATTGTTGAGTATTGATACTTCTCTAATGAGTAAGGTTGAAAGAAAAAAATTGCAAAACATGAAAATATTAATCAACTCATTAAGTTTTTTGCGCTACATGCGATAAACGTTATGACACTTTGGTTAACAGATCAAATCTATACTCTAGCTGTTAATCAGAGTTAAGCATTAAACGTTTTAAAAGTTGTGATAAATGAGTTAAAATAAAACAAGAATGAATAACACCAAATCTCGCTGGTTACAAGATTTTAGAAGGTTTGTCCCTTTAAAAAGTCAATTTTTACTTTCAGGTAATATTAAGGATTTTCAGTTACTGAAAAACGATTTTGGCAGCTATAGTTGGCATCGATTAGAAAATGTAATAGACTCGGAATTAAAAAGCATGGGCTACGCACATGTGGTTTACTACAATCCATTGACTGGTTTTGATATTCCTTTTTTTTCAGAAAACCCAGAAGACAAAAAAGCTCTTTTTCAAAAACTTCAAATCCCACTTCAGCAAGAAGGTGTCTATAACGACTTACAAACCTTTAATACCGTATTACAAAAAATTATTCACTATCCTGATGAACCCATTGGCTTGATTGTCGATTTCGCCTCTCAGTTTTTAATGAATCCTGAAAATCTGGTAAAAGCAGAGCACGACTCGTTTAGTATGGCTCATATTTTATCTCAAACTACAGAAACCAGACCTTACGGCAATCCACCAAGTCCTTATTATAATATCATAATCTGGATAGTAGATAAAGAAGGTGATTTGCCCGATTGGATGATAGTTAACAACCCAAAAATAAGACATATACCTATTGGAAAACCCAATCATATTGCTCGTAGAAGATTAGTACATCCAATTATAGAGAGCTTAAGTAAAGACAAAAATAATGTAGATGCTATAGTTACCGAATTTGTAGACGAAACCGAAGGCTTATTACTGTTAGACTTAGTAGCGATTATAGAGTTAGCTAGGTCAGAAACTATACCTATTTCCATGATTGCAGATGCAGTGCGACGATACAAAGTGGGTGTAACTGAAGACCCTTGGATGAAAATTGAACGTAGCAAAATTGAAAACGGTGAAGCTTATATCAAAGAACGTGTAAAGGGGCAAAACCACTCCGTACAACATATTATGGATATTGTAAAACGGGCCATCACTGGAGTGGGTAACTCTAAAAAAAATAACCGCCCAAGAGGTGTGGTTTTCTTAGCAGGACCTACAGGTGTTGGAAAAACCGAATTGGCTAAGACCTTGACCAGTTTATTATTTGGTGATGAAAGTGCCTATATTCGGTTTGATATGTCCGAGTTCAGCGCTGAACATTCAGATCAACGGTTAATTGGTGCTCCTCCAGGGTATGTGGGTTATGATGTTGGCGGCGAACTCACCAATGCTATCAGAGAAAAGCCATTTAGTGTAGTCTTATTTGACGAAATTGAAAAGGCGCACCCTAGAATATTAGATAAGTTTCTTCAGATTCTAGATGATGGGGTACTTACGAGTGGACGAGGAGACACCGTCTATTTCTCAGAAGCACTGATAATTTTCACATCAAATCTTGGGATTTATAAAAATTCAGCTACAGGTGAACGATTACCAAATGTAACTTATGAAGATAGTTTTGAAACAGTTGAAAAGAAAGTACGACATGAAATCGAAAGCTATTTTAAGTTTGAACTCAATCGACCTGAACTACTCAATAGAATTGGAGACAACATTATTATTTTTGATTATATACGTAAAGATGTTGGTGAAATGATTTTTGATATGATGATGAAAAACAATATTAAAGGGATTCAAAAACAATTAGGTATTATACTACATATTCATCCCGAAGTGATGCAAATGCTAAAAGAATTATCTGTTGCTGATTTGAACAATGGTGGTAGAGGTATTAGGAATAAAATCGAATATCATTTTATCACACCTTTTTCCAGAGCTTTGTTCGCTTTAAATCCAGACAAAGGAGAAACGATAGAAGCAACTTCTATTTCTTTCGAAAACCGAAGTACTACCATTCATCTAAATAAAAAATAATTGAATGGAAATAGAAATCTCTCGTTTGCATTTTCCGGTAACTACACTTGGTCCAGGACGAAGAATTGGCATCTGGTTTCAGGGTTGTTCCATACATTGTGAAGGCTGTATTTCAGCAGACACCTGGCAATTCAACAGCAATTCGATAAATATAAAAGAAGTCACAAATCTACTAAAAAAATGGCTCCAAAAATGCGATGGAATTACTATCTCTGGTGGCGAACCTTTTGATCAAGAGCCAGCTTTAGAAGAGTTATTAAAATTTCTTAAGCCTTATAAACTTTCCACTCTAGTATATAGCGGATATTCTTTTCAGAAGTTAAAAAATAAAAAAGTTATACAAGAAGAATTGATCGATGTGTTGATTTCTGAACCTTATGACTATACAAAAACTCAAACCCAAGCCTTATTAGGAAGTGATAATCAACAAATTCATTTTCTTACTGATTTAGGAAAACAAAGCTTTTTTAAATATTTGGACAAAAAACCCGATAAGAAATTGGACATGCAGTTTGATGATCAGATACTTTGGATGGCAGGTATACCAATTAATGGTATGAATAAAATAACAGAAAGTTTTCGTGAAAATGAGGTTGAAATAACTAACACACAATCGGTAATAAAGCAAAATAAGAAATGAAATACGTACGACTATGCCCTGCATGTAATAATGAACGACCAGTAACCGAAATGTATTGTCAAAATATAATCGGTAATTCACCTTGTAGTTGGTTATTGATGAATGTGCCCCAAACTCCAGTTGGCGGCCGAGTCGAAATTCAACATGAAGCTGAAGAATCAATCAAACGATTTTGTGAAAATGGGCATGAAGTTGGAGAAGACAATTTTATGTGCATGGAATGTGGTGCTGATATTCAAAAGTTAACAGTTCAGGAAGAAGAAACTATTAAACAAATAGATTCATATACGATTATTGAATCTGTCGAGATTTCAGGAGCTACTAAAGAATGTTTTTTAGTTAAGGACACTGATGGAAAACGCTTTTTTTTAACTTATTATCATGAAAATTCTGAACCTGATAAAGCAATTTATGATGTACTACACCGAGCAGATGTAGATCATATTGCACAATTGGTTAAAACGGGCTATTGTAACAATCGCTTTTTTGAAGTTTCAGAACATATACAAGGAGGATCTCTCAATGATTTAGGATATATCAAAGAAAACAGAATTGAAACTCTGGTAAATGAAATTAGTCGAGCACTTCGAGATTTCTCAGAAGCGGGCTTTAGGCATCGTAATCTATGTCCCAAAAACATTCTCATCCGTGACAATGAAACCTTTGATTTGGTTATTATCGATTACAGTTCTGCAAGATTATCAGATTATGACCTCGATACTGATACACCTTTACAGTTAACCCGGTATACAGCCCCAGAAGCTATAATTGGTGGAGTAAGTCCTGCTTCGGATTGGTGGAGTTTAGGAATGATAGTTTTAGAGCAAATTACCAAAGGAACATTCTTTCAAGGCATCAACGACAAAGCATTTATGATCCATTTGGTAACCAGAGGTGTTCAAATTCCAGAAGGTATTGATGAACGTATACTTTTATTACTAAAAGGTTTGTTGTGTAGAGATCCTCTAAAACGATGGCGTTGGGAGCAAGTGGAAAAATGGCTAAATAAAGAATACGTTGCACCTCCTACAGAAGTTACTATTGGGGTTGATCATAAAAACGAAAAAACTATACAACTCGGAGATACATTCTATACCAATGTAAGCTATTTTGCACTTGCGGCAGCAGAGGAGAATAATTGGGAAGAAGGTTTGGCTTTGTTTACTTCAGGTGAAATTTCAAATTGGATAAAAGAAACCCTTGGCGAAGGTAAAATAGCTGCTATTATCAGAAATTTGCGTTCTAAAGAGAATATTGATTTGGAATGGCGATTTTCCTTAGCTTTAATGCACTTCAATGAAGCTTTGCCGCTTACTTGGCGAGGACAAATTATTATTCCTGCTTGGTTACTTAGTAATCCTATACTCGCTTCAGAACTTATAGAAGGAAACATTCCTGATTATTTGGATACTCTTTCACGCGAAAAATGGTTGGTCAATCTTAAGAGTAGAAAGCAAAATGTGTTACATAAAGCAAAGAGTTTGGATATTGAATTGGATTGTGATAAGTTCAAGATCAATTCTCTAAGTACCTCTAGGGTGCGATTAAAATCTGAATTAAACCTCTTACGTCAAATTTATCCTGATGCCAAAAACATCAGTCTATCTGATTTAATGGGAGACATTCGACTTAGTGAAGAAGATTTAATACTTGTTTTAAGTGCCCAACAGGATCAATTTACCCCCTTAGATCAATTGGTGAAAGATGCTATTAATTTGGCAAGAGAAATAAAAATTGAACCTAATGAAAACTTCTTTCGAGAGGTTCTGATAAAACCCAGATTAGAGATTTACGAATCACTACATAAACATTTAGAAGGCTTTTCGCAGAGTAATAACGACCACTTAAATCGTTGGGCAGATCGTTTCAGAATAGAAAGGCGACTACCAATATTGCAATCGATTTTGTGTTTATCGATTTCCAAAGATAAATGGGTTATACCACCAAAACATGAATATGCTTCTAGCTTATTGAATTTTTTTGAAAGAAAGATTATTCATACTGCCTCCAGAGGACCTTTGGTAAGGTTGATTATTTCTAAACACTCCCCACGTTTAGATTTAAAAGTATTAGGTACACCTTTAAAACCTTCTGAAAAACTAATCAATAGTATTATTAATCGCTCGTCAAGTACGGAAAAAATAGACCCACTAAGTTTCAGTCAAGACCCGTTACTTAGTTACCGAACAAGAAGGTTAGCTTTACGAACAGCAAACTTTAAGCGCGATACAGGTTTGGATTCTTTGTATTTAGGATTTCCATTTTTAATTAATCAGTTCAAAAAAAACAATCGTCCCCGAATCTTACCTATTATCCTATGGCCAATTACACTAGAATTTAAATATCGTTCAAACCCTACATTAGAAATTGGTTTTGACAAGGTTCGTGAAGAGATTCGGCTGAATCCAGCACTTTCAAGTTCCTTGGAGCCTGATAAATACAAAAGAATAAAACAAATTTATCAAGAGATTTTAAGTAGACAATCTTTAAGTATTTCTGAAGTTATAGATGCTTTCGGTTCATTTGTTGAGTCCAAGGATTCAAAGCTTGTTACTCACCCTGAAATTACTTATATGATGGAAAATATAGGTTTAGAACTACATGGTTCTGGCGTCATTTTTAATGCCAATTTTACAGGTCAATCAATTAGTGAAGATTTACGTTTGCTTCAAAAAATACCCCATTCAGGAACGGCTATGGAACCAATTTTAAGAATACACACACCACAAATACCCGAATATGAGCCTATACAATCAGAAAACGATCGATTTACTGTAGTAAATGTAGACCCCTCACAAGAACGCGCAGTAATACATAGTCGGTTAAAACCTGGTATTGTGATTGAAGGTCCTCCTGGTACAGGGAAAAGTCAGACAATTGTCAACATTATTTCCGATTGTATTGGAAGGAAAGAAAAAGTATTAGTTGTCTCTCAAAAAAGAGCAGCAATTCAGGTAATTATGAAGCGTTTGGAAGCCGTAGGTTTAGACAAAAGAGCACTCTCTATCACTGATATTGCCAAAGACAGACAAGAAATTATTCGGAGTATTCGCGAACAGGTTTCTTTCGATTTAAACGAATCTGAACAACAAAATATACTCAAGAAAATCACATTTAAGCGAAATGATCTGATCAAACAAATAGACAGACTGGAATCAGGATTGAATACAATTTCTGAAGAGATTCATGTACTTGATGAGCAAGCAGGCGTAAGTTACCGAAACATTTTGTCAGAACTCATTGAAATTCAAACTGATGATTATATTGATATTCCTGAAGCACGGAATTTTATAGAAAAAATTTCAGCAGATGAATTGAATATTCTTGAAACGGAAATCAGTGCGTTAATACATGATTGGTTACCTTCAAAATATGAAAATAATGCCCTTTCCAATTTAAAAATAACACAATATGATGAAGCAACAAAAAAAGTAATTAAACAAGATATAGAACAATTTAATGAAATTGAAACAAAAAGAGTAAACTGTATAAAACAAACCACGGGAGTCTATGATAATGAACAAGCTCAATTCTATAAAACATGGCTATATAAAAACGAACAAAAACTCCTAAACATTACTGATACAGAAGCTAAAAATGCTAAAATTTGGTTTGATTTGATTTGGGATGAATTTAATGAAAAATCCATTAGCGATGATATTCTTGATGATCTGAAACAATTATTGGAAAATCTCAAAACATTAATTTTCAACTATAAAAAAGTCTATTTTTCGAATTGGTTAATACAAGCTGAAGATGAAACCCTTGAAAAAATAATTCAAGCTTGTAATAGTCATCTAAATAAATCAATTTTTAAGTTTCTTAATCCTTTAACATGGGAACATCGGTTTCGATTGAAAAAGATTTTCAAAGAACTTCAACTCCATACTGATAAAGAAAACATAAACCTGCTAAAAACAAATTCGGAATACGAAACTACTTTTAGGACATATCGAAATCACTTTAATAATGTATTGAGAAAGTTAAACAACACGGCAGAACCCATTACCGAACCCAAGTTTCTTGCTGTGAAAATTAGTAGTAAAATCAATGAACTATTGGAAACGATTTTTTTAGTAAAAGCACTAAAACAATGCCCTCTAAAAGACGAAGCTAAAAAAGTTTTGAAATCTGGTAAAAAAGTCGAGTTTCAGAACTTTATAAGAGATTTGAACAATGCCAGTAAACGTTTTGAAAAAAGACAAGAATCATACAAAAAACTGACTGACTTAAAACAATGGTTAGAAGATTCAAGTTTTAAATTTTTCCATTCAAACATAAAAAATAACGATACAAATTTGTCGGTCGTTCAGAAGATGTCACAGGACATAAACCATTTTATTCCATATCAAAAGTTTAGGATAAGATTAGGAGATAAACCTCAACAAAATAACACTTTACAGCTTTTAGCTATTTTTAGGGATTACGAAGATCAAATTACTCAATATACTTCCGAGCGTTGGTCTAAAATCATCCAAAAAACAATACGACGAGAAGGTTTGTTGGGTTGGAAACAACGTATTGAAAAACAAACACCAGCCTTACTAATGGCTGATAGTGAAATTGATCAAAATGTACAATTACTGGAAAATGATTTAGCTGAAATAAAAGCATTAAACAAAGAACTACTTAACCTAAACTATGATTTTGAAAAGGTTGGGTCAAAATCACGATGGCATAGCATTACACGACTACGAGGACAGAACTATAAAAAACTTCGAGAATTTATTCATTTGGGTGACGATTTAGGTTTAATGGATATTCGTCCAATTTGGTTGATGAGCCCAGAAGTAGTTTCGCAAGCCTTACCATTACAAGCAGGATTGTTTGATGTAGTAATTTTTGATGAAGCCTCTCAAATGTTAATCGATCATTCTATCCCATCACTTTATCGTGCAAAACGTGTAATTGTAAGTGGTGATGAAAAGCAAATGCCTCCAGCAAATTTCTTTGGATATAAAATAGATGGTGACGAAGGTGAAGACTTAAATATTGAACTCAGCGAGGATAATTCAGAAGAAGAATTAACACTATACGAAGAGGCTTGGAATAAAAAAGAAGTCAAAGATTGTCCAGATTTATTGACATTAGCCAAAACAGTTCTTCCCACCACAACACTTCAAATTCATTATCGTTCTCAATATAAAGCGCTTATCAACTTTTCCAATCATGCCTTTTATTCTGGTCAATTACACATTCCTGCTTATCATCCTAAAAACGTAATTGAAAAAACAAAACCATTAGAAGTCATTCGAGTAAATGGTATTTATAATGAACAAACCAACGAAACTGAAGCTGAAGTACTAATTGAATACTTATCTAACCACTGGCAGTTGCCCGAAAATGAAATTTTAAGCACAGGTATTGTAACCTTCAATAAAAAGCAGGCAGATCTTATAGAAGATAAAATTGAAGAAAAAGCACTTTCAGATGAAGTCTTTATGGAAGCTTTAAATCGTGAACGTAACAAACAACAAGAAGGTGAAGCCATGGGTTTTTTTGTTAAGAACGTAGAAAATGTTCAAGGAGATGAACGTGATATGATTTTGTTTAGCACTACATTTGGTTTTAATAAACAAGGGGTTTTCCGCCGCAATTTTGGAGCCCTCGGTCATCGTGGAGGAGAAAGGAGACTCAATGTAGCTATTACAAGGGCAAGACATAAAATTGTTATTGCCACTTCAATGCCCATCAAAGATATTTCTGACATGCTTTCCACAGGACGGTCTCCATCAAAACCAAGAGATTATATTCAGGGCTATTTGAAATATACTGAAACACATTTTGATAATCAGATAGAAATTGCTAATCAATCATTAAAAAGACTTTCATTAAGGAAAATCAAAGAAAGCAAAGCATTAAAAAATGATGGTTTTAAAAATACTGTTAAAAATTACATTCACAGTTTGGGCTATGAAACCGTAGAAAATAATGATAACAATGTTTTTTATTTGGATTTAGCCATTGAAGACAAAAAAACAGGAAGGTTTGTAATTGGGGTTGAATGCGATGTACCTCATAATTCATTACTTAAAAATGCAAGACACCGTGAAATATGGCGTACATTGATTTTGAAGAAATCGATTCCTCATATACATAGAACTACCTCTTATAAGTGGTTACAAGATACAGAGAATGAAAAATTAAGGCTGAAACACGCCATAGAAAATGCTTTAAACATAACACCATGAGCGGACCAAAAGTTATACGAATCGTTACCCCAGCAGAGCGAAAATTGATAAAGCAAAGGTGGTTAACTCGATTAAAAAACAAAATAGAACAAGTGAAGGCTTATGCCATCAAACACAATATGTTTACAGAAGAACTTCAAGCTGCTTTGGATGAAACATTGGAATATTACCAAAATATTTCAGAAGATGATTATAGAAAAATAGAGCGAGAAGTTTCTGGGCAAATTGAGTTTCTAGATAAGGAAAAGAAGAATTTGGTAAAAAAAGTAGTCAAATTTAGAACATCTAAATGGGAATCATTTAAAAACCTAAAGAGTACACATAACGAATTACGCTTCTTACTAAAAAACAAAAATATTGATTTTCAAGACTTTGACACTCCTTCAAATATAAATGAAATAGAAGAATACCGTAAAAAAGTAAATTATTTGTACGACCTTTTAAAAGAAGCCTCTTTTGATTCTCAAACATTGACGGATGAACAGAAGGCAATTCAAGAACGGTTATCTTCTGGTGACAGCTTGCTGTCTGTACAAAAGTGGCGTTCCAATCGTCCTAAAGTGGTTTCCAGACTAAAAAAGTTGGAAAACGCATTGAAGGAAATGTATATTTCTGAAATTTCTCAGAACAAAATACAGGAGTTTATGGATTGTTGTACAGAATTGGACGAAGAAGCTCCTAATTATGATTTATTATTGGATTCATTAACTATCCAAGTAGCCGAATTCAGTAAAAATCAATTGGCCTTACGGGAAGCTAAAGAAGAACTCAAAACAGCCATTGACCAATTAGAATCTTTAGAACTGAATCTGAGTTTTATTGATAAATGGGTGACATTACTTGATTCAGATAATCTGGATGACATAAAAGACATCTTAGAAAAAGCCAAGTATTTGTACGCTGAAATTTCGGAGAAAATCATTATTGAAACCCGACGAAAGGCTATCAAAAAAGCATTGCAGGATGCAGGTTATGAAGTTAATGACGCAATGGAAACTGCATGGGTTGAAAACGGAAGTTTAGTAGTAAAGAAAGCAAAAAGTTCATTATATGGCGTAGAGTTTATGAGCCCAAAAAATCTAAGCCGTATCCAAGCACGAGTTATTGCCGATAAAAACAGAAGTCACGAACGCAGCCCAAACCTCGATAAAAACCAAGAGGAAGTTTGGTGTGATGAATTTCATGATATCAAAGCTATTTTAGAAAGTCAGAATTTGTCTATTGTTATAGATAAGGCTGAAGAAGCAGGCTTAGTAAAATTAAAAGAAGTTACTCTAGGTGATGGTTATGTAAAAAAAGAAGTTAAAACAAAGAAAAGGAAAAAGCTTTAAATTTAATAAATACATGAAATTTAAAACTCTATAAATCGTTGCTCAAACCTTTACATAGTGTTATAGCTACATATTACTATTTGAGAAAGAAAATAAAACGATAAAAAAGCTCGGTAAATTACCGAGCTTTTTTACCTATTTTAACTTAAATTTCATTTCTACTGGCAAATGATCTGATGCTTGCTCAAACTCTTTTAATACAGTTCCATCTATGTATTCTATAGAGTCTTCCGTATAAAAAATATAATCAATACGTTCTACTGGATTTTTTGTGTCAAATGTATTTTCAGGGTTTTCAACAAAAAAGGCTGCATTTCCTACTCCATCCATTGCAAACATTTTTCTAACAATAGCCTCTTTATCTCTTGCTTTTGAATTAAAGTCTCCTAATAAAATGGTTGGATATTCTTTTTTATACTTATTAAAAAGATTCAATACATATTCAAATTGACGTACTCGTGTTGTTTTGTCAAAAGCTTCTAAGTGTAGATTTATAACAACTACTTCTTTTCCTCCTAAAATAACTTTTACCACTTGTACCAATCTATCTAAATACAACGCATCTCTATAAAATGGGTTGTCAGCTACTCGCTCTAAAACTATGCGTTTATAATCTTTTAGCTCGTATTTACTCAAAATTGATTGACCTGAAACTATTTTACCAAAATGCATGCTTGGTGGCCAATATGGAAACGGCACATAATGTTCATCCCAATTTATACCTCTTGCCACATAATTATACCCTAATTCTGCTAATTTTTCTTCTTGGTTTACTTCATAAGATCTGGCTGCATTATAATCGACTTCTTGAAGAGCAATAATGTCCGGATTTACTTTTTTTACTTCTGCAAGCACCTTTTTTAAGTTTGAATCAAATAATTCTTTAGGTTTTGCTATTGCTCTGTTATTTGTCATTCCGCTTAAATAACCAATATTATAAGTTACTATGCTATAGATTGAATCATTATCAGTCGTATTAGTGTAGTCGTGTGTAATAACTTTGGCATATTCTGCTTCATCCATTGTTGGGGACGATGCCCAGAAAAAAAACATCGCAAACAACCCAACAAATACTAGTAAAAACCTTAAAACAATTCTAAAAGCTGACTTCATAAAAAATTAAAAAAGTGTTAAAAACGATTTCAAATTTAAACTTTTTTAATCTGGAATGGTCTTAGAAGCGTAAATAATTAAAGACCCTTAAAATTTAATAACATGAAGAAATTACTAACAATCTTGATTTTAGCAGTTGGTTTTACTGTTACTACTCAAGCACAAAAGAGCGATAAGACAAAACATGAGGAGTTAAGTACTGAGCAAAAAACAGAACTAGCTGTAAAAAAGATGACGTTACAGCTTGATTTAACTGAAGCTCAACAAAAGCAAATTAAGCCTTTAATAGCAAAACAAGTTGCTGAAAAACAAAAAATGTGGGCTAAAAGAAAAGCCATGAAACAAAGCGGTAAAAAGGCTACAGCTGATGAACGTTATGCTATGAAAAGTAAAATGTTAGATAAGCAAATTGCTCATAAAACTGAAATGAAACGTATTTTAAACGAGCAACAATATGAACGTTATGAGAAAATGACTGCAAGAAAAATGAAAAGACATAAAAAGAAAGGTACTCATAAAAAGTTTAAAAAAGGAGAACACCATAAAAAAAATCAAGAGGAAAAATAAGCTAAACCTCTTAATAAATTAGTTTTTGATTGAAAAAAAAAGCTCGGTTTTGGAAACAGAACCGGGCTTTTTACTTTTCAATTACTCTTTAAACCAACCTGAATATTTAACATAATTATTAGCAATCCTGTTAATTTCTCCTGAAATAAGTTCTTTAGAAATATCTTTTACTTTTTTTGCTGGTACTCCTGCATAAATGCTCCCACTTTCAATATGCGTATTTTTAGTTACAACTGCTCCTGCTGCAATTATAGAATTAGATTCTACTATACAATCATCCATAATAATACTACCCATACCTACCAACACATTGTCGTGAATAGTACATCCATGTACTAAAGCATTGTGACCAATGGAAACATTATTTCCGATAGTAGTTGGTGATTTTTGATAGGTTGCATGTATTACTGCTCCGTCTTGTACATTTACTTTATCTCCCATTTTTATATAATGTACATCTCCACGAATTACTGCATTAAACCACACACTGCATTCTTTTCCCATTTGTACATCACCAACAATAGTTGCATTTTCAGCAACATAACAATCTTTTGGTATTTGTGGATGTTTTCCTCTTACTGGTTTTATAATTGGCATAAATTTTTATTTAAAATATGATAATAAGTTTGCTTTCTTGGATGCTGAAACCATAATCTCTTTTCCGTTTGATAGTATTACGCTTCCTCCTTTTCCTTTTTTATATTTTGAAATTTCGTTTATATTCACTAAAAATGATTTGTGCACCCTCACAAAAGAGTTATCTTTTAAGGCTTCTTCAAAATATTTTAGTGTTTTACTCACTAACTTTTTAGAGTTCTCAAAATATATTTCAGTATAGTTATCATCGGCTTTACAAAATAAAATTTCTTCAATAGCTACTACTTCAAATCCATCTTGTTGCGGAATAGTTATTTTTCCATTTACTTGATGGGTCATTTTTGGGGTTAACACAGCGGTTTCTAACTCATTTTCTTTTTCTTTAATTTCCGTTACAATACTTACTGCCTTAATTAACTCATCTATAGAAATTGGCTTTAACAAATAATAAGTTGCTTGATTGTTTAATGCTTCAATGGCGTAATGATCGTAAGCAGTTACAAAAACTACTTCAAAAGTTTTATTTTCTACTTTTTCTAATAAATCAAAAGCATTACCAAAAGGCATTTCTACATCTAAAAACACCAAGTCTAATTCGTGTTTTTCAATTAATTTTTGTGCTTCTCCAATATTGCTTGCTTCTCCTAACAATTCAACATTAGGACAGTATTTAGTAATATAGTTTCGTAGAATATCTCTACTTATTTGCTCGTCTTCAACTATAATTGCTTTTATTTTCATTGCTAATTTTCGTCTTTTTTTAGTGTCAATTCAACCTTAGTCCCACTTCCGTCCTCAAAAACATTAGAAACCATCACAGATATTTTATCTTGGTACATATCATTCAGAATAGCAATTCTATTTTTAATAGTACTCATTCCTTTTGATTTCTGTTTGAGTTGATTTTTCGTCTTCATTTCTATTGATTTCGTTCTTCCAATTCCATCGTCTTCAATCAAAATTGTGATAGATTCATTATTTTTAGGAAGCATCGAAATTTGAAGTTTTCCTTTTTCTTTTTTATATCGAAGCCCGTGCCAAATAGCATTTTCTATATACGGTTGTAGTAACATTGGTGGAATAGAGTATTGCTCTAGCGGTATACTTTCTTCAATATGGATGTTATAGTCGAACTTATCTTTAAAACGATTATGTTCTAATTTAACATACAATTCTAACAACTCAATTTCTTTAGTCAACGGTATAAAATCTTCATCTGAATTTTCTAATACCGAACGCATCAATACTGAAAACTCTGATAAATATCGATTTGCACTTCGTTCATCATTTACTGCAATAAAACTATTCACTGAATTCAATGCATTGAAAATAAAATGCGGATTCATTTGTGAGCGCATCGACTTTAATGCCAATAAATTGTTTGCTAATTTTTGTTGCTTGTTGGTTCTAAACATAAAATACACTAACAGAATCATCAATAAAAAACCTCCGATTAATGAATAAATAATCCATTTTTGGCGTTTATTACTTTCCTGAACTAATTGCTGATCTTTATATGCTAAACTGATTTTACTATCTGCTAATTTTTTGTCTTTTTCTAAACTCGCTATCCTGTTTTGATTGTCTGAAATCCGCTTACTAAAACGTTTTACTTGCTGAATTTCCTGTTCTTTTCGTGAATACAACGTATCTACCAACGTTACATAATTTTGATAGGTTTTTAGAGCTTCTGTATAATCTCCTACTGTTGCGTATACTTCTGATAAGCGCTTGGTAGCATCTTTTTGAATGATTAAATCTTTGTTTTTATCAGCATCTGCAATACTCTTTTTTAAATATGGAATTGCTTCTTCATATTCAGATTTTTGCATATATGCATTACCTATTTTATAGTTGATTTTTTGTGAGGTAATTGAATCAACTAACGATTCGTTACTCTCTGCCTCTACAACTATATCATCTGCTTCTTTTAAGCTCTCTTTTCTCAACTGAATTTCTTCGTCGTATCGTTGAGATTTATTATAAAAATCAGCAACTTTTTGCTGTTCCTTTAACGAACGTTTCTTGTTCTCTTCAGATGCTAATTTTAAAGAATTCTTAAAATATCCATCAGCTTTTTGTGTGTTTCCTTGAGCGGCAAAAACTTCTGCTAGTTTAGAATTTAAATCTGTTATTTTAGGAGTGATTAAGTTCTTTTTCGCAATTTCTAATGCTTTTTCATAGTTTGTTTTAGCCTTGTTATAGTTTTTTTGGACTAAATACACGTCTCCTAACCCCTGATATGCAGTTAAACGCAAGTAATTATTTAATACTCCGCTTTGTAAACTTTGCAAATAGTTTTGTTCACTACTACTATAATCTTCAGATAAAAATGCTGCTTTAGCCAATTTCAGACGAATTCTGGGCGAATTCACTTCTTGTAAAGAAATTTGATAATTTTCAACCGCTAAATCGTACTGTTTCCAATAAAAGTACACATCTGCTAATTCTTTGAATACATTTGCTCTTTGGTTTTTATTAGGGTTAGTCAACAACGTTTTTTCAACAAAAGACAAACTTTTATCAATATTTTTCTTTTTATAAAACTCAACTGAGTCTAAATATTGTGAGTATAAGCTTACTTGCTTTCTTTTACTGTAAGAACTTAGTTTTGATTTTCTTTTAGATGTAAATCCTTCAACTTCCACCTTTATATCTTCATCATCTTTAATAGTATAAAAAACACGATTAAAATTAGGATGTGACACTTCCAATTGGCTTCCTGCTGTTGCTTTTACAGTATAGTTTCCCGTTATTTCAGAAAACCGGAAAGTTCGTCCGTTTACTTCTACTCTCGCATCTTTAATGGGACGATTTGTTTCCTTACTCACCACTTGAACTTTTACTGAAAATTCTTTCGATAGTTCTTTGCCTACTTGAGAGTATACTTCTGAAAACCTCAGTAAAAGTATAGGGAGTAATAGTATGTAAAAAAGTTTCTTCATTCTTTATTTCTTACTGTAAACATACTCACAAAATACCATACAAAAAAACGGTTAACTCTCTAAAACACTATAAAAAGTAGTTAAAAAATGAGGCTTACTCATTTAACTTATCATTTCCCTAAACAAAATAGCTTGTTCACTCATTCTTGATTTTTTAAGAAAAAAGTTGGGGGTAATTTTGAATAGAAATTAACACCAATCAAACTTTTTACCCAATTAATAACTTAAAACAAAAATTATGAAAACGCACGCATTCAAAGTATTTTTCTTTTGCTTAGTACTACTAACAACAACTACGTTTGCTAATGAAAATCAACGTACAAGAAAAGTAAAAAAACAAACCGTTAAAGTTGCATTATTACTAGATACAAGTAATAGTATGGATGGACTTATCAATCAGGCAAAAGCACAATTATGGGAAATTGTAAACGAACTATCGTATGCTAAATGTAACGGTACCACACCTAACTTAGAAATAGCTTTGTACGAATATGGAAACTCAAATTTATCTTCTAGAGAAGGTTATATCCGACAAGTTTTACAGTTTACTAGTGATTTAGATGAGATTTCTGAGCATCTTTTTTCTTTGAGTACTAATGGTGGTAGCGAATATTGTGGTCAAGTAATACAAACGTCACTAGACGAATTAGATTGGGGAGCTAATAAACGTGATTTAAAAATGATTTTTATTGCAGGAAATGAACCATTTACTCAAGGAAAAATTAATTACAGAGATGCTATTACAAATGCTAAAGAAAAAGATGTTACCATAAATACTATTTTTTGTGGTGATTATAACCAAGGTATTACTGGAAGATGGCAAGACGGAGCTATTTATGGCGGTGGTGATTATATGACTATTAATCAAAACAAACACATTGTACATATTGTAACTCCATATGATAACGATATTATTATTTTAAACAAACGTTTAAATGACACTTACATTCACTATGGTTCTTATGGATATTCTAAATATAGTAATCAAGCTAAACAAGATATGAATGCTGAAAGTTTAGATGAAGCTGTGGTAGTTAAACGTGCTGTAACTAAAAGTTCTAAACTATATAAGAATGCAGAATGGGATTTGGTGGATGCTTCAGAGGAAAAAGAAATTGATTATAGCTCTTTAAAAAAGAAACAACTTCCTAAACAGTTACAAAACAAATCTGCCAAGGAAATTAAAGTGTATGTTGAAAAGAAACGTAAAGAACGTGCTGAAATTCAGCAAAAAATTCAAGAGTTAAATAAAAAAAGAAAGTCTTATGTAGCAAAAAAACAACGCGAAAGTTCTAAAAAAAATGAATTAGAAAGTGTTATGATTAAGGCTATCAAAAAACAAGCAAAAAAGAAAAATTACTCTTGGTAGTTTTGATTGGGGTTTGGTTAAGTTGAAGCGGAGTTTTACTCCGCTTTTTTACGTCGTCATTCCTACCAACGAGAGGAATCTCATTCAAAGAAACAGTAAATATTTTTAATAAACAGAATCAAAGCCCTTCAGATTTCTCACTTCCGTTACATTACAGTTCGAAATGACATTTCGTTTATTTTACTAGCAAATCTTGACCAATACTAATGTTATTGTCACTTAGTCCATTTACTTCTTTTAATCGTTGTACCGAAATATTATATCGTCTCGATATAGAATACAACGTATCTCCTTTTTGAACTTTATGAGAACTTGTTTTATAAGTTGGTGTTTTCGCTGCTAGAGAACCATCTCGTCTTACTCTATCGTATTTATCTAGATTGTACTTTCTAATAATAGATATTAATTTTTGAGGATATTTTCTGTCCGTTGCATATCCTGCTCTTTTTAACCCATAAGCCCAACCTTTGTAATCGGTATGTCTCAACCTGAATAAGCTTGCATACCTTTTACGAGTTAATAAAAACTGAGAGTGATCTTCATACGATGTTTCTGGATATTTATATTTTCTAAAACACTCTCCTTTTTCATCATCATCATGAGTTACACTATGCCCTTGCCAACCTCTATGACATTTGATTCCAAAATGATTGTTTGATCTAAGAGCTAATGCACTTCTACCACTTCCTGATTCTAATACCCCTTGTGCTAAGGTGATACTAGCAGGAATACCATGTTCGTGCATTTTCTTAACCGCAATTGGCGCAAATTTTTGAATATATGCTTCGGTATGATTTGTAGTAGTTGATATTGGTTTTTGTATTTGCTCTAACTGTGGTAACTCAGGCATTTTTTCTTCTCTAGGTTCTAAAACCACCTCATTTGGTGTACTTTTTACTACATTTTTACCTGATC
Organism: Tenacibaculum ascidiaceicola; assembly: GCF_047470925.1. Classification (NCBI taxonomy): domain Bacteria; kingdom Pseudomonadati; phylum Bacteroidota; class Flavobacteriia; order Flavobacteriales; family Flavobacteriaceae; genus Tenacibaculum; species Tenacibaculum ascidiaceicola. Next base: position 411,196 of record NZ_JAZKJP010000005.1, read on the forward strand.
CACAACTTGTCAATATTACAGCATACACTGCTAAAAAAACTACCTTTATCCTCATTAAACCTTTATTAACTCTTGATTTTTATTCTTTAATTTTTGATTTACTCCTGCAATTCCTTGTAAACCTCCTGTATGAATTGCAAGTATTTTACTATTTTTCGGAAATGTGTCTTTTGCTACCAAATCCAATATTCCGAATAACATTTTTCCTGTGTAAATTGGATCTGACGGGATATTCGTCTGCTCTTTAAATTCGTTTATAAAACGAATCAATTCCGGAGTATATTTTCCGTAGCCTCCAAAATGATACTCATTTTGTAAGCTCCAATACTCATTCTTGTTTATAAAAGGTTTGATTTCATCTACTAAAAAATCACCTTTTAATGCAGGAAACCCTATTATTTTTTGATGTTTTTTAGCTGAATTTATCAATCCTGAAATTGTTCCGCCAGTACCTACTGCACAACAAATATAATCGAATTTTTCATCTTCATTTGTTAAAATCTCTTCACAGCCTTGTACCGCTAATGCATTCGTTCCTCCTTCTGGAACCAAATAAAAATTACCAAACTCATTTTTTAACTCATTGATGAATTCTTCGGAAGTTTTGTTTCGGTAGGTTTCTCTTGTAACAAACTTAAACTGCATACCATTCTCATATGCCTTTCTCAAAGTTTCATTTTGAGAAAGGGTCTTAACTAAGTCTTTACCTAGTTCATCTCCTCTAATAATTCCAATAGTTTTAAACCCTGCTATTTTCCCTGCGGATGCAGTAGCTGCAATATGATTAGAATAAGCACCTCCAAAGGTTAATAAAACCTCTTTTTCTTGTCGTTTTGCCTCTTCAATATTGTATTTGAGTTTCCTAAATTTATTTCCCGAAACAAACGGATGAATAGTATCTTCCCGCTTTACAAAAAGCTCAACTCCTTTTGTTTTTAAAATAGGTAAATGAATTTGTTCATTCTCTGGTATGGGAATTTCTAGTTGAAACAGCATTTTAAAAAGTTATCAACGCAAAAATAAGCTTTAATCTATTTCAAGTTTATATCCTACTCCATGAATGTTGGTTATTTTTATAGAAGTATCGTCTTTTAGCTTTTTACGAAGTTTAGAGATATACGTATCTAAACTTCTTCCGACTACTACCCCGTTATCTTCCCAAACTCTTTTGGTTAACTCTTCACGTTTTATAATTTCGTTAGGTTTACTGATAAGAATTTCTAACAACTCACATTCTTTTTTAGATAAACTAATTTCTACAGCTTGTTTTACTAATTTGTTTTGCTCTGGGTAAAACTCAAAAATCCCTAAGCTTACTACGTTCGTCAAATTATTAGTTTTTGCTGTTTTATTTTTCCTCTTTTTTTGAAACACAAAACCTACAAGTACAGCTATTAAAACCAGTAATCCATAAAAAATAAACTGATTATTATTTGACGTGCTTATTTTAAGAAATTGAACTTCTATAAAATAACAGTTAGTAGGCAACACCCTTCCTTTACAAGGGATTATTGCTTTTTCTTCTTTTTTCTGCATTTCGTAGCTATACACTACCTCTTCATCATCACAATTTTTAACCTCTAGAATGTAATTTGTTGGAAAACTTGACTTTTTAAAACTCCTATTCACTAAAGTTACCAAACCATCTGGTTCAATCTTCAAGTTATTTTGAAAACTTAGCTTAAAGGTTGATTCACTCAACTGTTGTACAGGTAAAACTAATGAGGTAGTATCTGCGTTACTTAGCAATAACTGGTGTCCTACATTTCGAAGTGAAACTTTTACGCGTTCTGAAAGATTTTCATTGGTTGTACACGAAGTAAACAAGATTATTACAGTAAATAGGGATAATCCTATTTTGGATATTATTAAATTAAAGTTCTTACTCATACTATCTACAAATATCCTACTTTTCAATTGCTTTAAACAAGAGTTGACATTTCTTTTACACTTTTTTGACATTTTTTATCTCTCGTCATTGCGACCAGAGGGAAAACACTTACTGTCATTTCGACTGCAAGGAGAAATCTCATTAATAAAAGTAACTCACAACCTTAAGATTTCTCAGTAGCTCATAAAATCGCTTATTCGAAATGACATTATTTTACTATATTGAAACTCGAAAATTGAAATGAATAAAATTGCTGAAATCTTATTTTTATCATCTGTGAAAATCGGGATAACAATACTTTTAGTTCTTTTATGACATGTTGTGTGTAATTCAGTAATTCTCAAAATAAAAAAAATAATTTAAAATGCCATTTGACTTAGACGAAAAATATATTAGAGAGACTGAATCAGAATTAAACGTAAAATTCCCGTCTGAATTTAAAAACCGAATGATTAAATTAAATGGAGGCGAATTAGTTACAGACGAATTTGAATTTGAACTATATCCTTTTTTTGACAAATCTGACCGAAAAAGAATAAGTCGGACTTGTAATCACATTGCACTCGAAACAAAAAACGCTCGTGAATGGAATGGATTTCCTAAAAATGGAATTGTTATCGGGTTCGACGGATTTGGAAATCTAATAATCTTGACTCATAGTGGAAACGGAATTTTGACTGACGAAATTCACTTTTGGAACCATGAAATCGGACAAGTAGAAAAAATAGCGGAATCTATAACTGAATTGGATGGATAAAAACTATGCACAACAAAGTGTATTAAAAGATCAGTTAACTCCATTATTAATAGAAAGCAACGAAATTACAATTGAATAATAGCATTTGCTAAATTAGGTGCTTAAAACACTAAAAAAACTTTATTGATAATATCTAAAACTATGGAAGATTTTTGTTGGAGATGTGGAACTCCCCTAATATTTTTATTAAACTCAAATAATATTCTTTCGAGCGAGTGTAAAAAATGTGGTCAAGGATATGGAAAATTGAAAGGTAAATCTTTAATTGAAAGTAGACTAGACTCTTCTTTCTCCCACCCTCTATATCATATAATTTTTGAAAAAGAAAAAGTATCTCAAGAAAAAGTTAATCGAATTGCTTTGGCTTTTGCTCAACACGACAAAAGGTATCTTGAAATATTTATTAAAGATATAGAAGATGAATTAACTACACCTAAACGGAAACTATCTGATTTCCATAATTTATATGGGACTGAGGAAATAGCTAGAGATTATCTTTGTCGATTATCTAAAGAAATCAAATACTTACTGGAACAGAAAATAAAATAACTACTTATAACAATCCAAAAAAACATTGCTTTGGTTTTCTTACTTAGAATATATTCAAATTAAGTATATAAGTAAATCACCTTCTAAAACCCAGCAACCTGCTCCTCTATTTGCTCCCATTCTTCCATCAGTTCGTCTACTTTTGCTTTTTTAGCTTTGTAGTTTTCAAAGAAATTAGGACGTGAAGACACTTCATCATAGTTTTGAGCTAACTCTAAATCTATTTTTTCAATTTCAGCTTCTAAATCTGCGATTTGAGTTTCAATTTTATTCAGCCTATTTTTTAACTTTTTAAGTTCCTTTTCTTGTTCTTTAGATAGTTGATAAGCTTCTTTTTTAGAAGTATCTTTTTCTTCTTTTACCACGGTTCTTTTTTCAGCATCACGCAGGCTTTCCATTTTGTGTTGCTCTAAGAAATAATCAATATCACCTAAATATTCTTTTATTTCTCGGTCTTTAAATCCGTAAACCGTAGTGGTTAATCCTTGTAAGAAATCACGGTCGTGAGATACAACGATTAAGGTTCCCTCAAAATTTTGTAGTGCTTTTTTCAATACATTTTTTGAGGCAATATCTAAGTGGTTGGTAGGCTCATCCATTATCAACACATTGAATGGTGATAGTAATAACTTACACAATGCCAAACGATTTCGTTCACCTCCTGAAAGTACTTTCGCTTTTTTATCTACTGCTTCTCCACCAAACAAAAACGAACCTAACATATCTCGCACACGCATTCTATTGCTATCGGTAGCAGCATCCTCCATGATTTCCAATACAGTCTTTTCAGGTGGTAATTCTTCAGATTGATTCTGAGCAAAATATCCTATTTCTACATTATGTCCTAGCTTTAAGTTTCCTTCAAACGGAATTTCTCCTACCATCATTTTAGCTAAGGTAGATTTCCCTTGTCCGTTTTGACCTACAAAAGCAATTCTACTATTACGCTCAATCAATAAATTAACATCCTTCAACACTTCTTTTTCGCCGTAACTCTTAGATAGGTTTTCAGCTTCTACAATAATTTTACCTGGCTCTTTCGAAATAGCAAAACGAACATTCATTACCGCGTTATCGTCCTGATCTACTTCAATACGTTCAACTTTCTCTAGCTTTTTAATGAGGGATTGTGCCATGGAAGCTTTACTTGCCTTTGCACGGAATTTCTCAATTAACTTTTCAGTATGTTCTATTTCTTTTTGTTGATTTTTCTGTGTCTGCAACTGCTTTTCTTTAATTTCAGCTCGCAGTTTTAAAAACTCAGAATACGGCTTTTTATAATCGTAAATCTGTCCTAACGAAATTTCTATCGTACGATTAGTTACGTTATCTAAAAACATTTTATCATGCGATACCAATACGATAGCTCCTGCATAATTTTTTAAGAAGTTCTCTAACCAAATAATAGATTCAATATCTAAGTGGTTAGTAGGCTCATCGAGTAATAAAATATCGTTGTTTTGTAAAAGTAGTTTTGCTAACTCAATACGCATACGCCAACCTCCAGAGAAAGTATCAGTCAACTTATTAAAATCTTCTCGTTGAAATCCTAATCCTTGTAAAATCTTTTCGGTTTCTCCTTGATAGTTGTATCCTCCTAATAATTCGTAACGTTCAGTTTTTTCGTTTAAATCTATAATTAGCTGATTATATGCTTCACTTTCATAATCAGTTCTTTCAGCTAATTGCCTATTTATCTCATCTAACTCTAACTCAATTTCTTTAATTTCAGTAAATGCTTGATAGGCTTCTTCTAAAATAGTTCTTCCGTGTACAAAATCAATATCCTGACGTAAAAAACCAATACGAACATCTTTATCAAACGCTAAGGTTCCTCCACTACTCTCTATATCTTTAGAAAGCACTTTTAATAAAGTAGATTTTCCAGCTCCATTTTTACCTATTAATCCTATTCTGTCTCCTTTAATTAATTTAAAGGTGATTCCTGAGAACAAGTCTGTTCCCATAAATGAAACTGATACGTCGTGTACGTTTAACATATTTTTAGAAAATTACTTTGATTTTGTAACTAGAGTTACAAACAAGAGTTTTATTTTTGTTGAAATTTGTGCAAACTTACAAAAAGCAAATAGTTAATTGAACTTAATACCCAGAAGAAATGTTTGGAAAAGGGAGTAAATTATATAGTATTTTAAATAGTAAATGCCCTCGTTGTCATGAAGGTGAGTTTTTTAAATACAAACTTAACTTCAATCCTAAAAAAGTCACTACTTTGCACGAAAACTGCCCAAAATGCAACTTAAAATACATGATGGAACCTTCTTTTTTCTTTGGTGCCATGTATGTAAATTATGCTCTTGCTGTGGCTCTTTTTGTTGCTATTTTTATTATTGCTAAAGTTTTTATTGGCTTATCTATTTTACATAGTTTTATAGCTATTATAGTTATATCTTTAATTTTAACTCCTATTACTCTAAGACTTTCTAGAATTATTTGGATTAATATTTTTGTGAGTTACAAAAAAGACGCTAAAGAATTACAGTCAGAAAAATAAACTATTTTAGGAATAAGCTTTTAGCTTCTGGTTCCTTAAAAGTATAACAATATAAAAAGGTTCGCTATTCAGCGAACCTTTTTATATTTATTTCTTTGTCTAGCTCTTCGTTGTTTTCAAGATGATTAAACAAGTTTTCAGCAACAGTTGGTGCAATCATCACACCTCTTGTCCCTAAACCGTTTAAAACGGCTAATTTTGGGTATTCTGGATGTTTTCCTACTAAGGGTCTTCTATCTTTTACTGTAGGTCGAATTCCTGCTGATTGTTCTATAACGGTATGCGGAACTGATATTATTTTTTGTAGTTTTTCTTCAAGTTCCTTTCTACCTTCTTCTGTTGGAACTGATGTTTTGTCTGTCCAATTAAAAGTGGCTCCTACTTTGTAAGTATCATTACCTAATGGCATTACAAAAACACTTCCTTTTAATAAAAAATCTATTTGCAGTTCAGGAGCATGAATTGTTATCGTTTCTCCTTTAGTTCCATTCAAAGGTAAATAATTAAAAAATGGATTTTTCTTTAACCCAAATCCTTCACTAAACACAACTCTTTTTGCTGTGATATTATCATAACTAACTTTATCTTCCTGAATATTTAGTTTTGAATAGTCAAAAGCTTGTTCTACGAGACTTTTTAACGACTTGATATATTCTTTATAGGATCTCACTAACAAAGGCGTGTCAACCCTTCCTGTACCCTTAAGTTCTCCAAAACCATAATCTCCTATAATTCCATTTATCTTTTCTTTTGAAATTTTTGGATTCATGTAGTAAGACAACATTAGTTTATCCGATGCTATAAACCAATTATTTTCATCTCCTACACTGGTAAATACTTTTTTTGTGGTAAACTTATAGTCTAAGGTAACTTGTAACTTATCTTCTAATTCTTTATAAAAAGGGACTGCTTTTTGTAGTTGTTCATGCCCATTCCAAACCGGTGTAAACCTTTTTAAAATTACAGGATTATATACTCCACCAGCAACTACAGAAGAAACTTGTGAGTCGTTTTCAAAAACTATAAAGCTTTTATTATTTTTAATTAATTGTTCTACAAAAGCTATTCCTGATAAGCCTAAACCTACAATGATATAATCTACCTCTTTATTCATAGTTCAAAAGTACTATTATTACAACAAAAAAGAGCTTGCAATGCAAGCTCTTCATTTATTTTTTACTATTGGGTTAACTAGCTCTCCATTCATCACAATAATCCCAACACGCTTTTACACTCTTGTGTGAAGGGTGATGTAATGGTGGATGATAATCTGCTCCTCCTTCTGGGTCTGTACATGAACACCCTTTTCCTTTAATAGCATTTAAGTTTGATTTAGATAACTTAGATACTCCTTCTAATTCTAGAATTTTTCCTATCATAATATATAAATTTTTAAATTATAAGCTAATATATTCTCTTTCCTTTAAAAACACAACAATTATATTTATTTTTTCTTAATATCACGTAATTTATAATTAAGAAAAAAGAGAGCTTGTATTGCAAGCTCTCTTTTTTTATTAGATAATGAAATAAATATTTTTAATAATTCCACATATCCATTTCTCTATTACGGATACCTTCTTTAATTCTGTTTGCTTCTAATAATTGGAATAAAGAGTTTCCACGAACATAATCTTTTATAGATCTATCTCCATAAATGTTCTCTTCTTTTAAAATAGTTGAATTAAAGCGTCTTGCATTTAACAAGTTATCATAAGAAAGCGGTTGTGCTGAATTTTCTGGGTTGAATACTTTTGATTCGTGCAACGTTTGTCTTGCAGCTGGGAAAAACACCCAAAATAGCTCATAGACACTTTCACTATCATCAATTTCTTCTACTCCCATTACCTGTACATCTGGTCCCATAGGTGCTAATGCTAATAAACGATACTTTAATTCTCCTTGACGTTTATCAAAGTACCAAATACCTTTTAACATATAACCTTTGATATCTTCAGCTTTCACATAGTATTCGTCTATATAATCTCCATTCTGACGTTCATTGTACGTCATCATTTTAACCTCTTCCAATCCTATTTTAGTAGTAAAGTAAGAGTCATTATAAACCTCTTTTATTTCACCATTTTTAATACCTTTTAAAAGGGTATGAAATAAAGAGCGTCTTGTTAACCCAGCATTCATAGTATCAATTGGGTAGTAATAAGGAAGATTTATCTTTTGGTTTAAATCCACATACTCCCACACCACTTTAGACCACAACACATCTCTATCACTAATATAGCCATAAGGAAGTGGTTTGTCATCTTCTGAAGCGATTTGAGCTTCAGATTTAACTCCAATTTCATCTACCTTTTTAGCATTTAAAAGGTTAGCTTGTGCATTTGCATAGCTTGTTGCCGCAAATGCGAATAAAACCATATAAAAACGCTTCCAATTCATACTTTCTTGTTTTTACTTATTAATTTGTAATTTCAATACTAACAGGCAATACCTTTTTAATTCTATAGTTAGAACCTGATACTGATGCTTTAATATCAAAAATAGTAATTACATCATTTCTTCTTGCCTTATTAATCGCTGCTTTAGCTCTGTTTGTCATAGATCTTCCTGTAATTGGAATAGCTACTTGTCCAGGCACCTTTATTTTAAAACTAGAAACATTAAGTTTTAAATCGAATAAGAAATCAGGTAAACCTGCAGCTACACTTACTCTACCAACACTTGCTTTAGGCATTTTTACAGTACCATATTGACCTCTTACCATACCTACAGCTGGTGGTATATCTTTAATTCTAAATTTCTTAACAGAACGTACACCTTTTGATGCTCCTGTTGGGGTTCCAGTAACTACAATGTTTACTTCACTACCTTTCCCTGGGTTCATTACATATTTATCTCCTTTAACTCTTCTTAAACCAGGTGCTTTTGCAGATATTTTGTTTCCAGGAACACCAGGAATAGAAATTGTCATTGGGTTAGATAAACCACGATATACTACATTCATTTTATCCGCAGCTACTAAAGCTTCATTTGGTCTAGGGATTACGGCATAAGCTCCTTTGATATCTATCTTTACAATAGAATCTCCTTCTTTGAATTGGAACTCACCTTTTAACTCCTTATCTCCAACATTTCCAGCTGGACCGTCTAAAATAACTTGTCCTGCTTGAATTTTTTCTTGCTCAACTTCTTTATCGTTAATAATAACTTTCTCTGCAGTTAAGTTAGGGTCTTTTTTTCCTAATACAATTCTACCTGATAAGTTTTCTCCTGGATAATAAGCACTCTTATCAAAAACAACCATTGCTTCATACTTGGTCATAGATACCGCACTTTGTAACTCTCCTTGTAATAAAGCTGTTAAAGCATCTGATTCAGTCGCTTTAATATCTGCTTGGATTTGAGTTAACTTAGTTAAAGATGCAATCAAAGGAAATCCTTCAAAATGATATTTTAACCAGTCGATTTTCTTACCGTCTTTATTTTCTACTTTGTCAGTATTAAAACGAGCAGCTATAACACCTGCTACTTCTGTACCTTCTAAAGCAGTTACTGCATCATTTCTGAAAGCATCTATCTTAGCAACAAATTCTTGTCCTTTTTTTGATATTTTACCTCCTTTAAAGATTAACTCATCTAAAAACTTAGACTTATCCATTGTTTCATATGCTTGTTTGTCTTCTAAATCACCAGTCATTTGGCTCTTTAAATCTCCTACATAAGCATATAATTCATCTGCAGCTACTTTTAACTTATCAGTTTTCTCTTTAGCTTCACCATACTGTTTAGCTTGTTCTGCTGCTTTTTGAGCTAACGTTTCGTAAGCTGTTTTATTTTTCTCAGTTGCCTTTTCGTTTGCTACTGTTAACTTTTCATTCATTAATCCAAAGGCTGATAATACCTCTTTACTCATGTTCATTGCTAACATTGCAATAAACACTAAGTACATAAGGTTAATCATCTTCTGCCTTGGTGATAGTTGTCCTCCTGCCATATTAATTAGTTTCTTTAGTTAATAAATTAGATAAACTAATTAATTATTTATTAGACATTGCTGTTAACATTCCACCATAAACTCCATTTAATGAAGATAAGTTTGTTGCTAACGACTGCATTTGCTCTTGTAAACGTTGAGAGTTTTCAACCATAGCAGAATTTAAATCAGCTTGCTTACTAGCATTTTCTACTTGTGTTTGATATAAACTGTTTAAAGACTCCATTTGAGCTGCAGCTCTAGACATTTGCTCATTGTAGCTATTAGTTGCTGAAATTGACTGAGAAGCTGAAGCTAATGGCTCTACTGCTCCTTGGAAGTTTTTAATGCTATCTCCTAAACGAGAAACTAATTGAGCATCTAATTTAGCTTCGCTTAAGATATTATCTAACTTTTGAGACAACATGCTTTGCGCTTCTTCTGGAGATGCTTCTTTTCCTTTTTTACTTCCTAATGATTGACCATCTGCTAACTCTGGGTATACTTTTGTCCAATCTAAATCGTCTTCAACTGCTTCAAACGCTGACAACGCGAAAACTGCTGCTTCAACAATCATACCTACCATTAATACTTCATTTCCAAAAGGCCAGTGTAAAATTTTAAATAATGCTCCAATGATAACTACTGCGGCTCCTAAACCGTAAGCCATATTGAACATTTTCTTCGTTGATTTTGATTGTGCCATAATTCTTGATTTTTAAATTTTGGGGATTAATATTTATTCTTGTTTTCTTGTTAATTACTTTTATTAGTACCTAAATAATCTTGTACTGTTCTAAATCCGATATAACTTCTTGCTGTATCTGCATATTCCCAGTCACGAGAACTTACTTCTAAGAAGTATGCTACATCTTTCCAAGATCCTCCACGGATAATCTTTCTTCTATTTTCTTTAATCTCTACGTTAGGGTTCATTGTGGATCCCATATAGTAAGACATTTGGTTATAAGCTGTATTTGTCCATTCAGAAACATTACCTGCCATATTAAACAGTCCGTACTCATTAGGGTTATATGACATAGCTTCAACTGTATATAAAGCACCATCTGCGGCATAATCACCACGAACTGGTTTAAAGTTAGCTAAGAAACACCCTCTATCACTTGTTGTACTTGGTCCACCCCAAGGGTATTTACCATAATCTAGACCTCCACGAGCAGCATATTCCCACTCAGCTTCTGTTGGTAATCTAAATGCTGGAACTAAACCTAATTTTTTTCTTGATCGTTGGAAATTATTCTTTGTTTGAGTTCTCCAGTGACAAAAAGCTTTAGCTTGATTCCAAGTAACTCCAACTACAGGGTAGTTTTCGTATGCTTTATGTCCAAAATACTCTTGGTGCATTGGATCATTATATGAATAATTAAAATCTTTAATCCATACGGTAGTATCTGGGTATACATTAATAACCTCGTCTCTTAAAAAGTCTTTTCTATTCTTACCTGTTCTTGCTGCAGCTTCATTATCGAACCAGTAATATCTATAGTTTAGTAACTTTGTATTAAACGTTCTAATTCCATTTAAGGCCTCATCTTTTTTGATATATAAAGAGTCCATTACTTCTACATAATCTGCATCAGGATAGTCTTGAGAGTCCCAAATCAGTTCCTCTTCCCAATTCAATGGTTTTAATGAATCCAGCCCTTCTCCTAACTCGTAATAATTTTCACGCATGTATTTTTCATACGGAGTTTCATTTACTGTGTCTTTTGATGCAAAAGCATATAATTGAATTCCTTGTGCATTTTTACCTGTATTGGCTGCATCATCTCCACCTAAAGAAGCAAACTCTGCTTGATAAGCTAACTTGGTTCTTGTAATAGAATCTCTTACCCAATGAACAAATGCCTTGTACTCACTATTAGTTATTTCTGTTTCATCCATATAAAATGGCTGTACAGTAACAGTTTTTGTTGGAGCATTCATTGCTCCCATAGGGTCTTCATCCTGTTTACCCATTGTGAAAGATCCTCCTGGAATTTTAGCCATACCATATGGTTTCTCTGCAAACCATTTTCTTTTAGACTTTACTCCTACCAATTCTCCTCTATCTCCACTTGAACCACAAGAGTAGATGATAGATGCTAACAATGCAAGTACTGTTATTTTTTTCATATTATATCTTTCTTATAAAAGAGGCGTAAACCTATTATTTTTTTTATTAAAAAACAATTACGAGTTATTATTTTTTACAGAACATACAACTTTCTCCTAAACAAGCTTTTGCAATGCTTTATACCACCTCTCTGGTGTTTTTTGCTGCAACGCTTGTTCATAATCTCGATAGTTACATGGTATTAACGCATGTCTTTTGTGTTTATTATTCGATATTAAATTTATTTCCATCCACCAACGACCACTTTTATCACTTTTATAAAAGTTTATTGGGTCGTCGTCATTCAAAAGTACCGTGAATTTTTGGTAACTTTCTTTTGTTGCATATGGGTAATCTTTAGCTCTTGAATTCACTCCTTCTATGAAATACCAAATTACTTGAGCTATTAAATTTGCTGTTTGACTATTTGAATCTAACTTACTGTTGTACTCGTATATCCCAAAAGATGTTACTTTATCACTAATTCCTGCATAACGTGCAATAGCACATATTTCCTCTCCATAAAACCCATTAGGTGAGGCATTTTGATTAGCAGGAGCTTCACTTTGTCGAACACTACCTATATCTATACTTACAACATCTGCATCACGCATTATAGGCTCAACCAACGTCACATCTTTCACCTGTCCTAACCTGTAAGCATCAAAATACAATTTATCTAGTAAATTAATTTCTTCTTGTGAGTTAAAGTATGTTTGATAGCCAATATTACTAAAATTAAATAAATTGTTTGGTTCTTCCATAACAATTCTACTCACATATGATCTTGAACTTAGCTCTTCTTCTATAGTACCTAAGTCAAATCGGCTATCTACAGCCACTAAATTAACTGTTTGCTCTAACTCATCATAAGCTCTATAATTCGCGTAAGTTAAATCTTGCCCTCCACCAATTATTACTGGAAGTATATTTTTTTTCAGTAAAGATGCTACTGATGATTTAACCGCAAAATAGGTATCTTCTAAAGTATTACCTTTTTCTATATTTCCTAAGTCTGCTATATGTGTGTACCAATTCCCAGGAAACAGTTGATACAAGTGCTTACGAATTTCATGTAGTTCTTTACCACTACCAAAATTATCTACTGCTCCTCTGTCATCTTTGACCCCTAAAATAGCTATAGAAACTTCTGTTAAGTCTGGAAAACCATCCTGAACAGTATGAAGTTGAATATTTCTTCCTAACGTGGAAGATGACTGTAAAGCCACGTGAGTAGCCACAGAATCTTCAATAGGTGTAAAGAAGTCTATATTCATTATTAAGGGGGAATTTAAGTGTCGCAATATACTAAACTATTTTTTTTCTGAAAGCTTCTTTATTTTTTTTTGGCAGCTTTCTTTTTGGTTGCTTTTTTCTTAGGCGTTTTTGCCTCTATTATTTTAACAGCCTCTTCTTGTGTTAGTTTTTCTATTTCTGTGGTTTTAGGAAGTTCTACTTTTACCTTCCCTTTTATCACATTAAAACGTCCCCAACGTGCTTTTTCTACGCGAATACCAACTTCTTCAAAGTTATGAATTAGCTTTTCACGCTCTTTTCGTTTTTTATCTTCAATTAACTCTTCTAAATCTGCTTGGCTTAGATTATCAAAATCGTATTTTTTATTTACGTTGATAAAAATAGAATTCCATTTAATAAAAGGTCCAAAACGTCCAACTCCTTTTTGAATTGGCATACCCTCATATTCTCCAATAGGAGCATCTGCTTTCCTTTTTGCTTCTATTAACTCAATAGCTCTATCCATATCTACAGACATTGGATTTTCTCCTTTATCTAATGATACATATTTACCATCGAATTTAATATAAGGACCAAATCTTCCGTTAGCAACAACAACCTCTTTCTCTTCGTAGTCTCCCAATGTTTTTGGTAACTTAAATAAGTCCATTGCTTCCTCATAGGTAATTGAGTTCATCGTTTGATCTCCTTGTAAACTGGCAAAACGAGGCTTTTCTTCATCCGTAGCCTCTCCAATTTGCACCATTGCTCCATAACGCCCTAAACGTACATAAACATTCTTACCACTTTCTGGATCAACTCCAAGTAAACGTTCTCCTTTTGCTCTTTCAGCATTTTCAGCAACATCCTCTACAACAACATGAAAGTTTTTGTAGAAATCTTTAATCATCGCTATCCAATCTTCTTTTCCTTCTGCTATTTCATCAAACTCATTTTCTACTTTGGCTGTAAAACCATAATCTAAAATAGTATCAAAATTAGCAACCAAGAAATCATTTACAATGTTACCTATATCAGTCGGAACCAATTTTCCTTTATCAGACCCTACTCTTTCAGTTAAAAGTTGTTCTGATACTGTTTGGTTTACTAAACTTAATTGTGTGTAATTTCTTTCTTTTCCTTCTACTGTTCCCTTTTCTATGTATTGTCTTCTTTGAATTGTTGAAATAGTAGGTGCGTACGTAGATGGACGACCAATTCCTAATTCTTCCAAACGTTTTACTAAGGCAGCTTCTGAAAACCTTGCTGGCGGACGCGTGTAACGTTCAGTAGCTGTAATCAACTCATTAATTAATAATTCTTTAACCTCCATTTTAGGCAACATACCTGCTTGCTCCTCATCTTCATTATCGTTCCCTTCTAAGTATACTTTTAAGAAACCTTCAAAAGTGATTACTTCTCCATTTGCTGTAAACTGTTTCTTATTTTTATTGTTGTCAATTTTTACAACGGTACGTTCTAACTGAGCTTCGCTCATTTGTGAAGCTAATGTACGTTTCCAAATCAAGCTATATAATCTTGTTTGATCATACTCTCCTGTAATTTCGTGATTCTCCATATTCGTTGGACGAATCGCCTCGTGTGCTTCTTGTGCTCCTTTAGATTTAGTTGCGTAATTACGTGGTTTACTATACTCTTCACCATACGAAGCTATAATTTCTGCTTGAGCTGCATTTTTTGCATCATCAGATAAATTTACACTATCTGTTCTCATGTAGGTTATCAAACCTGCTTCATACAAACGTTGTGCTACCATCATGGTTTTAGCAACAGGAAAACCTAACTTTCTTGATGCTTCTTGTTGTAAAGTCGATGTTGTAAATGGTGGTGCTGGAGATTTTTTTGCTGGTTTTTTTTGTAAATCAGCTACAGAGAACTCTGCTTCTAAACAAGAATTTAAGAAATCTTCTGCTTCTTTTTTTGTTGAAAAATTCTTCGCAAGCTTTGCTTTAAACTTTTTCCCTTCTGAATTTACAAATTCAGCATCAACACGATAAGAAGCTACTGGTGTAAATCCTTCAATTTCTCTTTCACGCTCTACAATTAAACGTACTGCTACCGATTGTACCCTACCTGCAGACAAACCTGGTTTAACTTTTCTCCATAAAACAGGAGATAATTCATACCCCACAATTCTATCTAATACACGTCGTGCTTGTTGCGCGTCAACTAAGTTATAATTAATTGTACGTGGATTTTCTATTGCTTTTAAAATTGCTTTTTTAGTAATAGAGTTGAAAACAATACGTTTAGTGTTTTCATCTTTTAACTTTAACTGTTCCGCTAAGTGCCATGCTATAGCCTCCCCCTCGCGGTCTTCATCGGATGCTAACCAAACAGTTTCTGCTTTCTTTGCTAGGTCTTTTAGTTTTTTTACCACCGCTTTTTTATCGGTAGAAACTATATACTTCGGTTTAAAATCTCCTTCTACATTTACACCTAACTCTTTAGATGGTAAGTCTGCAATGTGTCCAAAACTCGATTCAACCTGAAAGTCCTTTCCTAAAAACTTCTCTATCGTTTTTGCTTTAGCAGGTGACTCAACTATTACTAAATTTTTTGCCATACGTCTTATATCTCTTATCTCATTTTACACCTTATTAATATAGGCATAATTCGGTTTGCAAAAGTATATAGTTTTTTTTTAATGGGTCATTTTTAACAAAATTTTACTTTTTCTTAAAAAAACTATCCATGTCAATTTGTCACAAATTACACTTTTTGGTTGTATCTTTGCAGCCTATTTTAGTACGATTTAAGGATTTATGGAACACGTAGAGAAAGTAATTGATGAGAAAAAACAAGGAAAAGCCCTTGTTACAGAACACAAAGAAGGAAACAGCAAAAAACTTTTTATAGAAAGTTATGGTTGTCAAATGAATATGAATGATAGCGAAATTGTGGCGTCAATTTTAGCTGAACAAGGTTTTAACACTACACAAAACCTAGAAGATGCGGATCTTGTACTGGTTAACACCTGCTCTATTCGTGAAAAAGCTGAAACCACTGTTCGTAATAGACTTCAAAAATACAACGCTGTTAAAAAAACAAACCCAACGATGAAAGTTGGTGTGTTGGGTTGTATGGCTGAACGATTGAAAGAGAAATTTTTAGAGGAAGAAAAAATCGTTGATTTAGTTGTAGGTCCTGATGCATATAGAGACTTACCTAATTTAATTGAAGAAGTTGATGCTGGTCGTGATGCTGTAAATGTAATTTTATCAAAGGAAGAAACATATGCCGATGTTTCTCCTGTTCGTTTAAACTCTAATGGAGTTTCTGCATTTGTTTCAATTACTCGTGGTTGTGATAATATGTGTACATTCTGTGTGGTTCCTTTTACTCGTGGTCGTGAGCGTAGCCGTGACCCAAAGAGTATTATTGAAGAAATCCGCAGTATGCAAGAAAAGAACTTCAAAGAAATTACTCTATTAGGTCAGAATGTAGATTCTTACTTATGGTATGGTGGTGGATTGAAAAAAGATTTTAAAAAGGCTTCGGAATTAGCACAAGCTTCTGCTGTAGATTTTGCGCAGTTGTTAGATATGTGTGCTACGGAATTCCCAAAAATGCGTTTTCGCTTTTCTACTTCGAATCCACAAGATATGACTCTGGATGTAATTCATGTTATGGCTAAACACCAAAACATTTGTAAATACATTCATTTACCTGTTCAAAGTGGAAGTAACAATATGTTAAAAGCTATGAATCGTCAACATACCCGTGAAGAATATATGGAGTTAGTTGACAACATATACAAAATTGTTCCTGAAATGGCTTTAAGTCAAGATATGATTGCTGGTTTCTGTGGGGAAACAGAAGAAGATCATCTTGACACCTTAGACATGATGAACTATGTAAAATATAGTTTCGGATTTATGTTTGCATATTCAGAAAGACCAGGAACCTTAGCTGCTAAAAAAATGGAAGATGATGTTCCATTAGCTATCAAAAAACGTCGTTTACAAGAAATTATTGACCTACAACAAGAACATAGTTTATACAGAGCTAAGGAGCATTTAGGAAAAATTCAAGAAGTTTTAATTGAAGGAACTTCAAAAAGAAACGAAAATGAATGGAAAGGTCGTAATACACAAAACACCGTTGTTGTTTTCCCTAAGGAACACTATAAAATGGGAGATTTTGTAAATGTAAAGATTGAAGATTGTACTTCTACTACCTTAAAAGGTACGGCTGTTGGATATTCAGAAAACAATTAATTTTAGTAAAAGTTTAACCGTTTAAGGATTTGAATGTTTTTCTTTCAAATTTTTAAACCAAAAACTTTAAAACTATATAAATGGAAAATTTACAAGCTATAAAACAACGCTTTGGCATTATCGGTAATGATGTGCAACTTGATCGCGCAATTGAAAAAGCGATTCGTGTTGCCCCTACTGATATTTCAGTACTTGTTACTGGTGAAAGTGGTGTTGGAAAAGAAAACATACCAAAAATAATTCATCAATTATCACACAGAAAACACGCAAAATACATTGCTGTAAACTGTGGAGCTATTCCTGAGGGAACTATTGATAGTGAATTATTCGGGCATGAAAAGGGAGCTTTTACAGGAGCTACACAAACAAGAAAAGGATATTTTGAAGTTGCTGATGGTGGTACCATCTTTTTAGATGAAGTTGGAGAATTACCTTTAACTACTCAAGTACGTTTATTACGTGTATTAGAAAATGGGGAGTTCATTAAAGTTGGTTCATCCCAAGTACAAAAAACAAATGTTCGTATTGTAGCTGCAACCAACGTAAATATGCACGAAGCTATTTCTAAAGAGAAATTTCGTGAAGATTTATATTATCGTTTAAGTACCATAGAAATTCCGCTACCTCCCTTAAGAGAACGTGGAGAAGACATTCATTTATTGTTTAGAAAGTTTGCTGCAGATTTCGCTCAAAAATACCGAATGCCTACTATAAGACTTGATGAAAATGCAGTAAAAGTTTTATTGAACTATCATTTTCCTGGTAACATTCGTCAATTAAAAAATATTGCAGAACAAGTATCAATTGTTGAAGAAGACAGGCTAATTACTCCTGAAAAACTAATTCAATATTTACCTGAAAACCGCAGTAATCTACCTGCTGTTGTAGGTGGCAGAACTACAAGTCAATCAGACTTTGCTAACGAACGAGACATCATGTATAAAATCTTGTTTGATATGCGTAATGACATTAATGATCTAAAAAAGCTAACGCTAGATTTAATGCAAAACGGAGACTCTGAACAAGTGCAAGAAGATAATCATCGTTTAATCGAACGTATATACCAAGATCAAGATTTATCAGAAGCTTCAAACATAGAGGTTGTGCAAATACCAAAATCGACGTCTCACCAAAGTGAGTATGATTATGCGGAGACTATTGAAGAAGATGAAAGCTTATCATTACAAGAAAAAGAAATTGAAATGATAAAAAAGTCTCTTGAAAAAAATAACGGAAAACGTAAGTTAGCTGCTAAAGAGCTAGGAATATCTGAAAGAACTCTATACAGAAAAATAAAGCAATACGATTTATAATCTATTTGTTTACTTTTACAACTCATCCAATTTTAAATGAAAAAAACTCTCTATATAATATCGTTATTTATTGGTTTAACAACTATTATTGGTTGTGGAGCATATTCTTTTACAGGTGGAGATACGGGAAATGCAAAAACAATTCAGGTTGATTTTTTTCCTAACCAATCTCCATTAGTAGAACCTACTTTAAGTCAAAAATTCACACAAGACTTACAAGATTTATTTACACGCCAAACCAACTTAACCCTGGTTTCTTCTGGTGGTGATTTACATTTTTCAGGTGAAATTGTTGATTACCGTGTTACACCAATGAGTGCTACCGCACAGCAAACTGCTGCTCAAAACCGATTAACAATTACTGTAAATGTAAATTTTGTTAACAATTTAAATGAAAAGAAAAATTTTGAAAAGCGTTTTTCTTTTTACTACGATTATGGAGCTAATCAACAGTTAACAGGTACTGTGTTAGAAACCGCGTTAGATGAAATTTTAGAACGAATTACACAAGATATTTTTAATGCTTCTGTAGGAGACTGGGGATAATTTTGAATAAAGATACTTACATACAGTTATTAAAAAAGCCTGAATTGATTTCGCAAGAACATCTTTCAGACATTACTGCTATTATTCAAGAGTACCCATACTTTCAATCAGCTAGAGCTCTTCGTTTAAAAGTTTTAAAGAATCTAGAAAGCTATAAATACAATAACGAGTTAAAAACAACAGCAGCTCACACTAGTGATAGAACTGTTTTATTTGATTTTATTACTTCAAAAGCTTTTAAAGAAAGGCCTAAAAAAGAAGAAAAAACTAGTTTAAAAGACAAAATTCTTCCTAAAAGAAAATCAACAAAAGCTTCATCAGTAGAAGAGGATTTGGCTATAGGTAAACCACTTTCATTCACACAGAATGAAACCTTTTCTTTCAATCAATGGTTACAACTTTCATCAAAGAAAGCTATTGTAAGAACTTTAGACAATCAACCTTCAGAAAAGCAAATAAAAGAAGTACCTGTTAAATCTGAACATGATGCTATTATTGATCGTTTTATTGAAACTGCTCCAAAAATTTCTCGCCCTAGCAAAACAAATACCTCGGATATAAAAATATCCGAAAATCAACAAAATAATCAATTAGCTACCGAAACTTTGGCTAAAGTATATTTAGAACAAAAGAAATATGACAGTGCTATTCAAGCATATAAAATATTAAGTTTGAAATATCCAGAAAAAAGTGGTTTCTTTGCAGACCAAATTAAAAGAATACAAATTTTACAAAACAATAAATAGATGACAACGTATACTTTACTTTTAGTTTTAATATTGATTGTTGCAATAGCATTAATCTTAATTGTAATGGTTCAAAATCCTAAAGGTGGAGGATTATCTTCATCATTTGGAGGCGGTGGAGCTCAAAATATTGGAGGTGTACAAAATACGAATAGCTTTTTAGACAGAACTACATGGACATTAGCTATTACTATGTTTGCTTTAATTTTATTAGCTAACTTCGCTATTCCAAGAGGTAATGCAGCTGACGCTCCTCAATTAAACGAAACTTTAAACAATATTGAAACTACAACTACGCCTGCTACACCAGCAGCAACGGATACTGCAAAAGATAGCGCTCAGTAGTTTTTCACAAAATAGAATATGAAATGCCAACGTAAATGACACGTTGGCATTTTTTTTATTCATTAGTCTAATCTATTAGAAAAATTGTCAGCAAAAATCTAATGGCATAATTTCTGACAAAACTTAACCAGTAAAAATTAATTTAATCAATCAAAATATATAAAATGGGATTAAACATTAAACCTTTAGCAGACAGAGTTCTTGTTGAACCAGCTGCAGCAGAAACTACTACAGCATCAGGAATCATCATCCCTGACAACGCAAAGGAAAAACCACAAAAAGGTACTGTCGTAGCCGTAGGAAACGGAACAAAAGATGAGCCTTTAACTGTAAAAGTTGGTGATACTGTTTTATACGGAAAGTACGCTGGTACTGAGCTTAAATTAGAAGGAAAAGATTATTTAATTATGAGAGAAAGCGACATCTTCGCTATTATCTAAAATTTCTTTGCTATTAGCTTTTCGCTATTAGCCAATTAAACAAAAAATTAAAAACTAAGCCAAAAGCTATATGCTAACGGCAAAAAAACTTAAACAAACATGGCAAAAGATATAAAATTTGATGTAGACGCTCGCGACGGATTAAAGCGCGGTGTAGATGCATTAGCAAATGCAGTAAAAGTAACTTTAGGACCTAAAGGACGTAACGTTATTATTTCTAAATCTTTCGGAGCTCCTCATGTAACTAAAGATGGAGTTTCTGTAGCTAAAGAAGTAGAGTTAGAAGATGAGTTAGAAAACATGGGAGCTCAAATGGTAAAAGAAGTAGCTTCTAAAACTAACGATTTAGCAGGTGATGGTACTACTACTGCAACTGTATTAGCTCAAGCAATCGTAAAAGAAGGATTAAAAAATGTTGCTGCTGGTGCAAACCCTATGGATTTAAAACGTGGTATTGATAAAGCCGTAGCTGCTATTACTGAAGATTTAGCAAAACAATCTAAAGAAGTTGGTGATTCATCAGAAAAAATTAAGCAAGTAGCTGCTATTTCTTCTAATAACGATGCGGTAATTGGTAATTTAATTGCAGAAGCATTTGGTAAAGTTGGAAAAGAAGGAGTGATTACTGTTGAAGAAGCAAAAGGAACTGACACTTATGTTGATGTTGTTGAAGGAATGCAGTTTGATCGTGGATATTTGTCTCCGTACTTCGTAACAGATGCTGATAAAATGATTGCTGATTTAGACAATCCTTATATTTTATTATTTGATAAAAAGATTTCTAACTTACAAGAAATTCTTCCAATTTTAGAACCTGTTGCTCAATCAGGAAAGCCTTTATTAATCATTGCCGAAGATGTTGACGGACAAGCTTTAGCTACTTTGGTAGTCAACAAATTACGTGGTGGATTAAAAATCGCTGCTGTAAAAGCTCCAGGATTTGGTGACCGTAGAAAAGCAATGTTAGAAGATATCGCTATTTTAACTGGTGGTACTGTAATTTCTGAAGAAAGAGGTTTCTCTTTGGAAAATGCAACTTTAGATTTATTAGGTACTGCTGAAACAGTAACTATTGATAAAGATAATACTACAATTGTTAATGGTTCTGGTGACGAAGCACAAATCAAAGCTCGTGTAAACCAAATTAAAGCACAAATTGAAACTACTACTTCTGATTACGATCGTGAAAAATTACAAGAGCGTTTAGCGAAATTAGCTGGTGGTGTTGCTGTATTATATGTTGGTGCTGCTTCTGAAGTAGAAATGAAAGAAAAGAAAGACCGTGTTGATGATGCTTTACATGCTACAAGAGCTGCTGTAGAAGAAGGAATTGTTGCTGGTGGTGGTGTTGCCTTAGTACGTGCTAAAAAAGTATTAGAAACAATTACTACAGAGAATTTAGATGAAACTACTGGTATTCAAATTGTAAATAGAGCTATCGAATCTCCTTTACGTACTATTGTTGAAAACGCTGGTGGTGAAGGTTCTGTTGTAATTAATAAAGTTTTAGAAGAAAACCAAAACTTTGGATATGATGCTAAATCTGAACAATATGTAGACATGTTAGAAGCAGGTATCATCGATCCGAAAAAAGTAACTCGTGTGGCTTTAGAAAATGCTGCATCTGTAGCAGGAATGATCTTAACTACTGAGTGTGCTTTAGTAGATATTAAAGAAGATGCTCCTGCTGGTGGTGGAATGCCTCCAATGGGTGGTGGAATGCCAGGAATGATGTAATGGCGAATCGCCATAGATAGATATAAAAAAACCTCGGGACGTGTCTCGAGGTTTTTTTATAACCGAAAGTCTCACCCCTATCAATACAAGTCTAAAAATCTGAAAATATTACAGAAAAGAACTCCGCTAAACACAATAGTCTGTATAACAAATCTTTAATTTTAAATAATTATAATATTTATTCTTATCTAAATTGTAAAGTATTGGAATCCTAAAAACTAAATTAATTATGTTAAAAAAATATGGTTTTATTGTGTTCGTTTTTTCTATTTTCCTAATAGCTTGTTCCACAGAAAGTGAAGATGATTTAATTAAAGGTAACGGATCTTACGAAACACCAACATTACTAAATAAAAGTGCTGGTACATTTCAAATTACCTCTCACTTTGATAATTGGCTTCAACAAAACGGTTATGGTTCTTATAATTTTAAAGGTAGTATAGGTTACAGTTATGGTGGTAAAATTTCTAGTTCTGAAACACTAAATAACCAACCTGTTATATTTATACATGGTAATAGTGATAAAGCTGACGGTTGGGGAGAACCTATAAACTATTTTCTAAATAGTGGATACAACACTAGTGAATTGTATGCCTTTACCTGGGGAAATGCAAATCCTTATAATGCTTCTTCTAACTATCATAGTAAGGAGTTTTTACAAAGGATTAGGGTTTTTATACAAGCTGTTAAAAATTATACTGGTGCTCAAAAAGTAGATGTAATTGGTCATTCTATGGGTGTTACTTTAGGTAGAAAAGCTATAAAAGGGGGGAATGCCTACGATCAAGCTTATGGTTACTATAACTTAGGCACCCCATTAAACTACGTCGATACTTTTGTAGGAATTGCAGGTGCTAACAGAGGTTTAACATCATGTTATTATTCAGGCACTGGAGTACCAACTTGTAATGATGTTAATGGTTTTTACCCTGGATATCTTTTCTGGGGAGCTGGTCCTTATGGAGTTTCTAATTTTCTAACAGAATTAAATAATAACCCTACAAAAGAAGCGAATAAAGTTTATTCTATATGGAGTTCTGCCGATCAAGTTGTTGGTTATGGTTGTATTGTTTATGGGAAAAATACTTGTAGAATAAACACCCAAGATGGAGAAAAATATTACAGTTCTGCTCCATACGGTCATTTTGGGGTTAAAAACTTATCGGGATACTATCAATTACAAATGGTAAAATACCACAGTACTTATTAGGTAATTAGTTTGTTTGTTAACCAAAAATCCTCGAGATTCTCTCGAGGATTTTTATTTATTTTTATATTTTTCTCTCTACAACATAATCTATCATTTGTAGTAAAGAGTCTTTATAATCTGAATCAGGGTAATTATTAAGAATAGCTAACGCTTTGTTTTTATAATCGTGCATTTTGGCAGTAGTATATTCTAGCCCACCATTTTCTTTTACAAAAGCAATAACTTCTTTTACTCGTTTTTTATTTTTATTATGCTTTTTAACCGAGTTGATTAACCACGATTTTTCTTTTGGAGAACAAGTATTCAGTGTATAAATTAACGGAAGTGTCATCTTTTGCTCTTTGATATCAATTCCTGTTGGCTTACCTATTTTATCTTCTGTATAATCAAACAAATCATCTTTAATTTGAAAGGCAATACCAATATACTCTCCAAACTTTCGCATTTGTTGAACAGTTTCGTTATTTGCTCCAACCGATGCTGCACCAATACCACAACAAGCTGCTATTAACGTAGCTGTCTTTTGACGGATGATTTCAAAATAAACCTCCTCTGTAATATCAAGTTTACGAGCTTTTTCAATTTGTAATAATTCTCCTTCGCTCATTTCTCGAACAGCTATGGAAATAAGCTTTAACAAATCGAAATCTTCATTATCTATAGACAACAATAGCCCTTTAGAAAGTAGATAGTCACCTACTAAAACGGCTATTTTATTTTTCCAAAGCGCATTAATTGAGAAAAAACCTCTACGGCGATTACTATCATCTACCACATCATCATGCACTAAGGTTGCTGTGTGAATTAACTCTACCACAGATGCTCCTCTATATGTACGTTCATCAAAACCACCATTAGAAACCATTTTGGCTACTAAAAAAACAAACATTGGTCGCATTTGTTTTCCTTTTCTACGAACGATATAATAAGTTATTCTATTTAATAGTGGAACTTTAGACAACATCGAGTCTTTGAACTTAGTTTCAAAGAGTTCCATTTCTTTAGCAATCGGAAGTTTTATTTGCTCTACTGGCTTCATATTAGTGAACAAAAATAAGAATAAATAATGTTTACTTTTGATTTAAAAAAAAATATGAAACATTTAAAGACAAGAGGACTTATTTTTCTTATAATCTGTATCTCTTTTATATCATTTGGTATTTATATTTCTGACAGTAATCAGCGTTCTTGTTTAGGTAACCCAATTATTTTACCATACACTTTTTTGGGTGTTCCTTCTATATTTTTATTAGGAATATTAGATGTTATTGTATTGGCTTTCTCAAAAAAACTAAAATTTTACAAAGCTATATTTAACTTAAGTTTAATGCTGCTCTCTTTTCTTATCATTTTTTTGTTCATGTAAGCCTAAGATTTATTCGCTAATTGCCCACAAGCTGCATCAATATCTTTTCCTCTAGAACGACGTACATTTACCACAATATCGTTCATTTCAAGATTTGAAATATAATTATTTAAAGCTCTATCTGAAGCTTGCTGAAATTCTCCATCATCTATTGGGTTATATTCAATTAAATTGACTTTACAAGGAACATAACTACAGAATCGAACCAACGCATCAATATCTTCTTTTCTATCGTTAATTCCATTCCAAACAACATATTCATACGTTATTTTTCGTTTTGTTTTTTCATACCAATATTCTAATGACTCTTTTAAATCTTTTAACGGAAAAGTAGAATTAAATGGCATTATAGATGTTCGAACTTCATCTATAGCAGAATGTAAAGAAACAGCTAAATTAAAACGCACCTCATCATCTGCCATCTTTTTAATCATTTTAGGCACACCAGAAGTTGACACTGTAATCCTACGTGCTGCCATTCCTAAGCCTTCTTTTGAAGTTATTTTATCAATAGCTTTAATTACATTATTATAATTCATTAAAGGCTCTCCCATTCCCATAAAAACAATATTTGATAATTTATGGTTATGGTATAATCTACTCTGCTTGTCAATCGCTACAACTTGGTCGTAAATTTCATCTGCATTCAAATTACGCATACGTTTTAAACGAGCTGTTGCACAAAACTTACAGTCCAAACTACAACCTACTTGACTAGATACACAAGCAGTAGTACGTTTTTCAGTAGGAATTAAAACTGACTCTACAATTAACCCGTCATGAAGTTTAATTGCATTTTTAATAGTACCATCATTACTACGCTGCATTGTATCAACTTCAATATGATTGATTACAAAGTTTTCATCAAGCATTTTTCTTGTTGCTTTAGATAAACTTGTCATATCATCAAACGAATGTGCTGCTTTATGCCATAACCATTCATATACTTGGTTACCACGAAAAGCTTTATCTCCGTTTTCAACAAAAAAATCACGAAGCTGTTCTTTGGTTAATGCGCGTATGTCTTTCTTCTTTAGTGTCATCTAGTGCAAAAATACACAAAACCTCACAAGTTACTTGTGAGGTTTTGTTAATGGTTTAAAAAACTATTTTATAAAATTAACATCGCATCTCCGTACGAGTAAAATTTATATTTTTCTTTTATTGCTTCTTGGTATGCTTCCATAACAAAATCGTGTCCTGCAAATGCAGATACCATCATTAACAATGTTGATTTTGGTGTGTGGAAGTTTGTCACCATACAATTAGCTATACTGAAATCATATGGAGGGAAAATAAACTTGTTAGTCCATCCTTCAAAAGCGTTTAATTGATTGCTTGAAGACACTGATGATTCAATCGTTCTCATCACTGTAGTACCTACTGCACATACTCTTTTCTTATTAGCAATAGCATTATTCACCATATCTGCACTAGCTTGTGGAATAACGATTTGCTCAGAATCCATTTTATGCTTTGATAAGTCTTCAACCTCAACTGGGTTAAAGGTACCTAAACCTACATGTAATGTTGTTTCAGCAAAATCTACTCCTTTAATTTCTAAACGTTTCATTAAGTGTTTAGAGAAGTGTAAACCTGCAGTTGGTGCTGCTACTGCTCCTTCGTGCTTTGCAAAAATAGTTTGGTAACGGTCTTCATCTTCTGGTTCTACCTCACGTTTAATATATTTTGGTAATGGTGTTTCACCTAACTCTATTAATTTCTTTCTGAATTCTTCGTAAGGTCCATCAAATAAGAAACGTAATGTTCTACCACGTGAAGTAGTATTATCAATAACCTCAGCTACTAAACTTTCGTCTTCTCCAAAAAATAATTTATTACCTATTCTTATTTTTCTTGCTGGATCTACTAATACATCCCACAAACGATTTTCAGCATTTAACTCACGTAATAAAAATACTTCAATACGAGCTCCTGTTTTTTCCTTATTTCCGTACATACGGGCAGGAAATACTTTCGTATTGTTTAACATCATTACATCTCCTTCATCAAAATAATCGATTAAATCTTTAAATAGTTTATGCTCGATTTTTTGTGTGTCACGGTGCAATACCATTAATCGTGCTTCATCTCTGTGTTCTGAAGGATATTCTGCCAATAACTCTTTTGGCAACTCAAAATTAAAATTTGATAATTTCATTTGTAAAATTTTCTTAACGGTGGCAAATATACAATTTCAACATAGGGGTTGTCAAGCGATTACCATATTATTTTATGGTAACATTCTGAATTCCTACATAAAACATATCTTTCCAAAAATTTCTATACGACTTAGTAACAACCTCAGCATCTAAAATTTCAATAGAAACTTTCAATGCTAATGGTGCAAACGCCATCGCCATTCGATGGTCATTATAGGTAGCTATTTGAATGTTTTCTTTAATTTCTGAAGATGATTTTAAATGTAAACTTTCATTAGTTACAGAAATATCAGCTCCTAGTTTTGTTAGCTCCTCACGTAATGCTTCTAAACGATCGGTTTCTTTAATTTTTAACGTATGTAATCCTGATAAATCACAAGCAATTCCTAACCCGAAGCATGTAACTGCAATAGTTTGTGCAATATCTGGTGCATTTTTTAAATCTTGTTCGAATACTTCTGAGTTATGCTTTTTTTCTTTTGTTAAAAGAATTGTATTTTCTTCAAAAGTGGTAGTCACCCCAAAATTCTTGTAGATTTCCTCTAAACAGCTATCTCCTTGTAAGCTATCTTTTTTATAAGCTGATAATTTCACAGAAGAACCTACTTCGCTCAATGCTATAATCGAATAAAAATAAGATGCTGAACTCCAGTCAGACTCTACAACTACTGTTTGCTTTTTTATAGTTGATTTTGGTTTGATTTTTATAAACTGCCCTTCAAACTTAGCCTCAACCTCTAATTGATGTAACAACTGTAAAGTCATGTTGATATAAGGAACCGAAGTAATTTCTCCTATCAATTCGATTTCCAATCCTTTTTCTAAACTTGGAGCAATCAACATTAATGCTGAAATGTATTGACTGCTTACATTTCCATTAATTGAAACTTTATTCTTCGTTAGTTTTTTCCCTGATATTTTAAGTGGTGGATATCCTTCTTTCTCAATATAATTAATATCTGCTCCTAAATCACGTAAAGCATCTACTAAAATTTGTATTGGTCGGTTATGCATACGTTCTGAACCTTGCAGTACTTTTGTAACACCTTCTTGTGTTGCAAAAAAAGCAGTTAAAAAGCGCATCGCTGTTCCTGCATGCCCAATATCAGCTATAGTAGCACCTGAAGATAACGCTTCTTGCAAATGGTGCGTATCATCAGAGTCTGATAGATTTTCTATCTGTAAATCTGGATATAATTGCTGTAAAATCAACAATCGATTTGATTCACTTTTTGACCCTGAAATCGTTATATGAGTATCCGAATTAAACTCTTCGGTTTTTAATCTTAAATCCATAAAAAACTACTTCGTTTTTTTATTTACAATATACATGCTATAAATAAGTGCAATTACAATTTTACTTAACCAAAAACGAATCCACTGTTTATTTGCGAAGTGCACATTGTATACAGTTTCAAAGTCTCCTGAAAAAATAGCCCCTCCTGTTTTAAATAATAAAGAAAAGACAGCTACTATTATCAAAAATGGAGTTCCTACTTTTAAAACATTAATCCAAAAACTTCCTTTTTGTATATTTTTTATGAGACTCATTTATTGTAGTTTTTTGTTATTATGATGACGATCGTGATCTCTCTTAGTTTTTATATCTAGCTTCTTATCAAATGCCTCCTGTAAGTTTACTCCTGTTTGATTTGCTAAACACAATACCACAAACATCACATCTGCTAACTCTTCTCCTAAATCTTTGTTTTTATCACTTTCTTTTTCGCTTTGCTCTCCATAACGACGCGCAATAATTCGAGCTACCTCTCCAACTTCTTCTGTTAGTTGCGCCATATTTGTTAACTCATTAAAGTAACGTACTCCGTGGTTTTTAATCCAATTATCTACTTGTTTTTGTGCGTCTTGTATATTCATGCTTTCTACTTTCTTATTAAATATCCAAAGATAAAAACTTCTATTTCTTAATTGATTCGCCAAGGCGGATTTTTTCTGTGTTCACCTGCTTTAAACAGAATTAATTTATTACCATCAGGATCTAACAAATGGGCTTCTCTCCATAACCATCGTTGGTCTATTGGTAACTGAGTGAACTGAATTCCTTTTTGCTGTAATTCTTCTACTAACTCATCTAAATTATCATCTTCAAAATAAAGAGTAACTCCTTCTCCTTTGGGTAACCTCTCTACTTGATGAATTGAGAAAGTTGTATTACCATCTGGCACTTCAAATCGGACATATCTAGGACTTGCATCTACAATGAGAAGCAAGCCTAGTTTTTTATAAAATATTACAGATTCATTTACATCTATAGATGGAATTGTTACTTGATTTAAGTCCATGCGATTACTTTTTCTCTTTTTACAATTCGTATTAACATTAATAAAAATAACACTCCAATTCCTGATAATACAATCATAAAATTCCATGTATTATCAAATCCAATATTATCAATTAATTGCATTCCAGAATTATGTCCAAAAATATGAGACATTGAAAATGCAATACTGTAATATGCCATATATTCTCCTTGATTTCCTTTTTTGGCTCGTTCCATTACAAAGGCGTTTGAAAAAGGGAATGCAATCATTTCTCCAATAGTCATTAACAACATTCCTACAATTAAAATTCCAACCCAACCTGTTAAATTGATTACTACAAAACTTAATCCTGTAAGTAATAAGCCAAAAAACATTAAGAACTCTTTAGTATACTTACTTTTTTCTAACCAAGTAATGAGCGGCATTTCTAATAGGAAAATGAAAAATCCGTTCATCCCCATTAACAATCCTATTTCTAACTCTGTCAAATGATGTACATCTTTATAATACAATGGCATAGTAGAGAAATATTGTAAGAAAATAAATCCGAACACAAACATTCCTACAAAAAACACCCAAAAAGCCTTATCTGAAAAAACCGATTCTGGATTTTCTACCTTTATTTCATCCAACACTCTTGCTTTTTTAGGGTGTAACACATTTACCAATAATATAGTTGCTAAAACACAAGTAACTCCATCTACCCAGAACAATCCGCTATACCCCATTGAGGTAATTATTAACCCTCCAACAGCTGGACCTGCAGAAAAGCCCAAGTTAATTGCCAGACGAATTAAGGTTACTGAACGTGTTTTATTTTCTGGTTTACTATAAGTATTTAAAGCTACAAACATAGCGGGTCTAAAAGTATCTGCTACTAGCATCACTAAAAAAATGCCGATACAAAATCCCCAAAAAGTATTAATAAACTGTAAGGCTATAAAGAGAATCCCTGTTAAAAACAAACTTGTTTTCATCACTTTGTAGAACCCTATTTTATCAGTTAACTTTCCTCCCAACCAAGATCCTCCAACAGATCCTAATCCAAAACAAGTCATAATCCAACCTACATCATTTAAAGAAAAATGCAAACTTTCTCTCAAATACAATGACATAAACGGAATTACCATGGTTCCTGCTCTGTTTATTAAAGTTATTAAAGCGAGCCACCATACTTCGCTTGAGAGACCTTTAAAAGTGTCTAAATAATTAAAATAGAGTTTTTTCATTTGGTTTGGTTTTAGTGTTGATTGCTGATATAAAAATAAAAAGTCCGACTATGAAGTCGGACTCTTTATTATCGTTATATTTTATATAAACATAATTATAATACATACATAGCCCGATCTGTCCTGTGTCTCACCACAGTCGATTTACATTGCTTATATGTATTAAAAATTGTCATTGTTATTTCTTGATTGAGGTGTAAAACTAGTAAAAAAATAAATACACCAATAAAAAAAGTTTTAAATAATTTCGTAAAGCGTAGGTTTACTAGGTGTTGCATCGTTTTCAAATGGTGCTACCATCAAATTTAAAAAGTAAGCTCCATCCTTTATTTTATTAGACACATAAATAAATTCAGTAATTGTTGCTTTCATTCTGATTTCTGCTTGTGTATTCCAAAAAGCATTATGTGCTAACAACTTTCCTTCGTCTTTTTCTTTGTCTACCGATGGTAAATCTATCAACAAGTGCTCAATTCCTTTTTCTCTAAGATAAATCGCTGCTTCTTCTAACAAATAAGTTGGATTTGTATTTGAATAACGCATCGATTTTTTGTCTGATAGGTTAGGTAAAGTTCTAATTACAATTGCATCACGTTTTTTATTTCCTATAACATTTTGTAATTGTTTTTTTGAAATCACAAAGTCCTTATTTTTTAACTGCTCTGGAGCAATAGTCACTACTTCTGCTAAAAAGAAAAATTTTGATAGTTCTTTATTTACTGAATAAACTTCTTCTGTTATATGGCCAACACATTCGGTATGTGTAATATGTGAATGCGGATTAAACTGTATATTATTAAAATTTACATCAGCTCCTTTTTGTACACTTCCTACCCAATCTCCATCGGAAACGGGGGAAATTTTCGGATCATCTAAATACCAAGCATTTACATTTTCTTTAGAAGTATCAATAGCTATGGAAATATCTAACGGTTTTGATAAATCTATTTTGTGTTTTCTTGAGTTGTATTCAATTATTGCTATCATACTCAAATATACCTAAATTATGAATAACTCACTAGCCAATCCATCTGCTAAGAATTTTCCTTTTGAAGTTGTTTTCAAAACCTTCTTAACATTGTTGTCAGAATCAGGCTTCTTCAATTCATTCTCTATAACCAATAAGCCTTGATTGATAAATTTCTCGGCATTTTTAAGGAGGTTCTTTCTGAATTCTTCTCCAAATTCTTGCGTAATTTTTTCTAAAGATACTCCCCAAATGGTTCTTAATCCTGTCATTAAATATTCATTAAACTGGTCTTCCTTAGTGAGTTCCTCTTGTTCTAAAGAGAGATTTCCTTCTTGAATAGTTTTGATATATTTTGCATTGTTAGCTACATTCCAACTACGATGTGTTTTATTAAACGAATGTGCTGATGGACCAATTCCTATATATTTTTTTCCTAACCAGTAACTTGTATTATGTTTTGAGAAATAATCTGGTTTTCCAAAGTTGGAAATTTCGTAGTGAACAAATCCATTTTTAGCAGTTTCCGCTACCAAAATATCGAAATGCTCTTTTGCTACAGCTTCATCAACATCTGGATATTTTCCTTGTTTAATAAAGGAATCTAACGCTGTTTTAGGTTCCACTGTTAATGCATATGATGAAATATGATTAATTCCAAAATCAAAAGCAATTTGTAGGTTTTCTCTCCAACGCTCATTACTCATATTCGGAACACCATAAATCAAATCAATCGTAATGTTATTAAAATAGCGAGTTGCTACAGACAAACATTTTCTCGCTTCTTGTGCATTATGAGCACGGTTCATTAATTGTAAGTCTTCTTCAAAAAAAGATTGAATTCCAATACTTAGTCGGTTAATTGGAGTTTTAGATAATTCAATTATTTTTTCTTCTGACAAATCATCTGGATTGGCTTCTAAGGTAATTTCCGGATCTTCAATTACTGTATAATTTTTGGAAATCGTATTCAGCAATAGTTCTATTTCATGAATAGATAATAAACTCGGTGTTCCTCCTCCAAAATAGATAGTTTCTATGGTTTCATTTAGAAGTTCTTCTTTTCTTAACTCCAATTCTTTTACCAAGCAAGATACCAGCTCTTCTTTCTTTTTTAAAGAGGTAGAAAAGTGAAAATCACAATAATAACACGCTTGCTTACAAAATGGGATATGTAGATAAATTCCTGCCAAATTATTTCACTTTTCCTGGGTTCTGCTTTACAAACGCTGCCCAACCTGTATAGTTCTTACCTCCTACTTTAGTTCCTGAATTATAGAAATGACACACCGCTGCAGCTAATCCATCTGTTGCATCTAAGTTTTTAGGGAGTTCTTTTAAGTTCAATAACGACTTTAACATTAGGGCTACTTGTTCTTTACTCGCTGTCCCTTTTCCTGTAATTGCCATTTTAATTTTCTTAGGTGCGTATTCGGTTACAGGAATTTGTCTTGACAATCCTGCTGCCATGGCAACACCTTGCGCACGTCCTAATTTTAACATCGATTGTACATTTTTACCAAAAAAAGGAGCTTCTAAAGCTATTTCATCTGGATGATAGGTGTCAATCAACTCAATAGTACGTTCAAAAATAATTTTGAGTTTTAAATAATGATCGTCATACTTTTTTAAAAGTAGTTCATTCATCTGCACAAACTCCATCTTTTTCCCTACTACCTTTATAATTCCAAATCCCATAATGGAAGTTCCTGGGTCAATCCCTAATATAATTTTTTCTGTCTTCAAACTTCAGGTTATTTAACCTCTAAAGAGGTAAATTTAAATGTGTTTCCATCAAACAGTCCTTTATCTGATAGCTTTAAAGATGGAATTACCAACAATGCCATAAAAGATAAGGTCATATATGGAGCTCGTAGTTTACTTCCTTGCTTTTTTGCCATGACGTCTAACTCTGCATAGGCTTTCCCTATTTCAATAGCTGACTTATCTGACATAATTCCTGCTACTGGGAGAGGAACTACTTTTTCTTCGGATGCAGTTACCGCACAAACTCCTCCTTTATTTTCTATTAATAAATTAACTGCTTTGCAAATCAATTCATCAGATACTCCTACTGCAATAATATTATGTGAATCATGACCAACAGAACTCGCTATTGCTCCTTCTTTTAATCCGAAGTTTTTAATAAAGGCTATGGATGGTTCTGCATTTTCATAACGGTTTACTACCGTCATTTTCAATACATCATTCTCTACATTTGAAACTAAATTTCCATCTTTTATTAAAGAATCTGCTTCTATTTCATTCGTCACTAATTCTCCATCTAAGGCTTCAATAACTCGAATCTTTTCAGACGCTGAATGAAACTCAAAATCAGCAATATTTTTTTTATCAGTATCAAAATTATTTAGTACTTCAAAGTCTACATGTTGTACGAATGACTCTCCTTTTTCGGCTACTAATTCCCCATTGATATAGGTTTGTAACACCTCAAACTTTTGTAAGTCTTTTACTACTATAAAATCAGCATCATCCCCTTCGTTTAAAGTTCCTACATCCAAATTATAATGTTTTACTGGATTGATACAAGCAGCTTGTAATACTTTAAAAACATCTATTCCTTTCGCTACTGCACGCTCACATAATTGGTTGATATGTCCTAATAACAAATCATCTGGATGCTTATCATCAGAACAAAACATCATGTTCTCATAATATTCAGGAAGTAAATCAATCAGTGCTTCGAAGTTTTTTGCAGCACTCCCTTCTCGAATGATGACTTTCATTCCTTTTTGTAATTTTTCTAATCCTTCTTCATAAGTGAAACATTCGTGATCGGTATAAATTCCTGCTGCTATGTATTTGTCTAAATCCTCTCCTCTTAATCCTGGTGCATGTCCATCTACTGGCTTATTATAATGTTTTGCCCAAGCTATTTTTTTCAACACTTCTTCATCTTGATAAATGACTCCTGGGTAGTTCATCATCTCTGCTAAATACTTGATATCAGGATTCTGCATCATTTTTTTGATGTCTTCTGAATCAATTACCGCTCCTGCACTTTCAAAAGAAGTTGCTGGCACGCATGACGGCGCTCCAAAATTGAATTTTAACGGAACTTTCTTTCCGTTTTCAATCATAAAGTCAACTCCTTTCACACCTAGCACATTGGCTATTTCATGTGGGTCAGATACCGTAGCTACGGTACCATGAGTTACCGCTATTTTTGCAAATTCTGATGGTACTAACATCGAGCTTTCAATATGAATATGTGCATCTATAAATCCAGGTAAAATATAGTTATCTAAAGTGTTTTCTACCTCTCTAATTTGTATAATCTTTCCTTCTTTAACCTCAACTTCTCCTTTAAAGATTCGTTTATTTTGTATATCGACTATATTTCCCTGTACAATCATGCTAAAATTTATTTATTGCTAAAATACTGAGTATTTTCCATAAAAAAAGCATCCATAGTGGATGCTTTCTTTGTATTTATGTTTTAAAGGTTACGCTATTGGTCCACCTTTAATAATTTCCTCGCTTGCCATTTCTTCAAACTGAGCAAAGTTCTTTCTGAATGAATTAGCTAACTCCATAGCTTTTGCATCATAAGCATCTTTATCTGCCCATGTTTGCTTTGGATTTAACACTTCATCAGGAACATTTTCACAAGTAGTTGGCATTGATAATCCAAAAATTGGGTGTTGTACAAATTCAACGTTTTCTAAATTACCTTGTAAAGCTTCAGTAATCATAGCACGAGTGTACTTTAATTTCATTCTGCTACCAGTACCGTAAGCACCACCTGTCCATCCAGTATTAATTAACCAAACGTTTACTCCTGCTTCTTGCATTTTCTTGCTTAACATTTCAGCGTAACGTGTTGGGTGTAATGGCATAAATGGAGCTCCAAAACAAGCTGAAAAACTTGGTAATGGCTCATTAATTCCAGCCTCAGTACCTGCTACTTTTGCTGTGTACCCAGAAATAAAGTGATATGCTGCTTGACCTGGTGTTAATTTAGATATCGGAGGCAATACTCCAAAAGCATCTGCTGTTAAGAAGAAGATGTTCTTTGGGTTTGAACCTTTAGATGGTGTTTGAATATTTTCAATGTGATAAATTGGATAACTTACACGTGTATTTTGTGTAATTGATGTATCAGCAAAATCCACATTTCCTTTATCGTCCATCACAACATTTTCAAGGATTGCTCCTCTTTTAATTGCTCCGTAAATTTCTGGTTCTTTCTCTTGAGATAAGTCGATTACTTTTGCATAACATCCTCCTTCAAAGTTGAAGATTGTGTTTTCAGCAGTCCAACCATGCTCATCATCACCAATTAAACTACGATTTGGATCCGTAGATAAAGTAGTTTTACCTGTACCTGATAACCCGAAGAAGATAGCAGTATCACCATCTTTACCAACGTTTGCAGAACAGTGCATTGGTAACGTGTTTTTAAATACTGGTAAAATAAAGTTTAACGCAGAGAAAATTCCTTTCTTAATTTCCCCTGTATACCCTGTACCACCAATTAATGCTATTTTTCTAGTAAAGTTTAAGATAGCAAAGTTGTGTTGACGTGTTCCATCTACTTCTGGATCAGCCATAAAACCTGGAGCGTTTACTACTGTCCATTCTGGAGAAAAGTTTTTCAACTCTTCTGCTGTAGGGCGTAAAAACATGTTGTATGCAAACATGTTACTCCATGGGTATTCGTTTACAACACGAATATTTAGCTTGTAATCTTCATCTGCACATGCATAACTATCACGCACAAATATCTCTTTGTTTGATAAATAGTTTGTTACTTTATCGTATAGCTTGTCAAATTTTTCTGAATCGAAAGGGATGTTAATATCTCCCCACCAAACTTGGTCTTTAGTTATATCGTCTTTAACGATAAAACGATCCATTGGAGAACGACCTGTGAACTCACCTGTTTTAACAGCTAATGCTCCAAAACTGGTTTCTACTCCTTGTTCTTTTTCAATAGTGATGTCGTGTAACTCGTCTGAAGTTAATTGATAACGAACCGTAGCGTCTTTTATGCCTAAGTTATCTAACGATATCGTTTTCGTATCAAGATTTGTCATCTTAAAAGATTTTAGTTGTGTTTAATTTTGGACAAAAATAGTTCTTTTTGATTAAAAAGATGAATCATACAAAGATTTTATCAACTTTAACCTTTAATAACTTTTTTAAAAAAGCTATACGTTAATAGACTCCACCCCACGATTAATAGTAATCCTCCTAAAGGTGTTATAAACCAAATTGCTTTTGCAGGAACATTCACTAGATAAATTAGATAAATTGATCCTGAAAACAATAAAATCCCAGCTATTAAAAAATAACTAATCCTGTTCTTTTCTTTGTTTGTGAACTGAGTAAACATGTTTACAAAAAGTAATAATAGTACATGAAAAAACTGATAGCGTACAGCGGTTTCAAAACTCTCTAAAGCTTCTGGTGTTAATTTCGTTTTTAAGGCGTGGGCTCCAAAAGCTCCTAAAATAACAGCAACCACTCCTAAAACCGCTGCTGTTGTTAAATTTTTATACATTATTTTAGTTTTTGTTTAAATTTAAACTTTTTTAGCGATATTGTCGCCTCAAAATTTATTGATAACAAAAATACATTATAATGAGAAATATATTGATAATTGGTGCTGGTAGATCAAGCTCTTCACTTATAAAATATTTATTAGATAAATCTTCACAAGAAAACCTACATATAACTATTGGTGACGTTTCATTAGAAAGTGCTCAATCTAAAGTTAACAATCATTCAAACGCTACAGCAATTCAACTAGATGTTTTTAACGCAGAAGAACGCTCAAATGCAATTCAAAAAGCAGACATTGTTATTTCAATGTTACCTGCTCGTTTTCATATTGAAGTAGCTAAAGATTGTATTACTTATGGTAAACATATGGTTACTGCTTCATATATTTCTGATGAAATGAAAGCTCTAGATGAAGAAGCTAAAGCTAAAGGATTAGTGTTTATGAATGAAATTGGTCTTGACCCAGGAATTGATCATATGAGTGCTATGCAAGTTATTGATCGTATAAAAGAACAGGGAGGAAAAATGTTATTATTTGAATCTTTTTGTGGTGGATTGGTAGCTCCTGAAAGTGACACTAATTTATGGAATTATAAATTTACTTGGAATCCTAGAAATGTGGTATTAGCTGGTCAAGGAGGAGCTTCAATGTTTATTCAAGAAGGAACCTATAAGTATATTCCATACCAAAAGTTATTTAGAAGAACTGAATTTTTAACAATTAACGGTAGTGGAAAATTTGAAGCGTATGCAAACCGTGATTCTTTGAAGTATAGAAGTATTTATGGTTTAGAAGATATTAAAACCATGTATCGTGGAACTATTCGTAAAGTTGGTTTTTCTCGTGCTTGGAATGTATTTGTTCAATTAGGAATGACTGATGACACTTATACTATTGAAGATTCTGAGAATATGAGTTATCGTGATTTCACAAATCTTTTCTTGGCATATTCTCCTTCTGATTCTGTAGAGTTGAAATTCCGTTCGTACTTAAAGATAGACCAAGATGATTTAATGTGGGATAAATTTTTAGAGTTAGACATTTTCAACCCAAATAAAAAAGTAGGATTGAAAAACGCAACTCCTGCTGAAATTTTACAAAAAATATTGATGGATTCTTGGACTCTTGAAGCCAAAGATAAAGATATGATTGTAATGCACCATATTTTTGGATACCAATACAAAGAAGATAAATTCCAAATAGAAAGTAGTATGGTTATTAAAGGTGATGATCAAACTTACACTGCAATGGCAAAAACTGTTGGTTTACCTGTAGCCATGGCTACCGTACGTATTTTAAATGGTGACATTACAACTCCTGGTGTACAATTACCAATCAACAAAGAAGTATACGAACCAATTTTAAAGGAGTTGGAAGATTACGGAATTAATTTTGTTGAAAAAGAAGTACCTTATTTAGGGTATAACCCTGAGAGTATAAAAGGATAAAATCTTCCAGAACTAATAAAAAAGGCACCAATATATTGGTGCCTTTTCCTTTTAAAACTAAAGAGAGTCTTTATAAAGTTAGTATTTTTACACCTCAATACTACCACTAACATATGGCTGAAAGCATTTTAAAAAATCACATTAAAAATTACGCAGATCTTTCAGAAGAAGAATTAACTGAAGTACTTTCTTTTTTTGACTGTCAGTCCTTCAAGAAAAAAGAAACTTTACTACCTACAAGTAACCGTTGTGATAAACTATTTTTTGTTGCTAAAGGCTGTTTACAATTATATTTTATTGATGATTTAGGCTATCAAAAAACTACACAATTTGCTTTAGAAAATTGGTGGTTAACTGATTTTTTAGCTTTTCAGAATCAAAAACGTTCTAACTTTACTATAGAGACAGTTGAAAATTCTGTAGTTTTTTCAATCTCCTCTTCAAAGTATAATACGTTATTAAATCAATTCCCTTTATTAGAAAAGTACTTCCGAAACATATACGAAACAGCTTATGGAGCTGCTTTAATGCGCTTAAAATACATAAACAGCTACTCTAAAGAAGAAATGTATTTTAGGTTTAAAGAAGATTTTCCTGAATTTGTACAGCGAGTTCCTCAATATTTAGTTGCTAGTTTTTTAGGATTAACTCCTGAATACTTAAGTGAAATTAAAAGAAAGTAACTTTTCTTAAGCCAGTTTATTTTTTACTAAAACCTACTTAACTACCTTTGTACTTATATTAATTTAAGGGCATAATAGCATTATGAAAAATATGAAAAAACTTGTCGTTGTTGGCGGCGGGTTTGCTGGATTAGAACTTATAAAAGGATTAGGAAATTCAGAAGATTATCAGATTATTTTAGTAGATAGTAACAACTACAATTTCTTTCCTCCTTTAATCTACCAAGTATCCACCGGTTTTATGGAGCCATCTGCAATTAGCTATCCATTCAGAAAAATTTTAAGAAAATTTAAAAACGCCCGTTTTCGACTCGGTACTCTTGAAAAAGTTGTTCCAGAAGAAAACAAAATAGTGGTAAGTAATGGAGAAATAGAGTATGACATCTTAGTAATGGCTACTGGTACAGAAACTAACTTTTTTGGAAACAAAAGCATTGAAAAGTACAGTTTACCAATGAAAACTATTAGCGATGCCTTGTCTCTTAGAAATGTTATTTTAACTCGATTTGACCGTGCTACTAGAATCCACAATCCAGAAGAAAGGAAAAAGTGCTTAACTTTTGTTATTGCAGGAGCTGGACCTACTGGAGTTGAACTCTCAGGGATTTTAGCTGAAATTAAAACTTCAATTATAATAAAAGATTACCCTGAGCTAGATGAAAATGATTTTGGTGAAATACACCTAATTGATGGTCAAGATTCTGTTTTAGCACCAATGTCTAAAAAAGCACAAGAATACACTTCTAAAAAATTAAGTGAACTAGGGGTTAAGCTAACAATGAATACAATGGTTAATGACTTTGATGGCGAAACCGTGTATTTGTCAAACGGAGAAGAAATACATACTAAAAACCTTATATGGGCAGCTGGTGTATCTGCTAAAACATTTGATGGTTTTTCAAAGGATAGTTTCGGCGCAGGTAGAAGATTAAAAACAAACCAATTTAACCTAGTACATTCATATGATAATATTTACGCCTTAGGAGACTGTGCCTTGATTCTAGGAGACAAAAACTATCCTAACGGACACCCACAATTGGCGCAACCTGCCTTACAACAAGCAAAAAACTTAGCTAAAAATCTTCATAAGAAAAATAATAAATGGAAAGCTTTTCAATACACTGATAAAGGTTCTCTGGCTATTATTGGAAGAAACAAAGCTGTACTTGACTTCCCTGGACAGAAACAGTCTTTAAAAGGTTTTATTGCTTGGCTAATTTGGATTTTTGTACATATCATGGGGCTTGTAAACTTTAAAAACAAAGTAAGAACTCTATACAACTGGTTAGGCTACTACATATATAAAGACCAATATTTTAGAATGATTATTAAACCTACAGAAAGAGATAAAAAATAAAAAAACATGAAAAAAATTAGCTTTATAACAATGCTGATATTTGTAATTATTGCTATCAGCTGTAATTCTAAGAAATCGAAAACCAACAAAAAAACTGAGGAAGTTGAACAAGTTATATCTCCATCTGATACACTAACTAAACACCTAAAACCATTTAACCCTGATTTACCAACTATAGGACTTTTAATGTTTAACGGAGTTTTACAAGGAGAAGTTATAGCAACGTCAGATGTATTTGGAAAAGTAGACAAAGATGGTAAACAACTTTTTAATGTAGTTACTATAGCTGAAACAACAAAACCAATTACCACCGAAGAAGGAATGCATTTTGTTCCTGACTACACTTTTGATAATTGTCCTAAATTAACAGCTTTATTTGTACCAAGTGCTTACGATATGTATGCACAAGTACACAATGCTAAAGTTATAGATTTTATAAAATCAAAAAATCAAGAAACCAAATACACTGTTAGTAATTGTGCTGGAGCTAATTTAATTGGTAAATCTGGTATAGCTGATGGCCATAAAATTGTAACATGGATTGGTGGTGGTGAACAGCTTCAAAAAGATTACCCTAATTTAAAAGTTCAAAACGACAGCTTGGTAACTTTTATTAAAGATGGTAAATTTTTATCTTCAAACGGAAATTTAGCAAGTTATATTTCAGCTTTAGAACTACTCGAAATCATGACAAATACTGAACATAGAAAATTTATTGAAAGCTACTTATATCTGGATCAACTTAAAAACTGGGAAAAATAACAAAATTTAAAATCTTGTTAAAACTCAAGAAGCATCAGTATACTGATGCTTTTTTTATTCTCTATTCTTAAAAAATAATACATACATTTACCTCGATAAGTTCTTTACATACTTCATCAACCGGAAAGGTTTTACTTAGCTGTAGATTAATAGGGAATCGTGTGAAAATCACGAACTGTCGCGCAACTGTAAGTAACACACTAAAGGTTTTTATCCTAGTATATCCACTGCCAAAAGCGGGAAGGATGATAAAAACTGTTATAAGTCAGGAGACCTGCCTATTCGGATATTGACAATGCTTTCGCGATTTGAAGCTTTTGGGTCATACCGATGATATATTTTAACGCACACTTTCACTTATGAAATGCTGTGCTTTTTTGGTATGTCATTATTTCTCCTCAAACATCACATCGTTTTTTAGTATTGCGAAGCATCTAAAAGAGCTTTTAAAATTAATGTTTAATTATAAAAGTTTAAAAGAAAATGCAAACGCACATTCTTGGCTATCCGCGTATAGGTAGCAACAGAGAACTCAAAAAAGCCTGCGAGCAATATTGGTCGGGCAAAACTAGTTTACAAGAACTTCTTGAAACAGGAAGAAACATTTGTCAACAAAATTGGAAAACACAACAAGAAGCAGGTATAGACCTTATTCCTTGTAATGATTTTTCTTATTACGATCAGGTGTTAGATATGACACTTACTGTTGGCGCTATTCCTAAACGTTACAATGAAGTAGCTTTAAAAATTTCAAACTCTGAACTTGATCTTTATTTTGCCATGGCAAGAGGGTATCAGAAGGATGAACTTGATATCACTGCTATGGAAATGACTAAATGGTTTGACACAAACTACCATTATATCGTTCCAGAGTTTTATAAAAATCAAGAATTCGAGCTATTTTCTAACAAAATTATTAATGAATTTGTTGGAGCTAAACAAGCAGGTATTAATGCCAAACCTGTAATTATCGGTTTAGTTAGTTACCTCCTTTTAGGTAAAGAAAAAGAGGAAGGTTTTGATAAATTAGATTTAGCTTCAAAACTACTTCCTGTTTATATTGAAATTTTACAAGAACTTCAAGCACAAGGTGCTGAATGGGTTCAGTTTGACGAACCTTTTTTAGCGTTAGACTTAAGTGAAAAAGCCAAAGAAACATATCAATTTATATATAATGAGATTAGAAAAAAATTCCCTAAACTAAAGTTTATAGTTACTACTTACTTTGAAGGTTTAAAAGACAATCTCTCATTAGCTAATACACTTCCTATAGATACTCTACACATCGATTTAGTTCGTTGTGAAGAACAATTAGATGATGTATTGAACACGCTTCCTGAAGATAAAACTTTATCATTAGGTATTGTAGATGGTAGAAATATTTGGAAAAATGATTTTGAAAAATCGTTGCAACTTATCCAAAAAGCTACTGATAAATTAGGTTCTGACAGAGTTTTTATAGCTCCTTCTTGTTCCTTATTACATGCTCCATGTGATTTAGATTTAGAAACATCTTTAGACAATCAAATTAAAGAGTGGTTTGCTTTCGCAAAACAAAAACTTACAGAGGTAAGCTTGTTAAAAAAGTTATCTCAAAGTACGAGTGATGAACCTGTTTTAAACGCTTTTGAAGAAAACAAAAAAGCTATAGCTAGTAGAAAATCCTCAACATTAATTCACCATAATGATGTAAAACAGCGTGTTGATGCCGTTACTGAATTTGATTCTCAAAGAAAAAATGAGTTTTCAGTTCGTAAAAAGGCTCAAGAAAAAGTGTTGAACTTACCATTATTCCCTACCACAACTATTGGTTCATTCCCTCAAACCAAAGAGGTAAGAAGCTGGAGAGCTCAGTATAAAAAAGGAAATTTAAGTAGTGAGGAGTATAAATACTTACTTAAAAAGGAAACTCAAAAAACCATTCAATGGCAAGAAAAAATAGGTCTTGACGTATTAGTTCATGGTGAATATGAACGAAACGACATGGTAGAGTATTTTGGCGAACAACTTGCTGGGGTAAGCTTTACTCAAAAAGGTTGGGTTCAGAGTTATGGTAGTCGTTGTGTAAAACCTCCTATTATTTATGGAGATGTTTACCGACCTCATCCAATGACTGTTTATTGGTCACAGTACGCTCAATCTTTAACTGACAAATGGGTTAAAGGAATGCTAACTGGGCCTGTTACTATTTTACAATGGTCATTTGTGCGAGATGATCAACCTCGCTCAGTTACGTGTAAACAAATTGCATTGGCTATTCGCGATGAAGTTGCTGACCTTGAAAAAGCAGGTATCCGAATTATTCAAATTGATGAACCTGCTATAAGAGAAGGACTCCCTCTACGAAAATCGGGCTGGGAAAATTATCTAAAATGGGCTGTTGAAGCTTTTAAAATTTCATCATGTGGTGTAGATGATGCTACACAAATACACACGCACATGTGCTATTCTGAGTTTAACGACATCATTCAAAACATCGCTGATATGGATGCTGATGTGATAACAATTGAATGTTCACGCTCTCAAATGGAGTTGTTAAATGCTTTTGCTGATTTTAAATATCCAAATGAAATTGGCCCAGGAGTTTATGACATTCATTCACC
This sequence comes from Tenacibaculum ascidiaceicola, assembly GCF_047470925.1. NCBI lineage: Bacteria > Pseudomonadati > Bacteroidota > Flavobacteriia > Flavobacteriales > Flavobacteriaceae > Tenacibaculum > Tenacibaculum ascidiaceicola. The sequence continues at coordinate 455,161 of NZ_JAZKJP010000005.1, forward strand.
TAGAGTTCCTTCAAAAGAAGAAATGATTGAGTTACTACACAAAGCTCAAAAAGTTATTCCAGCTTCTCTACTTTGGGTAAATCCTGATTGCGGTCTTAAAACTAGGCATTGGGACGAAACTGAAAAAGCATTACTTGCTATGGTTTCTGCTGCAAAAGAAGCTTCATTAAGCTACAATACTAACACCTTAGAAACTGTAAATTAACAATGGTAAAAGTGCTTGAATAACTATTTCTTTCAGGCACTAATTACACCAACATATATATAAAATAATGACTACTGAAGAAAAAATAACTCAATCGGAAACACGAATTTTCAAAGCTGTATTTCCAAATACAACCAATCATTATGATACGCTATTCGGAGGAACAGCCATGCAATTAATGGATGAAGTTGCTTTTATTACTGCAACACGATTTTGCAGACAAAAAGTTGTAACCGTAAGTAGTGATAAAATTGATTTTAAAAAGCCTATTCCTGCTGGGACTATTATTGAATTAGTAGGAAAAGTAAGTTATATAGGCAACAAAAGTTTAAAAGTTACCGTTAAAATTTTTACTGAACAGATGTACTCTCAACATAGAGAAAAAGCCATCGAAGGTGAGTTTACTTTTGTTGCGATAGATGAAAATAAAAACCCAATAGTAGTTATAAAAACAGATACAGAGGAACTACATTGTTCACAACAAGAACAAAATTAAAGCTTCGAAAATGTAACCATACAAAAGGTTACATTTTCAAATAAAAATCTTTTGTAAGATTAATATAGGCATCAGTATACTGGTGCCTTTTAGTTTCTATAATTAATTCTTCTTCTTGTATAGAACTTTCAGTAAACGATAGCTCTAATAAACTACGCTTTATTTCTGACATTGGATTTCCTTTTACTCTACAAACCCTGTTTAGGTATAAGTTATGTTTTTTAGCTAGCTTGATAAAATCCGCTTCTTCTTTAAAAGGTATAATGGTTGAGAATCTTCCGTTTTCGGACAATATTTCACTCACTCCTTTAAGTAACTCTTCAAAAGACAGCGAACTCGTAAATCGTGCTTTATTTCTCGCTAAATCTTCCGTTTCGTAGTTATCGGTATAAAATGGCGGGTTGGATACAATTATATCATACTCTTCTTCTTCTTCAGACATTTCTTCTGCAAATTCCACAAAAGAAGCATTGTAACAAAAGAGCCTATCCCCCCAATCTGATTGCTCAAAATTCTCTACAGTTTGCTCATAAGCATCTCCATCAACCTCTACGGCATCAATAGTCATTGCATCACTTCGTTGTGCTAACATTAATGAAATGACTCCTGTACCTGACCCAACATCAAGCATTGTATCTGGAAAATCTCCCAAATTACACCATGCACCTAACAACACAGCGTCGGTACCAACTTTCATTGCAGTTTTATCTTGATGTACCGCAAACTCTTTAAATTGAAATGGCTTCATTTATAAAAATCTCCCAAGAATTTTTTCTGCATTGAAAAATAAATACAATACAATGATTAATAAGATTACTAGAAACAATCCTCTTTTAGGATTTCCTTTTTTTCGGTTACCGAAGCGTCTTTTAAACTCCATTTGTTTATTTTTCTAATTACTACATTAATTATGCTGAATGCTTTACTCCTCGAAGCATTTAGCTACACTGAATATTACTCGCCTACTTTCGTAGCTCGTAACATTTCTCTTTTTCCTGGAGGCCCGGGTAAGCGCTCTACATCAAACCCTACTGCTTGCATTGCTCTTCGTACACTTCCTTTAGCTGAGTAGGTTACTAAAACCCCTTCTGGTTTTAACGCAGCAAACATAATTTTAAAAATATCTTCCGTCCACAAATCAGGTTGTACTCTTGCTCCAAAAGCATCAAAATAAATCAAATCAAAACTATTTTCATCAGTTATTTCAGCAAAAAACTGTTTACGCTTAGTCAATGAAAAATCGGGAGTAATATTGTGATTTTCTTCCCAAGAAACTTTGTGAATTTTATCAAAAAGTTCTCTTTTATCATTAGCTTCCAACTCCGTAACATAGTTCAGTTTCTCTACTTCTTCTTTGGCTACTGGATAAGCTTCAACACCAACATAATCAATATTTCTATCTGCTTCTAAAAGCGTAATAAAACAATTGAGTCCTGTACCAAAACCTATTTCTAAAATAGAAACACTTTTAGTATCTACATACTTTAGTCCATTTCTAATAAATACATGATATGCTTCTTGTATTGCGCCATGCTTAGAATGATATTGTTCATTCCAATCTGGTAAATGAATGGTTGTAGAACCATCGGACGTTATGATAATTTCCCGTTTTATAACTAAACTATTTAATCAGTAACTTTTTAATTCTTGGTATTGGTCCTGTACAAGTTGTTTTATGACAGGCAATACAACTGTTTACTGCTTGATTAAAATTTTGTTTTAAAGAATCTTTTGACCCTGAATACACTTGCTGCATATTTTGAATATACTGTTTTGAAAAAGCTTCAAAACTTATATTCCTATCTGCTGGATCTGTTAAAACTGCAGAGTGAATATTCAAATAAGTTTCAGGAAAATCACCTATTGATTCTCCTTCTAGAATCTTATTCTTAATTGTCATGTTTCCTTCATACATAGCATTCATTAAAGCTGCCATTTCTGAAGATTGATACATAATGAGTTCTTCTTTTTGTTCTTCCTTTTTCTCCTTACAAGAAAAAAGCGCCAAAGACATCAATAAAACAATAATTGATTGTTTCATTATTTCTTCATTAATACTCCATCTGCTTCAAAAGCATAGGTATATTTTGGTTCTGTAATTTTTGCTATTTCTTCTTCCGATTTTCCAGCGTCTTTAGCATAATGTTGTAATTCATCTACAGAAATCTCAGTAACAAAAGCTTTACCATTTACTATCACCTCTTTATTATCTGCATTTAAAGGCATAAAAAAACCATAATCTTTAAAACGCACCATTGATTCTTGTTCTTCACCCAAATCTAACTTCATCCAACATCCCTTTTTCTTACATACCTCATTAATTGTTGAAGTGAATTTTATGTTTAGGGTATCTCCTTTTTTTAAATTTTTGAATTTAGTTCGCATTTCTTCAGCAGAAATAGCATCTGCATCTGAAATTTCTTCTCCAAATGATGCGTATTCTACTTTTTGTTCTTTAGCGCTATTTACATCAGAAGTTCCATTCTTTTTTACAACCTTACAAGAAATAAATGCTATGCTCAAAACCATAGCAAAAACTAGTAGTCTTTTCATTTTCAAAATTTTAAAATTAACATTCAACAAATATACTTATATTTCTTCTAGCAAGAAGCTAAACTTAAAATATACCACTAGATTTCGTATCTTCGTAGCACTTCTAAAACTACAACACAATGAATATTGATATTGAGCTTATAAAAGAGTCAAAAATAGATACGGTAGATTTTAACAACTTAGCATTTGGTCGCACTTTTACGGATCACATGTTAGTCTGTGATTTTGCTGACGGAGAGTGGAAAACACCAAAGATTATGCCTTACGGGCCTTTATCTTTTGAGCCATCGGCTAGAGTTTTTCATTACGGACAAGCTGTTTTTGAAGGAATGAAAGCTTACAAGGATGATAATGATGATGTGTTTTTATTTCGTCCAGATGAAAACTTTCATAGAATTAATAAATCTGGTGCTCGTTTAGCGATGCCTCCAGTTCCTGAAAACGTATTTTTTGAAGGATTAAAAAAACTTCTTGAGTTAGACAATGCTTGGATTAAAAAAGGTGTTGGAAACTCGTTATATATCCGTCCATTTATTATTGCTTCTGAAGGTGCTATTGCTGCTTCTCCTGCTGAGGAATACAAATTCATTATTATTTGTTCGCCTGCTCAAGCATATTATGCAGGTGAGGTTCGTGTTATTTTTGCTGAAAAGTATAGTCGTTCTGCAGATGGTGGTGTTGGATTTGCAAAAGCTGCTGGTAACTATGCAGCACAGTTTTATCCTACCAGTTTAGCACATAAAGAAGGGTATCAACAAATTGTTTGGACAGATGCTAATACACATGAATATCTTGAAGAAGCTGGCACTATGAATATCTTTTTTAGAATAGGAGATAAACTAGTAACTGCACCAACTAATGACCGTATTTTAGATGGTGTTACTCGTAAGTCAATTATTCAACTTGCAAAAGATTATAATATAGATGTTGAAGTAAGAAGAGTATCGGTTGCTGAAATTAAAGAAGCTGCAAAAAAAGGTGAACTAAAAGAAATCTTTGGTTCGGGTACTGCTGCTGTAATAAACCCTATAAAAGGTTTTAAACATCAAAATGACTCTTTTGAGTTACCTGAAGTAAGTGATTCTTATGCTTCTTTCTTTAAAGAAAAACTACTTAACATTCAGTATAACAAATTAGAAGACAAGCATAACTGGAGGGTTAAAATTTAATCATTTCATTTAAAAAAGCTATATTAGTAAACGGAATTAAGTTATTTTAATAAAAAATTCTAAAGAAATGAGAAATATTATACCTGCTTTATTATCAATAGGAGCTGGTTTTGCTATTTCGTTTTTTGGATTAGATTTTTATTCTAATTCATTAGAAAACGGAAATAATATCACAGCCCAAAGTAGTGAAGTTACTGCTCCTATAGAAACTGTAGAAACTTCTTCTGAGGAAGAAGAGGAAGCCCCTGAAGAAAACTTAACTGTTAATGAGTCTTCAGCTAGTTCTACCTCTATTGACACTGAAGATATTCAGAAAAGTTTTGATAACTGGGAAGCTTACACAAAAGAAAATATTGACTTAATGTCAACCTTTACCCCTTTAGATGATGAGGGAGCTATTATGGAAAAGGGAATCTTTTTAACCTTGCTTCGTACTGGTGCCTATATTCCTGTTAAATCTGAAAAAGACGGTAAAGTACTGTATCAGCTTACAGGTATTGATGATTCCGCAGACGAAAAAATTAAGAAATCAATTGTTAGCAAAGCTTCAATAGCTCATCAATATTTTAAAATGGAAGGTAAAAAACTTCCTGATTATAATTTTGTTGACTTAAAAGGTAAAGCACATAACAAAGCGGATACAAAAGGTAAATTACTAGTAATTAAATGCTGGTTTATTACTTGTAAGGTATGCGTTGAAGAGTTTCCTGAATTAAATGAACTTGTAGACAAGTACAAAGATGATAAAATAGAGTTTGTTAGTTTGGCTTTTGATAAAAAAGATGAACTTGTTGAGTTTTTAGAAACTAAAGAGTTCAAATATCCAACTATTCCTGAACAAAAGGATTATATGGCCAAAAAACTAAAAGTAAAACAATATCCTACTCATTTAATTGTAGATGCTAATGGTGTTATTATTAAAATGGTTAGTAATGTAAAAACATTAACATCAGAATTAGAAAGAATTATGGGTAAATAAATAGAAAAACAAAATGTAAAAAAGCTCCTCAATGAGGAGCTTTTTTTTATTTATCTAAAATTTCTTTAATGTTTGGCTTAAAGTAATTAGGTCCTTTCAACACTTTACCATCTTCACGATAAATTGGCTTGCCATCTTCTCCTAACTTGCTCATATTACTTCGTTGAATTTCATTGAATACTTCTTCTATTTTATGTTGCATTCCATGTTCAATTATAGTTCCACATAAAATATACAGCATATCTCCTAAAGCATCTGCTACCTCAACCAAATCATTATTTTGAGCAGCCTCTAAATACTCTTCATTTTCTTCTTTCATCAAATTAAAACGAAGTAAGTTTCGTTCTTCTCCAATGTTCGCTGTTGGCTCATTTTTTATTCCTAACCCAAATGCTGAATGAAATTCATGTACTGCTTCAATTCTTTTTTTCATTTTATATAACTTATATGATTTGTAACTCTGTTTTTACTTTTTGAAAATTAAATCTTGTCCAGTCTTCAATATGACTCTTAATCCCTTCTTGTTTAAAATCTGATAGATTTTTATTTCTAATTCCTAAGAAATTTACTCCTAAGTTTTTTGCTGTTCTTAAATCCCAAATACCATCCCCAACCGAAATAATATTTTTAAATTCCTGAACTTGAAAATAGTTTTTTGCTTTGTTAATTGCTGAGTTTACTATTTCTTCTCTTCTAAACAAATTATTTGAGGCTTCTACTAAATTTGGCACAAAATTTATATTTGCTTGTTCTAATTTAATTAATGCTGGTTTTAGTAAAGAACCCGTTGCAAAACAAATTGCATAATCGGTTTCTTTCATAAAGAAATCAACTATTTCTCCTGCTCCATGTATTTCTTCTGTTTTTGCGAAGGACAGTAATAGTTCTGTCATTTTTTCCTCAAACTCAGGAATGAAAGAAAAATTAAACGTTGAATTAAAATTGGCTTCGTAATTCCATTTTAAAATATAACTATCAGTCACATTCTCATAGCTTTTCCAGTCTTGATTAACTTTAATTATCCCAAAACTTTTCATTGCTTCTACATATGCTTCTTGATGTTGGTTTTCACTTTTAGTTAATGTATCATCAATATCAAACACTATTAAGTTTTCTTTCTTCATTATGTAGCCATTTTTAAAACTCTTGCTGGCACAACTTTTAGCACCCAAGCTATCAAGCTCCATCTTTTTGAGATATAAGCTACTCGTTTTTTTCGTTTTATTGCTGAATATATTTGATTAACCGCTTTTTCTAGAGGTACCATCCAAAAAATACCATCGCCTAACGCCATTGCTGTATCTACAAATCCTGGACGAACATCTGTAATAAACACTTTCTTTGTTTTGATGGATTTTGTTTTAATATACAGGCTTTCTAAATATGCTTTTTGATACGCTTTTGATGAGAAATAATCTGGCGCTGCTCTATTTCCTCTAATAGATGCTATAGATGAGATTCCCACTAAATGACCAAAACCTTGTTTTTTAAACAATTTATAAGCTAAAGCATATAGTTTTGTTACTCCTAAAACATTCGTGTTTATGGTTTGTTCTTGTTTATCCCAGTTCAACTTTGGGTTTACAAAACCAACTCCTGAAGATTGTATCACTAGATGAACTTCTCCTAATTCTTCTACTATCTCATTAAACACTTTTTCAACCTCATCTACTTGCTGTATATCATTTTGCTTAATGAGTACTTGACTTGGATGTTTTTTCTTCAGCTCTTCTAGTTTTTCGAACCTTCTACCCGTTACTGCTACAATATAATTTTCTTGTATTAGTTTTTCTACAAGCCCTTTTCCAATACCTGATGTACCTCCAAAAATAATTGCTGTTTTAGTTTTCTCCATTCTAAAATCATTCTTTAACTTTGCTAAAAATACAATTTTATGTTTATACTTATTGCTGCTAAAATGTTTACTACGGGCAGAATCATTTTTGCTAGTTTATTTGTAATAGCTTTTATTATTTTGATGTTTTTTAGCTACAAAAAGGATGCTAAAAACAATAAGAAATATTATCAAAATGCAGCTATTTATGTGGCAATAGGAATTGCAGTTGTAATTGCATTATTATTCTTATCAAAACTACTAACAAGGTAATTCTAATTCATTTTTGATATTTCACTTAATTTTGAGTGATCTAATACAGTATTACCTTCTTCATCAAAATAAAATGATGATGTATACTTCACATCTACCTCAAGAGAAGAGAAATTGTACGAAGTAATTTGATATACTTTTTGTCCAAAAGATTCTTCATGATATTGCATTAAAACATAAAGAACTCCGTTTAATTCACTTATTTCTTTGTTTGAATATTTATGTAACGGACTTTTTTCATCTATTTCATGTACAACTGTCCAAACGGTCGGCAAGTATATAATTTTATTTCTTTCTAATTTAAGTTCATAGAATTGACGCTTGTATTCTCCATTCATTTTTTTTTCTGAAAGGGATAATGTTACAGTTATTTCTGGCTCTATCATTACTGTTTTACGACGATTCATTAACCTAAACATTAATGCTCTACCTTCTTTAAAATCTCTTAAAATTAAATTTTCACTAAAACGGATAGATGCTTTTGCTTTTGAAAAACGCCCATATAACAATCCTGTAATAAAAGAAAAACTTAACAAACCAATCATTGCCTCAAAAGCTGCAATAACATTTGCTGCAATACCTTTAGGGGCGATTCCTCCATACCCTACTGTTGTTAGGGTTTGTGCACTAAAGAAAAATCCATTTAAAAGATCGTCTAAAAAATTGCCTTTTGAAGGTGTTATTTGTTCTATCCCAATAAACACATATACAAATGCAAAAAGAATATTCAATAGTGAATAGCCAATGAGTATAAATGCAAAAAATTGCCACCACGGTAATTCTATAAAAAAAGCATACAAGTCATCAGCTCCAAACCTTCTGTTTGCATGAACAACATTAGAGCTACCATCTGCATTTATTATTCTTTGAGCATTACTACTGGAGCTATAACCTAAACCAGGATCTTTTACTTTTTTTGCCATTTATCTTTTATTAATCCCTCTAAAAATACAAAACCGATTCTAATCAGAATCGGTTTTGATATTTTCAACTATTTTAAAACTTAATTTCTTAGTTTTTTACTGGTAAGAAATTATAGTTTTTAGCATAGAAGTTCATTTGCTCTTCAAAAGTTTCTGGTTGCTTGATCTTAATATCAGTGATGTTTCCATCAGCATCTGTTACTGGCTCTAATACAGGATTTACAAATCCGCTGTAAGGAGCAGATGTAAACTGTGCATTACGATCTAAAACTTCTTTATGAATATCTTGATCTACTTTTACTCCGTAACCTTCTACTAATGCTTTTGCAGCTTCAAAATCTCCTTCTGATTTAATTCTTTGCGCTTCTTTTAATAAACGACCAAAAATCTCACGAAGCTTCTCATAATCGTTGATATTATAATATGTCTTACCATCTCTGGTAACTTTTTCAATTACATTATCTTTTGCTCCTTGTTCAAAAGCCCAAGCTGAAACCCATTGACGGTTTACCATGTGGTCTTCTTCAATATCATCTCCTAAGTTAATTCTGATTAACTGAGTCATTAATCCATTTCTTATATATCCATCATAAGCAGCTTTACCTACTTTTTGCCAGTCATCAACTAATCCTAACTCTTGTAATTTAGGATCCATTAAATAATACAGCCCAACTAAATCTGCTCTACCCTCTTCCATAGTAGAAGCATAGTTCTTTAACGTTTCTTTTGGTTGGCCAATTCCATCATTAATTACACCTGAAGCATGTCCGATTACCTCATGTAATGCTGTGTGTAATTTATCCGCTAACTTACCGTTTTTAATCTCTAAATCGATTTCTTCTTGATCATTAGCAAATTCTTTTAAACGTCCAGTTCCTCCAGCATTATTATATGAACCTATAATATTTCCTAACGATACTGATTTAGAACCATGTTGTTGACGAATCCAGTTATTGTTTGGTAAATTCACTCCAATTGGAGTACTTGGCGACGCATCTCCTGCTTCACCTGCAACATTTACTGTTTTATATGATACTCCTACAACATCTTTCTTTTTGTGACTTGGATCTAACGGAGAATTATCTTCAAACCACTGTGCATTGTCTGATAATACTTTCATTTTTTTAGACATATCAAAGTCTTTGATTTGTACGATTGTTTCGTACGAACCTCTGTACCCTTTAGGATCATTATAAACTTCAATAAAACCATTAATCCAATCAATGTTTCCTTCTGTAGATTCTACCCAAGCAATTGCATATTCATCCCAAGTATGTAAATCTCCTGTTTTATAGTATTCGATTAACAACTCTAACGTTTTGGCTTGCTTTTCGTTTTCTGCTACTTCTTTAGCTTTTTCTAACCAATAAATAATTTTATCGATTGCTTGTCCGTACATTCCACCAGACTTCCACACTTTTTCAACTAGCTTTCCTTCTTCACGAACTAATTTAGAATTTAATCCAGCCTCAATTGGTTGTCCTTCTGGTCCTTTATCTGCTTTCGCATAAAACTCTTCTACATCTTTACTAGTAATATCAGCTCCGTAAAAATTTACTGCAGATGCTAATACATTATCTACTCCTGCTTTTTTGTTTACTTTTTTAACATCTTTATCATTGAAAATAACGTCTAATGCTTCAGCAGATAACTCAGTATTAGTTTCTTTTAATAACGTTTCTAAGTATTCTTTAGAAAACGTAGGCTTTAACTTATCGTTAGAGTAATGATGATGGATTCCGTTTGAAAACCATACTCTTTTTAAATAAGTTGTAAACGCTTTAAAATCTTCGCTTTCTTTATCTCCTTTAAAGTTGTTATTGATATTTTCTAAAGCTGCTCTAATTTCAAGATTATGACGGTAGTTTTGATCCCACATAATATCACGTCCAGATAAACCAGCCTGAGTTAAATAGTACACTAACTTCTTTTCTTTTAGTGTTAACTCATCAAACCCTGGAATTTGATAGCGTAATACTTTTATATCAGCAAATTGCTCAACAACATACTCAAACTCTTTTGCCTTTTTTTCTACTACTTTAGGCTCTTTTTTTGCATCTACACCACAAGAAGTTAATACTCCTGCTGCTGCAAACACACAAAGCATTTGTTTTAGTTTCATTTATATAGTTTTTAATTTATTTTTTTGAATGCTAAAATTACGAAATTTAAACTTCATGGTATCTAAAACAGTCCGTTGTATGGTCATTTACCATTCCTGTTGCTTGCATATGCGCATAAATTACAGTTGAGCCAACAAACTTAAATCCTCGTTTTTTTAAATCTTTTGAAATAGCATCAGAAATCTCTGTGGTAGCCGGGACCTCTTCCCTTTTTTTAAACTTATTAATTATTGGTTTACCGTTTGTAAAATCCCAAATATATTTTGAGAACGACCCAAACTCCTCTTGCACTTTTATAAACAATTGTGCATTAGTTATTGTAGCTTTTATCTTTAGTTTATTCCTTATAATCCCTGCATCTTGAAGCAACTCTTCATATTTATCTTCAGAGTATTTTGCTATTTTTTTGTAATCGAAATTATCAAACGCCTTTCTAAAGTTTTCTCTTTTCTTTAAAATCGTAATCCAACTTAAACCTGCTTGAAAGGTTTCTAATATTAAAAACTCAAACAATTTATCATCATCATATACGGGTACTCCCCATTCATTATCATGATACTCAATATATAATGGGTCATCACTAACCCAAAAACACCTTTTCTTCATTTTCTATTATTTAATGCTGAAAATTACTGTTAAACAAGTTAAAAATCAATTAAAAATGGAATAATTTTTGCACTTTTATAATTACAAATCATACTGATTATGAAAACCTTACAACGTATTATATTTCTTAGCATTATCGGAGTTTTGTTATGGTCTTGTAGTTTTACTCCTATAAAAAATGCTTCAAACACTCAACAAAAAGAGGAACCTGTTGTAATTGCTAATGATAGTTTAGAATATGAAATTATAATTATAGATCCTGGTTTTACTACCTATTTAAACAGCATTGCTAAACCAGAAGGCTTTTATTCACAACAATATCTCGAAAATAAAAACCGCCTTTATGTAAATACATGGAATTATCGAGCTAGAAATCCTCTACAGTTTAATTCAAACATTTATGAAAATATAATTGATTATAGTCCACATGTTGATTATGGTTATGAAGTAAACTATAAACTTTTTAATTATTTTGAGTTCGCACAACGAAAATATCGCATGAATTTAGGTGTAGGAATAAATCGCTGGAACTAGCAAAATCTTAGTAAAAAGGCGTCTTTCTAAAAACTGTATATTTGCTCAAAAAAATTAACCATACAACATGAAGTTTTTAAGAAATTTACTTGCCTCTATTCTTGGCTTTTTTATTGCCATTTTTTTACTTTTTGTATTCTTTTTTGCAATAGCTTCTATCGTCGGAGCTGAAGAAAAAGTTGTTGTAAAATCAAACTCGGTTTTAGAATTAGATTTATCAACTCCTATTAAAGATTATGCCCCAAAAGAAAACAACCCTATTGCAGAAGCTTTAGAATTAACAGATGAAAAGTTAGCTTTAAACAAGATTATAAATGCTATTGAAAATGCAAAAACAGATGATAAAATAAAAGGGATAAGTATTAAAACACCTTTTATAAATGCTGGTATTGCACAAATACAAGCTATACGAAACAAAATTGAAGAGTTTAAAGAGAGTGGTAAATTTGTATATGCCTACAATGATATTTATACTCAAAAAAATTACTACCTAAGTTCTGTTGCTGATAGTTTATTTTTAAACCCTATTGGTGTTATTGATTTTAGAGGTTTATCTACCGAAATTTTATATTTCAAAGATTTTGAAGATAAATACGGGATTAAAATGGAAGTTGTTCGCCACGGAAAATATAAAAGTGCTGTAGAGCCATTTTTAGAAAATGAAATGAGTGAAGCTAATCGTGAACAAACTACTTCATTTTTAAAATCTATTTGGTCAGAAATTACAGATGATATTAGTAAAAGTAGAAACATTTCTATTGAAAAGCTAAATCTTATTGCCGATAATTATAATGGAAGAAACGTTACCGTAGCTAAAGAAAACAACTTAATTGATGCTTCTATTTACGAAGATGAGTACAAAGAAAAGTTGGCTATGGGGTCTGATAAAAAAGTAAATACTATTTCTATTGAAGACTATATTAGTTCTGGTAAAGGAAGGGTTTCTTCAACCGCTAAAGATAAAATTGCCGTAATCTATGCACAAGGAGACATTATTTACGGGGAAGGTAGTAAAGATTTTATCGGTCAAGGAATTATTAATAAAGCCATTAGAAAAGCTAGAAAAGATACTAATGTAAAAGCTATTGTACTACGTGTAAACTCTCCTGGAGGTAATGCATTAGCTTCTGAACTAATATGGCGCGAATTAGAACTTACTAAAAAAGAAAAACCTATAGTTGTTTCTATGGGGAATTATGCTGCTTCTGGAGGTTATTACATTGCTTGTAACGCAAGCAAAATTTTTGCAGAACCAACTACAATTACTGGATCTATTGGAGTTTTTGGAGCAATTCCTAACTTTAGTCAATTTACAGATAAAATAGGTATTAACGCAGAACAAGTTTCAACCAACAACAGTCCTTCTTACAGTGTTTTTGAACCAATGAATAAGAAGTTTTACGATGTTACAAAAGAAGGAATTGAGGAGATGTACACCACATTTGTAAACCGTGTTTCAGCTGGACGTAATATGACCTTTGAACAAGTTAATGAAATAGCACAAGGAAGAGTTTGGACTGGTAAAGAAGCTATTAAAAATGGCTTAGTAGATCAATTAGGGGGATTAAATGACGCAATTAAAGCTGCTGCTGAATTAGCAGAACTTGAAAACTACAAAGTTCGTAATTATCCTAATTACAAAACTGATTTAAAAGAAGCTCTAAAGTTCTCTCCATTTATGAAAGCTTCAAAAGAAGAAATTCTTAAAGAAACTTTGGGTGATGAGAACTACCAATTATACTATAATATTCACAAAATGAAAAACCTAAAAGGAATTCAAGCTAGAATACCCTTTATATTTCAAGTGAAGTAAAAAACTAAAAAGCCTCGACAATGTCGAGGCTTTTTAGTTTTAATAGTTTATTGTTTCATTTCTTACAATCCAAAACTTTCTTTTACCTTGTCTACATAATCTAACTTTTCCCAAGTAAACAACTCAACATCTAAGGTTACACTTTCACCATTAGGCTGCGTAAACGTTTTAGAAACTACTTCATTAGTTCTTCCCATATGTCCATAAGCTGCTGTTTCGCTATACATTGGATTACGTAACTTTAAACGATCTTCAATAGCGTGTGGACGCATATCAAAAATTTCAGAAACTTTTTGAGCAATCTCTCCGTCAGTTAAGTCAACTTTTGATGTTCCGTAAGTATCCACAAAGATCCCCATTGGCTCTACTACTCCAATAGCATACGATACTTGCACTAATACTTCATCTGCCACTCCAGCTGCTACTAAATTCTTAGCTATATGACGTGTTGCGTATGCAGCAGAACGATCTACCTTACTTGGATCTTTTCCTGAAAAAGCTCCACCACCATGTGCTCCTTTTCCTCCGTAAGTATCCACAATGATTTTACGACCTGTTAATCCAGTATCTCCGTGTGGCCCTCCAATTACAAACTTTCCTGTTGGATTGATATGATACTTGATATCATCATTAAACAATGCTTGAATTTCTGGAGTTAATTGTGCTTTAACTCTAGGAATTAAAACCTCAACAATATCTTTTCTAATTTTTGCTAACATAGTTTCGTCATCAGCAAAATCATCATGCTGCGTAGAAACAACGATTGCTTCAATACGTTGCGGCACATTATCATCAGAGTATTCAATTGTTACCTGACTTTTAGCATCTGGACGTAAATAAGTAATTTCTTTATTTTCTCTACGTATCGCTGCTAATTCCTTTAAGATTATATGTGATAAGTCTAACGCTAATGGCATATAATGCTCAGTTTCGTTTGTCGCATAACCAAACATCATCCCTTGGTCTCCAGCACCCTGCTCTTCTCTTGATGATCTATCTACTCCACGGTTAATATCATCTGACTGTTCATGAATTGCAGATAATACTCCACAAGAGTTTCCATCAAACATATATTCACCTTTAGTATATCCAATTTTGTTAATTACTTCACGAGCAATTTTTTGAACATCTAAGTAAGTAGAAGACTTCACCTCTCCTGCTAATACTACCTGCCCCGTTGTCACCAATGTTTCACATGCTACTTTAGAATCTGAATCAAAAGCTAAAAAATTGTCTATTAAAGCATCAGATATTTGATCTGCTACCTTATCTGGATGTCCTTCAGAAACACTTTCTGAAGTAAAAAAATATGACATAAATACTTCTTTTTAAAATTTAACTATAAAGAAAAAACTTGGATTGCTGAGTCGCTAAAAGGAGTAGAAAATTACTGCTTTAGCATTTTTTATTCTGAACTCTTGTTCTATGAGGTTGCAATCAGTCAAATTTTTCCTCAAAAATATTCGGCAAAGTTATAGATTATTTTACACACTTAAAAACAAACTTACAAGTAAATAGAAAGTATTGATATTATGATAATAAAAAGTAATTTTCGTAAAATTGTATTGGTAAAATATTTGTTTACATTTGTACTGTACAAATAAGAAAATAACTTAGATAAAAACATAAATAAAATGGCATTAGAAATTACAGATGCTTCTTTTGAAGAAGTAGTATTAAAATCTGACAAACCAGTATTAGTAGATTTTTGGGCAGCTTGGTGTGGACCTTGTAGAATGGTATCTCCTATCGTTGATGAAATTAGTAATGAATATGACGGTAAAGCTGTAGTTGGTAAGGTAGATGTAGATGCAAATCAAGAGTTTGCTGCTAAATATGGTGTAAGAAACATCCCTACTGTATTAATTTTTAAGAATGGTGAAGTTGTTGACAAACAAGTAGGTGCCGCTCCTAAAAAAGCATATACTGATAAAATTGATGCTGCTTTATAATATATAAATAGTATTTTAATTTGATATTATAGAAAAGGTTTAGCAATTGCTAAACCTTTTTTTTATCTTCGAAGTTATATGATTGATCTTAAAAACACGACTTCTGAACTAAAAAACCTCGAATTACTGGCTAAACAAGTAGTAGAAGGTTTTATAACAGGTATGCACAAAAGTCCGTTTCATGGATTTTCGGTTGAATTTTCTGAACACAAACTTTATAATAAAGGAGAAAGCACTCGGCATATTGATTGGAAGTTGTTTGCTAAAACTGAAAAGCTATACACCAAAAAATATGAAGAAGAAACAAATCTTAGGTGTCATTTAATTATCGACAACTCAGCTTCTATGCATTATCCTATCAGCAAAAATCAATCAGTTGATAATTTGAATAAAATTGGCTTCTCAACAGTTGCTGCAGCTTCTTTAATGGATATTTTAAAAAGACAACGCGATGCTGTTGGATTAAGTATTTACTCAGACACTTATGAGTATTATGCTCCTGAAAAAGGAAGTGAACGTCACCGTAAAATGCTTTTGAATCAATTAGAGCAGTTATTATCCTCTAAATCTGACGCCACAACGGAAACCTATCAATACTTACATGAAATAGCTGAAAAGATTCATAGGAGATCTTTGATTTTCTTATTTACAGATATGTTTCAGACTAGTAAAAATGAAGAAGAGCTTTTTGACGCATTACGACATCTAAAGTTTAATAAACACGAGGTTGTCTTGTTTCATATCTATGATAAAAAAACAGAGTTTTTGTTTGATTTTGACAATACACCAAAAAAATTTGTAGATATTGAAACTGGTGAAGAAATAAATTTATACGCCGAAAATGTGCAACAAAAATATCAAGAATTGAGCAGCGTTTTTTTCAACAACCTAAAAAACAAATGCTTACAATACAAGATAGATTATATCCCGGTAGACATAAATGAGGGCTATGATAAAATACTTACCTCTTATCTTATCAGTAGACAGAATTTTTTATAAAATAACTCTTTTTTATTTAAAAAAAGGTTATATATTTGCATCCGCTTAGAGCAACGGTCTGGTAGTTCAGCTGGTTAGAATACATGCCTGTCACGCATGGGGTCGCGGGTTCGAGTCCCGTCCAGACCGCTAAAGTTTCTCTAAAAACATACAATATATTGCTTCAAGCAACGGTCTGGTAGTTCAGCTGGTTAGAATACATGCCTGTCACGCATGGGGTCGCGGGTTCGAGTCCCGTCCAGACCGCAAAAAGCTTCTCTTTTTAGAGGAGCTTTTTTCTTTTTTACATTTTTTTAAAAAAAAGTTTGGTTTAGTTAAATTTATTTCTAAGATTTGTCCTGTACAAAGAACACAAATACAATGATGTTACAAAACGTATGGCAAGGTTTCTATTTTTACTTTTACTTTTTTAGTAAGAGACGAGACTTTGTATCATATTGTTAACCTAACAAAAAAACATATACCCAATCAAAGTCTCGAGTTTATCGAGGCTTTTTTTTTGATTAAAAATGAAAGAAATAGCCATTCAAGGAATACAAGGAAGCAACCACCATATTGTTGCAAACAACTACTACGGAGAAAACATCAACTTAAATGAGTGTTTATCTTTTGATATATTAGTTGATAGTCTTTTAAGCTCAAAAAGTGAGTTAGCTGTTATGGCCTTAGAGAACACTATTGCTGGTTCAATCATACCAAATTATGCTTTAATTGATAAACATGATTTACATATTTCTGGGGAGTATTATCTACCTATACATCATCATTTAATGGCATTACCTAGCCAAAAAATTGAAGATATTACTGAAGTTTGCTCACACCCAATGGCTTTATTACAGTGTAAAGAATTTTTCAAACAACACAAACACATAAGGTTAGTTGAAGATGTTGATACTTCAGCAGTTGCAAAAAGAATTGCAGAAAATCAATTAAAAGGTGTTGCTGCAATTGCACCAAAAATGGCAGCTAATATTTTTGGTTTATCAATTATTGAAGATGAAATTCAAACTATTAAAAATAACGCAACTCGCTTCGTATTTCTTCAAACAAGCCTTCCTAAAAACGGTAAAAATGAAATTAACAAAGCTTCATTAAAATTTGAATTAGATCATAAAAGAGGAAGTTTAGCAGCAATGTTAAACGTAATGAGTGATTGTAAATTAAACCTTACCAAAATACAATCGTTACCCAAAATTGAAACACCTTGGAAGTATGCTTTTTTTGTTGATGTAACCTTTGACAAATATGAAGATTATGAAAAAGCAAAGGCTATAATTCAAATTATGGCAGAAGAATTTAAAATATTAGGAGAATATAAAAACGGAAGATTATGATACAGTTTGCTAATCGATTACAAACCGTACAAGAGTACTACTTCTCTAAAAAATTACAAGAAGTACGTCAATTAATTTCAGAAGGTAAACCAATTATAAACATTGGTATTGGTAGCCCTGATTTACAACCTCCAACATCGGTATTAAAAGCTATTCAAGATAGTTTACAAAATACTGGAGCACATAGCTATCAGAGTTATCAAGGTTTACCAGAGTTTAGACAAGCTGTTGCTAACTTTTATCATAATAACTATAAAGTTTCCATAAATCCTACCAACGAAGTACTTCCTTTAATGGGAAGCAAAGAAGGAATTATGCATATTTCATTAGCCTTTTTAAACGAAGGAGATCAGGTATTGATTCCTAACCCAGGATATCCTACCTACAGTTCTGTAACCAATTTATTGGGAGGAGAACCTATTTTTTACGATTTGGAAGAAGCTACTAACTGGCAACCTAACTTTGATGCCTTAGAAAAACTAGATACTTCAAAAATAAAGTTAATGTGGGTAAATTATCCGCATATGCCAACAGGTGCTGAGGCAACCAAAGAAACTTTTCAAAAGTTGATTAACTTTGGAAAGAAGCACAACATTGTTATTGTAAATGACAATCCATATAGCTTTATACTGAATGAACACCCTCAAAGTATTTTACACATTGAAGGAGCTAAAGACATTGCTATTGAATTAAACTCGGTTAGTAAATCATTCAATATGGCGGGATGGCGTGTTGGAATGTTACTTGGAAAACCTGAATTCTTAACTGAAATTTTAAAAGTAAAAACTCAAATGGATTCAGGGATGTTTTACGGAATCCAAAAAGGAGCAACAAAAGCTTTAGAGTTAGACAAGGATTGGTTTATACAATTAAACAACACCTATAAAAAGAGACAAAAATTAGTATTTGAATTAGCAGAAAAACTAGGATGCACCTACGATAAAAATACCTCAGGAATGTTTGTTTGGTGTAAACTCCCTGAAGGAAAAACGTCTGAAGGAATGATTGATGAGTTATTATACAACAAGCACATTTTTGCCGCTCCAGGAACCATTTTTGGTAGTCAAGGAGAAGGTTATATCCGCTTTTCATTGTGTGTACCAGAAGAAAAAATAAAAGAAGCAATCAATAGAATATAATGAACATATTTATTATAGGTTTAGGATTAATCGGGGGAAGTTTTGCCCTAGATATTCAGCAAGCATTTAAAAATGCAACTATCTACGGAATTGACTCCAATGAAGAACATAGAGGTCTTGCTTTAGAAAAAGGGATTATCCATCAAAAAGCAGTATTTTCAGAATTATCAAACGCAGATATAGTTATTATTGCTATTCCTGTAGATGTTTCACAAGAAGTAATTTTGAAAACATTGGATATTATTTCTGATGATTGTTTGGTTTTTGATGTAGGCTCTACTAAAGAACAAATTTGCAATGTTATTAAAAATCACCCGAAGAGAAGAAATTTTTTAGCTACGCATCCGATTGCTGGAACAGAGTTTTCAGGACCAAATGCAGCATTGATAAATTTATTTAGAAGTAAAACTAACATTATCTGCGAAGTAGAAAAAACAGCTTTTAAGTTACAAGAAAAAGCCTTAGAAATTTTTTCAAAATTAGGAATGCGTATTCGATATATGGATCCAAAATCACACGATAAACATATTGCATATGTATCACATTTATCACATATCAGTTCTTTTATGTTAGGTAAAACTGTCATCGAAAAAGAGAAAAACGAACGTGATATTTTTGATATGGCTGGTAGTGGTTTTGCTTCTACAGTACGATTAGCGAAAAGTTCACCCGCAATGTGGACCCCTATTTTTGAGCAAAACAAAGAAAATGTTATTGAGTCTTTAAATGAATATATTCATAACTTACAACAATTCAAAACCTTATTAGAAGAAAACGATTTTCCAGAAATCTATACAGAAATGGAAAACACAAATTATATAAAACAGATTTTAAACGGAATTTTAGAGGGAGTACCTCAACAATAGAAACTCAAATGGAGAATACAAAAGAATTAAGAACGTGGTTAGATGCCTTCGGATTAGGACACCCACTAGTAATTGCAGGGCCTTGTAGCGCTGAAACTGAAGAACAAGTATTACAAATTGCACACGAATTAAAAAATACTGATGCCACTGTATTAAGAGCTGGTATTTGGAAACCTCGTACCAGACCTGGAAATTTTGAAGGTGTAGGTGCTTTAGGCTTAAAATGGTTACAAAAAGCCAAACAAGAAACAGGAATGTTAATTGCTACTGAAGTTGCGAACAAAGATCACGTAAAGTTAGCTTTAGAACACGATGTAGATATTTTATGGATTGGTGCCCGTACCACCGTAAGCCCATTTATCGTTCAAGAAATTGCAGATGCTTTAGAAGGAACTGATAAAATTGTATTAGTAAAAAACCCAGTAAACCCAGATTTACCATTATGGTTAGGTGCTATTGAGCGTTTATATGCTAAAAACATTAAAAAATTGGGGGTTATTCATAGAGGATTCTCTACATATGAAAAAACTAGATACCGTAACAACCCTGAATGGCAAATTCCTATTGAATTACAAAATCGCTTTCCAGATTTACCACTAATTTGTGACCCTTCACATATTGCTGGTCGTCGTGATATTATTTTTGATGTTTGTCAAACTGCTCTTGATTTAAACTTTGATGGCTTAATGGTTGAGACTCATTACGACCCTGATAACGCTTGGAGCGATGCCGCACAACAAATTACACCTAAATCATTAATTCAAATGATGATTGATTTAAAAGTTAGAAAAGCTACCGATACAGAAACTGAGTACAGAAACGCTTTAAATACCCTACGTACTCAAATTGACGTAGTAGATCATCAATTAATTGAAATGCTAGGTAAACGTATGAAAATAGCAGATTCAATTGGTAAATTAAAAAAAGAGAAAAACGTTGCTATTTTACAAACTAAGCGATGGAATGAGATACTAGGTAAAATGATTTTAGAAGGCGATGAACGTGGCTTAAGTGAAGAGTTTGTACTTAAAATGTTTAAAGCAATACACCAAGAAAGTATTAATCATCAAGAGAAAATTATTAACAATTAAACACCTAAAAGACCGCTAACAAACTAGCGGTCTTTCTTATTCTATTTTATTGTATTTTCATCCAACCAAACTTAAAAGAATGAAACCTATCCATACAATTGATGATGTAATAAACATATTACAAGACATCATTAACGAATCTATAGAAAACGAAAGTCCATTAGGCTATTTTGCTGCTTTATACCAAAAAGTAACAATAAAAGTAAAAGAAGGCATACAAAGCGACTATTTTGATGATAACCAACGAATGGAAAAGCTCGATATAATTTTTGCTAAAAGATACATAGAAGCCTATTACAATTACAAAAATAACACACCTATTACTTCTTCTTGGGAAAGAGCTTTTAGTATAGCTAATAAGTATTGGTATATAGTTTTACAACACTTATTAGTTGGTATGAACGCACATATTAATTTAGATTTGGGAATAGCGGCGGCAGAAGTTTCCAAAGGGCAAAATATCCAAAACTTACATGATGACTTTAATAAGATTAATGAAATTTTATCCTCTTTAGTTAATGATGTTCAAGATGATTTAGCCAAAGTATATCCTTTTTTAAAGAAAATTCTTATATGGACTAAAGATGTTGACGACTTTTTAGTTGATTTTAGCATGGAATTAGCTAGAAATGGTGCTTGGGATTTCGCTGTAGAATTAGCCGACACACCAACTAGTGATTTTGAAAACACTATACAAAAAAGAGATATTAAAATAACTGAAAAAGCTGATTTAGTTATTTCTCCAGGTTTCATACCTAAATTAATTTTCATGATTATTAGAATCTCAGAAAGAGGAACAGTGGCTCAGAAAATTAACGATTTAACAGATTAAACAATACTAAAACATTCAATTTTTATTCTCATCTTTGTTCTATGACAGGAACGGTTTATAAATCTACAGGAAGTTGGTATTGGGTAAAATCTGAGGGCGAACTATATAAGTGTCGTATTAAGGGGAAATTTCGAATCAAAGGAATTAAAAGTACCAATCCTATCTCGGTAGGTGATATTGTTGATTTTTCATTAGAAACCAAAAATGATGAGGAAACAGGCTTAATTACCAATATTCACGAACGAAAAAATTATATAGTTCGTAAGTCGGTAAACTTATCTAAGCAAAC
Source organism: Tenacibaculum ascidiaceicola (assembly GCF_047470925.1). Lineage (NCBI taxonomy): Bacteria > Pseudomonadati > Bacteroidota > Flavobacteriia > Flavobacteriales > Flavobacteriaceae > Tenacibaculum > Tenacibaculum ascidiaceicola. Next base: position 477,171 of record NZ_JAZKJP010000005.1, read on the forward strand.
TCATGTAATTGCTTCTAATATCGACCAGGTATTTTTATTAATTACTATTGACAACCCTCCTACTTTTACCACATTCATCGATCGTTTTTTAGTTACTGCTGAAGCCTATTCTATTAAAACTATATTAGTTTTTAATAAAATTGACTCTTATGAAATTGAGCAACGTGCCGAAATTATGTACTTAAAAGATGTTTATGAAGCTATTGGCTATGAATGTATAGAAGTTTCCGCTACTCAAAACATCAATATTGATAAAATCAAAGCATTAATGACTGGTAAAGTAAGTATGTTTGCTGGTCATTCTGGTGTTGGAAAAACTACCTTAGTAAATGCTATTGAACCTTCCTTAGACCTAAAAACAAAAGAAATATCTGAACAACATAAGCAAGGACAACACACTACAACGTTTGCAGAAATGTTTGATTTAAGTTTTAATGCTCGTATTATAGATACTCCCGGAATTAAAGGTTTTGGTGTAGTTGACATGGATAAAGATGAATTAGGCGATTATTTTCCTGAGTTTTTTGCTTTAAAACAAAACTGTAAATTCAATAATTGTATTCATGTAAACGAACCACAGTGTGCTGTTAAAGAAGCCTTAGAAAATGAGGAGATTGCTTGGTCTCGTTATAAAAGTTACCTACAAATTTTAGAAGGAGAAGATGAACACTACAGAACTGATATTTGGGAATAATATAAATTAGTCTACCATTTACAAAAATTTACAACCCCCAACAATCTATATAAAATGAAAATTGTAATTCAACGCGTTTCAAAAGCTAGCGTTACCATTGAAAATAAAAAAGTAGCCGAAATACAAAGCGGTCTTTTAATTTTACTTGGAATTGTTAATGAAGATACTCAAGAAGATATTAAGTGGTTATCAAACAAAATAACTAACCTCCGTATTTTCAATGATGATGAAGGTGTTATGAATAAATCGATTAAAGATATTAATGGAGATATAATTGCTGTAAGTCAATTCACCCTACATGCTTCTACTAAAAAAGGAAATCGTCCTAGTTATATTAAAGCTGCTAAACCTGATATTGCTATTCCTTTATATGAAAAATTTGTTCAACAGGTTGAAGTTGATTTAGGAAAAAAAATACAAACTGGTCAATTTGGAGCTGACATGAAAGTGGAATTACTAAATGATGGTCCTGTAACTATTATTATCGATTCCAAAGATAAAAAATAATTTCCATGGGAATTATTTTTAATTATATTTGTACCTGATTAATAATCATTATTAAAAACACAAAAATGAAAAAAACAATTTTAGCTATTGCTTTTATTGCAATTGGAGCAGTTTCTTGTAAGACAGAAAAAAACAAAGCTGCTGTTAGCGACGAAGTTAAAGAAGTTGCAAAAACAGAAAACATCATCAATACTTATAAAGCTAATGTTGCAGAATCAACTGTAACTTGGAAAGGAAGCAAGCCTACTGGTTCTCACAACGGTGTAGTAAGTTTAGAAAAAGGAACTTTAGAGGTTGAAAACGGAAACGTAAAATCTGGTGAGTTTGTTATCGACATGACTACTATTGTTTGTGAAGATTTAGAAGCTGGAAATGGTAAAGAAAAATTAGAAGGTCACTTAAAAGCAGGTGATTTCTTTGATGTTGAGAAATTCCCTACTGCTAAATTTGAAGTAGCAAGTTCTGAATTAAAAGACGGAAAAGTACACGTTACCGGTAACTTAACTCTTAAAGATGTTACTAAGAGTATTACTATTCCTGCTACTGTTACAGAAGCTGATGATATGGTAACTTTTAAAAGTGATGTTTTTAGTATTGATAGAACTGACTTTGGTATAACTTACAGCTCTAAGAAAATTGATGCTGCATTAAAAGATAAGTTCATCAACGACTTAATGGAAATTTCTTTTGAAGTTAAAGCTAAAAAATAATTTTAGTTTTTAAGATCTAAAAAAAGGGTTGACAATTGTCAACCCTTTTTTTATGATTTTATAAATTCTTCTACTTCAAATAACTCTTTAAAATGTTTTAAAATTTTTTCTTTTACTTCTTCCTCTAAAACCTTTCTACCTAACTCTGCTTCCATTGAAGTTACTGCCTTACCACGTATTCCACAAGGAATAATGTTATCAAAATAACCTAAATTGGCATTTACATTCAAAGCAAAACCATGCATAGTAACCCACCTACTTGCTCTAATTCCCATAGCGCAAATTTTTCTTGCAAATGGTGTACCTACACCTAGCCAAACACCAGTTTCTCCTTCACTTCTTTCTCCTTCTAATCCGTATTCTGCAATTGTTAAAATAATTGATTCTTCTAGTAAACGCAAATACTTATGAATATCCGTAAAAAAGTTTTCTAAATCTAAAATTGGATAACCAACAATTTGTCCTGGACCATGATAAGTAATATCTCCTCCTCTATTAATTTTATAAAAAGTCGCTTCTTTTTCTTTAAGCTTCTCTTCATTCAATAATAAATTATTAATATCTCCTGATTTACCTAGGGTATACACATGTGGATGTTCAACAAACAGAAAGTAATTAGGAGTTACAATTTCACTATCTCCATTTCTTCTTTCTCTTTTTAATGATACTATTTCATCTAAAAGGTTAGTTTGGTAATCCCATGTTTCTTTGTAATCTTTTCTTCCTAGATCACTAATTCTTATTTTTTTATTCATAAATTGTGCCGCTAAACTACCTTACAAAGGTAGGGAAATTTAGAGTTTTACTGTTATAAACTAAACGTATATCAATTACAAAAATCATGTTTAAAAAAAGTACCCTTCCTTTTTTATTTGCTTTCTATTTATCAATAGCTAATTTGTTTTCTCAACAACTATGGACAAGAATTGAAAAAGATGCTATTACTCAGCAGAAAAAAGAAGTTTTTAATACTAATTCTTTACCTAAGCAATACATTTTGATGAGTTTAGATTTAGATGGCTTTAAAAATATATTGCCAAACTCATTATCTAAAAACACATCTAATTCAAAAATCATTCAACTTCCTAATGCTAATGGAAAGTTAGAAAGATTTTCAATAAAAGAAACTTCTTATTTAGCTTCTGGTTTGGCTAAAAAATTTCCAATGATTAAGTCTTTTTCTGCACAAGGTATTGACACCCCTTCTTCTTCAGCTAAAGTAAGCATTGGAAAAGATGGAGTTCACGCAATTATTTTTTCAGCAAATGAAGGCACTTCATACATAAACCCTTATACTAAAGATTACAGAGAGTATATAATTTACAAAAAGAGTAGCTTATCTCCTTCTAAAGATGAATTTTTGTGTGAAGTTGAAGACGCTATACAAAACGAAAATATATCGCCACGCCAAAGAAGGAACGCTAATGATGGTAACTTAAGAACTTATAGAATGGCGATAGCTTGTACTGGTGAATATGCTCAATTCCATATAAACAATCAAGGAGTATCATCAACAGCTAGTAACGCAGAAAAAAAAGCAGCCGTATTATCTGCTATGAACACTACTATGACTCGTGTAAATAGTGTTTATGAAAGAGATTTAGCTGTAAGAATGATTATTGTGGACAACAATGATTCCTTAATTTTCTTAGATGCTGACACAGATGAATTAACCAATGATAATGCTAGTACTTTAATTAACGAAAGTCAAGCAAAATGCGATAATATTATTGGAGATGCTAATTACGATATTGGGCATACATTTAGTACTGGTGCTGGAGGGCTAGCCCAACTAAATTCTGTTTGTGTTACAAACTTCAAGGCTCAAGGAGTTACAGGTAGAAGCCAACCTATTGGTGACACCTACGATATAGATTATGTTGCACACGAAGTTGGACATCAATTTGGGGCAACTCATACATTTAACAATTCTTGTGATGGAAATAGAAGTACTAGTACGGCTGTTGAACCTGGAAGTGGTTCTACAATTATGGCTTATGCTGGTATTTGCTCACCTAACGTACAAAATGTAAGTGATGATTATTTTCACGCTGTTAGTATAGCTCAAATGTGGAATCACGTGCAAGGATCAGGAAGTTGTGCTACTTCAACAAGTACAGGAAATAATGCTCCTACTGCTAATGCAGGAAACAATGTAAGTATTCCTAAATCTACTCCATTTATTTTGAAAGGACAAGCTACAGATGCTGATGGAACATCTTCTTTAACATATACTTGGGAGCAAATCGACAATGAAACAGCAACAATGTCTCCATTATCTACTAATACTGGTGGACCTATGTTCAGATCATTACCTCCTTCTTCATCTCCTGACAGATATATGCCTGCACTTTCTACCGTATTGAGTGGTAATACTTCTACAATATGGGAAGTTTTACCTTCTGTGGCAAGAGAGCTAGACTTTGCATTAACCGTAAGAGATAATAATTCTGGTGGTGGTAGTTCGGATAGAGATGACATGAGAGTAACAGTTACTGATGCTGAAGCTTTTACCATAACAAGCCCTAATTCTACTGTAGATTGGGGAGCAGGTTCTACACAAACCATTACTTGGAACAAAGGAACATCTGACCAAGCTCCTATTAACTGTGCTAATGTTAATATAAAACTTTCAACAGATGGTGGTCTTACATTCCCTATCACCTTAAAAAGCAACACACCTAATGACGGTTCAGAGGATATTGTTATACCTGACAATCCTACTACAAACGTTAGAATATTAGTGGAAGCCGCTGATAATATTTTTTATAACATAAACAACGCCAACTTAACGATTTTCCCTACAACTCCTACTTATTCAATAGTTAATAATACAGGAGACATGTCCGTATGTAACTTAGGCACAAATGAACTGGTTTTTGATTTTGACTATAATGCTTTGTATGGTTTCAATGATACAGTAAATTTATCTTACTCAGGAGCTCCTGCAAATTCTATAGTAACATTAAGTAATTCTACAATTAGTAGTAGCGGAAAATTCACCTTAACCGTAACAGACCTTACAAAGGTTACTAAAGGAGATTACACAATTACTGTTACAGCTACATCTGGTTCAATAACTAAATCTGTAGACATACTATTAAACGTAAATGATGGTCTTTGTAATTCTTCTGGTAATATTTTATCTCAATTAAGTATTACTAATGTTACCTTTAATAGCATTAATAATAACTCAAATAAAACAAATGGTTATTCAGACTTTACTAGCCAAAGCACAGACGTTGTTAGAGGTGAAAATTATAATTTAACTACTTCTATCAATACTGATGGAAATAGTAACATAAAAACATTTGCATGGATTGATTGGAACCAAAATTGTGTATTTGATGTTGATGAAACTTATAACTTAACCTCTTCTAGTAGTCTTTTAATTACAGTTCCTGAAGGGATTCCTACAGGTTCTACAATTATGAGAGTTTCTACAAAGTTAGACAGTGACCCAAATTCTTGTGAACTGAGTTTTAATGGTGAAGTAGAAGATTATACTATTACAGTTTTAGAACCTACTTTCTCTATTTCAAACAGTACTGGAGATTTATCTGTATGTAAACAAGCTACAAATGAAGTTAGTTTTGATTTTGATTATACCGCTCTATATGGTTTTACTGAAGCTGTTAACCTTTCTTATTCAGGAGCACCAACAAACTCAACTATTACATTGAATCCTTCTAGTATTAATAGCAGTGGAAAATTTACCTTAACAGTAACTAACTTAACGGATGTTGCTACAGGAGATTATACAATTACTGTTACCGCTAATAGTACCTCAATGACCAAATCGGTAAATACACTTTTAAATGTAAACAATAGTCTTTGTAATTCTTCTGGTAATACTGAATCTCAATTAAGTATTACTAATGTTACTTTTAACGGCATCAATAATAATTCTGATAAGACAAATGGATATTCAGATTTTAAATCAACAACGACTCAAATAGTTAGAGGTGAAACCTACGATTTAACAACCACTATCAATACAGCAGGAAGCGATAACATAAATACATTTGCTTGGATAGATTGGAATCATAACTGTACATTTGATGCTGATGAAACTTATGAAATAGTATCTAACAGCGTTTCTATAAGGGTACCAGAAAATGCACCACTAGGGGCTACAACAATGAGAGTTTCTACAAAACAAGATAGCAACCCGAATTCTTGTGGATTAAACTTTAGTGGTGAGGTAGAAGATTATACTGTAACAGTTGAAGAGAGTTTTGCTACCGATAATACTTTATTTGATGATTTACTTACATATCCTATCCCTTCAAACGGGGAGTTTACAGTAAGTTTCAAGGTAAAAGACAAAGAGACTACAATTATTAGACTTTTTGACTTTAGAGGAAGATTAATAGAAACTCAAAAGTTCTCAACAATCTCTAGTCAATTTAATGAAAATGTACAACTGACTAAAGTTGCTAGCGGACTTTACCTTTTACAAATTGAAAATGCAGGAAAGCAAGTAACTAGAAAAATAGCTATTAGATAATTTTTAAGAACTAATAAAATAAAGAGGAGTCAAATTTGACTCCTCTTTTATTTATTACAAATTATATTTTATTGTAAACATAGCTACTCTAGGTTGAATTACATACGAAGAGTTACTTACATAAATATCATTACTACTATTCTGGTTCAATCCTGTTGAATTTAATAGATTTGTAACTCCTACTTTATATCCCATTTACTATCTTTTTTCTGATACGTAAGATCAGCCCTTAAAAAACCATAACTATCAATTGTTTCTCCATTATTAAGCACTCTATTATATGTATATTTTGATGTAAAAATAAATTCTTTTAAGAAAAAAGTATGGATGTCTTTATTTCTAAGTTACGAAAGAAACTAAAACACGATGAAAATATTCAAATTGTTAATGTAAGAGGTTATGGTTATAAATTGATCTGTTAAATTGTTTATGAATTCCTTTTTTTATGTAATTTTACCCTCCCCTAATCTGGCAGTGCCAGCGATATTAAAAAACATTTTACACAGACAATTATGCACGTAGCAATTGCCGGAAACATTGGCGCGGGTAAAACCACTTTAACAAAATTATTAGCAAAACACTACAATTGGGAAGCTCATTTTGAATCAGTTGACGAAAATCCATATTTAGACGATTTCTATGGCGAAATGGAACGTTGGTCTTTTAATTTACAAGTTTACTTTTTAAATAGTCGTTTTCGCCAGGTACTAGAGCTGCGTAAATCTGGTAAAAAAATAATTCAAGATAGAACTATTTATGAGGATGCACATATTTTTGCTCCTAACTTACATGCCATGGGGTTAATGACTAATAGAGATTATAGCAATTACTCTTCTCTATTTGAATTAATGGAAAACTTGGTAACTCCACCAGATTTATTAATTTATTTACGTGCTGATATTTCTACATTAGTAGGTCAAATTCATAAACGTGGTAGAGAATATGAAAATTCTATAAGTATTGATTATTTAAGTCGATTAAACGAACGTTATGAAGCTTGGATTAGTCAATATACCAAGGGAAAATTATTAATTATTGATGTTGACAATTTAGACTTTGTTGACAATCAAGAAGATTTAGGCTATATCATCGACCGAATAGACTCTCAAATAAACGGATTATTTTAAGTTTTAAAAACTTAAAGCTACAATAAACAAACCCTTTGTTTTCATACTGGAATAACAAAGGGTTTTCTAGTATCTCTATACTTTTCGTAAAGCTTTAAAAGAACTTTCTTTTAGAACAAACCAATTACTACTATTAAAAGACTGCTATAATTTTAAAATTGTACCTCCCTTTTTTATAAATAGTCACATAGTCACCTTACTTTTTATTATCAAATAGCTAATATTTGCGACAACTCATTTAAGAAACTTGTTAAAAAAACAAGCCTATTAACCTCTATTAGTTTAATGATTTGCAGGTAGCTGAAAATGTAATCTTTAAACTTAAAAAAAAATAGAGTAAGCAATTAACTTAAATTAATAATTATGAAGAAAACATTTTTTTTACCAAAAGGATTAGAGAAGTTCACAAACTTACAAACGGACAATTTAGACCTTATTAAAGGAGGTGCTATTTATGTTGAAGAAGAAATTTATTACCCTACTAGTGGTGGGGGAAGAGTATGTCCTGACGGATTAGTTTGGAGTGATAAGCAACAAAAGTGTGTCAGATTTATAGAAATGGATGCTGAAAAAGAAGTATCTAAACTATAGAACAACTTTATAATAATCTTTTCAAGGAAATTGTATCTCTGTATAATTTCCTTGTTTTAATCAACATCTTTCAAATTATGAACTTTAATTCTTTGGCCATAAAAATTGCTAGCAGGTGTAACCTTAATTGCTCATACTGCTTCATGTACAACCTTGGAGACACCACCTACAAAAACCAGCCTAAATTTATGTCTACAGAAGTAGTTGATAATATCATTGAAAAAACCAAAAACTATATAAAAAAATATCAGAAAAAAGAGTTTTCTTTTATTTTTCATGGAGGAGAGCCTCTACTTGCTTCCAAAGATTTCTATATAAGCTTTGTTAACAAGGTAAAAGAAATTCAAAACGAGCTTACCGATGTTTCTTTTTCATACGATTTACAAACAAATGGTGTTCTTTTAGATAAAAGTTGGATAGAACTATTTAAAAAACTAAACATTTACCCTAGTGTAAGTGTTGATGGAACAAAAAAAGCACACGATATGTATCGGGTAGACCATAAAGGAAATGGCAGCTACGATACAGTTTTTGAAAGTGTTAAGTTATTAAAAAATGAAATGAATTTTGCTGATATCGCTTGTGTAATTAACATTAAAGAAAGCCCAAAAGATATTTATGATAGCTTTAAAGAAATGAATGTTAGTTATGTAAATTTTTTAATTCCTGATTACACACATGACAATTTTCCTTTCGATAAAGACAAAACCTCAATGGCCGATTGGTTAATTAATTTATTTGACATTTGGATTAAAGATACGAAGCGATTTAAAATCCCATTATTTTTAGGCTTGTTAAACTCTCTAATGAGAATTAATGAAAAAGCAAAAAACGAATCAACCGTTTTAGTTATCGAAACGAATGGAGAAATAGAGGCTATTGACTCTCTTAAAGCTTGTGGTCATGGTTTTACTAAAACAGGACTCAATATTAAAAAGAATAATTTTCAAGATATACAACATACCTCTTTAGGTAAATTATACTTTAACGATTTCAATACAAAACTTTGTACACAATGCTTAGAATGTCCATTAAATGAAATTTGTAAAGGAGGGAGATTAGTTCATCGTTATAGCAAAAAAAATGGTTTCAACAATCCTTCAGTTTACTGTAATGACTTAATTAAGCTAATAGCTCATATACAAAAGTTCTTTATATCATGTTATCCAGAACTACATAAAAAAGAGAATATCGAACCAATAAAACCTGTTGAAATTACAAATTATCTTTCAACTTTTGCTCAAAACACTGATACTCCTTACAAAGAAGAATTGGAAGCTTTCTCTAAGAAAAATAAAGCATTAACTATCTAATCGTATTAAACCAAACTTCTTTTAAACTCACTTAGTAATATAGCAGTAGCTGTGGCTACATTTAAACTCTCAGTTTTCTGTAAATTACCAAACCTTGGAATAGTTACACTATTCTTTACGATCTCTGCAACTTTAGGTGAAATACCATTTGCTTCATTTCCCATTACTAAAATTGCTTTTTGAGGTAATGATGTAGTATATACATTATCACCATGCATGTCTGCCGTATAAATAGGCAATGAAGTGTTTGTTAAAAACTCAGGCAAGTCAACATATGAAATCTGAACTCTTGTTAACGACCCCATGCTAGATTGCACAACTTTTTGGTTGTAACAATCAACTGTATTCTTAGAGCATACTAATTCAGAAACCCCAAACCAATCACATAAACGAATAATTGTTCCTAAGTTTCCTGGATCGTTGATTTCATCTAGAGCAACTATAAAATTACTTCTATCAATTTCATTTTCTTTAGGAATCTTAAATACCCCTAAAACTTTATTTGGTGTCTTTAGGGTACTTATCTTTTTTAATTCTTTTTCAGAAATCAAAGTAATCTCAACATTTTTCGAAGAAGTGAATAACTCATCTGTAGTATATAGTTGTTCTAGCTCTAAAGAAGAGGCTAGCAATTCTTTAACTACCTTTACCCCTTCTGCAACAAATAATTGATGCTTTTGCCTATACTTTTTTTGCTGTAAACTAGTTATTAACTTTATATTGTTTTTAGATAAACTCATTAAATTGTTTTTAACACTCTAAAACCACTAAAAAATAGTATTTTTGATTCTTAATACGAGGCGTAAAGTTAATGAAAAAACTTTCTTTCTTCTTTTTATTAGTAGTCTTATTCAGCTCTTGTAGCACGATTAAATATGTTAAAGAAAACGAGTTATTGCTAGCCAAAAACACGGTATACATTGATAGTGTAAAAAACTCAAGCGAAAATATTACTGAGCTATTAATACAACGTCCTAATGCTAAGGCTCTAGGTATGCCCTTATCATTACATTTTTATAATTTAGGTAACCCAGAAGCTCCAAAAACACCAAGCGAATGGGCTAAAAAGCACCCAAAAACCTATAACTTTTATAAAAATGTTTTTTCCGAAAAACAGAGTATTGCTGTAGCTAAGACATTTATCGGATTTAATAATTGGTTTATAACTAGTGGACAAGCTCCAATTATAATTGATGACAAAAAAACTAATAGGACTGTAGATAATTTAAAAGCTTACTTCCAAACTGAAGGATATTTTAGAGCAAAAGTTTCTTCAAAAAAAGATACTATTGGTAAAAAGAAAGGAGAAATTAGTTACCATATTACAAAAGGAAATCCTTCTTACCTTGACACTATAAAAACCTTTATTACATCGCCAGTTTTAGACTCTCTATATCAGCTTTCAAAAGACAAAAGTTATTTAAAATCTGGAGACCATTATAAAAATGACAACTTTATAAAAGAGGCTAATCGACTTGTAAAACTTTTCAGAAACAAAGGAATTTATCAATTCAATGAAAATTATATTTCTTTTGATATTGATACTTTAAAAAACTATGAAAGATCGGATGTAGATATTAATATTTCTGATAAAACTGTCCCTTTTCAAATTCAGAGAGTAAAAAAAGTAAATGTTTTTACCGATTATACCTACAACACAAGAAACTCTGAACACAAGGATACTACTACATATAAAGGGATTAATTTTTATGCTCTTAAGAAATTAAAATATAATCCTAAGTACTTATCGCAATCTTTATTTATAAAACCAAATACTGTTTATAACGATTCTCTTAGAAGCTTAACACGAACACATTTAAGAGGACTAAAAAACTTTAAAGCAACCTCTATTCGATATAATGAGATCAGTGAAAACAAACTGGAAGCAAATGTCTATCTAACTCCTATTGAAAAATATACTTTAGGTTTAGAAACCGAATTATCACGTTCTAACATCCGTAACTTTGATATTTCTTTAAAATTCTCACTAACAAACAGAAACACTTTCAAAGGGGCTGAACTTTTTAAATTATCTGCTTTTGGTTCTTATTTTAACTCCAATAATGGTCCTGGTTGGGAAATTGGTTCTGATATTTCATTAGAAGTACCTCGCTTTATGGCTCCTTTCGGGCTAAATAAACTAGTACCGAAAAGAATGTTTCCTAGAACTAAATTTTATTCAGGAATTGGAATTCAAAAAAATATTGGTTTAGACAAACAAAACATATCTGTTGGAATAGATTATAAATGGGACTATGATAAGAAAAAGTCAATTCAATTAGAACTATTAAACACTCAGTATATTAGAAACTTAAACGTTGATAATTATTTTTCTATTTACAATTCAGAATATCGAAAACTAGCTGAAGTTGCTGAAATTTATAATCCTTCATATACATTTCCAGAAAACACACCTAGTAACTCTAATGAGATAATTAGTTTTATTTCAGATGTTATTACTGATGCAGGTTTCGCAGCTTCAAACCCTACCGAATTTCAAAATGTTTTAAATCTAGCTAACAGATATAATATTGTAACATCTGACTTTTTAATTCCTGAAATAGCCTACAGTTATACTTACAATAATCAAGAAAGTATTAAAGATGCTAGTTTTTCTTTTTTTAAATTCCGAATCGCTAATTCTGGAAATATCATGGGGCTTCTATCTAAAAAAACAAATAGTTCTGGTCAAAAAACTGTATTTAAAATTCCTATAGCACAGTATTTTAAAACTGACTTAGAATATAAAAAATATTGGAACTTAGGTGATAACAATGTCCTAGCTCATAGAACTTTTCTTGGAGCTATTTTTACTTATGATAATTCTGGTGTTCCTTTTTCTCGTAGTTATTTTGCAGGAGGTTCTAACGATATACGCGCCTGGAGAACCTATGATTTAGGACCTGGTAGACGAGCTCCTGTTCTTGAATATAACATAGGGAGTTTGAAGTTTTTAACTAGTTTTGAGTACCGTTTTGATGTTTTTGGTTCCTTAAAATCTGCATTATTTGTAGATGCAGGAAATATCTGGGATATAACTAATACAGAATTTGTTGATGACCCAGCTAAATTTAATGGTTTTAAATCTTTAAAAGATATAGCTGTTGGTGCTGGTTTTGGGCTTCGTTATGACTTTAAATTTTTAATTGCTAGATTAGATTTAGGATTCAAAGCACACGAACCGTACTTAACTAATAATAAGTGGTTTCAAAACTTCAATTTCTCTAACTCAGTACTAAATATAGGTATTAATTACCCCTTTTAACAAAGTAGTTTCTGTTAAAAATTTATCGCAACTTGTATAAAAAAGTGTAGATTTGTTCCGTAATTTATGTAACACACTACTAAACAAATAAAAAATGATTAAACCTGGAGTTGCCACCGGAAAAGAAGTTCAAGAGATTTTTGAATTAGCAAAACAAAAAGGCTTTGCATTACCAGCTGTTAATGTTGTAGGATCAAACACTATTAATACTGTTTTAGAAACAGCTAAAGAACTTAACTCGCCTGTAATAATCCAGTTCTCAAATGGAGGTGCTCAATTCAATGCAGGTAAAGGCTTATCAAACGACAACGAAAAAGCTGCTATTGCAGGTGCAGTAGCTGGTGCAAAACATATACATTTATTAGCAGAAGCATATGGAGTTCCTGTTATTTTACATACCGATCATGCTGCTAAAAAATTACTACCTTGGATTGATGGTTTATTAGATGCTAGTGAGCAGTTTTATAAAGAAACAGGAAAACCTTTATATAGTTCTCACATGATTGATTTAAGTGAAGAACCTATAGAAGAAAACATCGAAATTTGTAAAGAATACCTTGCTCGTATGAGTAAAATGGGAATGACTTTAGAGATTGAACTAGGAATTACAGGTGGTGAAGAAGATGGTGTTGATAACTCTGATGTAGATGTTTCTAAACTATATACTCAACCTGAAGAAGTAGCATACGCTTATGAAGAATTAATGAAAGTAAGCTCACAATTTACAATCGCTGCTGCTTTTGGTAATGTACATGGTGTATACAAACCTGGGAATGTAAAATTAACTCCTAAGATATTAAAGAACTCTCAAGAATATATTTCAGAAAAATATAACGTTCCTCATAATACGATTGATTTTGTATTCCATGGAGGATCGGGTTCTACTTTAGAAGAAATTCGTGAAGCAATTAGCTACGGAGTTATTAAAATGAATATCGATACCGATTTACAATATGCATTTACAGAAGGTGTTCGTGATTATATGTCTGAAAAATCTGCATATTTGCAATCACAAATTGGTAACCCAGAAGGTGATGATGTTCCTAATAAAAAATATTACGATCCTCGCAAATGGTTACGTGAAGGAGAACAAACTTTTAAAGCTAGATTAAAGAAAGCTTTTGAAGATTTAAATAATGTAAACACATTATAATATTCTTTGAAAAAGGAAAACCAAACAACTAAAGAATAAAAAACTAAATTATGGCTTGGTTTAAACGTAAAGACAAAGGGATTCAAACCCCAACAGAAGAAAAAAAAGACACGCCTAAAGGCTTGTGGTATAAAACCCCTAGCGGAAAAATAATTGATACCGACGAATTAAAAAAGAACTTATACGTAAGTCCAGAAGATGGATACCACGTACGTATAGGTAGTAAAGAGTACTTTGAAATCTTTTTTGATGACAATAAATTCAAAGAATTAGATCCAAAACTATCTGCTAAAGATCCTTTAAAATTTGAAGACACTAAAAAGTACCCTGAGAAATTAAAAGCTGCTCAGAAAAAAACAGGTTTAAAAGATGCTGTACGTACTGCTGTAGGTAAATCAATGGGAAAAGACTTAGTAGTCGCTTCTATGGATTTTGCTTTTATTGGAGGTTCAATGGGAAGTGTCGTTGGAGAAAAAATAGCAAGAGCTATTGACTATTCAATAAAAAGCAATATTCCTTTTTTAATGATATCTAAATCAGGTGGAGCTCGTATGCAAGAAGCATCACTTTCTTTAATGCAATTAGCAAAAACTTCTGCTAAACTTGCACAATTAGCAGATGCCAAAATTCCATACGTATCTTTATGTACTGACCCAACTACTGGGGGAACAACAGCTTCTTTTGCTATGTTAGGAGATATTAATATTGCTGAGCCAAACGCATTAATAGGTTTTGCTGGTCCTCGTATTGTAAAAGATACTACTGGTAAAGATTTACCTGAAGGGTTCCAACGTTCAGAATTCTTATTAGAACATGGTTTCTTAGATGCAATTTTTGAGCGAAAAGACTTAAAAAAACAAATTAACTTATATATTGATTTAATACAGAATCAACCTGTAAGAGCATAACAAAAAAGCTAGCAAATGCTAGCTTTTTTGCTTTGTAACTTTTTCGTATCCATTCCAAAAAATAATCGTACATTTGCAACTTCAATGTGAATGCATTGAGTACATAATAATCATTTAAACAATATTGGCATGTATTTAACAAAAGAAGTTAAAGAACAAATCTTCGCAAAACACGGTAAAGGAGCAAATGATACTGGTACTGCTGAAGGTCAAATCGCGTTATTTACGCACAGAATTAACCACTTAACTGAGCACTTAAAAAGAAATCGTAAAGATTTTAATACTGAGCGTTCGTTAGTACGTATGGTAGGTAAGCGTAGAAGCTTATTAGATTATCTAAAGAAAAAAGATATTAACAGATATCGTGCGATTATTAAAGAATTAGGAATTAGAAAATAATTCTACAGAAAAAGAGGCTCTATAAATGTGCCTCTTTTTTATTTTAAACTAAATAGTATTTCTGACTAACAACCAGAAATTTATATATAAAAAGCTCAAAATTACTAACAACAATTTTGATTTTCCATTGGAGCAACAACAACACAACAACAAACAAAAACGAATTAAAATTTAGAAGAATTAATTTATGATTCCAAAAGTATTTAACCAAGTAATAGAACTTGGAGATGGAAGGACCATCACATTAGAAACAGGAAAATTAGCAAAACAAGCAGATGGTTCTGTTGTTGTAAGAATGGGAGATACAATGTTATTAGCAACAGTTGTATCAGCAAGAACTGCAAACCCAGGTATTGACTTTTTACCATTAACGGTAGATTACCGTGAAAAATTTGCCGCTGCGGGTCGTTACCCTGGTGGATTTATGAAGCGTGAGGCACGCCCTTCAAACGAAGAAATTTTAACAATGCGTTTAGTAGACCGTGTATTACGCCCACTATTTCCAAAAGATTATCACGCAGAAACTCAAGTGATGATTCAATTAATGTCTCATGACGAAGAAGTAATGCCAGACGCTTTAGCTGGTTTAGCTGCTTCTGCTGCTATTCAATTATCAGACATTCCTTTTGAAACACCTATTTCTGAAGTACGTGTAGCAAGAATTAACGGAGAATTTGTCATCAACCCAAGTTATACTCAATTACAAGAGGCTGACATTGATATGATGATTGGTGCTTCTGCTGACTCTGTAGCTATGGTAGAAGGTGAAATGAAAGAAATTTCAGAAGAAGAAATGGCTGACGCAATTAAATTTGCACACGAAGCTATTAAAGTACAATGTGCAGCTCAAGTTGCTCTAGCAGAAGCTGCAGGTAAAAAAGAAACTCGTGAATATGAAGGTGAAAGAGAAGATGAAGAATTAGCTCAAAAAATTCATGAGGCAGCATATCAAAAATGTTATGATATTGCTAAAAAAGGTACTTCTAAACAAGAAAGAGGTTTAGCTTTTTCTGAAGTTAAAGAAGAAATTACCGCAACGTTTACTGAAGAAGAATTAGAAGACTTTGGAGACTTAGTTGGAAAATACTTTAACAAAGCACAAAAAGCTGCAGTTAGAGACTTAACTTTAAACGAAGGTTTACGTTTAGACGGGCGTAAAACTACTGATATTAGACCTATTTGGTGTGAAGTAGATTATTTACCAAGAACTCATGGTTCTTCAATCTTTACACGTGGAGAAACTCAAGCATTAGCTACTGTAACTTTAGGTACTTCTAGAGATGCTAACATGGTAGACTCTCCAACATTACAAGGTGAAGAAAAGTTCTACTTACACTATAACTTCCCTCCTTTTTCAACTGGTGAAGCACGTCCTTTAAGAGGAACGTCTCGTCGTGAAATTGGTCACGGAAACTTAGCTCAAAGAGCTTTAAAAGGAATGATTCCTGAAGATTGCCCATACACTGTTCGTGTTGTTTCTGAAGTATTAGAATCTAACGGTTCATCTTCAATGGCAACTGTTTGTTCTGGTACTATGGCATTAATGGATGCTGGTGTTCAAATGAAAAAACCAGTTTCTGGTATTGCAATGGGATTAATTTCTGATGGTGATCGTTATGCTGTATTATCTGATATTTTAGGTGATGAAGATCACTTAGGTGATATGGACTTTAAAGTAACAGGTACTGCTGATGGTATTACTGCTTGTCAAATGGATATTAAGATTAAAGGATTATCTTATGAAATCTTAGTAAATGCATTAAAACAAGCTCGTGATGGTCGTTTACACATCTTAGAGAAGTTAACTGATACTATTGAAACTCCTAACGAAGATGTAAAAGCTCACGCACCTAAAATGGTTAATAGAGTAATTCCTAACGATTTAATTGGAGCGTTTATTGGACCTGGTGGAAAACATATTCAAGAGTTACAAAAAGAAACAGAAACTACTATCGTTATTAACGAAGATCCTGTTACAGAAGAAGGAATTGTTGAGATTTTAGGAACAAACCAAGAAGGTATAGATAAAGTTATAGCTCGTATTGAGTCTATGATGTTCAAACCTGAAAAAGGTTCTGTATACGAAGTAAAAGTTATAAAAATATTAGATTTTGGTGCTGTTGTTGAATATACAGAAGCTCCAGGAAACGAAGTTTTATTACACGTTAGCGAGTTAGCTTGGGAACGCACAAACAACGTTACAGATGTAGTGAACATTGGTGATGTTATTGATGTAAAGTACTTTGGTGTTGACCCTAAAACTCGTAAAGAAAAAGTTTCTCGTAAGGCACTATTACCTAAACCTGAAGGTTATGTAGCTAGACCACCTAGAGACAATAACAGAGATAATAGAGGTCGTGATAATCGTAACCGCGATAATCGTCGTGATGATAGAAAACCTAGACAAGATAAAAAAGAGTCATAAGATTCAATTTTTAGATATAAAAAAGCAACCTAATTAGGTTGCTTTTTGCTTTTAAATACGTTTTAAAAAGAAGAAAGGCTGCTAAAATTTAGCAGCCTTTAACTTAGAGTTGTTTCAGATCATTCCCCAATAATCATATAAAAATCTTACTCTATAAAGAAATCCACTATTATAACAGTTGAAAAATAAAATACCCTACCCTTTTTTAAAAAATTTATTTAAATAAAAAATCTTTTTTTAGCTTTTGTTTTTTTAGTTTTAGTTTTCTTTGCATCCCATTCATGAAAATACAACGAATTACATATATTTCTATAGGAACCAATCAAGGTAATAAGCTTGAAAATATTCAGCAAGCAATTAACTTAATTGCCGATAAAGTAGGTGCTGTATTAAAAGTAGCGTCTGTATACGAAACTACTTCATGGGGCTTTGATAGTAATAACTTTTACAATACTTGTATTAAAGTTTCAACATATTTACCTCCAGAGCAATTAATACTTAGGTTACTTTCTATAGAAAAAGAACTTGGAAGAACTCGAAAAAATTCTGAAGGATATTCTGACAGATTAATTGATTTAGATATTTTATTATTTGATGATGAAATTATTTTCTCTAAAACCTTAATCGTGCCACATCCACGAATGTTAGAACGTAAGTTTGCACTGGTTCCTTTGGTTGAAATTGCCCGAAATGTTATTCATCCAATAGAAAAAAAGCATTTATATATTTGTTTAGAAAATTGTACAGATACTTCAGAAATTACAAAGCTTGATATAAAATTAGAAAGACCAATTCCTATTACAGAGAAGTATAATTACATTGCTATCGAAGGTAATATTGGTGCTGGTAAAACATCATTAGCCAATATGATGTCTGATGAATTTAATGCTAAAATTGTCTTAGAGCGTTTTGCAGACAATCCTTTTTTACCAAAGTTTTATAACGACAATGAACGCTATGCTTTTCCTTTAGAAATGAGTTTTTTAGCTGATAGATACCAGCAACTTTCTGATGATTTAGCGCAGTTTGATTTATTTAAAAATTTTATTGTTTCTGATTACTACATTTTTAAATCGCTCATTTTTGCACAAGTCACTTTACATAGTGATGAATATAAGTTGTATAGAAAAATGTTTGATTTAATGTACAAAGAAATCACAAAGCCTGATTTGTACGTGTACTTATACCAAAACACAGAACGCTTACTAGAAAACATTAAAAAGCGTGGACGCGATTACGAGCAAAATATAGAAGCAAGTTACTTACAAAAAATCCATGATGGGTATAGCAACTTTATCAAAACACAACCTGACTTAAACATTCTAATTGTTGATGTTTCTGATTTAGATTTTGTAAACAACCCAAACGACTATGAAACTATTATTAGTAAAATAAAAAATTATAACACATAAAAAAAGCAGCTTTAAAAGCTGCTTTTTTTTATTTCTGAATTAACTCTAGTTTTTCAGCAAAGTAGTCACAAAAATCGCGCATCGTTGCACTCATTTTTTCATCGTTTGTAGCTCTTTCAAAAGAGTTTGCCATAGACACTAAGGTTTGATGAAAAAACTGCTTCATTTCATCTACAGGCATATCTTTAGTCCATAAATCCATACGTAAGGTATCTTTTTGTTTATGATCCCAAACAGATAGCATAATAGCTTTTGAGGCTTCATCTTTTATACCTCCGTCTTCTGCGTTCCAAGTAATTTCTTCTGGAATTCTGTTTTCGTCTAACCCTACTTTAAATGTTATTTTTGATGTATACTCTATCGCCATTATCTTTTTGGTTTATATCTTGAGTTTTTGAAGATTTCCTCTTCACTTGTTTGTAATAATTTATGCAAAGATACATCATTCTTTTGCATGTACGAACGTACGATTTGCCAACCAATCCACTCTCCTATTCTTCCCGGTGATTGACTATCCTCTTCCATATAAAACTTAGAAAAAGGAGCTAAATCTAAAAAGCGTTTATCAACATCTTTGCTAGTACTATACAACAAATCTTTTTCTACAAAATACATCCATATTTGTTCTTCATTTCTCTCTGCCCAATCTAATTTTGTTTGTGAGTATCCTATTTTCAAGGCATCTGATGTGTTTGGTAAATAAGCATCTAACAAATACATTTTTTTCCCTCTGTAAATCATTTTATCAATAAAACTCCTTGCCATACTAGGTAACATTTGTTTACCAACAATAGCTTTAGCAACATCAACTACAATGTGTTCTTTGGTATTATTTTGTTTTACATATGCTGGATAATCATTATAAAACTCATGTTCTTTTCCTAAGTAAGAATCTAAAGAAATCAACAATAAGCTATCCGTATATACAATTCTGTTATTATAATCGATGTTTGTTAGCATAGTAATCACTTTAGGACTTACAAATCTTGGATTGTAATATTTAACATGCTTAAAAAGAGATCTTAATTGCCCTTTTTCTTCTTCTATATCAGGAAAAACCTTTTGAGTTTCAGCAAATAACTCTCGTTCGTCTTTATTATTAATCTTGTTCATCCAAACACTATCAGGTTGTGGAGGAAAAAGCATCGGATACTTTTCTTTTGTTTTATTTAATTCGTTTGGTTTAGTTGTATAAAAATCAACATCAAAGCGTTCTAAATTAATATTCACATTAATATTAGACACATCTACACCTAACTTGTTACTTTCATCATTTTTACATGAAATATTTATAAAAACTAAGACAACTAGGGCTAAAATTTTTCTCATGAACTTTAGTATATTTACATTCTAAATTACAACGTCGAAATTACTAAATTAGTTTTTACCACTTAACTGTAAACTCTTAAAATATCACAAAAATGAATACTCCTAAGGTTGCTGAACATATTATAAATTGGTTGAAAGATTATGCTACTAATGCCAAAGTAAATGGTTTTGTTGTAGGAATTTCTGGTGGTATTGATAGTGCTGTTACCTCAACTTTATGTGCAAAAACTGGTTTACCTACATTATGTGTTGAGTTACCGATTCATCAAGCTAAAAATCAAGTAAGTAGAGCATTAGACCATATAGACTGGTTAAATAACAACTTTGATAATGTTTCAATGAAACAAATAAATTTAACTCCTGTATTTGATAGTTTAGTAAATTCATTACCTCCTGTTGAAAGTGAAGAAAAACGCTTTATGGCTTTAGCCAACACTAGAGCAAGATTGCGAATGACTTCTTTATATTATTTTGCTGGTTTACATGGTTTGTTGGTTGCTGGAACTGGAAATAAAGTAGAAGATTTTGGTGTAGGTTTTTATACAAAATATGGTGATGGAGGTGTTGATTTAAGTCCTATTGCTGACTTGGTAAAATCTGAAGTATATGAAATAGCAAAATATCTAGGTATAAATAATGATATTATAGTAGCTCCTCCAACTGATGGTTTATGGGGTGATGATAGAACAGACGAAGACCAAATTGGAGCTTCATACGATGAACTAGAGTGGGCTATGGAAATGCAAGATGCAGGAAAAACTGAAAATGATTTTTCTGGTAGAGAGTTAGAAGTGTATAAAATATACACTCGTCTCAACCGAATTAATCAGCATAAAATGATTCCTATTCCTATTTGCGAAATTCCTAAAGACTTAAAGTAAATTAACCGACATCATTTGTCGTTTAATTCTTTGGTAAGCACTTTTTTTATGCCCGTTAGAAATATTAAATGGCAATATGACGAGCAACCTAAGTAACTCTAGAATTTGTAGCAACTTTCTCATTTTTTCTTTTATTTCTTGTTCTTTTCGCCGGTAAAGTTACAAAAAAAATGTTAAGAATGTTAAAATTCTAAATAATTAGCAGTTTATAAACCTTAGATTACACGGTTTAATTTTTCAAAAAGACGCTTTTTTAATCCTGTATAATTACTGATTTCTTCTAGATTAGGGACTGCTTTTTGTTCTTGACTTTCTTGCATAATCTCTTTAATTTTCTCTTCAATTAAAACTCTACGCAAGTTTAAAATAGCATCGGTAACTAGCTTTGGAAGAATTTTAACCGTCTCTGTTACAAAAACCTCTTTACGCTCCCAATCGCTTAAATTATACTTTTCTTCATCCATTAAAATATTAGTTACTAAACTAGATATTTGAGGATTTTCATGCATTACCAAATGATCTACTTTTATTTTTTCATCTTGATTTAATTGATGAATTAACTCATAGTAAGTTAATCTGAATATTTCATTGGTAAACTCTATTTCGTCTTCTTGTAAGTTTAAATACAGCTCGTTTGATACCGTATTCTGGTATTCTTCTTTTTCTAAAAACGGGCGTCCTCTTTCGTCAACTGCCTCTACCCAGTTTACAAAATCAACAATCTCGTTACCATATAACAACAAAATCCTGATTACTTCTTTTTCAAGGATATTTAATTGATTGATGTTTTGTTGCAACTTCCCTTTTCCTCCTTTTATAGCTTCCATTGAAGCTTGCCCTTGCTCTTGAAAATATTCTGGGGGTGGTTGATTAGGGTCTTGTCCTACATTGCTCTTTCTCGTTGCTGTCGCACCTTTTTTTAGTAACTGTGCAAGCTCACTAAATAGTACTCTTTCAGAAATATCCATAATACGTGCACATTCTTGCACATACACTTCTCTCTGAATACCATCAGGAATTTTAGAAATACTCGTAACAATATCTCTAATTAACCCAGCCTTCTTAACAGGGTCGTTCGCTGCTTCCTTCATTAATAAAGAAACTTTAAACTCTATAAAGTCTTGTGACTTCTCTTCTAAATACTGTTTTAATTCAGCATTAGAATGCGCTTTGGCAAAACTATCAGGATCTTCTCCTTCAGGAAAAGCCACTACCCTTACATTCATTCCTTGTTCAAGAATTAAATCAATTCCTCGAATTGAAGCTCTAATTCCTGCTGCATCACCATCAAAAAGTACGGTTATGTTTTGTGTTAATCGGTTTACTAAGCGAATTTGATCAGGTGTTAATGCTGTACCTGAAGACGCTACTACATTTTCAATACCAGATTGGTGAAATGAAATTACATCGGTATATCCTTCTACTAAAAAGCAATTATCTTCTTTAGCTATTTCTTTTTTGGCTTGATAAAGTCCGTAAAGGATTTTACTCTTGTGATAGATGTCACTCTCAGGTGAATTTAGGTATTTTGCGGCCTTTTTATCGTTAGTAAGTATTCTACCCCCAAAACCTAAAATACGTCCAGACATACTGTGAATAGGAAACATCACACGTCCTTTAAATCGGTCAAACTTTCTTTCTTCTGTTCCTCCTTCTTTTACAATTGTTAATCCAGTAGATTTTAAGTATTTTAAATCGTAGCCTTTAGCTAAGGCTGCTTTGGTAAAGTTATCCCATTCGTCTTTACAGTAACCTAAATCGAACTTTTCAATAGTGTCTTCCCTAAATCCTCTTTCTTTAAAGTAAGATAAACCAATAGCTCTTCCATTTTGCGTATTCATTAATACATCATGAAAGTAATCTTTGGCAAACTTTGAAACCATGAACATACTTTCTCGTTCATTCATCTGCTGTTTTTGCTCATCAGACTGCTCGGTTTCTTCTATTTCAATATTGTATTTTTTAGCTAACCAACGTATCGCTTCAGGATAGGTATAATGCTCGTGTTCCATTAAAAATGAAATTGCATTTCCTCCTTTTCCTGTACTAAAGTCTTTCCAAATTTGTTTTACTGGCGATACCATAAACGAAGGGGTGCGTTCGTCAGTAAATGGACTTAACCCTTTAAAGTTACTTCCTGATTTTTTTAACTGCACGAATTCTCCTATCACTTCCTCTACTCGAGCGCTCTCAAAAACTCTATCTATGGTTTGTTGGGTTATCATATTCTATAAAAATATAGCAAACAAATATACTACTAGTTTTAAAAGTTAGCTTATTGTTATAAAACTCTTGGCAAATTTAATTTGCTAAAAACATATAATTACATAATTTTGGCAAAAATTCCCCTTATGATGAAAACAATTATCCCCCTTTGTTTTGCAACATTATTTGCATTTAACATTTATTCACAAGAAACTATTCGAATTCCTGATATTGGTTTAGAGGAATGTTTAATCAATTTAAAAATTGATTCTAACGGTTTAAACGGTAGTATTACAATTAGTGATGCAGAATATGTTACTAACTTAAATGTTAATGATCCTGTTACAAACAAAGACTTACCTAATGTTTATTCAAAAATTAAAGATTTAACTGGTTTAGAAAGTTTTCCTAACTTAAAACGTTTGGATTGCTTTGGTAACGAGATTAAAAAGATTGATTTATCGCAGAGCTCTTCTATAAGTTTCTTAAACTGTAGTGAAAACAAAATTGAGCGCTTAGATGTTAGTAAGAATCCTAACTTAACCTATATAAGTTGCGATTACAACAAATTAACCTCTTTAATACTTGGTGAAAACCCTAACATTCAAAGCTTATACGCTAGTTACAATCAGCTTACTACGCTAGACGTTTCAAACTGCCCTAATTTAGAAAGTATGGATGTTACTGGTAACAAGATTAAAACTATTATTGTTAGTGAAGAGCAATTAGCTAACATTCCTCAAGGATGGTATAAAGACGAAAAAACCACTTATGCGACAAGTAATGGTGTTGTTGCTGACAACAAGGTTACAGAAGAGGTTGTTGTAGAGCAGGCAGAAAAAAAGATAGTAGAAACTGAAACTACAGAAGATGAGCCTAAAGAGATTAAAAAACCTGTACAAAAGTATGCTGAAAGCTTTAAACAATTGGTTATTTCTGAATATGAAAAAAGTGTTTTAAACGAAAAATACTTAAAGCAAATAAGAGAAGATCTTATGTATAAGTATGATATTAAAGATGAAGAAATTACTAAATGGATACAGCAATATAGTAAGCTTCATAAAGCAGAATAACACCTTAGTTTATAAAATAAAAAAGCCATCAGTAAATTGATGGCTTTTTTTTATTTGTTTAATTATATAGTTTTTTAAGATGCTGCTCTTAATTTCTTTAATGCCGACTTTGTTAATTTCGACTCTGCATACTCTTTTGTTACCTTAAATTCTTTTTCATCAGAACTTGGCATATCAAACATTGCATCTGTTAAGATAGCTTCACATAACGAACGTAATCCACGTGCGCCTAACTTGTATTCTACTGCTTTATTAACAATAAACTGTAATGCATCTTCGGTCATTGTAAACTCAACATCATCCATTGAAAATAACTTAGTATACTGTTTTATAATTGAGTTTTTAGGCTCTGTTAAAATAGCTCTAAGTGTTTTTTCATCTAACGGATTCATATAACTTAATACTGGTAAACGACCAATAATTTCTGGTATCAAACCAAAAGATTTTAAATCTAAAGGTGTGATGTATTGCAATAAGTTATCGTGATCTATTTTATCTTCTTCCACCGAAGCACTATAACCAACCGCTTGCATATTTAAACGCTTGCTAATAAATCTATCTATTCCAGAAAAAGCTCCTCCGGCAATAAATAAAATATCTTTGGTATTTACTTCAATAAACTTTTGCTCAGGATGTTTTCTTCCTCCTTTAGGAGCTACATTTACAACTGCACCTTCTAATAGTTTCAGTAAAGCTTGTTGCACTCCCTCACCAGAAACATCACGTGTAATTGATGGGTTGTCTCCTTTACGAGCTATCTTATCTATTTCATCAATAAATACAATACCTCTTTCAGCTTTTTCAACATCGTAATCAGCAGCTTGTAACAAACGGCTTAAAATACTTTCAACATCTTCCCCTACATAACCTGCTTGTGTTAACACGGTAGCATCTACAATAGAAAATGGTACGTTTAGCATTCTTGCAATTGTACGAGCTACTAATGTTTTCCCTGTTCCTGTTTCTCCTACTAAAACGATGTTTGATTTTTCAATCTCTACCTCATCTTCATCATCTCTGGTTTGTAACAATCTTTTATAATGATTGTATACTGCTACAGACATGGCTCTTTTAGTTTGATCTTGCCCTATGATATATTCATCTAAAAAAGCTTTAATTTCTCTTGGCTTTTTTAAGGTAAGATCTTTTGACAAATCACTTGTTTTAGCTTCAGCTATTTCCTCTTCTACTATTCCATGAGCTTGCTCTATACACTTATCACATATATGTGCATCTAAACCTGCGATTAATAAATCGGTTTCTGGTTTTTTACGCCCACAAAAGGAACATTGTAAATTTTCTTCTTTCGACATCTTATCAGCTTATTGCCAACAGCTCACTGCTATTAGCTGTTTATTATTTTCTAGTTAAAATTTCGTCTACCATTCCGTAAGCTTTTGCTTCTTCGGCTTTCATCCAATAATCTCTATCAGAATCTTGGTTTACTTTTTCTACTGTTTGACCTGAGTGCTTTGATATTATTTGGTACAACTCATCTTTTAATTTTAAAATTTCACGAGCTGTAATTTCAATATCAGAAGCTTGTCCTTGTGCTCCACCTAATGGTTGGTGAATCATAATACGAGAGTGTGGTAACGCTGAACGTTTTCCTTTTTCTCCTGCACACATTAATACAGCTCCCATAGAAGCAGCCATACCTGTACAAATTGTAGCTACGTCTGGTTTAATAAACTGCATGGTATCGTAAATACCTAAACCAGCGTATACTCCACCTCCTGGTGAGTTGATGTAAATTGATATATCTTTATTAGCATCTACACTTTCTAAGAATAATAATTGTGCTTGAATTACATTAGCTACTTGATCGTTAATTCCTGTACCTAAGAAGATAATTCTATCCATCATTAAACGAGAAAAAACATCCATTTGAGTAATATTCATTTGACGTTCTTCCATAATGTATGGAGTTAAGCTACTAGTAATTTTTCCTAAATAGGTACTATTTATTCCGTGGTGCTTTGTTGCGTATTTTTCGAACTCTTTTCCGTAATCCATTTTTAAAATGTTTTTGGGTTATAAAGATGTAAATATAAGAACTATTTCGTTAGTATTTTGTTACAGTTAATGGCTAAAAAAACCTGAATGTACATTCAGGTTTTTATTTATAACATCAGTAATTAACTGTTATTTGTATACTTCTTTAATGAAATCTTCGTAAGAAACTTCTTTTGTGTCAAAACTCATGTTTTCTTTATAAAAAGCTAATAATTTTTGAGAAATTAATTGCTCTTGTAAACGACGTGCTTCATCTTGGTTTTGTAAGATTCTTCCTGCGATATCATCTAATTCTTTTTCTTCTGGATTCATGTTTCCAAACTGAGCCATTTGAGCTCTAATAAATCCTTTTGCATAGTCTACTAACTCTGCATAGTCTAATTTAATATCGTTATCCTTCATAATCTTTCCTTCGATTAATTGGTAACGTAATCCTTTTTCAGACTTGTTGTATTCTTCAACAGCTTGTTCAGCAGTTAACTCTTTTTCTCCAGCAGTTTGTAACCACTTTTGTAAGAACTCAACTGGTAAATCAAACTTAGTATTATCAACTAAGTTCTCAGTAATTGCATTTAACAATTGTTGATCTGCTTGTTGTTGGAATTGCTTTTCTGCGTCTTCTTTAATTTTGTCTTTTAATTCAGTTACAGTTTTTACACTTCCGTCAGCAAATAACTTATCAAATAACTCTTGGTCTAATTCTGCTGGTTCTATTTCAGTAATTTCTTCAATAGTAAATGTTACAGGAATGTCTAAATCATGAACCTCATCGTGAGATACTCCTAAAGCTCCTTGTAACTTGTGCTCGTCTTCAAATAAGTTTTTAGTTTTTAATTCTAAAACGTCTCCAACTTTAGCACCTACAAACTTTTTTAAGTTTGTTTTTCCTTTAATATCTTTTACAGAAATTGTAGATTTTTTGTTGATTTCTTTCTCTTCGTTTACGAAAGTACCAGTAACATTAGTTTCTTCTGTAGCTTCGTCTTTAGCTGACATTTTACCGTAACGAGATTGAATGTTTTCAACTTCTTTTTCGATTAACTCGTCAGTAGCAACAATGTTATATTGAGTTACTTTGTTTTTTGGCTTTAAGTTTACATCGAACTCAGGAGCTAATCCTAATTCGAACTCAAAAGAGAATTTATCAGCATCCCAATTGAAATCTTCTTGAACTCTTGGTAATGGGTTACCTAAGATATCTAACTTCTCTTCAACTAAGAATTTGTTTAACGACTCTTGTAAAAGCTTGTTTACCTCATCAATCATTACTGATTTTCCGTATTGCTTCTTTACCATTCCCATTGGTACATGACCTTTTCTAAACCCAGGAATGTTAGCTGTTTTACGGTAATCGTTTAATACTTTTGTTACTTTATCTTGATAATCTTCTGCAACAATATCAACTTTTACAACTGCATTTAATGCATCTACGTTTTCTTTTGTTATATTCATCTTAAAAATCTGTTTCTTAAAAAATCGGGTGCAAAATTACTACTTTATTTATTGATAACCAAGACTTTTAGCTATAAGAATATTATCTTTTTTACCTCCCTTATTTTCTAGTTTTTAATGTTTTAGGTTACTTATTCGTCTCCTTCTTTTAATAGCGAAAACATTAATGATCTGAAAATTGACAGCAATACACTGAACAAGAGCGCTGTAAAAAATCCACTAACTGCAAATCCTGACACTAGTTTATCTGCCAATAATATAATTACTGCATTAATTACAAATAAGAATAATCCTAGTGTAACGATGGTTGCTGGCAATGTAAAAAACACTAGTAACGGACGTACAAATAGGTTTAACAAAGCAATTACTAACGCTACAATTACTGCGGTTGTATAACTTGCTACGGTTACCCCTGGTAAAATATTTGCCAAAACAATTACTGCCAATGCAGTTAATAATACTTTTAAAAATGTTTTCATTTTTCTTTTTTATTTAATTGGTTATGAATTATAAATTTACTCTTTTTAACTGAAACTATTAATTCATAACACTTCATATACTTTACCACAACCATACCAAAAGTAGAAAACTGCTGTTTTGGCAGGTTTAAAAACTTTGTTTTAGTTATTTGAGGATTTATTTTAATTTCGCTAGACTTAATACACAAGTTATGTAAATGAATAAAAAAGACACTGCTGGAAAGTTCTTAGTTTTTGGAATAATGAATTTAATTTGTGGTATCTATTTCTTTGCTCCTTCCTTATTTATTTTAAAAAGTTCTCTAATTATTGAAAGCGGTAAAATTAAAGATATTAATACCTTTTATCATAGAGTCTCTTCTAGGGGCTCCAAAAGCACAAAATCTGAATTAAAAATAACTCTCAAAAATAATCTTAAAACCTACTACATAATGGAAAACATAGGTCAAGAGAGAAATAATAAAATTTTTGAAGATATAAAAAGACAATTAACAACATCTAAGGAAGTTAAAATCTGGATAAAAAAGACAGATCAAAACAAATACAAACCAGAAGTCTTTGGTATATCTAACGATAAGGGTAAAATTTTATTCAGTTTTCACCAAGCAAAAAGTCGCTCAAGAATTGGTTTTTTAATCACATTTTTAACTGGAATTTTTGGAATAGTTTTTTTTCTATTGCACAAACACAAGATTAAGAACACAACACCCCAACCTAAATAACAGATAATAAAAACTTTTAAATGCTCAAAAAACACTTAGCCTCCTACAACATTCTTTCCGAAGAAGAAATAGACAACTTTGTAAATTTAGTTAGGTATAAAAAACTTAACAAAGGTGATTTTTTTATACAAGAAGGAAACACTTGTAAAGAAGTTGCTTTTATAGCTTCAGGTATTTTCAGGTCGTTTTATCATTCGTCTGACGAAAAAGAAGCTACCTATTGTTTGTTATCAGAAAACTCTTTTGTTACCGCTTACTCGTCTTTTATTTCTCAAACAATAACTAACGAGAATATTCAAGCATTAACCGATGCAGAACTATACAGCATCTCCAAAGAGCAATTTGTAGCACTAGAAAATTCAAGCACCAATTGGTTACGTCTTTTTAAAATATTTGCTGAGCAAGAATATATAAATCTTGAGAACAGAATTTTTGTTTTACAAAATGAAAGCGCTGAAAACCGCTACAAGAAATTATTAGAAACACACCCTAGCTATTTACAAACCATACCATTACAATATCTTGCTTCTTATTTAGGTATTACGCAACGACATTTGAGCCGAATTAGAAAATCAGTTTTTTATTAGACAATTGTCCTTTTTAGGCTTGTAAAACCACCCGTAATTTGCTTCATAATCTTAACTATATTATGAAGAACATTTTATTAATAAACGGACATCCTGATAAAGAAAGTTTTAATCACGCACTTGCTGCTGCCTATAAAAAAGGTGCAGAAGAAACCAACGCACAAATAGAACAAATTAATATTGCCGATTTAAACTTTAACCCTATTCTTAAATTTGGTTATAGAAAAAGAACTGATTTAGAACCTGATTTAATTGAGGCTTTAGACAAAATTAAAGCAGCAAATCATTTAGTTTGGGTTTTTCCTATTTGGTGGGCAGGCTACCCTGCAATGATGAAAGGTTTTATTGACAGAGCTTTTTTACCTGGAATTACTTTTCAGCCTGTTGAAGGAAAACCTTTTCCTGAAAAGCTTTTAAAAGATAAAACTTCTCGACTTATTATAACTTCTGACACCCCTAGTTGGTATGATTATCTTTTTATGAAAAGACCTGCTATTAGGCAGTTTAAAAAAGGAACATTGGAGTTTTGTGGTATTAAACCTGTTAAAACCACTTTCCTTTCAGTAATAAAAGATTCAACCACAGAACAAAGAAATTTGTGGTTAAATAAAGTATACACATTAGGTAAAAACCTACAGTAACAAACTCTACTCTACAAGCTAAAGAATGTTTTTAGCTTGTAGAGATTTAAAAGCTTCTTCTTTTTAAATAACTTTGCTAAAAACTTCAATTAAAAACCTAAAATGGATACTAGCAAAATTGTAACCTCAATAAAAGTTACCGACTTTAATCAAAATGAAGTTAATTTACTTGAAAAGTATGCTAACAAAATTCTATTATTGTTGTTTTACAACAATGCTTGTTTAGGTTGTACAGGAAGAGCTATTCCATTAGCTTATAAATTTAAACAAACCTACAAGGATATTGAAGTTATTGGTATCCATAGTAATTTTAGCAGCAACAATGTTACCAAAGATGATATTCTAAGTATTTTTACTATAAACGAGCTCCCTTTCCCTATCTATATAGACAACAATCATAAAATGTATGATTTTTTTAACTCTGAAGGAACACCACAATGGATATTACTAACTCCTGATGGTGAAGTATATCGCTCTATCTTTGGTTCGCAAGACAACGCGCAAAATAGATTGTATTATGCTTTGGAGAGTTTAACTGAAAATGAAGGTTAGTTTTTAAAGCAACCGTTAAGTTATTATTTCTTTAAGACTTCTGAAACTTGAGTTGCTATAGCTTCTTTTACTTCTTTATCTTCTAACAACAAGTGTATTAGATTATCTTTTACCTTGCTTTTTATATCTAGCAAGTTATATTTAGATGCTGGTTCACTTGCTTTAGCTACACCATTTAAAAACATTTCTCCTTTTCCTGTAAGCAACCAAGTTGGGTTTATCTCTGGAAAAGAATGTAGAATTTTGTTTAACACATTACTTTTAAATGACGATTTTCTTCTTATTGCTGTTCCAATAGAATTATTAGACACATCAATAATCTCCTCAAAAGACCTAATATTTAACCTTTTATAGTTAATTATTTCTTCTACTCTCTTATATGTTTCATCTACAAAATCGCTCATTGAAAAATAACTTTTTTCTAAATTTTATTTAATTTTGTTTTCGTGTTTAGATTTTTGTTTGTATTTTTACTTCGTAATAAGTACAGGATACGTACAAATATAAATTAAAAAGTGCTATCAACTTCTAAAAAACAATTTGAGTTTTTATGATAACTGCTATACAACGAAAAGAATTAGAAAAAATTAAACCACCTAAATACCGTGAAAAGGTAAAAAACTACTTAAGCAAGAATGGTCATGATTTTTCTTTAGAAACCATACAAAAAGTATATTCTGGTAAAAGAAAAAATTTAACTATTGAAAAAGCTATTGTGGTTGTTTTCCATAACTATATGAAAGATCAACAAGCTATTGACAGTAATATAAATAGCTTGATTAATGAAATAAACAGTGATTTCCCTTAATACATTTTTTGTTTTTCGCCGGGGGGCGAGTATTTTAAGCGAGGGACTAGGGATTAATAAATTCCTCCTCGCTTTTTACTTTAGAAAAGTTATAGCTTCTTTATAAAAATCCTTTGGGTTTTCAGCATGTAGCCAGTGCCCAGCATTGGCTACAGTTTTTACTACCGCCTTTGGAAAGTGTGCTTGAATTAGCGGCTCATCTTCTTTTGAAATATATCCAGAATTTGCTCCGCGTAAAAACAACGTATCTCCTTCAAAAACTGTAAAAGAAGGCAACGCTACCCCTACCTCACTGTTATTTTCTGTTAACGATTTTAAATTAAAACGAAATGCTAATTCATCTTTTGTTTTTCTATAAACGTTTTTGGCTAAAAATTGACGAATTCCTTTTTCTGGAATTAACTCTGCTAGCTTTTCATCTACTAACTTACGCGAAGTTTGTACTGAAAAATCTACAGAGTTTAAAGCTGCTAAAATCTCGTGATGATGTGGCGGATACATTCTTGGTGAAATATCTGCAACAATTAGTTTATTTACTAACTCAGGATATTCTGTTGCGAACAGCATTACTGTTTTCCCACCCATGGAATGCCCTAACAAATCTACTTTTTCCAGGTTATAATGTTGAGTATAATTGTACAAATCACCAACCAATAATTCGTAGTCAAAAGCGTCTGTATGAAAGCTTCGTCCATGATTTCGTTGATCTATCAAATGTACCTCAAAACCGTCTTCTGCAAATTTATTGGCATGTGATTTCCAATTATCACCCATACCAAAATATCCATGCAAAATAAGCAACGGCTGTCCTTCTCCAATTATTTTTGAGTGTAATACTTCCATAGTTATTGCAAACGATGTAAATACATATTCACAACATTCTCTAAACCTAAATACAAACTTTCTGATATCAACGCATGTCCTATTGACACTTCAGCCAAATGAGGAATGTTTTGTTTAAAAAATTGAATATTATCTAAACTTAAATCATGACCTGCGTTAACACCTAGCCCTACTTCATTTGCCAATATAGCTGCTTCTGCGTACACTTTTACAGCTTCTTTATTTCCTTTTTCGTACTGCGTTGCAAATTCTTCAGTATACAACTCAACTCTATCTGCTCCTGTTTTTGCAGCAGCTTCAATTAGTTTTAAATCTGTATCAATAAAAATTGATGTTCTAATTCCTGCACTTTTAAATTCAGCAATCACATCTTTTAAATACGATTGATGCGTTATAGTATCCCAACCAGCATTAGACGTAAGTTGGTCTACACTATCAGGAACCAATGTTACTTGTGTTGGCTTAATTTCTAACACCATTTGCTTAAACTTATCAATTGGATTTCCCTCAATATTATATTCAGTTGTTACAATTGATTTTAAATCATAGGCATCTTGATAACGAATATGACGTTCATCTGGTCTTGGGTGAATTGTGATTCCTTCTGCCCCAAAATCTTGTATATCGGCTGCTACTTTTAGTAAATTAGGTACGTTCCCACCTCTAGAATTACGAAGTGTAGCTATTTTATTAATATTAACACTTAACTTTGTCATGCTATAAAATTAGACTACAAAGGTAACGCATTCCAACATTTTAAACTATATTCGTAGTAATGAAAATCAACGATTTTATATTAAAAGAAATTAAAGCACTCTCACTAAACAGCACTGTAAAAAGTGCTCAAAAGCTGTGTAATGATTTGCCTATAACCCATATTCCTGTTGTTGAAAACAACAGATTAGTAGGTTGTTTGCCTGAAAGTGATATTCAGACAATAGAAAATAAAAATCGTACACTTAGAGAGTACTCCTACTTATTAGATCATTTTTACACAAATGAAAATGCAACTTTACTCGATTTAATTGCTTTATTTGCTGATAATGACTCGAATTTAATTCCAGTTCTTGATAAAAACCTGCATTATGTAGGTTACTATGAATTGAGTGATATTTTAGATGCTTTTGCAAACAGCCCTTTTTTACACAACGAGAGTGATACTTTGATTATTGACAAGAATAAAACAGATTATTCTATGAGTCAGGTAGCACAAATAGTTGAAGCTAGTAACGGTAAATTATTGGGCGCATATATTTCTTCTGAAAATATAAATAGTATTGAAGTTACTCTTAAAATTGTTTCTGAAGAAATAAATGAAATCATTCAAACATTTCGTAGATACGGCTACAATGTTATTACTCAACACAAAGATGATTTTTATTTAGAAGAACTAAAAGATAGAGCTGCCTATTTAAGGAAGTACTTAGATATGTAATTTTTTCAATAACCAAACAAAACTCCAAAAGTGAAAAAAGTCGCTATTTACGGACAAGCTTATACCACACTTGCAGAAAAAGAAGTTAAAATTCTTTTAACCATTTTAGAAAAACATAACATTGTTGTTTTTTTTGAACAACAGTTCTATAATTTATTTGTTGAAAATAATTCGCTAAGTAAAAAGTACCCCACTTACGCACACTTTAATGACTTATCAAATACTTTTGATGTGATGTTTACCATAGGTGGAGATGGTACTATTTTGAGAGCCGTTACCTATATTAGAGATTTAGATATTCCTATTATGGGTATTAACACTGGGCGTTTAGGTTTTTTGGCTACGATTCAAAAAGATCAAATTGAAGAAGCTATTAACTTGATGCTTAAAAAAGAATACACGCTTCAAGAGCGTTCTTTATTACAAATAGAAACATCTCCTGCTACAGAAGATTTTACCGAACTTAACTTTGCTCTTAATGAAGTTACTATTGCTAGAAGAAATACAACTTCTATGATTGGTATTAAAACCTCATTAAACACAGAGTATTTAACGAATTACTGGGCTGACGGGTTAATTATAGCAACTCCAACGGGCTCTACAGGTTATTCTCTTAGCTGTGATGGACCTGTTATTTTACCAAATTCAAAAAGTTTTGTTATTACTCCTATAGCACCGCATAATTTAAATGCGCGTCCAATGGTTATTCCAGATGATACAGATATTCTTCTGGAAGTTAGCGCAAGAGAAAAAGATTTTTTAATTTCTTTAGATTCTCGAATTACTACAGTTCCTATAGATACTAAAATAAAAATACGAAAAGCTCCATTTACCATAAAAAGTGTTTTACCAAAAAATCAATCTTATTTGAATACCTTGCGTGGAAAACTATTATGGGGAGAAGATATACGAAATGAATCGTTATAACGATGTTAATTACAATAAAAACGTAAAAAAAAAGTTAATCAAAAAGACGGATTATTAACTTTTTAAAGCAAATTCAATTCCCTATATTTGCACGCTATTTTACAATGAGAGGACTTATTTTATTAATATTATTGGCTTGTGTAGTAACACCATTACAATCACAAACACACGAAATTGGTTTTTTTGCCGGTGGTTCTAACTATGTTGGTGACATTGGTAGTACAAACTACATATACCCTAATGAGTTTGCAGGCGGACTTGTATACAAATACAATTTAAACCCAAGAATTGCCTTAAGAGGAACATATACATACATACCTGTTTCTGGTAATGATAATGATGCCGATAATGCTTTTCGTCAAAATAGAGGTATTAGCTTCTCAAATACTATTCATGAGTTTGCTGCTGGAGTAGAATTTAATTTCTTTGATTACAATATCAACGATTACAGAACTACATTCACTCCATACATCTTAGCAGAAGTTGCTGCTTTTAATTATAAAAGCCCAGAACCAACTTCTTCTAGTAATACAATTCTTTTAAAAAATAAATTCTCTTACACTGTACCTGTAGGTATAGGACTTAAAGGAAGGTTAGCAGATAATTTTGCTATCGCATTTGAAACAGGTGTACGATTTACATTTGTAGACGATATAGATTTTACAACAGATAGAATAAACTCATTAGACTTTGGAGGTAATGGAAACGACTGGTATGTGTTCTCAGGAGTTTCTATTGTATATACCTTTGGAAGACCGCCTTGTTTTGGTGGAATAGCAGAATAATTATGGAAGAAAAACTACAGCGCATTAACTTACAAAAAGTACCAAACCACATTGCTATAATTATGGATGGTAATGGTAGATGGGCGAAAGGTAAAGGGATGCAACGTGTTTTTGGACATAGAAATGCTTTAACAGCCATTAGAGAAACAGCAGACACAGCTTCTGAGCTAGGTATTAAATTTTTAACTCTATATGCTTTTTCTACCGAAAACTGGAACCGTCCAAAGTTAGAAGTAGATGCTTTAATGAGCTTACTGGTAACTACCCTAAAAAAAGAACTCCCCGAATTTCAACGTAAAAATGTAAGAGTTAATGCTATTGGTAACTTAGCTAATTTACCTAGCAATGCTCAAAAAGTATTAAACAAAGTTATTGATGCAACTAAAAACAATACTAAAATTACTTTAACCTTTGCTTTAAGCTATGGTTCAAGAGAAGAAATTGTTAATGCAATCAAAAACATTTCAAAAAAAGTTGTTAATAACGAGATAGAAATTGAAAAAATTAACGAGAAAATTATAAATAATCATTTATATACGTTTAATTTGCCCGACGTTGATTTAATGATACGTACAAGTGGGGAACAAAGAATAAGCAATTATTTACTTTGGCAAATGGCTTATGCTGAGCTGTATTTTACAGATGTATTATGGCCTGACTACAGAAAAGAACATCTTTATGATGCAATAATTGATTATCAAAACAGAGAAAGAAGATTTGGAAAAACCAGCGAACAGATTGAAACCAATGAATAAATATTCGTATTTACTAGTATTTTTTATCACCCTTTTTGCGGTGAGTACTCAAGCACAAAACACAACTCCTAAAGACAGCATTACTTCAAATGTTATTTCCTATGAAAAAGGGAAAGAGTATATTTTAGGTGGAATAACTGTAACTGGCTTACAAAAATTTAGTGAACAAACAGTAAGAATATATACTGGCTTAGTAGAAGGTCAACCAGTTAAATTACCTGGTGATAAACTTACAAGTGCTATTAAAAAGTTATACGAAAGCAAGCAGTTTAGTGAAGTAGATGTATACTTATCTAAACGTGATGGTGAAACTGTATACCTTCAATTTGACGTAACTGAATTACCTCAATTAACTACTGTTACTATTTCAGGAGTAAAAAAATCACAGATTAAAGAGATTAAAAAAGAAACTGAATTAAAAAAGGGAGCAATGGTTACAGATAACCTTATTGTAACCACACGTAACTTTATTAAAAAGAAATATACTGATAAAGGTTTCTTAAAAACAAAGGTTTCACTAGACACAAAAAGAGACACCTCTGATGTTAATACTGTTAGCATGGCTATTTTTATTGACAGAGGTAACCGTATAAAAATTAAAGAAATCAACTTTACAGGTAATGAAGCTATGTCTGACGCTTCTTTAAGAGGTGCTATGAAAAACACTAAACGTAAAGTTTTTGGTCGTTTTTGGAAAGCTTCTAAATATATTTTAGATGATTATAAAGAAGATTTAAAAAGCATTCTTGAAAAGTACAGCGAAAATGGATATCGTGATGCTAGAATTTTGTCTGATAAGGTAGTTTGGAATGACGACAACACCATAAACCTCGAAATTGAGGTTGAAGAAGGTCGTCAATACCGTTTTGACGAAATAATTTTCATTGGAAACAAAGAGTACACTGATGAACAATTAAATAACATCTTACGAATTGACAAAGGAGATATTTATAACGGAAAAGTTTTAAAAGAACGTATTTCTGGAGACGGTACGCCTACCTCTCAAGATATTCAAACATTATATCACAATAACGGTTTCTTATTTTCTCAGGTAAATGCAGTAGAAACTAAAGTAGAAAATGACTCTATTACTGTTGAAGTTCGTATTAGAGAAGATGAGCCTGCAACTATAAAGAAAGTTACAGTAACAGGAAATGACAAGACAAACGATCATGTAATCTATAGAGAATTACGTGTTAAGCCAGGAGATTTATTTAGTCGTCAAAACATTATTAGATCTATCCGTGAAATAGGACAATTAGGTTTCTTCGACACAAATGTAACTCCAGATGTTAAGCCAAACTATCAAAATAAAACAGCAGATATAGATTTTTCTGTAGTTGAAAAAGGTGGTAGTCAAATTGAACTACAAGGTGGTTATGGTGGTGGTTCCTTCATTGGTACTTTGGGACTATCTTTTAACAATTTCTCAGTTAGAAACATTTTTAACAAAGAAGCTTACAAACCTCTTCCTATGGGAGACGGACAAAAACTATCTTTACGTTTACAAGCTAGTAGAACATATAATACCTATAGTTTCTCTTTTACAGAACCATGGTTAGGAGGTAAAACACCGCAATCATTATCTTTTTCTGTATATTTATCAAACCAATATCGTTTTGATTACACAACTTATGATGTAAACAAAGATGAAAGTTTAAGTATTATTGGTGCCTCTATAGGTTTAGGAAAACGTTTAAAATGGCCTGATGATTATTTTACACTTTCTCAAAACATAAGTTACCAAAGAATTGAACTTCAAGATTACGGATATAGAGTAGGTTCTTCAAACAATATACTAAGTCAAGGAGATTTAAATAACTTAGCATATACATTTGCATTGAGTCGTAATTCAGCTGGACCTAGTTTAATTTTCCCTACTTACGGTTCTGAATTTACAATAAAAGCTAAAGCTACTTTCCCTTACTCTTTAGTAAACGGAAAAGACTATACTGAACCAACAAACCCAACACCTGATGAGCGTCAAGCTTATTTAGCTGATAAATATAAGTGGTTAGAGTATTACAAGATTTCTGCAAAAGGGAAATGGTATACATCCTTAGCTAATAAATTAGTATTAATGTCTAATTTTGAAATGGGGTATTTAGGCTCTTATAATGACAAATTAGGATTAACCCCAGTAGAAAGATATTTTGTAGGAGGTGATGGTATTGCTCAAGGACAATTAGATGGACGTGAAACAATAGGTTTAAGAGGTTACGAAAACAATCGTATTTCTTCTCTTGATGGTGGCGCTATTTACAACAAATTTCAATTGGAATTACGTTATTCTATTACTGATAAACCTTCTGCATCTATTTATACAGTAGGATTTTTAGAGGCAGGTAATTCTTATGACAATTTTAGCGAGTTTAATCCGTTTAAACTAAAACGTTCAGCTGGAGTAGGTGTTCGTATATTTATGCCTGCATTTGGATTATTAGGTATCGATTTCGCACATGGTTTCGATCCGTTACCTGGTTTAACTGAAAAGTCAGGTTGGCAAACGCATTTTATAATTGGAAGACAGTTCTAAAATCATGCATTTATAATGCGTCTAGGTTTTGGCACGGTTTTTTCTAAACACATTATACAAGATGAAAAAAAATATTTTATCAATCGTTCTTTTACTTGTAACAGGTATAACCGTTGCCCAAAAAAATCAACGTATCGCTTATATTGATATGGAGTATATTCTTCAAAGTATCCCTGCATATTTAGAAGCTCAAAACTCCTTAGACGCTAAAGTTGAAAAATGGAAAGCTCGATTAGACAAAGAGGCTCGTGCTATTGAAGTTTTAAAAACTGATTTAACAAACGAAAAAGCCATTTTAACTAAAGATTTAATTGAAGAGAGAGAAGAAGATATTTCTATTAAGCAAGAATCTTTAAGAAGATTAGAGTCTTTATATTTTGGTCCAAATGGTGATATGTATAATTTAAGAAAGCAATTAGTAAAACCTGTACAAGACCAAGTATACAACGCTGTACAAACAATTGCTTCTAGGAAAAAGTATGATTTTGTTTTTGACAAATCCAGCGATTTAGTTATGCTGTATTCCAACAAAAAACACGATATTAGCGACCTTGTTGTACAAATGATTAATATAGATCAAAGAAAACAAGCTAAAAAGGATAAAATAGAAGCTAAAAAATCATTACTTAAAAATGATAACTTAAGTGATGAGCAAAAAGAAAAAATAGCAAAAAAAGCTGAACTAAGAAAGAAAAAAGAAGCTGATAGACTTGCTAAAATTAAACAAATTGAAGAAAAAAGAAAACAACGTTTAAAAGAACGTGCTGATAAAAGAAAGCTTTTACAAGAAAAAAGAAAAGCCTTATTAAAAGCTCAAGAAGAAGCTAGAAAGAAAAAAGAGGAAGAAACAAAAGAGAACAAATAAATCAAGAATAAAATAACTTTAATTAAATTAAACAAAGATGAAACATTTAAAAACGTTATTATTAGTTGCAATTTTTACGATTGGATTAGGTGGTGTGGCGAATGCACAAAAAACTGCACATATTAACACTGATAAATTATTAGCTGAGATGCCTGCTACAAAAGCTATGAAAGCAGAGTTAGAAAAGCTAAACAAAACATACCGTGACGACATTGAAACAATGTACAAGAAACTAGAAGCTAAAATGAAAAAATATGAAGCTGAAGGTAAGAGTCAAACACAAGAAGTAAACCAAAAAAGAGCTCAAGAAGTTCAACAAGATAGATTAAGAATTAGTCAAGCTGAGCAAGCTGCTGGTAAAGAAATGCAAAAGAAATACCAAGAGAAAACTATTCCTATTTTAAAGAAAGCTGAGGACGCAATTAAAGCTGTTGCTTCTGAAAGAGGAATTATCTATGTTTTTGATGCTGCTCCAGGTAAAGGTTTAATCGTTTACGACAAAGGAGAAGATATCTACGATGCTGTAAAAGCTAAATTAGGATTCTAAAAAGAATACATATATTTTATATAAAAATCCTGCTGTTTAAACAGCAGGATTTTTATTTTTGTTATAAGTATGAAAACTATTGCACAACAACCTATTGGTATTTTTGATTCTGGTATTGGTGGTACATCCATATGGAAGGAAATTCATCAACTTTTACCTCAAGAAAACACTATTTACCTATCAGATAGTAAAAATGCTCCTTACGGGCAAAAATCAACACAAGAAATAGTTGATTTATCGATTAAAAACACAGAGTTTTTAATTAATAATGGAGCTAAAATTATTGTTGTTGCTTGTAATACAGCTACTACTAATGCTATTCAATATTTAAGAAACAATTACGAAATTCCTTTTATTGGTATAGAGCCTGCAATTAAACCTGCTTCATTAAATACTAAAACAGGTACAATCGGTATACTAGCAACAAAAGGTACTTTAAATAGTACTTTATTTGAAAAAACCACCTCTAGTTTAAATGATGAAATTAACGTTATAGAACAAGTTGGAGAAGGTTTGGTTGAACTAATAGAAAATGGTAAGATTCATTCTGACGAGATGACTTATTTATTAAAAAAGTACATACTTCCCATGTTAGAAAAAAAGTGTGACTATATTGTTTTGGGCTGTACCCATTACCCATATCTACTCCCTCAAATACAAAAAATTACTGGAAATAAAGTTAAAATTATAGATTCTGGTGAAGCTGTTGCTAAACAAGTAAAAAATATTTTATCACAAAATGACTTGCTTAACCTGAGTAACAAACTTCCGAAAAACACTTTTTATATTAATAAAGACAAAGCTGTTCTGGAAGTTATGCTCAAAGAATATCAAAACAGTGAAATCAGCTTCCTTGATTTTTAATACGTAAAACTTCCATTAATATTAGGGCACGCTGCTGCTCTTCTCTTTATGCAGAATAAATTTACTCCTAAAGATAATTGATGAAAGCCTCCATTTGAAAATACCACATCACCTGTTTGTTGTGTATAAGTGTACGCAAACATCCATTTCTTGTAATTAACTCCTACTATAGGTGTTATATATTGAGAGTCTCCAAAAACATTTCCATCAAAACTTCTTCTGTAAGATAAAGCAGCCCATAACTGAGTTTCATTTAAGGTCTTATATACTTTGAAGTTTATATCAGCTATTTTTTCTTCAGTTTGTTCTTTATATTGAAACATTAATGATGGTTCAAATTGTAGCTTTTCTTTATCTCCAAAGAAATAACCTCCTCCTAGAATATAATTTCTAAGATTATACGATTCAAAATCTGGATTTAAGTTGTTTTTTGCTGATAAAAAAAGGTTTTTTACTGTAAAATAAGATGATAATCCATTTTTATGATATGCCATACCAAAGTCAGCATTAAAATAGAAGTCACTTTCTATAACCTGACTTACAGCTGGATCATTTACAAAGGTTCTTTGGTCTCTCTCATTCTGAACTACAGAAAAAGATAATCC
Organism: Tenacibaculum ascidiaceicola; assembly: GCF_047470925.1. Taxonomy (NCBI): domain Bacteria; kingdom Pseudomonadati; phylum Bacteroidota; class Flavobacteriia; order Flavobacteriales; family Flavobacteriaceae; genus Tenacibaculum; species Tenacibaculum ascidiaceicola. The sequence goes on from NZ_JAZKJP010000005.1 coordinate 519,092, forward strand.
AAAAGATAACTGATTAAAAAGATTTTCATTCCCCATATCAATGTGATATGCATAAGTACCTTGAATTCCTTTTTGTGAATGATACCCATTTTTATCGTTAAAGAGAATTACTCCTAATCCAGTATTTGAGTACTCACCTAATTTTGTGTGAAAACTCGCTGTTTGCAAAGCAGGAGCATCATCTACCCCTAACCATTGTTGTCGTGCTGTTAATCGTATTTTCCCACAATCACCAATACCTGCAGCAGCTGGATGTAATAAATACACATTATCTGATAAATAATCAGCATAAATTGGTAATGTTTCTTGTGCAGATGATTCAGTAATGATTGACAATACTAAAAACAATAAATAAGTAATTCTTTTCCCCATTAAAATTAAGTAGATAAATAGCCCCAAATATAATCAACAGTTGTTTAAAATTGATAATATTTTGTTTTCTTACTATAATACAACAAGCTAACTACTTAAAACCCGAAACTTTTCTGTATTTTGAAGGGCTAACTGCTTTAATTTCTTTAAACTTTCTGTTAAAATTAGATAAATTATTAAATCCACATTGATAGGCAATTTCACTTATTGATAATGAGTTTTCTGAATTTAAAAACTTACAAGCATTCTCTATACGTAACTCATTCAAAAAAGTAAAATACGTCTTATTTGTTCGTTGTTTAAAATATCTACAAAAAGCATTGGGGGTCATATTAGCCTTTTCTGCAATCTCGTACAAATCAATATTTTTATCAAAATTATTCATTGTAAAGTCCATAACATTACGCATTCTCTTTCCTTCATTATCTGTGTATCTCCTTGGATATACAAAACTTGCTAGCTCAGTTGTTTTTGAGTTTACTACTATTTTTAAAACTTCAAGCAGCCCTATAAATCGATTAAGATTCGTAGATTTTTGTAAACCTAAAAATATCTTCATCACTTCACTTCTATTTTCAACAAGTTTAAATCCTGATATTGATTTTTCAAAAAAAGTGATTAACTCTTTAAAGTCATCCAACAAAAAAAAGTCTTTCCCAAAAGAACTCTTTGTAAAGAATAATGAAATCATGAAAGATTCTTTTATAACAGAAGCATCACTTTTAAAAACATGTGGCAAGTTACTTCCTATAACTAGAACATCTCCCGATGAATATTTGTTAATTGTATCACCTACAATTAACGTTCCTTCTCCTTTTACAATAACACATAACTGAATTTCTTCATGTTGATGGAACTTATCATAAAAATACTTCTCTCTATCTTCTTGATAAATTAGTCCAATGTTTTGAGTTTTTGGTATTTTAAAGGGTAAAACTTTCATTGATAAATTGCTATTCTTATTCAAAAATATGCAAATACTATTAATATAATAAAACAAATACATTATATAAGCTAATATAGTATTACTATATGGTAATTTCAAGTCAAAACTCTCTTTATCTTACACATAACTTTGTAATGAAAAAACAATATTACAATGAGTATAAATTGGAAAGGTGTAATGCCAGCGGTTACTACAAAGTTTACAAATGATGATACTTTAGACTTAAATATGTTTGAAGTAAACATTAAAGCACAATTGGAAGCAGGCGTGCATGGAATTGTTTTAGGAGGCACCCTAGGAGAAGCCAGTACATTATCTGATGATGAAAAAAGAACACTAACTAGAACAACCGTTAACTTAGTTAACAATCAAGTTCCTGTTTTAATGAATATTGCTGAACAAACTACCAAAGGAGCTATTGAAGCTGCTCAAAAAGCGGAAGAAGATGGTGCTAAAGGTTTGATGATGCTTCCTCCTATGCGCTATAAAGCAGGAGATAGAGAAACTGTTGAATATTTTAAAGCAGTAGCTAACAATTCATCACTACCAATTATGGTATACAATAATCCTGTAGATTATAAGATTGAAGTTACATTAGATATGTTTGATGAGCTTTTAAAATGCAATAATATAGAAGCTGTTAAAGAATCAACCAGAGATATATCAAACGTTACAAGAATTAAAAACCGTTTTGGAGATCGTTTAAAGATAATGACGGGTGTTGATACTTTGGCTTTGGAAAGCTTATTGATGGGTGCTGATGGTTGGATTGCTGGTTTGGTTTGTGCTTTCCCAAAAGAAACTGTGGCTATTTATGAATTACAAAAAGCAGGCCGCATACAAGAAGCATTAGAAATATATCGTTGGTTTTTACCATTGTTAGAATTAGATATAAATCCTAAATTGGTACAAAATATTAAGTTAGCAGAAGTGGCTACAGGTATTGGAACTGAAAATGTACGAGCTCCACGATTACCTTTAATAGGTGAGGAACGTAAACATGTTTTAAATGTAATAGAAGCTGGATTAAAAAACAGACCAACACTACCTGATTATAAAGCTTTAGCTACTTACTAATTAACTCTCTACCTCATTAAAATATGATTACAGGAAAAAACTATATAGGAAATCAATTATCAGCTTTAGGAAACAAAACTTATAAAACTTTTAACCCTGAATTAAATCAGGAAAATAAACAGGTCTTTTCTGAAGCAACTCAAGAAGAAATTAACGAAGCTGTCAATTTAGCCTCAAAAGCGTTTAAAAAGTATAGAACTATTTCAGGTGAAAGAAAAGCTGAGTTTTTGAATGCTATTGCTGATGAAATTTTAGCCTTAGACAATGAATTAATACAAACTTATTGTTCTGAATCTGGTTTACCAGAAGGACGCGCAAAAGGAGAGCGAGGAAGAACTGTATTTCAATTACGTTCATTTGCTGATTTGGTTAAAGATGGTTCATGGGTAGAAGCTACTATTGATACTGCTATACCTAATAGAGAACCAAACCCTAAATCAGATTTACGTAAAATGAATATTCCGTTAGGTCCTGTAGTAGTTTTTGGTGCTAGTAATTTCCCTCTTGCTTATTCTACAGCAGGTGGAGATACAGCAGCTGCTTTAGCAGCTGGCTGTCCTGTTATAGTGAAATCACATCCTATGCATGCTGGTACTGGTGAACTTATAGCTTCTGCCATAATTAAAGCAGCAGAAAAAACAGAAATGCCAAACGGTGTATTTTCTAACTTAAATTCGAGTGGTATAGAAGTGGGACAACAATTAGTTACTCACCCAAAAGTAAAAGCTGTTGGTTTTACAGGAAGTATTAGAGGTGGTAGAGCTTTGTTAGATTTAGCTGCAAAACGTGAAGAACCAATTCCTGTATTTGCAGAAATGGGTAGTATTAACCCAGTAATTATGCTTCCAAAAGCATTACAAAATAGAGCAGAAAGTTTAGCAAGTACTTATGCAAATTCTATTACTCTCGGGACAGGGCAATTTTGCACCAACCCTGGGTTAATTCTAGGAATAAAGAGCGATAGTTTAGATAGTTTTATTAACTCATTAGCTCATAAAATTGTAGAGATTAACCCTAGTTGTATGCTGCATCCAAATATTATTGGAGCATATGAGAGTAATAAAACCAAAGCTCTTAATCAGGAAGGTTTAACATTAGTAGCTACATATGAAGACAGTACTCAACCTAACTATGCTGCGCAAGTAGTTACAACTGTTGAAGGAAAAACATTTTTAAATAATCCAAACTTACACCAGGAGGTATTTGGACCATACTCTATGGTCGTTCAATGTGAAAATGAAAAACAATTAGAAGAAATTATTTCAAATTTAGAAGGACAACTTACTGGAACTGTAATTTCAGATGATAATGAAGTAGTAAACTACCCTACTGTAATTGCTGCCTTACAAAACAGGGTTGGAAGAATTATTTTTAATGGTGTTCCTACAGGAGTAGAAGTTTGTCCATCAATGGTACATGGAGGCCCTTACCCTGCATCTACAGATAGTAGGTTTACAGCTGTAGGAGTTAATTCAATTAAACGTTGGATACGTCCTTTTAGTTATCAAGATTGGCCCAACCATATATTACCTCAAGAACTAAAAAATGAAAACCCTTTACATATTTTACGTTCTGTTAACGGTACACTAACAAAAGGAGAAATAATATAACAAAATTTAATATTTTCTTTAGAAAATCTCTGAGTGTAAAACCTTACTTTTGGAGCATCTAAAGAAATTGAAATAAAGCCAGCTTCGTCTTTCCAAATAGAAAAATTTGAAGGGTTTTTTCTACTACAGAATACAAGCTGGCGATTCAATTTTAAGATGAAAAAAACTTTTTTTTGCATTGACGCACATACTTGTGGAAACCCTGTTAGGGTAGTTGCTGGTGGAGGTCCTAATTTAACAGGAAACAACATGAGCGAAAAACGTCAACACTTCCTAAAAGAATATGATTGGATTCGAAAAGGTTTAATGTTTGAGCCTCGTGGTCATGATATGATGAGTGGTTCAATTTTGTTTCCTCCTCATAATCCAGAAAACGATTTTGCTATTTTATTTATTGAAACTTCTGGATGTTTACCAATGTGTGGACATGGGACTATTGGTACAATAACTATTGCTATTGAGGAAGGATTAATTACTCCTAAAGTTTCTGGAAAAATTAAAATGGAAGCTCCCGCTGGTTTAGTTGAAATTGAATACCAACAAACAGGCAAAAAAGTCGATTGGGTTCGACTAACCAATGTAAAAAGCTATTTAGCAGCTCAAGGACTCACTATAGATTGTCCTGAATTAGGAGAAATTACTTTTGATGTTGCTTATGGCGGAAACTATTACGCAATTGTAGACCCTCAAAAAAACTTTTCAGGAGTTCACAATTTTACTGCTTCTAAAATTATTCAATACTCACAAGTTGTTAGAGAACGAATCAATGAAAAATATCCTGATCAATTTATTCATCCAGAAAATGATACTATTAGAGATGTAACTCATATGTTGTGGACAGGTAGCCCTATTGACCCTACTTCATCAGGAAGAAATGCTGTTTTTTATGGTGATAAAGCAATTGACAGAAGTCCATGTGGTACAGGAACCTCAGCACGTTTAGCACAGTTATATGCTAAAGGAAAGTTAGAAGTTCGCGAGGAATTTATTCACGAAAGTTTTATAGGAAGTAAATTTATTGGTCGAGTTGAAAAAGAAACTACTTTAGATGGTAAGTTAGCCATTGTTCCTAGTATTCAAGGATGGGCAAAAGTATATGGGTACAACACCATCATTATCGATGATGAAGATGATCCTTATGCTCATGGTTTTCAAGTTATTTAATATTTTATAAGCAACGAATTATCATCTCGAGCGTAGTCGAGGGATCTTTTATGAGTAAAGAAATTATAATCATTGGTGGTGGAATTATAGGTTTAAGTTCCGCATATTACCTTCAAAAAGAAGGACACAAAGTAACTGTAATTGAAAAATCAGATTTTTCATCAGGAGCTTCATTTGCTAATGCTGGGATTATTACTCCTAGTCATATAGTTTCTTTGGCAGCTCCAGGAATGATTTCCAAAGGGTTAAAATGGATGCTTAGTTCTACTAGTCCATTATCTATTAAACCTCGTTTAGATTATGACTTCTTACAATGGGCTTGGTTTTTTAAAAAATCTGCAACACATACAAAAGTAGCTGCTTCTATTCCTGTTATTAAAGACATTAATTTATTCAGTAGAGAATTATACGAAGAAATAAAGGCTTCAAAAGATTTTGACTTTCATTATCAGCATAAAGGATTGATGATGTATTATAAAACTGATAAAATGGGAGAAGAGGAATGGAATGTTGGAAAGCTTGGCATAAAAGAAGGGTTGAAAGTTGAACATTTAACTAAAGAAGAAACTCAAAAACTCGAACCTAATATTCAATTGAATATTAAAGGAGCTGTATATTATCATTCTGATGCTCACATGACTCCAAGTGAATATATGAAACAACTTAAGTTGTACTTAGAACAAAATAATGTTACCTTTTTGTCTAATGAAGAAGTTCTAGATTTTCATGTTTCTAACAATACAATAAAATCAATCAATACAAAAAACAACACGATTGTTGCTGATGAATTTATTTTAACCACTGGATCTTGGACACAGAAGCTAGCAAAAAAATTAGGAATTAATATTCCTGTGCAAGCTGGTAAAGGTTATCGGATTAATGTAAAAAACGATACTGGTATTACAATTCCTGCCATTTTAACGGAAGCTAAAGTTGCAGTAACTCCAATGAATGGATTTACACGTTTTGGAGGTATGATGGAAATTGCTGGCATCAATAACAAAATAAATAAGAAGAGAGTAAATGCTATCGTTAACGCTAGTAAAAGTTATTACAACAATTTAAACATTAATCAAAAAGAAATAGATAATGTTGAAAGTGGCTTACGCCCCTGTTCTCCTGATGGTTTGCCTTACATTGGTAAGCTTTCAAACCTTAAAAATATAACTGTGGCTGCAGGGCATGCGATGATGGGTTGGAGCTTAGGGCCTGCTACTGGTAAATTAGTTTCTGAAATTATCGATGATAAAAAAACAAGCCTAGATATTACTCCTTTTAATGTTGAACGTTTTAGCTAAATTAAAAACTCAAGAAACTAAAATAATAGCTCTTGAGTTTTTTTTAAAACAAACAATAAAAAAAACAGACTTTTAAATATCTTTTACGTAGACTTTATCTATAAATTTCGAAATCAAGAGTCTGGCAACTCCCATATAACTAAGCTTAAACTTAACCTTATCACCTACTTTATACTTTATATTTCCTGATTCATCTTTATTCAACCCAACATCAATTACTAACATATCAGAAGTTATCCCAACAAAAGAAATATCTTTATCTTCAACTTCAATATCATCTTTATCTACATCTAATAAACCAAAATCTAAGATAGCCTTGTAAGATGTTTCTTGTATATCACTTTCATCATATTCTGAGGTGTGACCAATACTTGCTTCACTAATAATACCATCAGGCACTATTTTCTTTTTTTCTAATTCTATTACATTAGCATAAAACTCAAATGTTTCCGTGTGTAAATCTTGAAATCTTTTATTTTCTAATGGGCTTACTCCAAAAAAGGCAGCTTCTCCTATTCTAAAATGATTAATATCCTTAGGGGCTACTCCATTTTCCACCAACGGTAATGTAATTGACGTCCCTCCAGAAACATATCTTAAATTCTTGTTGAATTTGGCTGATATAAGCTCTTTATATAATGATAATTGTAATAGCTTATCATATGTAGGTTCTACTCCATACATACACCCTAAATTTGAACCTATGCCTATTACTTCAATATTAGATAAATTGAATACTTTTTCATAAAACCCTAAAATATTATCTCTCTTTACCCCTTCTCTTAATTCACCCATTTCAATCATAATAATGATTTTATGAATTTTATTTTTCTTTTTAGCTGCTTCATTTAGCGACTCTATAGTAGATAAAGAGCTATTTAAAGAAATATCGGCATACTCCACTACATCATCTGCATAAATGTTTGCGGGAGGTTTTATGTATATAGTTCGTAAATCTGGATTTACTTCTCGTAGATTACGTAAACTTGTTAACCTAGAGTCTCCTATTGAGTTAATGTTTTCGGTTACATCTGGAGTTAAAATTTCTCTTAAAAATGTTTTATCTCCCGAGAAAACTTTTGTTACCAAACTCCACTCTATATTGTTTTCCTCAAAAAAGTTGCTTAGCTTTTTTATATTATCTTTTATTCTTTCAGAATATATAATTAATTCTGCCATAATTATTTTGTTATTATTCTTGGTAAATTCTCAGGAAGTCTTGTTAATAATTCATAATTGATAATCTGTATCGAATCGTTAAATGATGAAACTGTTATTTCAACATCACCTTGACTTCCAATTAATACAACCTCATCTCCTTTTTCAATAGTATCAGCATGTGTTATATCCACCGCCATCATATTCATATTAATAGTTCCTATTATTTTATGCCTTTGACCTCTTATTAAAACTTTTCCTTTATTACTCAAAGAACGACTGTATCCTGAAGAATAACCCACAGGTATAATTGCTATCTTAGTTTCTTGATTTGTAAAATATGATGTACCGTAACCAATAAACTGACCTGCCTTTATGGTTTTAACATCCATTACTTCTGTTTTCCAAGATATAATTCTTTTTAGTGGATTTTCTACAATTTTCTCTTTGGTTAAATAATGAACCAATATTTCCTTTGTTGGAAAAAAACCAAATTGTAAAATACCAACCCTTACCAAATCCAACCTTGTCGTCGGATATCTAATTGTAGCTGCTGAACTTGCTAAATGGTATGTTGGATTGAATAAATCAAGTTCTTCTATTCTCTTTCTTACATTTTTAAATTTTTTCTTTTGATCTGTTATTCTCTTATAATTTGATATACTTTCTGCTCCAGCTAAATGAGAACAAATTCCTTTTACATCAATAAACTCTTTATATTTTTCAATATACTTAAGAACTCTTGTTGCCTCTTTTGGAATGAATCCTGTTCTATTCATTCCTGTTTCTATTTCTAAATGAATTTTAGCTCTTCTTTTTACTTTCTTTGCTGCTTCTATTGCTTTTTGCAGTCTATTTTCTTCAAAAACAAAAAACTCTATACCGTTTTCTACTGCCCATGGTAACTGACTATTTTCTATCATTCCCATTATCATAATGGTTACATCTTCATAAGGTAGTGTTTTTTTTACATCAAAAGCCTCATTTGCATCAGAAACACTAAAGTGCCTTACACCATACTTATATGCCAGCATACAGTAGGTTTTAATTCCATGTCCATAGGCATTACCTTTTACTACGGATGAAAAAATAGTAGCCTCTCCTATTATTCCACGTATAAAATTGATGTTATTTTTTATAGCTGATTCAGATAATTCTAAATACGATGTATGAGTCATTATTGTTGAACTTCTTTTAAAATATTATAAAATAATTGTGCTCCTGTTACTGTTACTTCATCAGGAAAATCATAATCTGGATTATGCAATGCTGGTGTATCTTTTCCTGCCCCTAGTCCAAATATAGCTCCTTTAAACTGTTGTGTAAACAGTCCAAAGTCTTCTCCCCATTTAAACGGAGTATTTATTTCATTAATTAATAATTTTTGTTTTGTTGCTGCTTTTTTTATATAATCAACAGCTTCTTTATGATTTTTATTTGCATAAAACTCTTCAAACCAAGAAGTATTAATGTTTAACTTTTCTTTTTCTTCAAGTTTTTGAAGTAGTTGTTCTATTTTTTGTTGTTTCTCGTTCATTAAACTTGTACTCCAACTTCGTAGTGTAAGGTGTACTTCTCCATATCCTGCTGATACTCCATAGGCTTTTTCTCCCATAGTTATGTGCACGGGAGTAGCTAAAAAGAAATCAGAATCTTCTGGTGTATTTTTAGTTTCTTGTTTTATAAAATGAAGAATTTCAGCAATTGCATTGGCTGGATTAAATCCTTTTTCTGGCTCTGCTGCATGGGCTGTTTTTCCTTCTAAAGTAATTACAACACTTTTTACATTACCAGTAAACTCATTTTCTTTTACAACTATTTCTTGTTTAGTAAAACCAGGTAAATTGTGTAGTGCAAACGCATAGTCTATATTGAGTTCTTTAAAAGAAGAATCTTCTAACACTGATTGTGCTCCTCTTCCATTTTCTTCTGAAGGTTGAAAAAGCAATACTATTTTTCCTTTGTGTAACGGTTTCTCTGTAAGAAGTTTTGCTACTCCAAGTAGAATTGCTGTATGCCCATCGTGTCCACATTTATGTGAGACTCCTTCATTTACAGATTTATGTTCAAAACTATTTATTTCTTGAATAGGCAATGCATCAATGTCTGCCCTAAGCATAACTGTTTTACCCTCTTTATTCCCATCAAAAATTGCTAACAACCCTGTTTTAGCCACTGGTAATACATCACAAGAGGTATGTTCCTTTAAAAAAGCTTGTATTCTTTTCTTAGTTTCATATTCTTTTTCAGAAACTTCAGGAAACTTATGCAGCTCTTTTCTAATCTTCTCTAAAGTATCCTTTAGGCTTTCCATGTTTTTTGGTTGTTAATTAACTGAATTGTTGAAAACACTATTGCTGATAGTGTTATTCCAAAGAAATTTGCATCCAAGCCAAAAGGTAATTTTACTTCTAAAACAATTAATAATAAAGTAGTTAACCCTCCTGAAATCATGGCGTAAAATGCTGCAATAGGAGAAGGCTTTTTTAGCAATAATGTTCCTAAAACAGGAACTAACAAACCTGACACCATAAATGCATAAGAATACAACATCAACTCTAATACATTTTGCATTTTTGTTGCTAATACAATGGCTAAACCTCCTATTAAAAAGGTGATAAACTGTGAGTTTCTTATGCTGATACTCTTCTTAAAATATCCAAAAATATCTGTTGTTAAGTTTCCTGATGCTGCCATTAAACAACTATCTGCTGTAGACATAATTGCTGAAAAATAAGCTGACATCATTAAGCCCATTAAACCTACTGGTAAAATACTTCTTAATAACAGCGGAAGCCCTAATTCAGCATCTAACTCTACTCCTGGTGCATATCCTATACTAGCAAACATTCCTTGTTCGTAGGCTACTCTTGAAAACAGTCCTAAAGCAACTCCCATAAATGCCATTATTGGATATTCAAATAGTCCTGCAATTCTCCATGCCTTTTTAGCTGTTTCTTCATCTTTACAGGCATAAATTCGTTGATATAAAGTCATTCCAACAAACCAAATAGGTACAATGGTAATTATCCAGTTAAACATATCTATAAACGAAACGTTTGTTAATGATAAAAAACTAGCTGGTAAAATTCCTTTTATTCCGCTCCATCCTCCTACTTCTATATAACCAATAGGTATTCCAATACCTATCAATCCTACCATAAGAATTATCCATTGAATAGTATCTGTATAAATAACAGCTTTAATCCCTCCAATAACTGTATACACAACAGCTATAACTCCCATTATTAAAACTGCATTTGTTATAGATATTGATGGAAATGTAGCTGATGCTAGTTTTGCTCCTGCTAAAATTTGTGAACTCGTAAAACCGATGTAACCAATTAGCGAAATAATACCCGCCATTAGAGCCACTCTTGTATTATAGTGAAATGCTAACGATTCTGGAAATGTTAAAAAATGATGTTTTTTTGCTATAGGGTATACTTTGGGGATTAAAAAAACGGCGCTTATCCAAGCACCTAACAATCCTGTAAAAAGCATCCAACTACCGGAGAGCCCCATTAAAAAACCTAGGCCTCCTAAGCCAATAGAAAAACCTCCTCCAACATCAGTTGCAACAACAGATAGTCCTATATGACCCGCTGACATATTTCTTCCTCCTACATAGTAATCGTCTTTTGATTTGTTTTTATTCATGAAGTACACTCCTACTCCAAGCATAAAAACCAGATATACCACAAATATTAATAGATCAATAAAATGTATATCCATATCTTATTTTTCCTGCTCTAATAAAAACTGCTCTTTGTATTGAGCCTTTTTTAATTGCTCTCTTCTGCTTACAGATGGTTTTGTATATTCTTTTCTTTCTCTAATTTCTTGTAGTACTTTTGTATTTCTATATTTTCTTCTGTAGCGTTTAATCGCTCTGTCGATATTTTCACCTTCCTTTACTTGTATTATCAACATATTAATATATTTTTAAAATTATTATTTCTCTTTTAATTCGATTGAACAAAGTCGAAACTATCCTAAATAAGTCTGTAACACTTTGGTTCTCGATCTTTGTTTAAGTCTTCTAATTCCTTTTTCTTTAATTTGACGTACACGTTCTCTTGTTAAATCAAAAGTTTCTCCTATTTCAGTTAAACTCATAGGTCGGTAGTTTTCTAGGCCATAAAATAACTTTATAATATCCGACTCTCTTGGAGATAAGGTTTCTAAGCTCCTACTAATTTCTAATTGCAAAGATTCTTGCATTAAATCCTTATCTGGCTTAGGCGCTTCTGAAGCTCTTATAACATCATATAAATTTGATGTTTCTCCTTCTTTTAAAGGGGCGTCCATAGAAATATGCCTTCCTGAGTTTTTCATTGACTGTTTTACGTCTGAAACTGTCATATCTAAAACTTTGGCAATTTCTTCTGGTGTTGGCATACGTTCATTACTTTGTTCAAGTTTAGAAACTGCCTTGTTAATTTTACTTATGCTACCTATTTTGTTTAATGGCAAACGAACTACACGAGATTGTTCTGCCAAAGCTTGTAAAATAGACTGACGTATCCACCAAACTGCATACGATATAAATTTAAACCCACGTGTTTCATCAAAACGTCTTGCTGCTTTAACCAGTCCTATATTCCCTTCATTTATTAAGTCAGAAAGTCGTAACCCTTGGTTTTGGTATTGTTTTGCTACTGAAACAACAAAACGTAAGTTAGCATTCACCAAAGTTTCTAATGCTCGTTGGTCACCTGCTTTGATTTTTTGAGCTAATTCTACCTCTTCATCTGCAGTAATCAAATCAATCTTACCAATTTCTTGTAAGTACTTCTCAATAGATTTTGATTCTCTATTGGTAACTTGTTTTATTATTTTTAACTGTCTCATATTATCTCTTTAGTCTCATTTCTAAATACGGTGTGGTAAATCCTAGCTTTTCGTATAAAAACTTAGCTGGATTGTCTTTTTCTACGTGTAAAGCAATATCTCCTTTACAGTTTTCAATAGCATGTGTCATTATCTTTCTCCCAATTCCTTTTCCTCTATACTCATTATGGGTGGCTATATACACTAAAATATTTTCTGGAATATATTCATCCATTCCTGTTTTATTAATTACCACTGCTCCTACAATTTCACCTTTATCTTCTATTGTAAAAACATACCCGCCTAATCCTGTTCGTTCTTTTGCTGCATAATCTATAGCTTTACGAATCGCTGATTTTTCATCTCCATATTTCTCAAGGTGTTTGTATAAAAAGTTGGTTACTCTTTCTATTTCTAAAGGGGTTATACGATTAAATGCATCGTAAGTTTTTATTGTCATAATTTTATTTTTATAAAAAAGAATAGGTATGTAATAATTATAAGTTTCTTTTAGTTCTTTTTCTATTGAAACTTAAATAGCAGTAAAAACAAAACCTATTTTTTGGTATTTGTCTTTTAATGCAGAATACTTTTTTTCGAAAAGTGTACGGTTATCTATAAATCGATATTCGTAAGGTCAAAAAAAACATTTTATAAATCTATTATTTATTGGTAAATAGCTCTACAAAGTGTTTTTAAATATATTAGAGAGTCTTCCCTCAAAAAGAGAAGCTATTATAAACTTAATTTAGAACCCTGGTGGGATAAATTTGTCCGATTGGTTGCGGAACACAAGGTAGTTGAATGTAAAAACTCGTTGATTTTTTTTCTCGTGTGTAGTATCTACCATATCGTACAAAGGTACGAATTTTATGGATAATTTCAAAACAGCTACTGTAAAAGAACCCCTTACATTATTTTGTCCTATTCTAACAAAACTTAACTTAACAAAAAAGCACCTTAGATTTATTCTAAAGTGCTTTTTGTTTACAATATGATTTTTTAATTACTTTTTAAAATTGGTAATTCCATTTTCAAGCCAATTGTAGTACTCATCTACATCTGGCGTGTAGGCTATCGGATCAATTATATTTGATTCATCGTGATTCATTAACACATAAAATGGTTGTGAATTTGCTTTATATTTAATGGTTTGCATTTCACTCCATTTTTGACCAATATATTTTAATTTCTTTCCAGGGTTTAACTTAGATTCAACCACTTCATCTTCTTCTAATGGTCTTTTGTCATCTACATATAAAGAAATTAACACTACTTTGTTTTTTAGCACGTCTAAAACTTTTGGTTTTACCCAAACGTTTTGCTCCATTTTTCTACAGTTTACACAAGCATGTCCTGTAAAATCTAACATTACAGGCTTTCCTACTTTTTTAGCATAAGCCAACCCTTTATCATAATCATGAAAAGACATAATATCATGTGGAGGCATTAAGTGTGCTCCTTCAGGCAAACTCTCATGTCCATTTTCTTGATCTCCTGAACTTACAATTGCTTGTTTAGTAAACCCTACCCCGTAAGGTGATTCACTATAATGTTGTGGCGGTGGAAATGCACTGATTAAATTCAACGGTGCACCCCATAATCCTGGAACCATATAAATAGTAAAAGACAATACTACCAACCCTAAGCTTAATCTTCCAACCGAAATATGATTGATTGGGCTATCATGTGGTAATTGTATTTTTCCGAATAAGTAAAATGCTAAAGCTCCAAAAATAGCTATCCAAATAGCAATAAACACTTCTCTTTCTAGTAAATGTAATTGTAATACTAAATCTGCATTTGATAAAAATTTAAACGCTAAAGCTAATTCTAAGAATCCTAAAACTACTTTTACAGTATTTAACCACCCTCCAGATTTTGGTAATGAATTTAACCACCCTGGAAAAGCTGCAAACAACGCAAAAGGTAAAGCTATAGCTGAAGAGAACCCTAACATTCCTATAATTGGAGCTACTCCTCCTTTTGAGGCTGCTTCTACTAATAGAGTTCCTACAATTGGCCCAGTACAAGAAAAAGACACAATTGCTAAGGCCAAAGCCATAAAAAAGATTCCGATTAATCCTCCTCTATCTGCTTGCGAATCTACTTTAGTCGCCCAAGAACTTGGTAAAGTAATTTCAAAAGCACCTAAGAAAGACACAGCAAAGATCACCAAGATTAAAAAGAATATTAAATTAAACCAAACATTGGTTGATAATGCGTTTAAAGCATCTGCTCCAAAAAGAAAAGATACTCCAGAACCTAACAATACATAGATTACAACAATGCATAATCCATAAATAATAGCATTTCTTATTCCTTGTGATTTACTTTTACTCTGTTTCGTAAAAAAGCTTACCGTCATTGGTATCATAGGAAACACACATGGCGTTAACAATGCAGCAAACCCTGATAAAAAGGCTATGAAGAAAATAGTCCATAAACCTTTCTTCTCTTCTTTTTTAGTCTCTTTTAAAACTACTTTATCTGTTGTTTTTGTTTCTTTTATTGTGTCTGTAGAAGCATTAACCTTCGTAGCCTTTGTTAAATCAAATACTAAGTCTATTTCTTTTGGAGGTAAACACATCTCATCAGTACAAGCTATAAACTCTACAAAAGCGTTAATTTGTTTTACACTAGCATCTACTAACTCTATTTCTTGTTTAAAAACAGCTTTGTGTGCAAAGGATTTAATATTCATTCCTTCTTCACCAAAAAGTGTTGTAAACTTAATTTCTCCTTCAGGCTCTGTAGTATTTCCTACAATTTTAATTTTTCCTCCGTCATCATCATACGTAAAAGTTGTTGGAATAGGTCCTCCACTAGGAACTTCTTGTGCATACAAGTGCCAACTTCCTTGAATTGTTGCTGTACTAACTAGGTTATAATTTGTTTCAGAAACTTTCTCTACACTCGTTTTCCATTCAATTGGATTATGAATTTGGCTCATTGCCGAAAACCCAATGGTAAAACAAAGCAAAAATGCTAGTATTCTTTTCATCATATCAGGGGAAAAAGGATTAGTTTACATTAAAAGTCAATTCTACTTCTTTTGGCGGCAGGCAATTCATTCCTGTACATACCATATACTCTACTACTCCTTTAACAGTAAACTTCTCTGTCGTTTTTAAACGAATTCTCTGAGTAAAAGTAGCTTTAGTGTCGAAATACTTTATTTTCATTTCAAAAACTGGATCATTTACTACATGTCCTGCTTCTTCTTTGGTATTTCCTTTTTTCAAGTATTTGGTATCTCCTTCAAAAGTAAATAAAGTTGGAATTGGTCCTCCTTCTGGAATCTCTTGAGAATACAAGTGCCAATCTTTTTGAATCGTTGCAGTAGCTACTAGCTCAGCTTCTTTATCTGATATCTTTTTTACAGAAGTACTCCACTTTACTGGATCATGTACTTGAGCAAATGTAGATGCACAAACTGTCAATAATAGAATTAAAAATATTTTTTTCATTGTTTTTATTTAGTTGCGTTATCTTAAATCTGTAAATGTAATGCCTTTATTTGCTAAAACACAAAAGATTAAAAAAAGTTTAACATTAGCCAACTAAGGTTAAAAAAAAAGGCTTTCAATTAAATTGAAAGCCTTTGCTTAGTAGCGGGAACTGGACTCGAACCAGTGACCTTCGGGTTATGAGTTCGAAGAATCACCTTTTTTTCACGCTTTTTCTATGTAAAAAATTGTAAACTGTTTACGAAACCGTTTACGGTAAATTAAACAATTAACTGCACCCCAATATAGAAATTTCCATACATTATTTTTAATAAAAAGTATAAAAATTATTTTATTTTCGCCAGCCTTTAAATGTTATGAAAAATGTATAAGCGAAATTATCATCCATTGATGATAGTATTATACGCTATCGGAATACCTGACAATCAACAAATTACTCAAATCCCCAAGACCACTAAACATAATTGAAATCAGTTTGCACATGAGCATTACTATGGAAGTGATTGGGTTCATACTTGTGAAAATCAGTTTGATACTATCAAAGATGTTTTTGCTTCTAAGTTTTTATTTAAAGCTATGCGTTTTTTATCGAAACTAGAAAAGGGTATTTACACATGCTAGGAGAATTTTCACAAAATAAAAACTATTAAAACTACATACTTCAAAAATTGTTGCTTCTGTGCAACATTTGGCTTCTTTATCAAAAATATCAGTAGCTACTGCTTGTAAATATTATGGGATTTCTAAAGATTGGTATTATCAAGAAAAAAGAAAAATTATTTGTAGCCTAAACCCCTTAAAAAAATGTTATAAACAATACCCCAATCAACTAACGATACAAGAAATAATTACTATTGAACAATTAATTAAAGACTCTATCCATTTTGGAAAAACTAAAACCACTTTATACTATTACGCTCTTAAAAACAATCTTATTTCCTGCGGAAAATCTACCTTTTTCAAATATACTGCTGCTTTAGGATATCAAAAGATAAAACGATTCAAACAACCCATTAAAAAAGGGTTTAGAGCAACTAGAACTTTTCAATGGTTGCATGTAGATATTACCAATGTTACTACTATTGAAGATGGCATACAAAAAGTTGCCTTTGTAAAAGATAATTTTTCTAAAGCTATTTTGCATGTAGCTTCTAGAGATGGAAAAGCAGGAAGCAGGTTTATTAAAAACCTTTTTCAAGAGACTTTTACAAAGTATGATTTACTCAACACTACTAAACCTATTAGTATTTTGTCTGATAGAGGCTCTGAAAATAAAGGAAAACTTCTAACTTGGATTAATAGCATAAAAGCCCCTCCACTTATTACTAAAATTACTGCTAGGACAAAAGAATTTCCATTTTCTAATTCAATGGCTGAAAGCACGCATAGCATTTATAAAACCGAGTTTCTCCACGGAAAACATTCTTTAAATCAACAAATACATTTGCTCGATTTACAGCGTTTTATAGAATATTATAATCATCACAGATATCTAACCGAATTGTATGGATATACTCCTATGGAAATCATTCAAGGTAAAACTCCAAATAAAGACCTTTATAAGCAACAAATACAACTTGCTAGAAAAAAAAGAACACTAAATAATCAAGAATTTAACAATTGTAGTATAAAAGTGTCTTGTATAGCACAATAGAAACCAGAAAATACAGGATAACTACCACAAATAATTTTTGTAGCAACAAAATTTTAAATCTAAAATAACCTCTACTTTACAATTAAAAGTAGAGGTTATTTTGTTAAGCCGTAATTAACTGGTAATCAAAACATATCAATTAAGTGTTCCAATATTCGAACCCTTTTGTTGTGGTTTTTAATAAAAAGTGCACTACGGTAATTTTATATTTAATTCTTGCCACTAACTTACAAAAAAGCTATACAATATGTATAGCTTTTTAAAAATTATTCCTTTTTTTGATTAGTTACTTTAACATTGTCTCCTCTTTTTACGATATAAAAATAAGATCTTCTATTTTTTTGATGTTCTTCTTCAGTACATTTACTTTGATTTGAATCATCGCAATCATTCAGTAGTTTATCTTCACCATAACCAATAGCACTTTCAATTCTATCAGCATTAATTCCTCTTGAAATTATATAATCTCTGGTAGATTTTGCTCTGTTACTGGATAAGGTTTTATTGTATTCTTTGGTACCCCTACTATCTGTATGAGATTCTATTTTGATAATTAAATCTGGATTGTTATTTAAAACCGAAACAATATGTTCCAATTCATATTCTGCATCTTCTCGAATATTATGCAAATCGAAATCAAAATAAATTGGATTGATTACTATTTGATCTTCTACTATCAAAGATTCTAATTCAATGTTCTCAACCACTGTTTCTTTATTTATATCCAATGTTTTGGTATCCTTTTTTGCATTCCTGTAGTTTTCTTTTGAAACTACTACTACAAAGTTCTTCTCACAATCTATCTTTTTAAACAAATATTCTCCCGCTCTTCCTGTTCTTTGTTCTTCTATAGGCTCTCCCTTTGAATTCATTAATTGAACCAACACCTCTGAAATTGGTTCTCCTGTTCTAGAGTCTGAAACTATTCCTTTTATATCTTCTTTACAATTGTAGATTGTAAAACTATAAATATCATCATCGCCTTTCCCTCCTTTTCTATTGGATGAGAAAAAACCATAGGTATGCTCATCGTTAATTACAAAAGCAAAATCATCAAAAGGTCCGTTAACAGGACTTCCTAAGTTTACCGGTGATGTAAACTCATTGTTCTCTTTCTTAGACTCAAAAACATCTAAGGCTCCCAATCCTAAATGACCATCTGATGCAAAAAACAAAGTTCCATCATTACCTATAAATGGAAACATTTCTCTTCCTTCTGTATTGATTTTCTTACCTAAGTTCACTGGCTCCCCGAAAGTATTATCTCCTAAAACATCAGCCTTATAAATATCCGTTCCTCCATAACCATTTGCCATATCAGACACAAAATATAATGTTCTTTCATCTGGGCTTAAAGCAGGATGTCCACAGGAATAATCTTCACTATTAAATGGTAATTCTTGTATATTCCCCCAAACATCTCCTATTCTTTCTACTGAATAAATCTTAAGATGAGAAACCCGGTCTTTATCTCCTTGCAGTCGTTTTCCATCAAAATTATCTCTTGTGAAATATGCTTTTTTCCTATCTTTGGTTATAACTAAATTAGATTCATGATACTTGGAACTCAACTCATTTATCATGTTAGCTTCTTCAACTTCTAAAACTTTATTTTCCTTGACTGCTTTCTTTTCTGTTTTATAGATATTTAAAAATGGTTGTCTATTCCACCTATATAACTTCTTGTCTTTTTCTGACTTTGGTTTTGCTGAAGCGAAGTAAAAATCATTCTTATAAAGAAATCCTCCAAAATCAGAATATTTAGTATTCGATGAAATGTTATGAATATTTATGTACGTCTTTGGCTTGTTAGAATATTCAACAAAGTAATCTTCATTTTTTTCTAAAGCTTCTGCTCTACTGTCATTTCCCAAATCTTTTAGTCTAAGTAACCATTTGTCTGATTCTTTTACTTTTCCATTAGTCTTTAAAACTTGTGAATATCGAAAAATATGCTTTGGTGAAGCAACAGACATGTAAGAATTCATAAGCTTGTTATAGTATTTCTCTGCTAAATCAAACTCAAAGTTAAAGTAATGTGAATCGCCTAGTCTGCTCAATACTAAATAGGAATCATCTCCTTTTTCATAAATTACTTTATACAACTCCGTTGACTTTTTATACGCAAATTCATTAAAATATCTATCTGCAGCATACTTACGTTGCCCAAATGTAACTGTTGTAAATAGTATGCATATCAATATTTGTAGTGGTATTGTTCTTCTCATTTTTACTTTTTTTAAAAGAATCTTGGAGATTTAGTTGCTAACTCTCGGAATATCTCCCATTTTATCATTAATTCATAGGTACCTGAGTTGTAGTTACTATAATTTGAAGTGGTCAAATCATAAGCAAACCCAATATGTAAATTTTCGGTAGCCTGTAACCCAAGTAAAGCACTAATGGAGTCATCCCATCTCCAAGCTGCTCCTGCTGTAAATTTTTGGTTGAATAAAAAATTGGCAGACACATCTAGTGATAAAGGAGCACCACTTACAATTTTTGTTAAAAAAGCAGGCTTAAACTTGATACTCTCATTTAAATCAAAGACATATCCACCTATAAAGAAAAAGTGCATTCTTTCTTCTGCTACATCTCCGCCACTATTCGCATCATCATAATGCTCCGTTCTTATGATATTAGGAACTGCTCCTCCTAAATACCAATTATCAGTGTAGTAATAAATTCCCGCTCCAATAGTTGGTAAAAATCGATTGATATTCCCTTGTAACCTTTTATCTTCCCTATCTTGAATCAATCCTCTACTCCAGTCTACATTTAAATGTCTTCCACCTAATTTCAATCCAAATGATAAATTCCCTTCATCACTAGTTCTTACTCTATAAGAAGCATTAATATCTAAAAAAATCTCTCTTGCTGGTCCAATTCTATCATTGGTAAGGTTTACTCCTAATCCAACTCCGCTATAACCAAGCGGAGCATCATAACTTAAGGTTTGTGTATCTGGGGCTCCATCAACTCCAACCCATTGTGTTCTTCCTAATAAATTTATTATGGTATGTCCACTAGAACCAGCATATGCAGGGTTAACACTCATTGTATTATACATGTATTGTGTATACTGTGGATCTTGTTGTGCATTGATATTTAATCCGCTAAATATCAATGCTACTATTGTATATATATATCTTAATTTCATATTATTTTTTTATCTGTTAATATATAACCATCCTACTTTAGGTTTAGACCCGTCTCCGAGATCAATGACATAATAATAAGTTCCTGAAGGTAATTTTTCATCAACATTTATATTCGCTCTTCCGTTTGAAATACCTCTAAAAGCAACGTCTTCATTATTATAGCCTGATGCTTTGTAAACAGTATTACCCCATCTATTAAATATTTCAACTGAATTGTTTTGATATTCCAGACTGTCAATACAAGAAATATAGAATACATCATTATCTCCATCTCCATCTGGAGTTAAAATATTGTACGGAGTTCCACAAGGGTTGGTATCTGAATCTAAATAATCTGGAATACCATTTCCATTTGTATCTAAAGCATCATTTGTTGTTGGATCTCCATCTCCTGGACCTTCATCCATGGTATCAATTCCGTCATTATCATCATCGGTATCTTGATAATCTGGAATTCCATCTCCATCAGAATCAGGAATATCAACTGGATCTCCTCCATTGTCTGGATCATAAGAATCGTCTATTCCATCTCCATCGGTATCATTTCCAGAAGGAAGTACATCTGGAATTCCATCTCCGTTATCATCATTTCCTTCTATTACGTCTGGTACTCCATCATTATCACTATCAGAATCTAAACTATCTGGAATTCCGTCTCCGTCAGTATCAACAGATCCATCTCCTTCATCAACATCTAAAATTCCATCGTTATCATCATCTAAATCTAAGGCATCTACAATTCCATCTCCGTCGTTATCTGGTTCTACAATTACAATTGCTTCTGCAGTATCACAATTACCAGGATTTAAGACCTCACATATTTGATACTGAATAACATAAACCCCTTCCTGTGTATTTGCTGGAACAATCAAATTACCTTCTGCATCTATTGTAACACCAATTAAGCCTCCATCATCAACTACATTTATAATAATATCACTATCATTAACTAATATTCCATTTAATGTATCATTCACTGTTAAATCTCCTGCAACCCCTCCTGTAAATCCATTTACATTTGACAAATTAATTGGGGTTAAGTCATCCGTTGCAATTATTGGCGCCCCCGTTACCTCTACTACAGAAGTTACTGTATCACAATTAGTAGGATTGTTTACCTCACAAATTGTATACTCTACATTATAACTTCCCGCTGGTGTATTTGCCGCCACTGTTACTGTTCCATCCGAATTTAATGTCAATCCTGTTGGAACTGTTACTGGTGTTACTGTTACATCTCCTGGGTTTGTACCTACTGTTACTGGTGACCCATTTAATGTATCATTCGCTGTTAATGCAGAAGTTGTTCCTCCTGGTAATCCATTCACTGGTGTAGTAGTCTCTGTTACCGCATCTATAACCGGTGCACTTACCTCTACTACAGAAGTTACTGTATCACAATTAGTAGGATTGTTTACCTCACAAATTGTATACTCTACATTATAACTTCCCGCTGGTGTATTTGCCGCCACTGTTACTGTTCCATCCGA
>NZ_JAZKJP010000006.1:0-125179 GCF_047470925.1 Tenacibaculum ascidiaceicola
CGAATTTAATGTCAATCCTGTTGGAACTGTTACTGGTGTTACTGTTACATCTCCTGGGTTTGTACCTACTGTTACTGGTGACCCATTTAATGTATCATTCGCTGTTAATGCAGAAGTTGTTCCTCCTGGTAATCCATTCACTGGTGTAGTAGTCTCTGTTACCGCATCTATAACCGGTAAAACTGAAACCAATACTGAAGAAGAACTACAGTTAGTAGGTGAAGGTTTACAAACATTATAAACTAAAGTATAATCCCCTACAGGAGTTCCAGGAGCTACGATTACCTCCCCAGTAGCTGTATTAAGAGAAACACCTGCGTTAGTAGAGCTAATCTGAGCTAATTCTACATTACTAACTGAAGGATTTACCACCCCTCCAACTGTATCATTTAACAAAACATTAGTTACTGCAACTCCTCCCAAGGTAGTAGTAGAACCAGAATCGTTACTTGTTGTTATTATAGGTAATCCTCCAACACTAGAGATAAAAACCCCAGAATCATAAGTAGCATCACCAACGTCAGCAATAGCTATTTTCATGTGATAAGTAACTCCTACAATCAAATTAATCACCGCAGAAAACTTTTGTGTTATACCGTTAAACTCAACATGAATAGGCTTAGTTCCTGTATTGGTACTACAAGTACTTCCATCACCTGTATGCCCATTATTAATATATAATGCTGTTTGTGTTAAATCAGCAGCGGTTCCATCTTGGTTACATCCTCTAAAACCTCCATTGATGTTATTTATTGACACAGAATTAGTAGTACCAGGAACTAAAGCTAAATTTAGGGAAGGTTCCTCTAAACCATCATAAAGCCCATTACTATTCAAATCCACTCCATTAGGTATTGATGGATCCGAACCTGAAGGATCTGAAACAAAAAAACCAAACACATCATTAAACCTAGAACCTACATAATCAGGATATTCATCTGAGCCAAATTGATATTCAACCAACACTCCAGAATAATTTGGTTGTGCAACAAAATCAAACTCAAATATTACAACGTCATTATTAGCAGTATTATCAATATTAATTACATCAATATCATTATAAGATATTCCTAAATTATCAGAGTTAGCTGTCAAATTGTTAGTAGAAAAAGCATTTGTAATAGTCGAAGTTGTAAATGCTACTCCAGTATCTAATTCCAAAGCTGCTCCTGCAGTACCATTTGAAAAAACACCTAACTGACTTGAAATACCAGAAGTTATAGTAGGATTACTTATTATTATACCTGCTGTTTGTAATTGAGCAGCAATATCATTTGCTGTAGGATTACTTGTCACTGTCGCTTGAGAAAAAGAATTTTCTTTGTAAAAGAAGATTAAAATAAAAAACAACAGACATCTTATTTGTTTTTTAAAAAAGTACTTTTTATTCATACATTACACTTTATAGTTAATTGATCTTTTTTAATTTTGTAGACACAAAATTAAAAAATAAGTCACAGAACATAATTTCTTAACCATAAGATTATCTTAATATTTATAAATTAATCTTATATCTATAAATATTTAAATTCTTATGTATCTCTAACAAAAAATGGTATCCTTATATCACTACGAATACCATAATTTTGCATAATATAAAACGTCCCCCATATTTTTTCACTGTGTTTACAAATCTAAAATAGAAAACAAAACCATCAAAAACAACACATTACTAAAAAATCTTCTTTATTTTTTGCCTATCTCAAAAAAAACACATATTCCAATATTAAAAAAAGCCGTTCACATCTTTTCCAAGAGCGATGGGAACAGCTTTTTTTAATATCTCAAGCTCTAGTTCTTTTCTTTAAGTTCTTTGCGTAATTGTTTTACTTCCAATGAGTCTGGTAATGGCTTTGTACTAACCTTTGAAACTGGGTTTGATTTTTGACCAGCCCTCCATTTATAAATACGTTGCACCTGAATTCCTAGCTCATCTGCTAATTCTTTAATATTTTCTCGCTGATAATTTAATCGGACTGCTTCAGATTTAAATTCAGTACTTTAAATTCGTTCATTATTTAAGATATTTATTTTTGATTAAACAGTCTTAAAAACCTGTCCGGGTAAATGTAGTAGCTCCAAAACACGCTTTAGAGCTTTTAACATAATTGATGATTTTAACAGAGAGGTATTACATATAGAGATACATTTTTTTTACCCAGCAATCGTATTGTATGGGTGCTTAATCACCTTATTAATAAAAAAGGGAAGCCTAAAAAAATAAAAATGGATAATGCCCCAGAGTTTATTCCCAAAATAACCGAAAACTGGAGCAAGATACATACTATAGAATTCAAGTACATACAGCTAGGAAAACCTACTCAAAATGCATTTATAAAAGGTTCAACGGTAGTTATCTAAGAGGCGTACTTGATAAATATATTTTTGAAAACCTAGAACAAGTAAGAGAACAAACATAAATATGGATAGAAGATTATAACAATTACAGACCGCATGATGCTTTAGGTAAAATGCCACCTGTAAGATTTGCAAAACTTAATTCTTTTGGGGCTAGCTCCAAAAGAATGAAAAACAATAGCTTTATAGAAATTTTAGAAAAATAAGCAGTTCTAATTAGAGGAAGCTTACAATATCCTATACTTATTCTTAAACTTGATTTCAATTAACAATGGTGATTATATAGTTTAAAAACCTTGGGATTTAACTCAAGGTTTCTTTGTATACAAAACTCTTCTTTCTTTTCCATTATTCCTAACCATTACCGCTTTTTCTCCTTCTGTTATAACTAATGTCCAATAGCTAAATGTTCTTCCTCCTTTACTTCTAAGTTCAGCAACATAAGAACCCTTATCCTCTTCCAGTTCCTTAAAACTTAATATTGTATAATAATACTTGATTTTTCCACCCTCTAAACCAAAAACAATTAAATTCTCTCCAGTTCTTCTATACTCTACAACTTGTAAAAAACAATCTTTAGCTTTTTGCTTGGTTATCCAATTGATGTTTTTGTAGTTTACAAAGGTGTTTGTTTGATATTCTGCATATTCATATTTCCAATCTCCAAATTCATCTTTTTTGTTTTGAGATAATGCTACGGTTGAGCAAATAAGAACAAAAATTATCAATCCTTTTTTCATTTTTAAAGTTATTAGAAGTTATCTGTTCCTAATAACTTTAGTTGTAAAAAAGAAGCGTGGAACAAAGCTAACATTCCATTCTTCTGAGGTACGACCAAGCACCCAACTATCCTAGAAAGTAACTGAGTAACCACGCCAATATGTGGTACACAGAGACTGTTCTATTCTTTGGATAGTTTCTTGAATAATTGGTCGTTTTCAGAATCTAAAGAATATAACTACGCTATATGTAATATTTTCTGTTGTAAATATATGTATTATTTCAGAACATTTTGTATATTAGCAATGAGCTTTTTAGCCCATGGGAATGGTTAAAAAAGCTTAGTCACTAAGGGAATGTGGTTTAAAAAACATTTTCTTAATGAAAGGAAATTAAGAAAAGAACACAAACTGTAAATACCGAAGTTAATCTCATTAGTTATACTTAGGTAAATTAAGAGCAAATAGATACTCTAAACTGTAAATAAAAGAATTGTAAATACCAAAGGTAGTCTCATTAGCTACACTGAGGTAAATTAAGAGCATTATACTCTCTACTGTATTAAAAGGGTTGTCTCCATTTAGACAGCCCTTTTTCTTATTATAACTGTTATTTATGTTGATTTAGGTGGTTTCCCATTTTTAGCATTTGGGACTTTCTTTTGCTTAGGTATTCTATGACCTTCAACCGAAGCTCCTCTCTTGACCTTACTGGTTTGATGTAAATCAATATTTTCTAAAGGTATTGGAATTCCTTTCTTTATATTTTCAATTCGTTCCTTAATGATAGCGTTTCTTCTTTCAATATGTGGTAAAGCCATAATTATAGTTTTCTTTCACTATAACTGAATCTACCATCTCCTGCTTCTGTCTATAGCCATTGCATAAGTCATTCTACCATCAAGACCTTGGGATATGGCTTTTGAGAATCTTTCAGTTTCACTTAATTGTCTTGTATTCCATCTAAACTCAAATTCTTGACAATATCTATAAAGTAAATGTTTACTAGTATTGTGATACACTCCAAATATTCCTCTTTTTAATTGGCTCCAAAAACCCTCAATAGTATTAGTATGCTTGTGGTCTGAAACATATTCATTAGCAGAATGATTTACTACAAAATGGTCTTCAAAAGAATCTTTTAAACCTCTATATACTCTAAACTCATCTGAATAAATCACACTTGTATCTTCGACAAAATGTCTAAGTAAAGCTCTCATTCCTTTTCCAGATAACCTTTTAATATGGATAGTTCTTACTCTACCACCACGTTCTACAAATCCAAAAATGGCAGATTTATCTTTCGTTGAACGCCCTTGAGCATTTCTAACTTTCTTATTGAAGTGTCTATTCTTGTTTTTACCGCCTACATATGTTTCATCAACTTCTACTTGTCCGAAAAGCTTAAAACTTTTGTCTTTCATAGCGTATCTAATTCTGTGCAACATAAACCATGCTGTCTTCTGCGTTACTCCAATATCTTTAGAAAGCTGGATGGAAGATAACCCTTTCTTATGTGAAGAAAATAAATAAAAAGCTACAAACCATTTAACTAAACTTACGTGGGTTTGATGAAATATAGTACCAGTGGTTACAGTAAATTGTTTTTTGCAAGAAGAACACTTGTATTTATTACTTGTTTTCAGATTGTAAATTTTATCGGAATGGTTGCAATGAGGGCAAACTGATTTTTCACCCCACCTTAGGTTAACTAAATATTCCCTGCATTTTTCATCTGTAGGGAACGCTTCTATAAGCTCCACAATGTTGCGGAATTTTAATAATGTTTTCATGATTTTTGATTCTTTAAGCTATTCAAAAGATAAGAAAAATTCATTAGAATAAAACGGAGCTGGATATTATCCAGCTCCTAGCTTAAAGAAATCAAGTGAATCACTACTTGATTCCAATTGACTTTAACAGTCAATCTAATTTAATAAACTTTGAATTAAAAAATTGTTTAAATTGCATAAAAAAGAGGGAGTTGCCGCTCCCTCTAAAAAAACCTTTAATTAAAAACTAAAATACCTATGAAAATATATTTAGTGAATCGTGAAATAATCAAAGGCAATATTTTTAATCTTGTAATAGAAACTTATTCAGATGGTTCTATTAAAGAATATTTAAGTTAATAAACTTTGAATTTTTAAAACAAGGTTTTTAAACTATATAATCACCTTAACAATTGTTGTAGTTCTTGAATTTGAATTAACATCATTTCAACATCTCCTTTTGTAGCAGGTAACGATTTTGGATTGAGTATTTTCTTCATTCCATACACAGCAGTATCTGATAGTAAATTACTAACAACCGTATTCGTCATACTCTTAGTATCAAATACTTTTTCTTCTTTTTTTAATAGGGTGTTGAGTTTAGAATCTAGTTCTTTGGGTACCAGTTGAGTTGTTGTTTGGGGTTTTATAATACCTAATTTATCAGTATTCTTTTTATAGCTACCTGAAACATATTCGTACCGATTTCTTTTATAACATGCCATGGTCCTACAACTTGCGCTACAATACTGTTGATTTCTTCGTTTTCTAATAAAAGCTTCTTTACAATGCTTACAATTTATCTTCATAGTTTATTTTATACTTTTTGAGGCTATAAAACGTTAAATTGAATAAAATTTAACGTTTTGTGAAATAGACAAAAAAAAAGACCAATCTCTCAATAAGTCTTTAATTTAGTTTTTACTTCTTATTAAAAACATTCTTTAGTAAGTATTGAATAGCATCTTCTTTGGTTAAAACAGGTTTCTTTACCTTTTTAATTTGAAGTGTGTTGATGCTAAATTCTTTTTGTAGTAATTCAAACAATGCTTTTTGCTCTTCCCTTGGAAGTGCTTTAGCCACTTGATATACTACTTGTGCGTTCAATATTACTTTTTTGCTTTAAAACTGAATTAAAGCACAATAGTAATAGCTTCTAATATAACCCTGTCACGTTTTGCAAGGACTCAAGAAGATTTGCAAGGTTTTGCTACTTTTTGCAACGATTTGCCAAGTTTCTAAGACCTATTTTATCAATGAAGAATAATCTTGTGGCAATTCTGCATCTATATCTCTTAGATATTTATCTAAGGCTGTAATGGTAGTATGTCCTGTAATCAGCATCAGTTTGCTTTTTGTTTCAAAAGGAGAGTTTGTTTTTCGTAGTTCTCTATATAATTTAGTAATAAAAGTATGTCGAAAACTGTACAAACCATATTCATTTCCTAATTTAAAATAATCTTTGATTTTCTTAAAACGTTTGGTAAAGTAATCTCGTTTGTTACTTTCTTCAATATCCCACGCTCCTCCCATTGCGTTTTGTGTAAATAAAAATGATTTTGCGCTTTTTTGCGTAAGGTCTGGAAGTTGTTTTAGTAATATATCAGGGATAATTTTAATTTTTACAGGACTGTTCTTTGCTTTTACATATAGCTTTTTGTCCTTGACATCAATATCTTCAACCTTCAATCTACACACTTCAATTGGACGTAAAAAGTTGTACGATATAAATTGAATAAATAATAGTAAGTGTTTATCGTTGTCTTCTAAATACTCATAAATATCTTTTTGAAGTTGAGGTGTATAGGTTTTGTTTCTTTTTGGAATTGATTTAAGAACATTTATCTTCTTAACGTAATTTTCTGTAATGAGTTCGTTGTCTTCTAAAATTTGAAATAACGAACTGATGTCTGTTCTTGTGTTATTTCTATTTCTTGCACTTGAGTTTTGCAAAACTTCATTTAGATATTCAATAATCAGTTTTTTATTTAAAGAGTTGATAGACTGTTTTTCATACCCTTTTGTATTTAACCATTTTGAAAAACGATGAATTCGACTCTTATATTTCGTATAAGAATTTTTGTTCATCAATTTTTCTTTTAAACGTAACCCGAGTTCAAAAGCTTTAACAATAGAGATTTCTTCAAACTCTGCTATTGTTTCTGAATTAATTTGCGCTTTTTGCGTTTTTTCTTGCGCTATTTTTGCGTCGACAATAGTAACATCAGAAATAGTATTCTCGTTAGCATCACTAAACAATTGGGCTTCTAATTCCGAATTATCTTGATAAGGATTAAAGCCTGCTTGAAGTAATTTCAACAAGGCTTCTTTCATTGTTTTTAAAAAAGCTATACGTTCCCTTTTTGTCTTTAATTTGTTTACGCCTGCTTTGATGTAAGGTTGACGTTTTAATTTTAAAGTTTCGGGATTTCTGTAAGAATAATATATAAACCAATCTCTACTTAATGCTGTTTTTTGTTCAGATTTCGTCAATTTCGACCACTCTGAAATCAGCACGCCACCAGTGTAAATTTTAGGTTCTGTAAAGTTCAATTTCATCTCAAAAGTGTTTACGGTAGTGTTTACGGCACGTAAAAGTAACAAAGTTAAAGACATAAAAAAACGGATTGTCGTAAACAATCCGTTAGTTTTCAATTCTTTAGCTCTGTAGCGGGAGCAGGACTCGAACCTGCGACCTTCGGGTTATGAGCCCGACGAGCTACCTACTGCTCTATCCCGCGATTTGCGATTGCAAAGATACGTCTTTTTCTTTGTTCTATCCAAATAAAAAGTTAATAATCCTTATTTTGATTCTAAAAATAGAACTACCCCCTAACAAACTAAACAGAAATATCAACATTGCTCAAGAAATACAACCCTAAAATAATAGAAGAAAACATCAATACAATTTAGTAGAACATATCCTAATAGAAAAATAGAGATGATTTTAATATTTCTAAATACAAAAAAAGGCTTTCAATTAAATTGAAAGCCTTTGCTTAGTAGCGGGAACTGGACTCGAACCAGTGACCTTCGGGTTATGAGCCCGACGAGCTACCTACTGCTCTATCCCGCGATTTGCGGTTGCAAATATACATTCTTTTTCTGGTTCTACCCAAATAAAAAAGTATTTATTTTTCATATAAATATATTCCCCTAAATAACAAGTATATAAAAATAAATACTTCTTACATAAAACAACCTATCTTTGCAGTATGACACATAAAGCAGGATTTGTAAATATTATTGGAAACCCAAATGTTGGGAAATCTACCTTAATGAATGCACTAGTTGGTGAAAAGCTATCTATTATTACCTCAAAAGCGCAAACTACTAGACATCGTATTTTAGGTATTGTAAATGGAGACGATTATCAAATTATTTTTTCTGACACACCTGGAATCATTAAACCTGCTTATGAGTTGCAAGAATCTATGATGGATTTTGTAAAATCTGCTTTTGATGATGCTGATGTACTTATTTACATGGTAGAGGTTGGTGAAACTGCCTTAAAAAATGAAGCTTTTTTCAATAAAATCATCCACAGTAAAATTCCTGTTATTTTATTATTAAACAAAGTTGACAAATCGACTCAAGAAGAAGTTGAAGCCAAAATTGAATATTGGAAAAAGAAAGTTCCAAACTCATTTGTATATGTAATTTCTGCTCTTGAAAACTTTAATGTAGATACCGTTTTCTATAAAATTATTGAGCTTTTACCAGACTCTCCTCCTTTTTATCCAAAGGATCAGTTAACTGATAAACCTGAACGTTTTTTTGTGAATGAAAAAATTCGTGAAAAAATTCTTCAACACTATAAAAAAGAGATTCCTTATTCTGTAGAAGTTGAAACTGAAAGTTTTGTTGAAGAAGATAATATTATAAAAATCCGCTCTGTTATAATGGTAGAACGTGAAACACAAAAAGGAATTATCATTGGTCATAAAGGAAGCGCTATTAAACGTGTTGGAACTGAGGCTCGTAAAGATCTTCAACAATTTTTTGACAAAAAAGTATTTTTAGACTTATATGTAAAAATCAATAAAAACTGGCGCTCTAATGAACGTCAATTAAAACGCTTTGGATATAAAGATTAACTTTTTTTAATTGTTTGTAATAACTGTTTGGTATACTCTTTCAGTTCATCCATTTGTTTTTTTCCTGTTGATTTTCCTAAGCTACCTACTAAGTACAGTGCAACCCAAACAATGGGTAAAACAACCAACATTACTATAGGCAACATGGTGATTTTTTTTAACGACCAATTGCTATATGCTATGATCGCAAAAATCACAAAAGCCGTTCCTACCAAAAAGTGCAAAAACATAAAAAAAGTCCAAACTTGTGGTTTTGGACCAAACAATCCTTTTATGTTTGACGAAGTCTCTGAAACTTCTTCTATTTCAATGTGTAGCTGTGGTGACCATAAATGTGATTCTTTTTCTGGCACATCAATCACTACGTGATTATCTACAACCTTCATTTTATACTTAGAAACATCGTTTAAGTGCTTCTTTATTTCTTCTAATAAAACCTGAGAACTTATCTCATATTCTAATTGAAAACGAGGTTTTAAAAAAATCTGATTATATAATTTATCATCCATTAAATAAAAGATTAGGAGCCAACAATATAGCAAAAACTATATACTATCTAAAAATCATTACAAATCATATACTAAATTGTATCTTTGCACAAATTTTTTGCAAAATGAGTATTATTGCGATTGTAGGAAGACCAAATGTAGGTAAATCCACTTTATTTAACCGACTAGTAAAGCGTCGTGAAGCTATTGTTGATTCTGTTAGCGGAGTTACAAGAGATCGTCACTATGGAAAATCTGAATGGAACGGAAAAGAATTTTCTGTTATTGATACTGGTGGTTATATCGTTGGTTCTGATGATATTTTTGAAGGAGAAATACGTAAACAAGTTCAGTTAGCTATTGATGAAGCTGATATTATTGTATTTGTAGTTGATGTTGAGCAAGGTATTACACCTATGGATGCTGAAGTTGCTAAAATTTTACGTCAAGTTGAGAAACCGCTATTTATGGCAGTTAACAAAGTTGATAATGCGATGCGTGATGCTGACGCTGTAGAATTTTACAACCTAGGTTTAGGAGATTACTATACTATATCTTCTATTAATGGAAGTGGAACAGGTGAATTACTAGATGCAATTGCTAAAGAAATTCCTACACCAGATGAAGATGAAGAAACAGAAGATGAATTACCTCGTTTTGCTGTTGTTGGGCGTCCTAATGCAGGAAAATCATCATTTATCAATGCTTTAATTGGCGAAGACAGAAATATTGTAACCAATATTGCTGGAACGACACGAGATTCTATCGATACAAAATACAATCGTTTTGGGTTCGAATTTAATTTAGTTGATACAGCTGGAATTAGAAAAAAATCTAAAGTAAAAGAAGATTTAGAGTTTTACTCAGTAATGCGTGCTGTACGTGCAGTTGAACATTGTGATGTTGCAGTATTAGTTATTGATGCAACTCGTGGTTTTGAAGGACAAGACGAAAAAATATTTTGGTTGGCCGAAAAAAACCGAAAAGGAGTTGTCATTTTAGTAAATAAATGGGATTTGGTTGAAAAAGAAACCAACACTATGCGTGATTTTGAAGCCAAAGTTCGTCAGGCAATTGCCCCATTTACAGATGTTCCTATCGTATTTATTTCAGCATTAACAAAACAACGTATTTTTAAAGCTATTGAAACTGCTGTTGAAGTTTTTGAAAACAGAAAACGTCGTATTCAAACAAGTAAGTTAAACGAAACGATGTTAGAGATCATGGAACATAATCCACCTCCAGCAACAAAAGGTAAATTCATAAAAATTAAGTACTGTATGCAGTTACCAACGCATACACCTCAATTTGCTTTCTTTGCTAATTTACCTCAATATATTAGAGAGCCTTATAAGCGCTATATTGAAAATCAATTACGTGAGCATTATAACTTTAATGGAGTGCCAATTAGTATTTATTTCAGGCAGAAATAAGTTTAACAATATTTAACTATTAAAAAGTAGTTTTTTCTTTTTATTTGTAGCTCTTTGAAAATCATATTGCTATAAACAATGAAAAAACTACTTTTTATTTTTACCCTATTTCTTACCAGTTCAATTTTTGCTCAATCCTATCCGTTCAAAATAACTGGTACAATTAACTCTGAAAAAGACAAAACCGCTATAGAGGCTGCTACAGTTCATGTAGAGAAAGCTAGAGACAGTTCTATTGTTACCTACACCATTTCAAACGACAAAGGAATGTTTTCTTTAGAAGGAAAGTCTTTTAGTAAAGATGTAAAACTCTTTATTTCTTATGTTGGTATGGATAGTTACTCTAAATCAATAGAGCTAGACAAAACCTCTAACCTCAATTTAGGTACAATTTTTTTAAAGGAAGAAAGTAACTTACTTAGCGAGGTAGTTATACAATCAAGAGCACCAATTACAGTAAAAAAAGATACTTTAGAGTTTAATGTAAAATCTTTTAAAACTAAAAAAGATGCTAACGTTGAAGATCTTTTAAAGAAACTTCCAGGTGTTGAAGTGGATGAAGGTGGAAAAATTACTGTAAACGGAAAAGAAGTCAATAAAATTTTGGTTAACGGTAAGCCTTTCTTTGGAAATGACCCTAGTATTACCACTAAAAACTTAACAAAAGATATTATTGAAAAAGTTCAGATAACCGATACTAAATCTAAATCAGAAGCTTTTACTGGTGAAAAAGGAGATGCTAATAATAAAACCATTAACCTTACCATTAAAAAAGAAAATAATAAAGGTTGGTTTGGTAGAGTTTCTGGAGGTGCTGGAACCGACAAACGTTTTGAAGGAGCTGCAATGGTGAATCGTTTTGACAACAACCAACGATTTAGCGTATTAGCCAGTACAAATAACATTAATTCTCCAGGTTTTAGTTTTGGTGAAATTCAAAAAATGTTTGGAGGAGGCGGTAATATTTGGATAGGTGGAAACGGTGGCTTTAGTATTAACGGAAGACGTTTTGGTGGTGGTAGCGGTATTATAAAATCAAAAACCGCTGGAGCGACCTATGCAGATGAGTTTGGGAAAGGTTTAGATGTAAATACTAACTATTTTTACTCTGGAAGTACTTCTAACAATGAATCAAAAAGCAATAGAGAATACACGCTTCCAGACAGGAAGTATTTTTCTAATTCCACAACTACTTCTGATGATGAAAACCACAATCATAGCTTCGATACTGATTTTGACATTGAGATTGATTCTACATTTTTAATCAACATTAAACCTACTTTTGTATTTAATAAAAGAGAAGGTAGTAGTCTTAGACAAGAAGAATCCTTAGATAAAGACAATACACTTACTAATAGCTACGTGAGCTCTGCTTACTCTAAATCAGAAGCAAACAATTTTCAAAACAGATTAGATATTACTAAAAAATTAGGGGCAAAAGGTTCTTTTATTAAAGCCTCAATAACTAATCGTATCGATAAAGCAGATACCGAAGAAATTAACAAGTCTACTATTGAAACTTTTGGTAGCGATCCCGATATCGAAAATAGAGACCAAAAAAGTACTATTGAAAACAACTTGATAGGACTCACCACAAACTTAACCTACCGTTTTCCTTTGATTGCTAAAAAATTCTTTTTAGATACTAAATATAGTTATCAACGTGATGAGCGAGAAAATAAGGAAAACACCTTTGACTTCAATTCAACAACACAACAGTACAGTGACTTTAATACAAGTTTGAGTTCTGACTTTACCTATAATGACATTACTAAAACACCATCATTAGAACTGGTATACAGAACTAAAAAATGGCGTTTAAATTTAGGTACTGGTTTTGTAAACAGAACATTAGAAAACAATGATAAATTACGCCCTGAATTAAGTTTAAAAAAAGAATTTAATAATCTGGATTTAGACGCAAGTTTTAGATATAGATTTGACTCTAAAGCTTCTATTTATTTTGATTATCGTTTAAATAACAATGCTCCTAACATTAATCAAATACAACCTTTTTCTGATGTAACCAACCCATCTAACATTATTACGGGTAATCCAAACCTAAAACCTACTCAAAATCACAGAGCATTTATCAACTTTAACAAATTTAACTGGCAAGCTCGTACTGGTTTTTGGTTTTATTTAAGTGGTACTCTTTATCAAAACCAAGTAATAACTAATACTTCTATTGATGATGATTTAGTAAGAAACACTACTTATGAAAATACAGATGGTGGTTATGATTTTTGGGGAGGTGGTAGCTACAGTAAAAAAATAAAATTAGATTCTATTGTAAGCCTTCAACTTAGGGCTGGTACAAATATTAGAGCTAGTAAAAATTTCAACATTTTAAATGATATCAAGGAGGGAGCTAAAACAACTTCAATAAGTCCTGTTTTTAGAGCTACTTTAGATTGGAATAAGATCGCTTCTATTGAAGGAAACTATAATATTTCCTTTTCAAATACTAAGTACGATATAAACACAGTCCAAAATCAAAATTTTACTAGACATTCTGTTAATATAAGAACAAAAACTACTGTTCCTAAAAAATTAGAATGGAGAAATGATATTCGTTACACATACAACCCTAACGTAATTGGATTTAATAAATCTGCTTGGTTTTGGAATGCCACCCTAGCCTACTCTATCTTAAAAGATCAAGGTACTATTAGCTTAAAAGCTTATGATTTATTGAATCAAAACACCAATGCTCAACGAAGAGCTACTTCAAACTATATAGAAGACTCTGAAAGCACTGTCCTACAGCAATATTTTATGTTAGGCTTTAGTTGGAAATTTAATAGCTTAGGTAAAAAAGGTAAAATAAAAAATTACGATTTTCATTTTTAAATCTCCCCTCAAAAAAGTTATATAAGACTCTTATCAAAAAAAATGGTAAGAGTTTTATTTTCTTCATCTTAACAGATTAAGACAGCCGTAAATTAGTACGTTCAATCGTTTCTATTTTAAACCAATTTTTTATGGAAACAATTGGAAAAAAAAAGAGCTTTACCTTTTTGTACTGGTGTGCCAGAATTGGTTTAGGTATAGTATTTATACTATCAGAAATTAGAAAACTCCCTAGTATTAAATTCACTACATTACCTATTGACAGTCCCTTTCAAACATACTTCAATGCAATATATAATACAGGTTTTTATTGGAATTAATAGGTTACTTTCAAATCTTAATTGGTGTTTTTTTAACCACTTTACAATTATGCCCAGTCTTTTGAGGATACCAGTAGTTATAAACATTTTTCTAATTTCTATATCCTTAAACATACAAGGAGCAACTGTAATAACCTCAACTATGGTTTTAGGAAATCTATATTTACTTATTTGGCATTATAAAAACTATTTAAAGAGCTTTCTAAACTTTATAAGAACTACTATTTTTTGAAAGGAAACAGCAATAAAAACGACTACATGTCTACAATTTTGTAAATTTGTATAGATTCATTTTTTTCATTCTATGAACATAAGACGAACAAAAGACATTCAGAATATAGAGCTCCCTTTTAAACTGAAAATAAGTTTTGAAAAGATTGTTGCTTTATTTCAAAAATATGCAGCTAAAGAACATGAAAGGCACCCATATCATGAGTCTTCTACAAATATAGTTCGAGAAGCAAAAAAAGCTCCTGAATTGATTCATGGTTTTTCTGATGAATCTATATTAGAAAAATATCAAGACACTATTGAATTGTTACTTGAACCTTTATTTCCTGAATTATTATTAGAGAATGAAATTAAAGCAGTAAGTATTCCGTTTACTTTTACATCTTTTAAATTCACTAATCGGTTTGAAAAAATTTTACAAAATGCTGGAGACGACTACGAGTTAAGAGTTCGTCATTTTGAAAGTGATTTAATGTACAAGTATGCTTGTAGCATCATATTAACTGAAGTGTACAACTACTCTATTGATATAAAACGTCCTTTTTATTTTGATATTCCTGATAAAACAACCAATACTATAAAAAATTACCGTGCAGCGTTTAATGCTGACTTCATGGAGATTTTACCAACCGAAAACGCTCCAAAAATAACTGAAGAAGACATTAAATTTTTACTCGACAATTTTGATGATATCGATGTTTGGAAAGAAAAATTCCCTCCTGAATCGTATATTTTTAAGGGATTTGGAATAATGAATCTATTTGATGTTACAACCGATGAAATTATTTCAGAAATAAGAACTAGTCTTATAAAAAAAGATGATGATTTAGTTAGTACATTACAAGGGATATTTCGAAGATTCTTTGGAATAAATGATTTATCCTTAGGGTTTTCTATTTTTGAAACGGACTCAAACAACTTTAATTCATCTCATATAAACAAAGAAGAAAGTCTTGTTTTAAGTTATGAGAAAGACGTTTCTTGTGATTGCATTTTTTGTAATTATATTTTAGAAAAACTTTTTATAAACAACGAAACCCTTGCTATTTCTGATGTAGAAAAGTATGGTAAACAAACTGACAACAAGAGTTTTTATCAACGTTTAAAAGAGAAAAACATTGGTAGTATTATTTTGGTTCCAATACAAGCATCCACTAAAAATAGCCTAGCTATTATTGAGTTTGCTTCACCAAGACCTTTTGAATTAAACTCGATCAACCAAAATAAATTACAAGATTTAATTCCATTATTTAAAATTGCTGTTGATCGCTTTTCTGAAGAACACCAAAACATATTGGAAGCTACGATTCAAGAAAACTATACCTCAATACACCCAACAGTAAAGTGGCGTTTTTACGAAGCAGCTGAAAGATTCCATAGAGAATCATATGAAGCTAAAGAAAAGGTTAAAATTGAGGATATTATTTTTCCAGATGTACACCCTTTGTATGGTCAATCAGATATAAAAGGTTCTTCCATTGCTAGAAACACAGCTATTAAAGAAGATTTAACCACTCAACTCTCTTTAGCTATTTCCGTATTATTAGAGGCTTGTAAATTTGAAAGCCTCCCTATTTATAAAGAATTACGATTTAGAGTTGAAGAATATTTATCAGAAGTAAAAAAAGGATTAAAAGCTGGTGATGAAATAGCTATTTTAGACTTCTTAAAACGTGAAATTTACCCTGTTTTTAATCATATAAAAATGGTTAATAACGATTTAAGCTCCTTGGTAGAGTCATACATAAATCGTTTAGACCCTAACTTACAAGTAGTATACGAAAAACGTAAAGCTTATGAAGATAGCGTTACTTTACTAAATGATAAATTGGCTTCTTTTATTGATGCCAGACAGGAAGAAGCACAACAAATGTTTCCTCATTATTTTGAACGTTATAAAACCGATGGTGTTGAGTATAACATGTATATAGGTCAGTCATTAACAAAAGAGAAAAAATATGACGACTTATATCTATATAACCTTAGGTTATGGCAATTACAAGTAATGTGTGAAATGGAGAATGTAGCCTTAAAAGCTGCTGAAAAAATGGAGCATAAACTTAGAGTAGCTTCGTTAATTTTAGTACATAGTAATCCATTAGCAATAAAGTTTAGAATGGATGAAAAACAGTTTGATGTTGATGGTGCATACAATATTCGTTACGAAATAATTAAAAAACGTATTGACAAAGCTCACATTAAGGGAACCGAAGAACGACTAACCGTTCCTGGTAAAATAGCAATTGTATACTCTCAAGAAAAAGATGCTGAAGAGTATTATAAATACATCAAATACTTACAATCTAAAAACCTATTGGGTAATGTAGAAAAGTTAGACATTGAAGATTTACAAGGCGTTTCAGGATTAAAAGCATTACGTGCAGAGGTTATCTACAACAAAAACTTTGAAACTCAAAAAACAATGACTATTGACGAGCTTATCCAAGAGTTTAAATAGTTATTATAATAACACAGAAACCGCCTCTCCTACTTTTGACGCTTGTTCTTGCATATAAAATGCAATTGCAAAGGCTACTACACTTACTAAAATACCAATCATAAAAACGGTATATGTAATTCGTAGTAACTTATATTTTCTATTTAAAACTAACCCTAAGAAATATAAATCTTTTGTAAGAGAACCATAGAGGTAATCACGGTCTTTCATCATTTCACTCATTGCCCAATCAAAATCTGGCAACTGCATTTGATGAAAATTTCCAAAAAATAATAAGTTTACTTTTTTATTTGCCACATCTTCTTTGGTAAACTTCCCTTCGGTAACATTGGGTCTCGTTGCCAAAACTGATAACACTATTGATATTACTGTGAAAAACACAAAAATTATGGTAGGTGTTATTAAATAATGATTTGACGGGTTATCTAACTTTGGAATTAACGTTGACAATGTCATCGAAATTATAATCGCATTTACAGATAGTAAAATATTTGCCTTTGTGTCTGCAATATCACTTAACGTAATATGATTACGAAGCGCTACACGAAACATAGTTTCAATTCCTCTCTCTGGTAATTCAATCTTATTTTTTTTGTACGCTAATTCTTCTTTTTTCTGTTTTAGCTTAGCCGCTTCTTGTACTTCTTTTTGTTTTCTCTTTAAAAGCTGAGCTATATTTTTACTCTTCTGCTTTTCCCATAATTTAGAAGCCTTACTAGTATAAAAACGATGCTTTGTTAAAAAATCAAGATTAGAATCATCCCACTCAACAGTTTTTATCTTTTTCTCACATACTAATTCTCTCTCCTTTCGCAATAACTCGTTAAAATCGGTATAATTTTTACTTCCAACATGAGAACAATCAGCATCTCTTAACACTTTTTCTAATTTAGTTACAGGCTTAGCGCCCATTTTTGTTGAAGCTATCAATTTAGATACTTCGTCAATAATACCTTCTTCAACCTCTTTAGTTTTTAAGAAATCAGTAGCTATTTTTATGCTCTCCTCTTCATGGTTTTCAGGATTAACTGTATATCCAACATCATGAAACCATGCTGCTAAAGTTAAAATCTGTTGCTGTTCTTCTGAAAAGCTCTCCCCTTCTATTAACTCAAGTGATTTTTCTACCACTCGTTGAGTATGAGCTATATTATGATATACAAAGTTTTTATCTAATTTCTCACTTAGTAAATCAATTACAAACTGCTCTGTTTCTTGTATCAAACTATTCATGAAAAAGGTTTTTGCTAAAATAATAAATTATTAACCAGTATTAATTTTTAATAAAGTGATAAAAAAGTGTATTTTTAAAAGAGTTTTTTTACACAAAATGACACACGAACTTAAAGAAATTATAAGACAATCCACTATAAATCAACAACAAGGCATACAAAATGTTTTAGCAACTGTTGTAGATTTAGACGGCTCTTCTTATAGAAAACCAGGAGTTAGAATGTTACTTTCTTCTGACGGAAAAATAATTGGAGCTATTAGTGGAGGTTGTGTTGAAAAAGAAGTACAACGTAGAGCTCAATCGGTTTTTGAAAACAACAAACCTAAAATAATAACCTATGATGGTCGTTATCGTTTAGGTTGTGAAGGAATATTATATGTTCTTTTAGAACCTTTTAATCTTTCAACTAAATTTATTGAAGCTTTCTCAGAAAATAATATTCAAAGAGAGTCGTATAACATTACATCTTTCTTTATAAAAGAAGATGAAGCATACGGGAATTTCGGTTCTATAATTCAATTTAACAACCAACAAAGATTTTCTTTCAACAAAGATTTTTATTCTGAAAAAACAGACCATTTAACTACTTTTAAACAAACCTTACAACCACTATTTCGCCTGCTTATTATTGGTGGAGAACATGATGCTGTAAAACTATGTATGCAAGCAACTCAGTTAGGTTGGGAAGTTGATGTAGTTACCTCTATAAAAGATCCAAAAGAGTTAGCTGATTTTCCAGGTGCTAAATCGGTAGTTGCTCAAACTCCAGAAGTAATTCAGCTTTCTCATGTAAATAACAATACTGCAGTTGTTATTATGAATCATAATTTTACATACGATTTGCGTTGGTTAATTAAATTACAAGAACAAAACCCTGTTTACATAGGTATTTTAGGTGCTGCTAAGCGACGTGAAAAACTGTTTAACGAACTATTTGAATTTTCACCCGATATTACTGATGATTTTTTAGAAAAAATTCATACACCAGCTGGTTTAAACATTGGAGCTGAAACTCCTGAAGAAATTGCGTTATCAATCTTAGCAGAAATATTATCTGTAATTCGTAACAAAGAAGTATTTTCTCTAAAAAAGATTACTGGACGAATCCATAACTAATGCGATGCAAAAAACAGCAATTCTCATATTAGCTGCTGGAAGCGCTTCCCGAATGGGAAAAATGAAACAATTGCTTCCTTATAAAAACACAACGTTACTAGAATGGATAATTGAACAAGCTCTAAAATCAATAGTTAAAAATGTATTTTGCGTATTAGGAGCTAATAAGGATACTATTGAAAAAAAACTTGCTTCAAATACCATTAAAATCATTTATAACCCTAATTATGAAAGCGGATTAAGTACTAGCATCGTAACAGGAATTGATTTCTTACAAAAACATAACTTTGACAATGCCTTAATAATGCTAGCAGATCAACCTCATGTTACTTCTGAGTACTTGAACTCGTTGATTGAAGCTTCAAAAAAGAACCCTTCTAAAATAATTGCCTCTAACTACCAAGGTAGTGTTGGAGTTCCTGCTATGTTTCCGAAAAAATATTTTAATGATTTGTTAAATCTAAAAGGCGATAAAGGAGCTAAGAATTTCCTATTACAACATAACAGTAATGTTCTTAAAATTAACTCCCATCAAAACTTACTAGACATTGATACTCCTGAAGACTATCAGCATTTACTAAAGCAATAATTTTAGCTCAAAAAGCCTTATTTTTACATAACCAAAAAACAAAACATGAACTTAACCAAGTTTTGCATGTATCTAACTATAGCTGTTATAGTTAGTGGTTGTGCATCTTATAAAGCTAAGTACGCAGATAAAACTTCTCCAAGAACAATTCAAACAAATAAAGAATTGGTACACTCCTTTTATTTAATTGGAGATGCTGGTAATGCCGAAATGGGACAGACTACCCCTACTCTAAAATATTTTCAAGAAAAGTTAGCTAAAGCAACTAAAAATGCTACCACCATATTTTTAGGAGACAATATATATCCATACGGAATACCAAACAAAAACCATAAAGATAGAGCCTTAGCTGAACATCGTTTACAAACGCAAATTGATGCTTTGCAAGACTTTAAAGGAAAAACAATTTTTATTCCTGGAAACCATGACTGGTACAATGGTGTTGATGGCTTAAAGCGTCAAGAAAAAACGGTAGAGAAAGCGTTAGGTAAAAATTCTTTTTTACCTGAGGGTGGTTGCGGACTAGATAAAGTAAAGATTAATGAAGACCTAACTTTAATTCTTATTGATAGCCGTTGGTTTATTATGAACTGGGATAAAGAGCCTAAAATGAACGATAATTGCGATATTAAAACTCGTGAACGTTTTATTCAAGAGCTATCTAGTTTGTTCAAAAAAAACAGGTATAAAAATGTTGTAGTCGCAGTGCATCATCCTTTATATAGTAATGGCCCTCATGGTGGAAGCTTTTCAGTAAAAGACCACATGAAACCAGCACCAATTTTAGGTACATTGAAAAATGCACTACGCTCTCATGCAGGTATTCAAACTGATATTTTCAATAAAAACTACAGTGATTTTATTAATCAAATACAAGCAGTCTCTGATGATTTTACAGACAATGTTGTATTTGTTTCTGGTCATGACCACAACTTACAATACATAGAACAAGACGGATTTAAACAAGTAATTAGTGGTTCTGGTTCAAAACAATCGGCAGCTTTAGTTGGTTATGGCGCACAATTTACTTACGGTAATCACGGGTATGCTAGATTGAATTATTACAAAGACGGTTCAGCTGTTATTGAATACTACGCTGCCAATACCAAAGACGGACATAAACTCTTATTTAGTAAAGAAATTGTAAAACCAAAACAAACAAAAAACTATTCAAACTTTCCTGAATACGAAGAGCACAAGAAGTTTATAGAAACCTCAATTTATCCTCCTGAAGCTACTGATGTTAGTGGTTTTCATAAATTTATGTGGGGAGATTTAAATAGAGACAAATACGGAAAAACAGTAAAAGTTCCTGTATTAGAATTAGAAAATGTTTTTGGAGGCTTAACTCCTATTCGACGAGGAGGTGGTAATCAAACAAATTCGTTACGATTAGAAAACCCTGAAGGAAAACAGTACGTATTACGCTCAATGGTAAAAGACGGAAGTCGTATTATGGGAGGTATTTTAAAAGGGACGTTTTTAGTTGATGTGGTTCAAGATATTTTTACAATGTCTCACCCATATGCTGCTTTTGTACTTCCTGATATGGCAAACGCTGTAAATATTTATCATACCAATCCAAAGCTATATTACATGCCTAAACAACCTGCTTTAGGAAAACATAACGACATCTTTGGAGGGCAGTTAT
Source organism: Tenacibaculum ascidiaceicola (assembly GCF_047470925.1). Lineage (NCBI taxonomy): Bacteria > Pseudomonadati > Bacteroidota > Flavobacteriia > Flavobacteriales > Flavobacteriaceae > Tenacibaculum > Tenacibaculum ascidiaceicola. The sequence goes on from NZ_JAZKJP010000006.1 coordinate 21,320, forward strand.
ACCTATTAGAAGAACGACCTGCTGGAGACCGTAGTGAATTAGACAACTTCGGAAATTCAGATGATATAATTAGCACATTTGATGTGTTAGAAAAAATCAGGAAAAACGGTAAACATTCAATTGACCAAGAATGGGTAATTCGTTCGCGTTTGTTTGATATGGTAATTGGTGATTGGGATAGGCATGAAGACCAATGGCGTTGGGCTTCTTTTAAAACTGAAGAGGGTAAAAAATATTACCGTCCAATTCCTAGAGATAGAGACCAACCTTTTTCTAAGTTTGATGGAGTTATGATTCCTCTATTTCAGCAATTTGCGCCCTTAGTAAAGAACATGCAAACTTTTGATAACGATATCAAAAACATGAAATGGTACAATAACTATGCTCGCTTCTTTGATGCTGCCTTTTTAAATCAATTAACACTTGATGATTGGAATAAACAAGCTGAATATATTCAACAATATTTAACCGATGAAGTAATTGAAAAATCAATTCAACAATTACCAAAGGCTATTTACGATATTGATGGAAAAGAAACCATTGCTAAAATTAAGGCTAGAAGAGATAAATTAAAAGAAATTGCTAAACGTTACTACACCAAACTAAATAAAATCGTACATGTAGTTGGTACTGATAAAGATGATAAATTTATCATCAAACGTTTAAATGATGAGGAAACTAGTGTTGTTGTTTTTAGAAAAGAAAATGAGATCTACAACCGTGTTTTCAAAACAAAAGAAACTAAAGAAATACAGATTTATGGTTTAAATGGAGATGATGAGTTTTTAATTTCTGGTGATGTACATGATGGAATTTTATTGCGAATTATAGGTGGTCAAAATCACGATGTGTATACCGATAAATCATCTGTTGCAGGTTGGGGAAAGAAAACTAAAATCTATGATTTTAAATCAAAGAAAAATACGATAAATCCAAGTTCTGAAACTGTGGATTTACGTTCGGATAGTTATTTAAAAAACACCTACGACGCACACGACATCAATAACAATACAACTATTGTTTTTCCTAGCTTAGGAAGCAACCCAGACGATGGTTTCTTTTTTGGTGCTTCGGTAACATATACACAACAAGGATTCAAAAAACGTCCTTTTGCAAACCAACATACTTTAGCAGCAAACTATTACTCTGCTACTGGTGGATACGATTTAGAGTACAATGGTGAATTCACTGAACTAATTGGTAACTGGAGCTTGCATTTACGTGCTAAAGCTACTAGTGATAATTATTCTTTTAATTTCTTTGGGTGGGGTAACGAAAGTGTTTATGATCAAACTTTTAATTTAGATTACTACCGTGTTAAAAAAGAAGAACTTAGTTTTTCTCCTTCGTTATTAAAAAGATTACGAGGTGGAAGCATTTTTAAAATTTCAGGAATTATTGAGTCGATTGAAGTTGAAGACACTCCTAATCGATTTATCAATAATTTTGATAACCAGCCTACAGCTATTTTTGATACTAATTATTTTTGGGGAGGTGAATTAAACTTTAATCACAACCGAGTAGATAATAGTAGTTTTCCTACCAAAGGCATGAACTTCGATTTAGCCGTTGGAGCTAAAGCCAACTTAGAAGATTTCGACAGACGTTTTGGTTACATTAAGAGTTCTTTGGCTATGTATCAAAACCTAGTATTCAACCGTTCATTAGTTTTTGCTTCTGAAGTAGGGACTCAAATCAATGTAGGAAATCGTTTTGAAGTTTACCAAGCGGCTACTTTAGGTGGTGAACGTAGTTTACGTGGATTTAATAGAGAACGTTTTTCAGGTACACAAAGTTTTTATCACAGTAACGATTTACGTTTGCGTTTCGGACGCATTCGTACAGGAATTATTCCTATGAAAATTGGTATTACTGGCGGATTTGATTATGGTCGTGTATGGTCTCCGTATTCTCCAAATTCAAAGAAATGGCATACCAGTTATGGTGGTTCTTTATGGTTAAGCGGAATCGACTTGTTCACAGCTAATATTTCATACTTTAAAGGAAACTCACAAGAAGACAGAGTAGCTTTAAGTATTGGTTTTTCTTTTTAATTCTTAAAAAAATATGACACAACAAATTGTATTAATTACAGGCGCTTTATTTGGTATGTTCGCTGTAATATTTGGTGCTTTTGGAGCACATGCTTTAAAAAAAGTTTTAAATGAAGAGCAATTAAAATCATTTGAAACAGGTGTAAAATATCAAATGTACCACGCATTGGTTTTATTATTTGTTGGAGGTTATTTTGACGCTCCTAGTTCGGCAATATATTACGCTTTTGTAGTTGGAATTATACTTTTTTCCTTTAGTATTTATGGCTTGGTATTATCAGATGCAAAAGGTAAAAAAATGAAGTTTTTAGGTCCTATTACTCCTTTAGGAGGTTTGCTACTAATTGTTGGGTGGGCACTTTTAATATATAACATAAGCCAAACCATACACGTTTAATGTGTATGGTTTAGCTAACATGGATAAACAAAAATCATATTATTAGTCAACACCCTGAGCGTCGCTGATGATTCTATCAATAAATTCAGTTTTTATATATAATTGTCTTGCTAAGTTGTAGAGCACATCAACTTCAGAAGCATCTATACTTCCATCAGCATAAGAAATAATAGATAAATCTCTTAGAATATTTAGTTTTTGCATTACAGAAATTACAATATCTAACTCTTTGGCTAGCGCCATAATCTCATCAATAATATCTTGCTCTGTTAACCCTTTAATGGTTAACATACATTGAGCAAAAACCGATGGTGACACAACACTACTCAATGCTTGTATTTCAGAATCATCCACAACACCATCTGCCTTTGAAATCATATAACCTCCTAAGAACATAAAGCGTTGAATTTTTTCTGAGTGTTCAGTTTCTTTTCCTAAATCTTCTGGCTCCATCAACGACATAATTCGCTGTATTTCTAACTCCATTGCCTCCTCTGTTATTTCTCCATTAATTGCTGGATTAAATAACTCATATGTCTTACTCTTATTAAACAACTCTAATGCTTTAATACGAAGTGGACTGAATGGGTGACTACTGTACCAATCTGAAGGATCGTGCGTGTCGTCATTTAAAACTTCTTCTAAATCTGAAAATTGATTAATGTATTCGTTCAATTTAAAATCTAAAGAATTAGAAGTTACTCCCGATGATAGCTTAAAGAATGTTCTTGCAGCTGCTTCAAAACTCTTACAACATAATAAACCTGCTCTATCGGCACTAATTTCAGCGTTACGATTCCATGCATATAACTTCATGGCATGAATTGGCGCCAAGTCGTTTGCTCCTTCGTCTAAAATATGTTTTACTGGATAATTAAAGTGCTCGAATAATACATGCCCAATTTCATGTCCAATAACAAAAGCTAATTCGTCTTTTGTAAAACGCTCTAAAATTCCTGAAGTTAAAATGATGTATAATTTATCTTCATCTGGTGGATAACATGAAGCGTTGAATTTATCTTCTTGATACACGAAAAACTCAATATCTGCTTTTAGTTTCAATACCTCTTTACAATGATTCCCAATTTCATGAAGTACAGGAGCTAACATTTTTGTTAATCGTAAACTTGACTTTAACAGGTGTCTTCTCGACTTGAAAACTGGGTTGTTTTCTTTTATTCTTTCTAAGGTTTTTTGAATCAACTCATCTTCTTGAAACTTTAAAACATAATCTCGATCACCGTCATAAACCAAAGCATTTAAATCAATTTCTGCTCTAGAATTATCATATACCTCTTGAATGTTTTCAGTAACATTTTTAAGATTTAACTCGTTAATTTCTTCAATACGTTTTGTGTATTGTTCTGCTAATTCTTTTGCTATATTTTGAAAATGAACACTTGCTTGATGGATTAAATCGTTGTCACCATTTTGTTGAGCAAGATTCAAATCTTCCATCATTTTATTTTGCGCTTGAGTTAACGCTTCTTGATGCTCTTTTTCTAATTCTGATAATGTGGTAGATTGGTACATACTTTTTTCTTTTTTAAGCTCCTACTGGAACTGTTGAGTTAGACAGTTTTAGTAATCTTCCTTTTAGGTCAAAAATTCCTAAAATTTGATCCTCTCCTTTTTTCGCAACGATATTGTTTCCTGATACCTCAACCTCATATCCTTTTTGAACTAAATAGCAAAACAATGCGTGCTTGTGTTCAAAATCCATACGAGTTATTGTTTTTGAGAAGTGTGAACAGATTAAAGCCGGAATATTTATCTCTTTTTCATCCACTACATCAGTGTATAGCAATACATATACAGTTAGCCCTTTAAAAGGTAACGGAGCATAGCAACTTGCCTGATTTACCCCAGTTGCTACAAATGAGAAATAATGACCAGGATCGTGTTCTGTTTCTATTTTTGATGAAAGTAAATCTTCTATCCCATGTCTCTCTCCTAGAGCTTTCATTTGTAATGAAGCTTCTAAAAATTGTTCTGGAATGCCACTTTGTTTATTTGCCCAAGCCCATAACCAAGATTGTTCATTGTGAGAGTAGGTTCCTAATACTTGCATTTTAAAGGTAAGATCTCCATAAGTTACCGTTCCTTGAAGCATATCACAAGTCCAAGGTAAATCTTCAACTATATCAGCTAGGTTATCTTGTTTTTCAAAAGCTAAAGCTACATATTGATTGTGCAACTGAGGCAAACTTAATTTTATAGTGTTATCTACCTTTCCTCCTGCAATATTATTTGGGTTTTCATTACTTTCAACACTAGCTTCGCTTCCTGCAAATTCTTCTAAATGAGTTTCTAAAAGATGTACAATTCTTTCCGTTTTCTCTTCCACCTTATCAGCATTCATAATTGGGCTGTGATTAATGGTTAATACCCCATCTACAAAAGTGATTGCTCTTTCTAAATTATGCTCGTTGTTTTCATTAACAATCTTTACTTCTTTTAATCCATTTTTTAGCAACTCTCCCCCAATTTCATCAATGTTAACTGCTTTGATAGCTTCTATTAACGGTTGAAAATATATTTTTGGAAACGTATCATTGTAAAGGTGAGAAAACTTATCTTCTACCAATGTATCCCACACTATGTTTAACGATACGTTAAATCCTGCTTTATTATTTATTTCCGCTTCTAATGCTGGAAATGATTCGTTTTTAAACGTTTGAACTGCTCTTTTTTCTTTAAGACCCATTTTTTAATAATTTTATTATTCTACAATACTTTTTCTATCTTTTCAATAAAAAGATTCTCTAATTCTTTTGGCAATACCTTAGTAATTTCAATACCAATTTTTAAAACATTTCCTTCTTTACTTACTTGTAATGTTTCTGTGTTAGTAATAACAACAACTTCTATCTCTTTCCATGCTGCTAACCCCATTTCATCCTCTACTATTAACTGTTTTGCTTTTAATAAGCTTGCAATAACATCTTTACAATTTAATCGAGCGTTTGCTTCTTGTAATGCTGGTTTTTCAAATGATAAATTAATCGTTGCCTCTAACAAAGGCTCTTGCTCAAGAGTCCATCTTTTTAATTGTAAAACACTTATGGGATCTTCTCCTAAAGGACGGCTAATATTTCCTTTTGATAATGAAACTGCAATTTTTTTAGGATTCTTAATTCGTAAAACAGATACTTCTTGAAGATCGAAAAACAATACTTCTTGTTCTTCGGTTTTCATACACACAAATGTTTGGTATTCTTCTTTGGTGATGTCTACTATAAAGCCTTCTACATAAAGTCCGTTTTTTAGTGATAAAGCAATTTTTAATTGCTTTTTTTCTCTAAACAGACCCTGAATTATAGCTGCTGGCGATTGCGCTTTAAATTGATTGATATAATCTGTTTCCATAGCAATTTTATTTTTTTGGTATGAATTACTAGACTATAAATTGTTTTCTAATAAATCAACAAGTGCATCTGTTCTATCTTGAACTTTATCTGCATTTAAAATTGGACTATGATTTACTTGTAAAACTCCTTCTTCAAAGGTGTAAGCATGCGTTGGGTTGTGATGATCGTCTTTATTGGTAATAACCACTTTTTTTAACGATTCTGTCAATGCTTCTTTCCCCATATCATCTGTAGTTATGGCAGAAAAGGCATCAATAAGTGGTTGGAAGTAAATTTTAGGATAACTATCATCATATAAGTGTAAAAACTTATCTTCAAACATGGTTTCCCACTCTACATCAATTGTTACATCAAAACCTGCTGCGTCGTTTATTTGTTGTTTTAAAGCAGGGTATTTTTCTTCTTGAAAAGTTTTTGTGAATCTTTTTTCTTTAAGTCCCATATGATTGTTTTTTTAAGGTTATTTTCTATTATTCACCTCAAAACTACATGGAACTTTAGCGTTATTTTAATGAGTTTTATATGTGTTACTTTTTATTTTGTATTCGTATTAAAATTCTCTAAAAACTGTTTTAAATATGTTTTCTTTCTTGATGATAAAGGAATTTTCTCGCCACTTGATAATTTAACTGTATTGGCACTTACTGAAGCTAAATATTTTATATTAATTAAGTGAGATTGGTGTACTCTAGCAAAGGCGTGTGTGCTTAAAATATTTTCGTAATACTTTAAGTTTCTAGCACTCATTATTTTTTTATTTGTAGTATAAAAAAGCGTATAACTTCCGTCTGATTGGCAACGTACAATATCATCTACATGTAAAAAATGTTGCTCTTCGGTAGTTTTAATAAGCAATGTTTTTTGAGCCTCTTTTTTATCAAACTCGTTTATTTTGCTTAGTGCTTGCGTGTACTTTTTCTCTTTTTCAAAGTCAGCTCTAAAACGCTCTATACAAGCATTTAATTCGTCAGAATCTATAGGTTTTAATAAATAATCTACCGTATCAAACTTAATAGCTTTTATTGCAAATTCATCGTACGCAGTGGTAAATATCATTTTAAAGTTTATGGTTTCTAAGGCTTCTAATATTTGAAAAGCATTTCCTCCAATCAACTCAATATCTATAAATACCAAGTCTAAATTATTGTTACTTAAAAAATCTATAGCTTCATCTACATTATCAATTTTAGCTACAATTTCTATATCTTTTTGTGTGTATTGCAAGAGTTTTGTTAATGTGTTTAGTGCATTAAACTCATCTTCTATTATAGCAGCTTTTATCATTTTATAACTTTAATTTAAATACAACTTTTGTTCCTGATGGGTTTCCATCCTTATCGTGTAAATCTTCTATTGTAAAAGATTTTTCTTCTCCTTTATTTCTTATCTGTAGTCTTTCAATAAAAATATCGGTAGCGTGTAAATCTTTTGCTATTTTTTCTTGACTCTTTTTTTGCTTCCTTCCTACTCCATTATCTTCAATTTCAAAAAAAAGTTCATTTGCTGTTTTTCGAATGTTTAAGTTCAATATTCCTCCTGATTTCTTTTCTTTTAAGCCATATTCAATAGCATTTTCAACAAAAGGTTGTAACAACATAGGAGGTACTTTTAATTGTTTTGTATCACAGTTTTCAGAAATATGTATATGATAACTAAAACTATTATTAAAACGTAGCTGCTGTGTATCTATGTAGTTAGAAATCATAGCTAACTCTTCTTTTAAGCTAATTTCTTCTTTTCGAACATAATCAAAATTTTGTCGAATGAGTTTTGAAAACTTAGCTATATAGTTTGAAGATTTTACTGAGTTTCCTTCTAAAGTTATATTTTGAATCGCCGCTAAGGTGTTGAATATAAAATGCGGATTCATTTGAGCTCTTAGCAAACGTTGTTCTAATTTTGAAGCTTTATTAGCCGCTCTTAGTTTATTATTATATCCAAAAAACAATGCTATAATTAAAATAAGTACCAACGATACAATTACACTAATTCCTAACCACCAATTTTGTTTGTTTATTTCTTTTTGATGGGTTAATGCTATTTCTTTTTCTTTAATTTTATAGTTTACATTAGCAAAATGAAGAAGTTTTTGGTTTTGCTTTTTACTCTTAACCACTTCTATACTATCTCGTATTATTTGATGGTTTAGGGCTTTTTGGTACTGTTTTTTAAGAATTGCTATTGATATTAGCTTATCTCGTATTTCTAATTCTTCTGAAAGGTTATTTTTACTCTTATAGATTGACATTGCTTTGTTGTAATTCACCTCTGCCGAATCTAATTTATTGGTTACTAAAAAAAGGGTTCCTAAACCTTTGTATGGAGCTCCATTAATTGTTTTTATCTTTTGATTAAGCTTTGCTGCTCCTCGTAAAAACTTCTCTGCTTCGTCAAAACGTTTTACTTCCAAGTATGTGTACCCAATGTTATTAAAAACGCTTACAATAGTTTTTGGATCTTTAGCCGATTTACCTATAGCCAATGCTTCTGAAAATTGTTCTAGGGCTTTATTATATTCTTTTAACATTAAATAAACCCCTGCAATATTACTTTTAATTGCTATAATTGAATTAGGGTCGTTTGGATCTGTAAACAATTCCTCTGACCTTTTTATATAAAACAATGCTTTTTGGTAGTCTTTTAATATAAAGTGAAGGTTAAATAACTGGTTATTTGCCTTTCCTTGTAGTCTGCTATTCTCTATTTTTTCACCTATTTCTAAAGCCTCTAATGCATACTTCTGTGCATCTTCTAATTCGTTTAGCTTCATACAGGCGGCGCTTAGTGTTATTAAACTTCTACCCTTATTATAATCATCTTTAAGTTTTGTAAATAACTTATAGGTTTCTAAGTGTACATTTTTTGCTTCTATTAACTTATCGTTCAGGTAATATAGCTCTCCTTTGCTAAACAATAGTAAAGCCCTGTTTTTAGAATTTTGTTTCTTTTCTAATAAACTATCTATTTTTCTTAACCCTTCTTTAGGCTTTTGTTGAGAAATGCTATCTATAGCAAATAAATATTCTTGTAAGTCTTTATCTATATTATCTCTCGTACAGGCGGTAAAAATAAAATAAGTGCATACAATATATATAAAGTAACTCTTCTTAAACAATGGCATTTTTCGTAATTAATTAGCCAACTAAAATAATTATATATTTTCATTTCACCTCCATATCCAGCACTTTAACAAAACGTTTATAAAATGATAGTATACGATTATAAAACACCTAAAAGCAAACACCTAATTTCTAAGATATTTGACTAAAAAATTAAATTATATTAATGAGTACAGTTGAAACTATAGAAGAAGTTATTAAAACAGGATCTTGTAATTTAACGAGTTTTGAAAAGATTGAGGAAATTTCTAAACCAAAGGTTAGTATTGATGGGGCTTATCTTTTAATTTATAATTGGCCAGACGATCCTAGTGGTGCTAACACTACTATTCACGTTGATCTTACCTATTTATTTATACATAACGACCAAGAATACAAAGCTGTAACAAGAACCCAATTTTATGATTTTGATGTTGCTAAGTTTGAAAACTTACCTAAAAATTACTTTATAACCGAATATCATAAATTAGTAGAGCAAGCTTTAATATTATCTAAGCAAAAAATAGAAGGAAAATTTGAAGAACCTTTAAGCTCTATTATTCCGTTTAGTTTTAACCGAGACGATAGTATTTTGTTAGCTATAAATGCAGGTTATTCTAGGCAAATAGATTACGTATAAGCACCAAAATTAGGTGTTGATGATTCCCCTAACTCTCTCAGTTATCAATGTACATACATTGGTAACTGATTTTTTTAATCCTTTAATACAAACTCATACAGTCTACTGCTTCCTGTTTTATCAGCTTCATCTGTTATATAAAGAGTTGTTTCATCTTTAAAAGTAACACCTTCTTTTTGAGATATATGATTGAATGTGTGTTCTTTTACGTCTCCACTAAAAAAATCATCTCCGTTAAAATTGGTAAATACTAATACAGATTGATGTGTTAGCAAAACCACTTTTTGTTTATCTGGTGATATTGCTGCTGCCGTTATTGCACAATGAACATCGTTACAGTTTGTATATTCAGATATATACTGAGCTGTATAATCACCTTTTGTAGCTGGAACTTTGTACAGCATTGTTTTTCCGTACTTGTTTTTAACCCTGCTTTTTGTAAAAATATAGAGAGCTCCATCTTTATAAATTAAAGACTCTGCATCAAAAAAACGGTCTTTCTTTTTTGGCGGAAACTTGGTTTGATTGGGGTACGAAAATTGTATTTTTTCTACCTCAACATTGTCTCCATTTAACAAGCTTTCTTGTTTAACTTTAAGAATTGCTAAATTCTTTCTTTTGTTATTATTATTGCCAAAGTCAGCGATGTATATGTTTCCATCATTATCAGAAGTTATATCTTCCCAATCGTGATTTTTTACCGCTAATGCTCTTTTTTGTAGTATTTTTCCTTGGGTACTAACTTTAAATACTTTAGCTGTATTACCACTATCGTTGTGCATCCATAGCATTTTTAAATCATGGCTTTTCTCTACTCCTGAAACTTCTTTTAAATCTTCCGATAAATAAGACACTAACTTAAGCTGCCCATAATTGGTACAACTCGTAATTAACAAAATGGTTAATAATAAGAGTATTAGCTTTTTCATATCATAAGTTTTGTATCTGTAAAAATAAAAAGATTTAAGTTAAAAACCATTCTTCCATCGGAACGTCAGCGAAGCTCGTTGAACCTTCCTCAACACAACGAAACCATCAGCGAAGTTCGTTGAACGTTCCTCAATACAACGAAACCATCAGCGAAGCTCGCTGAACGTTCCTCAACACAACGAAACCGTCAGCGAAGTTCGCTGAACATTCCTCAACATAACAAAACCATCAGCGAAGCTCGCTGAACGTTCCTCAACACAACGAAACCGTCAGCGAAGTTCGCTGAACATTCCTCAACATAACAAAACCATCAGCGAAGCTCGCTGAACGTTCCTTTAAATAACAAAATTCTCCATAAGTATCTTCACAACCTACTTAGTAGGCAAACTTTAACAATTGTTAACTTTTTTAGAAACTTTTATACTCTTAAATTGCTAATGCTATGAAAGTTACCAAATCACTTTCTATAAATATTTAGTATTAATTTAAAAAATTAGCTTATGAACAGTCCGTATTTAAATCGGTATCGTAACGGTGAATATCTACAATACATGAAAGATATTTTACAACTTGTAAACTTACAAGATGTTGATGCGTTAGCATTAACAAACCCCACTAACGAATTAACAACTATTGTTAATCGTATTGATTCTTTGTACCAACAAGTACAAGGTAGCAGCTTAACACAAGAAATAATAGCCCTTGACACTAGAAGAGATAAAGCTATTACAGGAATTAGAACACTTGTTAGTGCTTATACTAATCATTTTAACGAAGCTACAATAAGTGCCGCCAAAGCACTACTTGCTACAATAAATACTTATGGCACTGATATAGCTCGTAAAAGTTACCAAGAACAAACCGCTATTTTAGATAGTATTAGTAAAGATTTTGAAACTGAACCTGAGCTTATTCAGGCTATTTCTTTACTTGATATAGCTACTTGGGTTGCTGAATTAAAAAATGCCAATACCGAGTTTTCTGCCAAGTATATTGAGCGTGTAGGTGAAACAGCAGCTTCACCAGAAAACAATATTCAAGAGTTGCGTACTGAAGCTTCGCTTACTTACAGAAAACTTGTATTACACATTGAAGCGCATGCAACACTTTCAGAAAATAAAACCTATTCAACCTTAATTAATGAAATTGATGTATTGGCTAAACAATATAATTTGGTAGTAGATAACAGATCCAAGTCTAGCACCCCTGCTACTGAAGAAGCATAACATTAGTTGATTTCGTATATCTTTTATAGCATACAAAAAGGCTCCTGAGTTATTCAGGAGCCTTTGATATGTTCTTATAATATATAATTATAAGGTTACTGTTTTCCCTATACTATTTGAATAGGTTTTATTGGTAACAGTATCAACAAAGTTCCAATCGGTTTGTATACCTGCCGCTGTTACTGTAAGTTTCATATATCCTCTTTGAGATAAATTACCATATTGTAAATCGTCTACTAACAAGCCTAATGCAGCTTCTAAATCTGTTGCTGATGCTCCTAAATAGGTTTCTAATCCTGGTGACGATACTGAGCTTGTAGCTACTTCTACTGCTACTTTTTCTCCAGAATTATCTTTTAAATCGCTATACCACGCATTGTGAGTATCTCCTGCTAGTACTACTACATTTTTACTTTTAAAGCTTGCTAAAATACGTTCTCTTTCCATAAAATAACCATCCCAAGCATCTAAGTTATATGGTAACACTGTTTCTATTCTTGCTTTCTCTTCTGCTGTTAAAGTAGGATCGTTTTGTAAAGCTCTTGTTTTAATCGTTACCAACTCTGTAATAGAAGTTTTAAATAAATTAAACGTTTCTTCACTCGCTGATCCTGTAGCAGATACTTCTGCTAAGAGTTTTGCTAAGAGTGTTAATAGTTCGGCAGGAATTAACATTTTTCCCATTAAAACTTGCTGCCCTATAATTTGCCATGTACTATTGCTAGCCGCTAATTCACTTTCTAACCATCCTAATTGGGTAGTTCCTAAAAGTGTACGTTGCGGATTTAACCATGCTTGCTGAAAAGCTGCTGAATCAAACGCTCCATTTTCACCGTAAAATGCTGAATATTCTAACTGCTTATCTCTTCCAATAATACGCGTATCTAACATAATTAAATCTACCAAACTACCTATTTTTAAGTTTCTGTAAATAATTGAATTATCTACAAGATTCGTCATGTTAGGTAAGTATTCGCTGTATGCTTTTAACGCACTTTGTTTTCTTGAAGTAAAGCTTCCTTCATCTTCTTGATGGTTTTCAGCTCCGTCTTTATAAGTATCGTTTGCTACTTCATGATCGTCCCAAACACAGATAAAAGGTTTTCTTCTATGTAACTCTTTTAATTGCTCGTCTGAACGATATTGACGGTAACGAGTGCGATAATCATCTAACGAAATAATTTCTCCTTTAGGCTCAGGTGTTCTAAACGAACCATAAGTTTTTTCTCCATATTCATAGATATAATCTCCTAGATGGATTACAACATCTGCGTCCGATTTTTTTATCTCTTCGTATACGTTAAAATAGCCGTAAGCAAAGTTTGCACAAGATGCTACTGCTAATTTTACTTCGCTTATTGATTCGCTAAACGTTATTGTTTCTCCTACTGGTGATGTTGCTTTATCGTCAGCACTTACAAAACGGTAGTATAATTTTTGTCCTGCGTCTAAATCTTTAATTTCAACAGCTACAGTAAAATCTCTTGAAGCATCGGTAGTTACTTCTGCTTGACGAACAACATCTTTAAAGTTTTTGTCTTTTGCTATTTGCCAAATTAAGGTTGCCGAAGTTTGTTTGGTATTATAACGAGTCCAAATAATAACCTGTGAGTTTGTTGGATCAAAACTAGCAACGCCTTGCTCAAAGTTTTTCTCTGCTAAGTTATCTGGAATTGGTAATTCATCAATATCATCATCTTTACAACTAATAAAATTAGGGACTAAAAGTAGTCCTCCAGTTGCTAATAATGAGTTTCTTAAAAAGCTTCTTCTTTTAATGTTAGTCTTCATACGTAAGGGTCATTTAATTTCCCTGCATAAGTACTATTTCAACATTGCTTTAACGTTAACTAACCTTTACTAAATAAATGAAGTTACTACCAACCTCCAGTAGCACCGCCACCGCCAAAGCCGCCGCCGCCGAAACCTCCTCCGAAGCCACCGCCGCCGCCAAAACCTCCTGACGATCCTCCACCGAAGCTTCCTCCGCCAAAACCGCCTCTTCCTGCGTTGCTTAAAATAATGGTTTCTAAAATACCTCTTGCAACATCTGATTTCCTGTAGCCTCTTCCACCACCACGGTTTCCTCTACTACCGCTTGAAATAATGATAAAAAATACTATAAGAATGATGATAAAAATAATAAAACTAAAATCTGTTTTTTTAGATTGTTTTCTAGAGCCTTTATATTCACCACTCATTACCTTAAAAACAGCATCTACTCCACTGTTTAAACCAGCGTAATAATCGCCTTGTTTAAAGTAAGGGATAATGTCGTACTCTATAATTTGTCGAGAAACATAATCGGTTAATAAGTGTTCGGTTCCATAACCTGTTCGTATCGTTACTTTACGATCATCTTTTGCCAATAACATGAACACTCCATTGTCTTTCTCTTTACTTCCTCCTATTCCCCATTTGTGTGCCCAATTGGTAGCTAAATACCCTATTTCTTCTCCTTGTGTAGAACTTATAATTGCTACCACTACTTGGGTTGAAGTGGTATCAGCATACTTCCTAAGTTTCACAGCCAAGTTTAGGCTATCTCTTTTCGAAAGTACATTTATATAATCGTAAACAAATGTTTGTTTCTTATCCGATGGTTTTTCAGGAATTTGAAACCCTTGTGAGAAAAGAGTGTGTCCACATAAAAATGCAATAAAAAAAAGAACAACTTTTACCTTCTGTAACTTGTTTGTTCTTTTATATAATGACGTTTTATTTTTTATCATATTTCTTCCTTCTGTGAAGGTTTTAGCCTTTTGATATTTCATTGCTTAGCTCATCTTCATCATCTGTAGTCCATGGAAAGTGAGCCTGTAATTCTTTTCCTGCTTTTAGCACACCATCTATAATTCCTTGTTTAAAGTTTCCTTGTTTAAACTGATTTTGGATGGCTTCTTTGGTTGTTTCCCAAAAGTTTTCTGGAACTACCTTATTAATACCTTCATCACCATAAATCACAAATTTATGATCGTCAACGGCAATGTACAATAACACACCGTTTCGTTGCTGAGTATTAAACATTTTAAGCATTTGAAATACTTCTAGTGCTCGGTCGTAATGAGAAACATCAGTAGTTTTCTCTATATGTACACGAATTTCACCAGAAGTACTTCGTTCTGCTTGCCTAATAGCTTGAACGATTTCCTCTTCTTCTTTGGCAGTAAGAAAATCTTCTACTTTAGACATATTTTTTAGAATTTAAAATCTACATCTACAGCTTTTTCTGAACCTGCATCTGATTTGTAACGCGTCATTTCTGTTAAATTGAACATACCTGCTAGCATGTTTCCTGGAAACATTTTAATGTGCTTATTGTAAACATTTACAGCTTCGTTGTAACGATCACGTGCTACATTAATTCTATTTTCTGTTCCTTCTAACTGACTTTGTAATTCTAAGAAGTTTTTGTTTGCTTTGATATCTGGATAACGTTCTACAGACACTAATAACTTAGATAAAGCTCCGCTTAACCCTGTTTGTGCTTGTTGAAACTGTGCCATTTTTTCTGGCGTTAAATCACCAGCATTAATATTTACTGAAGTTGCTTTTGCTCTTGCATTAATTACGTCTGTTAACGTGCTTTTTTCAAAATCGGCAGCTCCTTGTACAGTCTTTACTAAGTTACCAATTAAATCGTTTCTTCGTTGGTAAGAACTCTCTACATTAGACCATGTAGTTTTAGCATCTTCTTGGTATGTTATTGCTGTATTATAGAATCCTTTTACCCATGAATAAATTCCAAATACTAAAACTCCTATAATAATTAAAGGCACTAACCATTTTTTCATAATTTTTGATTTTTTGTAATTATAATTGATTTTTGATTTTTATTAACTCTGCTTTTACAGTTTCTAATCTACTAATAATTTCCTGATTATTTAAGACTCCTTCTGGGTTTTTCTTTAGTTTTTGTTTTGCTCCATCTAAAGTAAATCCTCTTTCTTTTACAAGGTTGTAAATAATTTTAAAGTTTTTTACGTCCTCTTGTGTAAACAATCGATCTCCTTTAGCATTTTTTTTAGGATTGATAATTTCAAACTCTTTATCCCAAAATCGTATAAGTGAACTATTCACCCCAAAAGCTTTTGCAACTTCTCCTATTTTGTAATATCGTTTATCGGGTAAGTCTACATACATTTTTCACAGCTTGTTACGTGTTTAGTCATATGACTGACCTTTTTGTTGTGAAGCTTTTTGCATGGCTGCAAACTCTTCTGGAGTTAAATCTCCGTAATAATAGTAAATAGGGTTTACAGGTCTTCCATTTTTATGTACTTCGTAGTGTAGGTGTGGTGCTGCTGAACGACCAGTGTTTCCAACATAACCTATTAAATCACCACGTTTTACTTTTTGTCCTCTTCTGGCTAAAATTTTACTCATGTGAGCATAAATGGTTTGGTATCCATATCCATGATCTATATAAACCACTTTGCCAAAAGTAGAACTTCTGTGTGCTTTTTTAACAATACCGTTTCCTGATGCAAAAATTGGTGTACCTGTTGGCGCAGTAAAATCCATTCCGTTATGCATACGCCACGACTTTAATATAGGGTGTAAACGCATTCCATAACCTGATGCCATTCTTTTTAAATCTTGATTTTTTACAGGCTGAATAGCAGGTATTGAAGCTAACATTTTTTCTTTTTCTTTGGCTAGCTCAACAATCTCATCCAACGATTTTGATTGTACTACCATTTGTTTTGATAAAATGTCTAACTCCTTAGTTACTTTCTTTACCATTGAACTATTATCAAAACCGTCTAAGTGCTTATATCTGTTAACACCTCCAAAACCAGCTTTTCTTTGCTCTTCTGGTATTGGACTAGCCTCAAAATATGTTCGGTAAATATTGTTATCTCTTTCTTGTAAATCGGTTAAGATTTCAGCGCTTTCTTCCATTTTTTTTGAAAGCAACTCATAATGTAATTTTAAGTTTTCTAATTCTCTCTTTTGAGCTCGCTCTTTTGGAGACATTAAAAACTGGCTAAAACCTATAAAACCAAAAAAAGCAATTAATAAAAAACTAAGTAGCCCAAAAAAAGTTTTCTTATACTTTTCACTTCTTTTAACCTCTATCTTTCTATATGATAAAGTGTCTGGGTCATAATAATATTTTACTTTTGCCATAATGCTAAATGTACTATTTTTGTGCTTTTTAAATTAAGCATCCTTAGAGGGGATGTACAATTTGAAAACTCACAAATTTACAAAATCTTTTAAAACTTCTTTTTATAAGCAGTTTTTTAAACATATTTTAACAAAATCCAGATACCCAGAGTTGTATGAAATCTCAAGATATTAGAGCTAAATTTTTAGATTTTTTTAAATCAAAACAACACGAAATAGTTCCTTCAGCACCAATGGTGTTAAAGAACGACCCTACTTTAATGTTTACCAACGCTGGTATGGTGCCATTTAAAGAGTTTTTCTTAGGAAACTCAACTCCTAAAAATGGTAGAGTTTCTGATAGCCAAAAGTGTTTACGTGTTTCTGGTAAACATAATGACTTGGAAGAGGTTGGTTACGATACTTACCACCACACCATGTTTGAAATGTTAGGTAACTGGAGTTTTGGTGATTACTTTAAGAAAGAAGCTATTGCTTGGGCCTGGGAATTATTAACTGAAGTTTACAAAGTAGATAAAGACATTTTGTACGTAACTGTTTTTGAAGGTGATGAAAAGGACGGTACAAAAATGGATCAAGAGGCATACGATATTTGGAAGCAATACATTGCTGAAGATCGTATCTTAATGGGTAATAAAAAGGATAACTTCTGGGAAATGGGTGAGCAAGGTCCTTGTGGTCCGTGTTCTGAGATCCATGTAGATATTCGTTCTGCTGAAGAAAAAGCTAAGGTGGATGGAAAATCGTTAGTAAACGAAGATCACCCTCAGGTTGTTGAAATCTGGAACTTGGTATTCATGCAATACAATCGTAAAGCAGATGGTTCTTTGGTTGAACTTCCTGCGAAACATATTGATACTGGTATGGGATTTGAGCGTTTATGTATGGTTTTACAAGGTGTTCAATCTAATTACGATACTGATGTATTTACTCCTTTAATTCGTGAGATAGGAACAATTACTGGTGCTAAGTACGGAAAAGATGAAAAAATTGACATTGCTATTCGTGTAATTGCCGATCACGTTCGTGCTGTTGCTTTTGCTATTGCAGACGGTCAATTACCAAGTAATAATGGTGCTGGTTATGTAATACGTAGAATTTTACGTCGTGCTATTCGTTATGGTTTTACTTTCTTAAACCAGAAAGAGCCTTTTATTTATAAGTTAGTAGAAACTTTAGCACACCAAATGGGAAGTGCTTTCCCTGAAATTAGAAAACAAAACACTTTAGTACACAATGTAATTAAAGAAGAAGAAACCTCTTTCTTACGTACATTAGATCAAGGTTTATTATTATTAGACCAAGTTATTGCAACTACTAATGGTAAAACTGTATCTGGTAAACGTGCTTTTGAATTATATGACACCTATGGATTCCCTTTAGATTTAACGCAGTTAATTGCTCGTGAAAAGGGGTATGAAATTAATGAAGAGGAATTTAATGCAGGTATGAAAGCTCAAAAAGAGCGTTCTCGTGCAGCTTCTGCAAGTGAAACTGGTGATTGGGTTACTTTATTAGATGATGATGTTGAAGAGTTTATCGGATATGATATATTAACTACCAATGTAAGATTAACTCGCTACAGAAAAGTTAGTACCAAAAAAGGTGGTGACCAATATCAACTGGTATTCAACATGACTCCTTTTTATCCAGAAGGTGGTGGACAGGTTGGTGACAAAGGATATATTGAATCTCCTAATGGTGATATTATTTATGTTATTGATACCAAAAAAGAAAACAATGTTATCATTCATTTCACCAAGAATTTACCTAAAAACTTAAACGAAACTTTTAAGGCTGTTGTAAATAAAGAACATAGAAACTTAGCTGCTAGTAACCACTCAGCTACACACTTATTACACCAAGCTTTACGTACTATTTTAGGAAATCATGTAGAACAAAAAGGTTCGTTGGTTAGTCCTGATTATTTACGTTTTGACTTTTCTCACTTCTCTAAAGTAGATAATGATCAATTAGAGGCTGTTGAGGAATTCGTAAATGCTCGTATTCGTGAAAATCTCCCATTACAAGAGCAAAGAAATATACCAATGCAACAAGCTATTGACGAAGGTGCTGTAGCTTTATTTGGTGAAAAATATGGTGATAGTGTTCGTACCATTCGTTTTGGACAATCAATGGAGTTATGTGGAGGTACACACGTACAACAAACTGGTGATATTTGGTATTTCAAAATAAAATCGGAAGGTGCTGTCGCTGCTGGAATCAGAAGGATTGAAGCAATTACTAATGTAGCTGTTGGTGATTATTTTGAAGATGTTGAGCGTAACTACGATGCAGTAAAACAGTTATTGAAAAACCCTAAAGATGTTGCTAAATCGGTAAGTAGTTTACAAGATGAAAATACTGCTTTGAAAAAGCAAGTTGAGCAACTATTAAAGGATAAAGCTAAAAACATGAAAGGCGAACTTAAAAACCAGTTACAAGAGGTAAATGGAGTTCAGTTTTTAGCAACTAAAGTAGATTTAGATCCTAACAGCATTAAAAACTTATTATTTGAGTTAGGTGGAGAAATTAACAATTTATTTGTGGTATTTGCTACTGCCCCTTCTGCTGAAAAGGCTATGTTAACTTGTTATATTTCTAAAGACTTAGCTAATGAAAAAGGATACGATGCTGGTAAAGTTGTTAGAGAATTAGGAAAACTAATCCACGGTGGTGGTGGTGGACAAAATTTCTTTGCAACCGCTGGTGGTAAAAATCCTGGTGGAATTCCAAAAGCATTAGAGAGAGCAAAAGACTATATCGCTTAATACATACTAAAAAGGTTCAGAAAATTCTGAACCTTTTTTATTGCAGTGCGTTTTTATATGTACTTATCGCTCGTTCTCTCGCAAATTTATGTTCCACTATTGGTTGCGGATAGGTTAGCTCATCAAAGTCTTTTACCCATTTTCTAACATATTGTAAGTCTTTATCAAACTTTTTTAACTGTGATTCTGGATTGAATACTCTAAAATACGGAGCTGCATCGCAACCCGTACCTGCTGCCCATTGCCAATTTCCGTTATTTGCTGACAGGTCATAATCCAATAACTTTTCTGCAAAGTACGCTTCTCCCCAACGCCAATCAATCAATAAATGTTTACATAAAAACCCAGCAGTAATCATTCGTACTCTGTTATGCATGTATCCTGTTTCATTTAACTCTCGCATACCTGCATCTACCATAGGATACCCTGTTTTACCTGCACGCCATTTTTTAAATTCCTCCTCGTTATTCCTCCAAGGAACTGCATCGTACTTTTGTTTAAAGTTCTGGGTAACTACTTTTGGAAAGTGATATAAAATTTGCATAAAAAACTCACGCCAAATCAGCTCACTTAAAAAAGTTTGGTTGGTTTTTAAAGCAAATCGAACCATTTTTCGAGTACTTACCAATCCGAAACGCAGATATGGCGACAAGTATGAAGTTTTATCTTCAGCAGGAAAATCTCTCACCTCATCATACGAATCCAAATTAGATAAGTTATATTGTTTTACTTTAATTGTACTTTCTTCAAAACCTATGGAAGCTAATGATGGAGATTCAGATGAAAAATGATAAAAGTTAGCAAAGTCAATCGTAAAATCTTGCGTATCTTTCTTTTCAGAGAAGTTTTGCAACCACTTGTTTTTATAGGGTGTAAAAACTGTATATGGAGTTCCGTCATTTTTTAAAACTTCGTTTTCTTCAAAGATTACTTGATCTTTAAAAGCATTAAATCTTATTCCTTTTGATGTTAAAAAGTCAGCTATTTCCTTGTCTCTTTTAGTTGCGTAAGGTTCGTAATCTTTATTTGTGTAAACTCCCTGAATCGTATATTCTCCTATAAGTTCCCTCCAAACTTCTAGAGGTTTTCCTTTTTTAATTATAAGAGATGATTGATGCTTTCTTAACTCTTTATAAAGTTGTTGTAGCGTTTGATAAATAAACGTTACACGCGCATCATTTTTAGGAAGGTTTTCTAAAATATCTTCATCAAAAATAAATAATGGTATTACCTTATGACCTGTTTGCAGGGCTTCATGTAGTCCTTTGTTATCTTCTAAACGTAAATCTCGACGAAACCAAAAAAACGATACTTTATTTTCCATTAAATAGTTTTTCTAACGTACTATAGCGATGTTCAAAAATTCCTTTTAACTGCCTTTTTATAAAGATTGACTGGGCTATGTGTCCTAAAAAACCAAAAGGTATTTTGTATGATATTTTGTCTTTCATTAATGTTTTTCCATTTGGCAACTCTTCAAACCAATGTTCGTGATGCCACATGCTATAAGGACCGAATCGCTGTTCATCTATAAAAAACTGTTGTTCTTTTACCTGTGTTATTTCAGTAACCCAACTAGACTTTATACCTGGTAAAATCCCTACTTTGTAGGTAATTATTTGACCTGCATACGCTTTTTTATCAACTTCAGAAGTAATTTGAAACCCCATGTGTGAAGGGGTTATTTTTTGTAAGTTTTCTGGAGAACTAAAAAAATTCCACGCTTGCTGTAACGGAACGTTTAAAATTTGCTCTGTTGATAAAGTATAAATTCCTGAATGTTTTTTGAAATGAATCATTATAACAGTTTGGTGATTTTCTTACTCATTGGTTTAGTGATTGAATAAAAAACGTCAATTAGCCTTCCTTCTTCATCTACCAAATATTTTTGAAAATTCCATTTTACTGAAGAGCTCATTTTTCCATTTTTCTCTTTTTGTGTTAACCATTGGTACAACGGGTGTTGATTTTCTCCTTTAACCTCAATTTTTTCTGTCATAGGAAAATCTACTCCATAGGTTACACTACAAAATGATTGAATTTCTTTTATTGTTCCTGGTTCTTGCCCACCAAATTGATTACATGGTAAACCTACAATTACTAACTTATCTTTGTGTTTTGAGTATAGTTCTTGTAAACCTTCATACTGATTTGTAAAGCCACATTTTGATGCTACATTTACAAATAGTATTTTCTTTCCTTTAAATTGATTAAGGTCTAAATTTTTCCCATCAATTCCCTCTATTTTTATATCGTATAACGATTCTTTAGGAGCAACTGTTTGTGCTTTTCCTGAAAAACTAAATAATACCATGATTAAGAATATTTTTACTGTGTTCATTTTATTGAATTGCTATTTTTATGATTTCTAACGAAAAATTTTCGTCTTTTTTGTTTCCTATCAAAACTGCTACTTCTTTTATTTGGTTAGCAGAAAAATTACCAAAGCTTAACTTTCTACCTCTAAAAGCGGGATAAAATCCTTTTAGTGGTAGTACAATTTCTTGTTCTTGTTTGTTGGTTCTGAATGCTTGCACATAAGAATAACGTTGAGATTCGTCTGACTTTAATCGTAATTGATATTGCTTATCATCTCCTTTTACTCTTAATATAATTTTTGAATGTTGGTTATTTAAATTTATAGCCGTTGACATTCTGGTCATAGCAAACCCTCCATTATTCTCAGTTGAAACTCTTCCTGAGAAAACAAGATTTCCTTCATTATTAATCTTAACGGATGAATTAGAAACACCGCCCATTAAAGTATCGTTAGTGATATACCACTTTTGTGTGTTGTTGTCTTTATCAAAAATTATAATTTCATCATTCAAACACATAAGAAAACTTAGAATTAAAAACCATTTCATTTTCTACATTTTTACACTTACAATTCCAGCATCAATGGGAATTATTTGTCCTGTCATTGAAGCAGCTGCGTCTGAAAGTAAAAAGATTGCTAATCCTGCTACTTCTTCTGCTTTTAAATATTTTTTTAACGGATGCCTGTTTTGTAAACTTTCTTGTTGCTTTTCATTTCGTAATAAACGAGCAGCCAATGGTGTATCGGTTACTGTAGGAGCAATGGCATTAAATCGGATTTTGGTTGCATATTCTGCCGCTAATGATTTTGTTAGTCCTTCAATTGCTGATTTACTTGTTGCGATACTTGCATGAAAAGGCATTCCTAAAAACGAAGCTACAGTACTAAACAACACAACGCTTCCTTTATTTTTTGTCAAAGCCCCTTCATAAGCTTTCAGTGTTTTAATTGCTCCTATTACGTTTATTTCTAAATCAGCTTGAAAATCAGCTATTTTTAATCTTGAAAATGATTTTAAATTAATGCTTCCTGGACAATATACCAATCCATGTACTTCCTCTAACTCTGGAAGTTCATCTTTTGTTATATCACAAGTGTAATGTGTTATATGTTGATGAGTTTCTGGTTGGGTTCTACTTATATTGATAATTTTATGAGTGTCTTTTAAATCATCAATAATTGCTTTACCAATGCCACTACTGCCTCCTACTACTACAATTGTTTTCATAATTACGCTTTTATTAAATGATTAATCATTCCTTTAAATACAAATGCATGAAAAGGTAAAACGCTATACCAATACATTCTTCCCCAAATTCCTTTGGGTCTAAAAATGGCTCTTTGATGTAGCTTACCTTTTTCTATTTTAAATTCTAACCATGCTTCACCAGGCAACTTCATTTCTGCAAATAAAATCAATCGTTTATTTTTTTTATCTGCTAACAATACTCTCCAAAAATCGAGTGGATCTCCTGGTTCTAATTCAGTGGGGTGTCTTCTACCTCTTCGCAATCCAACACCTCCAAAAAGTTTATCCACGTATCCTCTTATCTTCCAAAGAGAATTAAACTTGTACCACCCTGTTTCTCCTCCGATGCTCCAAATTTTGTGTAATGTGTTCTCCTCGTTTTGTATTTCTCTAACTCTTATATCTTTAAAACAGCCGTATTGAGGTATTTGTATATGTTTTGCCAATTGATCGTGAAAAACTCCACTACTCATGGCATCTTTCCAGCTAGAAATTACTTCGTTTTGCTCTATTTTTTGAAATGCTAATGCTACTGCTTCTTTATAGGTTATGGGCTCCACATTAAGTAACGTATTAATGTTACTTGGTTTTGCGATTACTTCAACCTTCATACTATCCACTAGGGCTTGTGCTAGGTTAAAAGATGTGGATGTTACAAAATACAGCCAATAAGAAGATAGTTTTGGTGTTAATACTGGAAGTGTATAAATGTATCTTATAAACCCTCTTACCTCTGCAAACTGTAACAACATTTCCTTATAAGTTAATATCTCAGGACCGCAGATGTCAAAAGATTTATTGTAGACCTCTTTAACCTGTAAACTGTTCTCTAAAAAGGCTAATACATCTCTAACTGCAATAGGCTGTGTTTTTGTTTTTAACCATTTTGGTGTTACCATTACTGGAAGCTTTTCTACAATATCTCTTATAATTTCAAAAGAAGCACTTCCACTTCCTACAATAATTCCTGCTCTAAAGGTCGTTAAGGCATAACTGTTTGATTGTAACTCTTTTTCTACTTCGTATCTTGATTTTAGATGCTTGGACAGCGAATTGTCATTAACTATTCCACTTAAATACACCACTTGCTTACAATTAGTAGATTCTACTAGTCTTTTAAAATTCTGTGCACAGGTTAATTCTAAGTTTTCAAAATTTTCTGATGTCGTCGCCATCGAATGAATTAAATAGTACGCAGCATCAATATCTTTAGGAAAAACTGTATTTTCTGTATTTAAAAAATCTACTTTTATAAAAGTAACATTCGGATTGTTTTCAAACTCATCTGGTATTCTATCTAAATCACGAACACAACAGACTAATTGATGGTTATTTTCCAGCAACCTAACAATTAATCGTTTTCCTATATAACCTGTTGTGCCTGTAACTAAGATTTTCATTCCTTTGGTCTTTGATATGATAATCTTGTATAGTTTTCTGCAACCATATAGGTATCTAATCCATTAATTGCAGCTACTTTTTCTTTGGATAGGTTTAAAAAACCATCTTCTGAAAGCATATTGTCATTAAAATACAAATCAGTAACTTCTCCCAGAACTAAAATAGTTCCGTTAGCTTTTATATGATGTTCTTCTAAAAACTTCATTCCTATTTGTAAGGGTGACTCTGCCACAAATGGAGCATGGAAGTTATTTTTAAATTCTTCCGAAAGTGTTGTTTTATCAAATTCTGAAATTTCTGACGGATATTTAGCCGAGGTATGATGCGCCTCCTCTATCATTGCTTCATTAATAGCATTAATTGTGTAGTAACCCGTTTCTTTGATATTGTTATATGTATTCCTCACAACGGTTGTGGGACGCAGCACAAAACCTAGTATTGCTGGACTTGAACCATAATGCACTACAGAGCTAAACACCGCTACATTGGTAATATCGTCATTAGATTTTGTCGCAATAAGATTTGCTGGTTTATAACCAGAAATACTATTCATCAAATTTATTTTATAAAGATGAGGAAACTCGTCTATTTCTTGACGTGTAATATGCATTATATCGTATTAAAATTATTTATTTTTACCTTGTTTGCTTTTAAATCGTGCATTAGGTTATACAAACCAAAAAATGTTCTATTAATATAAATAAAGTGTTTTGACCCTCTATTCCCATTCATCTTTTTTAGTTCTGTACTCTTGGCATATTTTTGACCTAAATCAGCTATTTTCCCAAAGAAAACCTCATCAGAAAAATCAAATTCTTCTTGCTGAAAAGGTTGTGTAAAGAGTGATAACATCTCATAAAAAAGTGACTTAAAAAAGGTTATTTCTTCTGGGGTATCGTCTTTTCTTAAGATTTCTAACTCATACAGTTTGCTTTCAAAGAAGGTAGGATTATCTATATTCTCTCGTTTTGCTAATTCAAAATAAGGCACATAAAAACTTTCAGGAACTTCTTTCATGCATCCAAAATCAATAACAATAAGTTCGTTTGATTTGGATACTAAAAAGTTTCCTGGATGTGGGTCTGCATGTACTTTTTTTAGCTTGTGCATTTGGTACATGTAAAAATCCCACAAAGCCTGCCCTAGTTTGTTTGAAACATCTTCAGTTTGTTCTTCTTTAGTAAATTCTGACAGGTGAACCCCATCCATCCAGTCCATCGTTAAAATTCTATCTGATGACAAGTCTGGATAGTAGCTTGGAAATTTTAAATTTGGAATATGTTTACATGCATCAGCAATTTCATTACTCTGAGCTAGCTCTAATTCATAATTAGTTTCCTCTAAAAGTTTGTCTTCAACTTCTTTGAAGTATTCGTCAGAGCCTTCACCTTTAATGTTAAACATTTTCATCGCAATGGGTTTTACCATTGCTAAATCGGTTGAAATACTATCCGCTACTCCAGGATACTGAATTTTTACAGCTAACTTTTTTCCATCTTTCGTCGCTTTATGAACTTGTCCTATACTTGCTGCATTTACTGATTCTGCCGTAAACGTATCAAAAACTTCATTAGGTGTTTTGCTGAAGTATTTTTTAAATGTTTTGGTTACCAAAGGTCCTGATAATGGTGGTACTGAAAACTGAGATAATGAGAATTTTTCTACATAAGCATTGGGTAAAATATTCTTTTCCATACTTAGCATTTGCGCTACTTTTAATGCTGAACCTTTTAGCTCTTTTAACCCATCATAAATATCGGTAGCATTATCTTCATTAAGCTGCTTTTTAGCTTCCTCTTCTGATTTAGTGATTTTATTACCGTAATATTTAGCATAATTTACACCTACTTTTACACCTGTTGAAACTAGTTTTGTAGCACGTTCTATTTTTGAGGTTGGTATTTTATTTAGCGTTTTCATACCATTGGTGATTTTTCTTTCCACAAAAACTTTGCTAAATCAATCACACTTTTTACAGGTGCTATTTGCTGAATATCAAAGCTTGCTTTGACTGATTTTTCTATAAAAAGATCTGTTTTTTCAAAATTAGGTGATTCATCATCTATCCAAAATTTTAAGATCATTAGTAACTGCATCCAATATCCTTCTGCAACAGTTTTATCTTGAATTTTATTTACTTTTTCATTTTTAAAGTCAATTTTTTCAAGATCTAATCCGTTTACAAAATCAATAAATTCTACTCGCAACTCTTTCAATACAGATAATCTTGAAAAGTCGGTTTTCATTTCCTTGAATTGCAACAACACGTACGATCTGTTAGCTGTTAACAGTTCAAAAAAAGTAAAGTAAAAACTTAATAGTTTATCTTTTGATGAATAGTCTTTGTATGCCTCTGTTTTATGCAATAAGTGAATAGTTTCTTTTGCAAAAACTCCGAAAATAGCTTTTTCTAAACTTTCAAAACTTGAAAAATGTTTGTAAAAGCCTGACTCTTCAAAGTTGTTTTCTTGCGCGAAAGAAAATATGGAGTTTGGTTTACCTGCTGATAGTACAGCGTTCATATACCATTCTATTATTTTTTCTTGAGTTATGTTCTTTTTTTTTGCCATGATTTAATTGTTTAATACAATGTATGCGTTTAGGCTAGTTGCAATCGTCATCCATATTAGATATGGAAGAATAAATAGTGTGTACCATTTTACTTTTTTTAAATACTCAAAAGTGAAATAACCTACGAGTATCCACAATAAAGCGATTACTACTAAACCTAGTTTTGTTAAATGTTGATTGAAGAAAATATAATTCCAGCTTACATTTAAAACCCATTGGTCTATATATAAAATGAGTACTTTTTTGTTTAAAAATTCATGTTGGAAACTCACTTTAGTCATATATACAGAAAACAATACCATAATGGTTGTCCATACTGCTCCAAAAACCCAACCTGCTGGTGTCCATGGAGCTTTGTTTAAAGATAAGTACCAATCTGTTCTTGGTCCTTCGTTCATTAACCAAGCTCCAATAGCTAAAGCTGAAAAATTAGCTATTAGGAATATTAAAAATCGTATGTATTTATTTTCTTTCAAGTTTTTTTCTTTTTAAAGAATTGAAGATTAATTGTACTGAAAACAACATTGTAAATGCATAAAAAATGTCTTCAAAGGGTATGGTGAAAATTCTAAATCCTAAGTTTTCTGAGTTGTTATACCAAACAACTGGTTCTTCTATAAAACTTCCTGTTAAAATTCCGTTGACGATTAAAAAAGGAACTAATATTACCAAGAAGCTTGGATAATATTCTTGTAACGTATTCAAATGATATTTTAACGCATAGCCCAACAGTAATAAAAATAGCATAAAATTAACTGTTGTATAACATTTCCCGAAGTTAAAAATCAATAATAAACTCACTAAAACTA
The DNA here is from genome assembly GCF_047470925.1 of Tenacibaculum ascidiaceicola. Classification (NCBI taxonomy): domain Bacteria; kingdom Pseudomonadati; phylum Bacteroidota; class Flavobacteriia; order Flavobacteriales; family Flavobacteriaceae; genus Tenacibaculum; species Tenacibaculum ascidiaceicola. The sequence continues at coordinate 49,290 of NZ_JAZKJP010000006.1, forward strand.
TGAGTAAAAAGCTTATGATTACTGTCATTGACTTTGACATTTTAAACTTTGGAAATAAAAATTTTAATGCTTCATGTGTAAATAAACATGCATAGGGTATACAAAAGAAGAACATCCATTCTTCTATTGGCATGTGCAGTAATTTTAAGGATAAATGGTAATCAGGGTTAAAACCCCACACTCCTATTTGCGTAAACCAACTGTCCCAAACCAAAAAAAACAAGGCGACTAATAAAATACTAAGCGCTGCTTGTTTGAAATATTGTATAAAGTGTAATTTTTTTTCAAAAACACTATATAATAGCGGAATACTTAAACTACCTAGGTTTAATATTAGATACAAATACTGACTCACTGTCTTTTATTAAAGTATTTAAAGGGCACAAACAACATACCGAAACATTCTCCGTCTTGTTTTCCCAAATGTTTGTGATGAATTTTATGTGCTTTTCGTAATCCTTTTAAGTATTGGTTATTTGTTTTGTCAAACCACTTAAATCTTCTATGAATTAATACATCGTGTACCAAGAAATAAGCAATACCATAAAATAATATTCCCAGACCTATGAAAAACAAAACATTTAATTCTGGATGAATTCCAAAGTAAAAAAGCAACATACTAGGAATAGCAAAAACCACGAAAAAGGCATCGTTTTTTTCAAACACATGTGGATATCCTGGTTGATGATGATCTTCATGTAAATACCATCCAAAACCATGCATTACATATTTATGAGTACACCAAGTAACTCCTTCCATAACAATAAATGTTAGTGTAGTAACTGCTATGTAAATTGCTATATTCATAATGATGTATTGTTAATTATATATGTATGTAAATAATTTGTACTGTCTTTTTTTTGGAGTGCTTCTTTTAAAAACTGTTTATCTTTTTTTATAGACGATTTATATCCTAAAATACTTGGTGTATTTTCTTGTATTACTAAGCGAACATATCTTAAATGAATATTGTTAGGATTCTTTGAAATTAGTGTTTCTAGTTTATTTTTTTCTGTATTAAAAACTTTCAATTTACTCCACGGCATCATTTTATATTTTGCCTGCTTCATTTGTAAAGAAACTACATAGGCTTGTATACTTACTTCTTTACTGTTTTTATATTTTTTTATGTAAGATAATTCTGCTTCTTTAGTAGCTAATTCATGGTATTCTACAACAAAATCAGGTGCATTATTGAAGCCTATAATCGACATAAAAAACAGTACTCCTAAGATACCACTTTTTATCATATTAAATTCAATTTATACCTTACATAACTTCTTGCTAGAAGATTAATTTTCATAGGGTTTGAAATTCTAATTCTAGTATCCATAATTTTTGTTGAAGGCGTATCTTGCAGTTTCTTTAATAACTTTTTATAATACCTATACGCCATGTAAACTCCGAATTTTGCTTCAACTGGTAGCTTTAAAATACCATTTTTATAAGCAAAGTCAAAATCGTCTTCTATTTCTTTAATAATTGTATTTTTTCCTTCCGCACTTAAATCTCCAAAATTGATGTTTGGAAAATAAGACCTATTCAATTCGTTAAAATCTTCTTTCAGATCTCTTAGAAAATTTACTTTTTGAAACGCTGATCCTAAACGCATTGCAGGCTCTTTTAGCTCCTCATATTTTTGCTGATTTCCATTTACAAAAACCTTTAAACACATTAACCCAACAACATCTGCAGAACCATAGATATATTCATTATACTCTTCTGTAGTTGTATATTCTGTTTTGTACAAATCAGCTTTCATACTTTTTAAAAACGACTGTATTAAATCATCAGAAATTTTATACTTATTTACAGTATGTATGAAAGAGTTTAGAATAGGATTTAAACTAATTCCTCTATTCTTAGATTCATAATAATTTCTTTCAAATTTTAACAGTAATTGCTCTTTATCATATTTATGAAAAGAGTCTACTATTTCATCTGCAAAGCGTACAAAACCATAAATATTATAAATATCAGCACGTATTTTGGGTGATAACATCTTCGTGGCTAACGAAAATGAGGTACTATACTTTTGAGTTACTAACTTACTACATGCGTAAGAAACCTCATCAAATAATTGTTTCATCTTTGTACGTTTTTAAAATTAAATCTGAAGCTATTTTTCCTGAAATTAAAGACGGAGGAACTCCTGGTCCTGGTACTGTTAACTGTCCTGTAAAAAATAAATTCTTTACTTTTTTACTTTTTATCTTGGGTCTTAAAAATGCTGTTTGCGTTAAAATATTTGCTAAACCATAGGCATTTCCTTTATATGAATTATACTCCTTTATAAAATCATTTACACAGAAGCTTTCTTTAAACAACACGTGTTCTTTAACGGATTGATTTGTCAATCTTTCTAACCTCTCTATTATAATGTTAAAATAGCGCTCTCTTAACTCTGGAGTATCTTCTATACCTGGCGCTAATGGAATTAAAAAAGTAGCAGCTTCTTTTCCATTAGGCGCAAAAGAACCATCTGTTATTGAGGGAAAGCTCGCATAAAACAATGGTTCTTTTGGCCAACTGGGAACATCATATATTGTTTTTGCATGCACATCAAAATCTGTATCAAAAAACAGTGTATGATGACATACATTTTTTAATTTCTTATCAAACCCCACATAAAAGAGTAATGATGAAGGCGCAAATGTTTTTTTATCCCAATAACTTTCTGAGTACTGTCTTAAATATTTAGGAAGTAGTGTTTCTGTATGATGGTAATCTGCCCCGCTTAACACTATATCGGATTCCATTAGTTTTCCATCTACCGCAACACCAATTGTATCTCCTTTATCATTTACTACAATCTCTTCTACATTTGCATTAGTTTGAAACGCTACCCCTAAACTAGTAGCAAGCGTGGTCATAGCCTCAATTACCTTATACATACCTCCTTTTGGGTGCCATGTACCCAAGCCAAAATCAGCATAATTCATAAAATTGTAAAAAGCAGGTGTATTACTAGGCTTTGCACCTAAAAACAATACTGGGAACTCTAAAATTTGAATCAGCTTCTTACTTTTAATTTTCTTTCTTACTTCATGTCTAATTGTAGAGAAAAACTGAAATATTTTACTCATAGTAACTGGAGTTACTAATTCTAAAGGAGAGACACCAGGTTTATAAACTAAATCATTTATAGAAACATCATAATTATATTTTGCTGACTTTAAAAAAGACTGAAGATGTTTTGAACTTCCTTTTTCTTCTTTTTCAAAAACTTCATAAATCTCTTCTAGTGTTCCTGGAATTACAATTGAATCATTTATTCCAAAATATACTTCATAAGCCGGATTTAATCTTTCTAACTCGTAGTAATCTGATGGCTTCTTACCGAAATCTCCAAAAAACTTTTCAAAAACATCTGGCATCCAATACCATGTAGGACCTATATCAAAAGTAAACCCTTCTCTCAATAATTGTCTTGCTCTCCCACCAATGGTAGCGTTTTTTTCTAACACAGTTACTTCATAGCCAGCCTTGGCTAAATAACATGATGCAGACAAAGAAGAGAATCCTGAACCTATTATGTATACTTTTTTTTTCAAATTATTTCTTATAAATATAATTAAATTAATTACGAGTGAAAAAATGTTTTCACTCGTAATCAACACATTACTATAAAACTAAGGTAAAAGAACACTATCTACTACATGAATTACTCCATTAGTTCCTTGCACATCGGTTAAAGAGATTACAACAGATTGCCCTGAACTTGTATCTAATTTTGCTCCGCTAGATAAATCAACTGTAACTATATTGCCATCAAACATTGTAATTTCTTGATCGTCGCTTAATTCATCTGACTGCACATTTCCTCCCGCAAACACATGATACTTTAATACTGCTTCTAATGTTGCAATAGGAATATCTGCTAATGAACTCCAAGAATCATTACTATCTAACAATGCTTGAAATGCATCATTTGTAGGAGCAAAGATTGTATATGGTCCATCCTCTTTTAATAAAGAAACAAAATCTGTAGTATGACGGCTATCTGTTAATGCTGCTACCAAAGAAGTAAAACCACTATTATTTAACGCTAAGGTCACTACATTAGCTGGTAACATTACTTTATCTATTGTATGTATAACTCCGTTTGAAGCCATAACATCTGTAGCAATTGGTTTTGAATCTCCATTAAACTCCGCTGCTCCATCAACTTCTATTTGTAATGACAACATCTCATCATTTGGACCTGTTGATAAGGTATTCACATAAGTATTAGATAAATCTGCCGCTTTTACTTCACCACTTATCACATGAAATAACAATACCGACTTTAATGTTTCTACCGGAATATCATCTAATGAATTCCATGAGTCATTGCTATCTAGCAACGCCTGAAATGCTGCATCAGTTGGAGCAAAAACAGTATAAGGTCCGTCAGCTTGTAATGCTGATACTAAATCAGCTCTTTGCAAAGCTGCAACCAAAACACTTAAATTAGAATCTGCAACTGCTAAATCAACTATATTCTTTGGTTTTTCTATTACTGGGTCATCATCACTACATGATGTTAATAAACCAAAACTTAAAAACAAACCCAAAAACAACACCGAGGTCAAATTCTTTACTTTCATAATTTCACACTTTAAATTATTGCTTACTCTTATTTTTTATAGTCTACTTTTCAGCTTCGGCAGACTTTGTTTATTTTATACTAAAAAACATTAAACAAAATTAGTTTCGTTAAAAAAATATGTCTTGAAAATCAAAACATTAGTCAAAATTACACTTTTTGTTTAACAAAAACAAATAAAAAATAAACAAAATTAAATAGATCAAAAAAAATTAGAACTGATTTAAAAATATTTTAAGGGAAGAATACACTGTTATTTTAGCTTTAAAATCTACATTATCAACAGCCATCGCTTTGTTTCCTATAGCAATCAATTCATGGCTAGTGTTTTCAAGTACAGCTTCAATTTCTGAAAAATATTCTTCTACTTTATCATCGTATGGCTGAACAGTCATAGATGTAATAAAACAAACTTTCGATTTACTTTTAAAAAAACAATCTAAATTATCTAAAGGCAGACTTTGCCCTAGATAAATCGTATTATATCCTCTTAGTATAAGCTCATAATTTAGGTACATCAATCCTAATTCATGAATCTCATTTTCAGGTAAAAATAACACATAACTCATTTCTGAATTATTATTAGAATACTCTAACTTCTCTATGTTTATTTGAATTTTTTGGACAATTAAATTCGAAATAAAATGCTCATGCGCTGGCAACAACGTGTCTGTTTGCCACAACAATCCTATATGATTTAAAAAAGGCACAAAAACGTCTTTGAAGATTTCTCTAAACGTTTTTCTTTTAAGCAACCTGTTGTAAGCATTATTAAATAACGTTTTATCAAACTGAAACATTGCCAACTTAAAAGAGTTTATTGCTTCATCATTTACAGCCATTTTAAAAGCCAACTCTCTAGCTTTTAAAACGATTGTATCATCAGACATTTCAGCTATTTTAGAAATCTTTATATTGTTTTTATTCAACAACACTACATTAAGCAACTTCTGTAAGTTCTCAGAAGAATAATAACGAATATTTGTATCTGTCCTATCAGGTGATAACAGATTATATCGTTTCTCCCAAATTCGAATAGTATGGGCCTTAATTCCTGAAATATTTTCCAGGTCTTTAATTGTGAAAGTAGATTTTATATTGTTCAATTTATTCTGAATTCTTTTGAACAAAGATACAAATTTTCACAAACTACGAACTTATAGTGCTTCTTATGAATATTTTATACTTATTTTTGATAGTTATTTTTCTTAAAAATCATGAATTTTCAGACACAAATACCACTTACAAAACAAAAACATAATCAAATTAGTTATCAATCCAAATTATTATTGCTTGGTTCTTGTTTTTCTGAAAATATTGGTAATAAACTTGATTATTATAAGTTTCAGTCAAAACAAAATCCTTTTGGGATTTTATTCCACCCTAAGGCTATTGAAAATTTAATTATAAAAGCCCTAAACAAAGAAAAATATACTGACAAAGATGTTTTTTTTCACAATGAACGCTGGCACTCTTTTGAAGCACATTCAAGTTTAAGCGCTATAAATAAAAATGAATTATTAAACAGCTTAAATTTATCCATACAACAAACTTTTGAGCAACTACTAAACACCACACACCTTATCATTACACTAGGTACCGCTTGGGTATATCGAGAAATCACCTCAGACACTATAGTTGCTAATTGCCACAAAGTTCCTCAGAAAAAATTTTTAAAAGAACTATTAAGTGTTGACGAAATTTCTGAAAGCTTAAAAGCTATTAACTCTCTTGTAAAATCAGTTAATAAAAACATATCGGTTATTTATACAGTATCACCTGTTCGTCATCTTAAAGATGGTTTTACAGAGAATCAACGAAGTAAAGCACATTTACTTTCAGCTATTCATGAAGTAGTAGAACCAAGGAGTGCTATTTACTATTTTCCTTCGTATGAAATTATGATGGACGAGCTACGTGATTATCGTTTTTACAATGAAGATATGATTCACCCGAACCAAACAGCTATTAATTATATCTGGAAAAAGTTTAAAGAGGTTTGGATTGCGGAAGGTTCATATCAAACCATGCAACAAGTTGACACCATTCAAAGAGGATTAAACCACAAACCCTTTAATCCAAACTCTGAAGCACATCAGTTATTTTTAAAAAAGCTACAACAAAAAAAGGAAACACTTTTACAAGCATTTCCTTTTATAAATTTTTAATCTTTATATATTTATTTTACTAAATATTGATCTACATTTTGCCATGGACCACCGTTGATTACATCAACCCCATGGTTTTGTAAAAACTGTGCTGCTTGCCCGCTTCTACCTCCACTTCTACATACTGCAATTACTGGCTTATCCCACGATTTAATTTCCTCTACATTTGTAGGAATCGTAGCTAACACAATATGCTTAGCTCCTTCGCTATGCCCTTCATTCCATTCCGCTAAAGTTCTTACATCTAATACAATCGCTCCTTTAGCTAAATATTCCTGTATTTCGTTACTCATATTCTTCTTTCTAAATAAATTAAATAATCCCATTTTATACTTCTTGGTAATTTTCCAACAAAAGTAAACCGTTTTCTATTAACGTAGTGTAACTCTTGTTACTTTTCATGTTTTCAAGATATTCACGTAACGTTTGTTTTATTGAAAAATTGTTTAGTGTTGCCAATTCTAACAATTCTAACGGCAACAACCAATCATTTTTAAACTTCAAATTTACTTCTGTAAAAATTTCCTCAATGTCTTCCTCAGAAACCATGCCACCCTCTCTTAACCCTCTTACTCTGTCATACAAACTATATAACTTTCTATCTGAATCAGAATACTGAATTTTGTGCGTTTTAGTTTCCGATACTTTTCCTACATCTCCAAATGAAGCTACATCAGCAGATCCAGCAAAAGCCGACACTACCTCAACACCAACTGCCATATCATACACTCCCCAATCTGGGTGAAATAACAATGTGTCACCATGAGTTACAGTACAGTTTTTAAAAGAAATCAATAAAATTCTACCTCTTAAATCTCTTGTTCCTGTAATAACTTCTCCAACTACTTTTACCCCTCCTTCAAATTCTAACGTAACTTGTTCTCCTTCGTAAATTCCATAAGCTTTCAAATCACGTGGACTCATGTTTTCTATCGGAATATTAATTCCTTTTAACTTTCCTATTGGACTACCAAAACCTTCAGCATGATAATTTATACCGTGACCTATTAACTCTTTATCTCTATTTGCTAAGGCAGTAGGTCCTGTAGTTTGTATATATATAGCTTTATTATTCTCATCTGTTATTACATTTGTAAAAACCCCAGATATCTGAATACCAGTACTCAACTCAATAGTTCCTAAATTTTTAGAGTCTATTAGTTTTTCTATCCCTTTTAATCCCCCTGTTCGTATTGCCATTTTATTAGCAAACTGTTCCAACACCAAACTTAAATGAGCAAAATCTGGCGTAACAAATAATTGAGGTTGAGGTTTTGTAATATCAAAACTTACATTTGCAGCATCTAATGTATATGGAACTTTTTCTACTTCATCTTTCATGCACCATTTACTCTCTCCTATAGAAGATAACAATCCAGCTCCATAAATTTTCGGATCATCAAGAGTTCCTATTAATCCATACTCAACCGTCCACCAATGTAGATTTCTTATTTGAGCCATTTCTGAAAGCTCTCCCATATTATCTTGTAACCACTCCACTTTTTCTTGCGCTTCATCAATTTCTTTTTGAGTAGAATTTGGATCTTCTTTTAAGATAGACAATAAACGAATAGCCTCATACATTTCGTAATCTTTTGCTGAAGAAATCGCTTTTGCTCCAATTTCTCCAAAACGACGTAAATACTCAGCATATTCTGGGTTTGCGATAATTGGTGCATGCCCTGCAGCTTCATGAATAATATCAGGGGCAGGCGTGTATTCAATATGATCTATAGTACGCATGTCAGACGCAATCACTAACACGTTGTATGCTTGGAACTCCATAAAAGCATTTGGTGGTATAAAACCATCAACAGATACTGCTGCCCAACCTATTTCTTTTAAAATACGGTTCATCCCTTGCATATGAGGAATTTTCTCTACTGAAATACCTGTTTTTTTCAATCCATCTAAGTACGAAGCATGCGCTACTTTCCCTAAATAATCTACGTTCATACGCATTACATAACGCCATACTGCTTGGTTCTGAGCAGTATATTCATCGTACGGTTGTTTTACCACAAATTTATGTAAGTGTTTGGGTAACTTCTTAGTAACTTCGTTTAATTCAAAGTGAGGCTCCATAATGTTGTTTGTTTTGCTGTGTAAATTTAAGTTTTTTATAGTTCACAAAAAATTGATATCCGTTAAATTATATATTTTGTACTTTTACTTTCGGGACTAATAAAACAACTTATTGATGAAAATTAAAGGAGGCTTAAAAACTCGTTTACTTATAGGCATAGCTATAGTTGCTTTTGCTTATTTACGTAAATGCAGTCAACAAGAGGTAAACCCTTACACAGGAAAAACACAAGCAGTTAGCTTATCTCCAGAACAAGAAATCGCTATCGGACTACAACAAGCTCCTGTAATGGCTCAACAGCATGGAGGTTTATATCCTAACGAAAATGCTCAAGCACTTGTAGACAAAGTTGGTGCAAAACTTGTAAACAACACGGTAGCTAAAAAATCTGGTTATCAGTTCGATTTTCATTTATTAAGAGACGAAAAAACTATTAATGCTTTTGCTTTACCAGGCGGACAGGTTTTTATTACTCATGCCCTGTTCTCTCAATTAAAAAACGAAGATCAATTAGCAGGAGTTTTAGGACATGAAATTGGTCATGTTTTAGGGAAACATTCTAATGAACGAATTACTGATGCAAATTTTTGGAAACTTTTAACCATGGGAGCTTCTGTTGGTGCTGATTTAGGGCAATTAGCTAATAGTATTGGACAACAAACTTTGTTAAAAAATGGTAGAGGCGACGAATTAGAAAGTGATGAATTAGGTGTTAAGCTAATGATTGATGCTGGCTATGACCCTGAAAACTTAATTGGCGTAATGGAAATTTTAAAAGCTGCAGCAGGACCAAATAGAATTCCTGAATTTCAAAGTACACATCCAGACCCTGAAAACAGAATTGAGAAAATTAAAGAGGCTATTCGTAAATATGGAAAGTAATATTATCCTTTTGCTTTTTGTAACATCTAACTAATTAAATATACAAATAGATGTATCCTAAAATTAATTTGCTATGAGTTTTGGTTTTGGTCCAGCATCAGAAATGAACAAAACTGTTCAACACCTTAAAAGAAACAAACCTAATACATTAAAAAAATTAGGTCAACTTACCAATGAAAATAATTACACTATAACGGATAAAAAAGCCTCTCAAAAACAACTTAATGAAATAAGAAAAAAAGTAAAGAAAGAAAACCAGAAAGCTTTACTTAAAAAAATATTGTTTTTCACTCTTTTTCTTATTCTTTTAATTTACTTTATATACTTTTAAAAAATTTGCTATGAGTTTTGGTGGAGCGGTATCTGCAATGATAACCAGTTTAAAAAACAATAAAAGAAAAAGAGTTAGTGCTTTTGATAAACTAGAACGGTTTCAAAAAGAAAACAGTGATAAATTATATTTTGATAGGTGTGCTAACAAAAAGGAACTTGATAAAATACGCCTACAAACCTTAAAGAAAAATAAAACTCAATACATTAAAAATAGCATTGGCATCCTCATAATCTTCTCTATACTAATATACATTGCTTTTGTTTTTGTGAATTCCTAAAATATTCCCCAAAAATCTTTCTTACTTTTGCAGTGCAACACACAACAAATGAACAAGAAAGTAATTTTAATGATTTTGGATGGATGGGGAATTACCCAAGATCCAAAAGTATCGGCCATATACAACGCTAAAACCCCATTTATAAATTCGTTATACGATAAATTCCCACATGCACAATTAAGAACTGATGGCGAACATGTTGGTTTACCTGTAGGACAAATGGGAAATTCAGAAGTTGGACATATGAATTTAGGTGCTGGTAGAATTGTATATCAAAACTTAGCTAAAATCAACAAGGCTGTAAAAGATGGAACTTTAGCACAAGAAAAGGAACTTCTAAACGCTTTTGAATATGCAAAGGCAAACAATAAAAATGTTCATTTTTTAGGATTGGTTTCCAATGGAGGAATTCACTCTCATATTGACCATCTAAAAGGATTGCTGTCTGCAGCTAACAATGTTGGTTTAGATAACGTATACCTACATGCTTTTACTGACGGACGTGATTGCGATCCAAAATCAGGGAAATACTTCATCAACGACATTCAAGAACATATGCAAAAAACCACAGGTGAATTGGCAACAATTACCGGTCGTTACTATGCTATGGATCGTGATAATCGTTGGGAACGTATACAACTTGCTTACAACGCCTTAGTTAAAGGAGAAGGCTCTTTTTCTTCGGATGCTTCAGCTAGTATTCAACAAAGTTATGATACAGACGTTACCGATGAGTTCATTAAACCAATTGTGATGGTTGATGAAGACGAACAACCAAAAACTACAATTAAAGAAGACGATGTTGTTATTTTCTTCAATTTTAGAACCGATAGAGGGCGTCAGTTAACAGAAGTTTTAAGTCAAAAAGATTTTCCTGAGTTCAACATGAAAAAGTTATCATTGTATTTTGTTACTATGACAAACTATGATGACACGTTTAACAATATTCATGTTATTTACGACGGAAAGAACATTGAAAACACCTTGGGTGAAGTATTAGAATCGGCAGGGAAAAGTCAAATAAGAATTGCTGAAACAGAAAAATATCCACACGTAACTTTCTTTTTCTCAGGCGGAAGAGAAGAAGAGTTTAAAGGTGAAAAACGTTTACTATGTCCGTCACCAAAAGTAGCTACTTATGATTTAAAACCTGAGATGAGCGCTTATGAGATACGAGATGCTATTGTTCCCGAACTACAAAGCGGTGATGTTGATTTTGTGTGTTTAAACTTTGCAAATGGTGATATGGTAGGACATACAGGAGTTTTTGAAGCTGCTGTTAAAGCCTGTGAAGCGGTTGATGATTGTGTAAAAGATGTAATTACCACAGCACTAGATAACGACTACACTACTATTTTAATTGCAGATCACGGAAACTGTGAAACAATGATTAACCCAGACGGAACACCACATACAGCCCATACTACAAACCCAGTGCCTATGATTTTAATTGATAAAGAATTAAAATCAATAAAAAGTGGTATTTTGGGCGATGTTGCTCCAACTATTTTAAAACTAATGGGCGTTGAGCAACCTGAAGAAATGACACAACATTCGCTTATTTAAAAATAAACCTTATGAAAAAAATCGTATACTTTTTTGTAACCCTACTTATTGTTTCTTGTGCGTCAACACCCAAGAACCTGGCAACAAAAAACGAAAATGGAAATTTAGTTGGTATTGCCACCAAAAAAGACTTTCAACAAGAACCATATGGAAGTGATTGGTTCAACGATTTTTATTCATATTACGAAACAGATAAGGGTACCGTAGAAAAACTAAAACCATACTTAAAAGATATAAAAATAAAAGGTTTTATGGGAACTTGGTGTGGAGACAGTAAAAGAGAAATCCCTAATTTTTATAAAATTTTAGACGAAGCAGAGTTCGACTATAAGAACCTTGAATTGGTTACTGTAAACCGTCAGAAAAAAGCCAACGGACTAGAAGAAGGCTTTAATGTAATTAGAGTTCCAACCTTTATATTTTATAAAGATGGAAAAGAAATTGGTCGTTTTGTAGAACATGCTATTGAAGATAGCTCAGTTGAAGAAGATTTCTTAAAAATACTATCTGGTCAAGAATACAAACATCCATATCAAAAATAACTGTAAATTTGCGCCTCAATATTTTTACCATGATTAAACCAAAAACTAGAGAAGAAATTGAATTAATGCGCGAAAGTGCTTTAGTAGTATCAAAAACTTTAGGTATGCTTGCTAAAGAAGTAAAACCTGGAGTTACTACATTGTATCTTGATAAACTTGCCGAAGACTTTATTCGTGAGCAAGGTGCCATTCCTGGTTTTTTAGGCTTGTATGATTTCCCAAACACTCTTTGCATGAGTCCAAACTCACAAGTAGTTCACGGAATCCCAAATAACACACCTTTACAAGAAGGTGATATCATTTCTATTGATTGTGGCGCTATAAAAAATGATTTCTATGGAGATCATGCCTACACATTTGCTGTGGGTGAAATTGCTCCCGAAACTCAAAAACTACTTGACGTTACTAAAGAGAGTTTATATGTAGGTATTCGTGAATTTAAAGTAGGAAATCGTGTTGGAGATGTAGGTTTTGCTATTCAAAACTTCACAGAAAAGCATGGCTATGGTGTTGTTCGTGAATTAGTAGGTCACGGATTAGGACGCAAAATGCATGAAGATCCTGAAATGCCTAATTACGGACGCAGAGGTCGTGGTAAAAAATTCATAGAAGGTATGGTAGTAGCCATTGAACCTATGACCAATATGGGAACTCATAAAATCCGTCAACATAGTGATGGATGGACAATTACTACTTTAGACGGAAAACCATCTGCACACTTCGAACACGATATAGCTATTATTGACGGCAAACCTGAGTTATTATCTACCTTTAAGTATATATACGATGCATTAGGTGTTGAAAGCAACGAGGAAGATGAATTCAGACAACAACCATTAGTCATATAATTTGTGTCTTTATTTAAAGTAATACTAAATACAATTCCAAGACCAATATTAATTAAAGCTAGTTATTGGGCTCGCCCAGTTATTGCTTGGTGGCTAAAAGGTGATAATTTCACAGATCCTATTGATGGAAAATCATTTAAGAAATTTTTACCTTACGGTTACGGAAAACAACGTGAAAACGCACTATCTCCTTCTACCCTATCTCTAGAAAGACATCGTTTAATGTGGCTTTTCTTACAACAAGAGAGTAACTTTTTCTCCTCAGATAAAAAGTTAAAAGTATTACATATTGCTCCTGAGCAATGCTTTTTGGATGTTTTTAGAAAACAAACGAACTTAGAATATACTACTTCTGATTTAGAATCGCCTATAGCAGATGTAAAAGCAGATATTTGTGACCTTCCTTTTAAAGAAAATTCTTTTGATGTAGTATTTTGTAATCATGTATTAGAACACATTTCTGACGATACGAAAGCAATGCAAGAATTGTATCGTGTAATGAAAGTTGGTGGGTTTGGTATTTTTCAAATTCCTCAAGATTTATCTAGAGAAATTACTTTTGAAGACGATTCGATTACTGATCCAAAAGAGCGTGCAAAAATATTCGGCCAGTATGACCATGTTCGCGTATACGGTCGTGATTATTTTGACAAACTACGTTCTATAGGTTTTAAAGTTGATGAAATAGACTACACAAAAAAAATCGCTCCAGAAAAACTAGAACGATTTGCTTTAATGAAAGGCGAAATTTTGCCTGTATGTTATAAAAACTAGTTAATATACTCTGCTAACTCATTTGCTTCATTGTGATATAACAACACCACTTTCAACTCTGGATGTTTCTCTAAAAACGCTTTAGTTTTCTCTAAGCCCATTGCTAAAAAAGCAGTTGCATACGCATCTACATCAGCACAATCTCCTTTTAATCTAACCGACACACTTAGCAAGTTACTTTCCTCTGCCAATCCTGTCTTTGCATTTACCGTATGTACTATCTTTTTCCCTTCAGCATTTACCTTGTACTTTCTATAATTTCCAGAAGTTGCCATTGACTCATTATCCAATTCAATTACTTTTTGAATAGAGCGTGTTCCGTCAACATTTGGTTTCTCAATAGCTACCTTCCATAATTTTCCATCTTTTGTCCCTCTAGCTCTAATCTCACCTCCTATTTCTACTAAATAATCATGAATGTTTTTTGATTCTAAAAATCTTCCTACCACATCTACACCATATCCCTTAGCAAAAGCATTTACATTAAACTCTATATCTGAGCTTTCTCTATGAACTTTTCTATCCTTTAAAGAAACTTTATCAAACCCCACATGTTCCATTAAGACTGAAATTTCCTCGGTAGTTAGATTCTTTTTTTCCTTACCTGACCCAAATCCATAAGCATCAATCAACCTTCCAATTGTCGGATCAAAATAGCCATCAGTTTCTTTATAAATTCTTTTTGCTTTATCAAATACTTCAACAAACATATCGTCAACCACTACCGTAGTATCTCCCTGATTTATTTTTGAAATATCTGAAGTAGGCATGTATGTTGACAATGATTTATTTACCAAAACAAACAAACTATCAATAGATTTTTGATAATTAACAGTATTCAAATAAGTTATATGATAGGTAGTTCCAAAAACCGCTCCCTGTAGCTTAGTTATATTTTCTTTTTTTTCTTCTTTACAAGCTATTACTAACAATAATGAAACTACTAAAAGCGTTATCCTTTTAATCATCTTTAAAAATTTAGTCACAAAAATAATGCTTTCACACTTCATAAAAGATTGTTAATTCTCTTTTTTGTGTCTTCATTTTTATAAATTTGCTTAACTATTAATAAATACATCTAAAAAAATCAGAATAAAATGAGAAAAGTATTTTTATTCCTTACTGCTTCAATTTTACTAGCATCTTGTGCTTCTACAAAAGAGTTAGAAGCTATTAAAGCTAAACACGAACAGACAAAAGAAGAGTTACTAGCTGTAAAAGCCAACCTAACAAAATGCCTAGTTGAAAAAGAGAACTGTGAAGACAAAGCATTTTCTTTAGAGTCTAGAGTAACAGAATTAAAGAAAGATAAAGAAAATACGTTACAACAAGTTGAAAACTTAACTGTGTTAACTAAAGGTGCTAACGACAATATTAAAGAAACATTAGCTCAATTAAGCAAAAAGGACAAATACATCAATAAAATTAGAGAAGCTGCTTCTAAAAAAGACTCTTTAAACTTAGTGGTTGCTTTTCATTTAAAAAGAGAACTACAAGACGGTATTGATGATGAAGACATTGAAGTTAATGTTGAAAAAACAGTTGTATTTATTTCAATATCAGACAAATTATTATTTAAAAGCGGAAGCTACACTATTAACGACAAAGCTTCTAAAGTGTTAGAAAAAGTTGCAACTGTAGTTAACGGACAACCTCAAATGGATGTAATGGTAGAAGGACACACAGACAACACTCCTGTTGCTGCTGGATCAGCATTAAAAGATAACTGGGGGTTAAGTGTATTACGTTCTACTGCTATTGTTCGTGAATTACAAGGAAAGTACAATGTAGCACCAAGTAGATTAATTGCTGCTGGTAGAAGTAGCTATGTTCCTTTAGTAGAAAACAACAGTCCTGCTAACAAAGCTAAAAACAGACGTACGAAAATTATTATTTTACCAAGATTAAATCAATTCTTTGATTTATTAGATCAAAAGGTGGAATAATTTTTTTAACATATAATTTAAAAAGCGTGCTTTTTGCACGCTTTTTTTATACGCTTTACTTAGCTAAAACAAACAACATAAAAATTAAACTAACACGCTATTTGTCAATCAAATAATTAATCGTACATTTGCAGACCTTTTTTAAGGATTAAAATAAATTATTAATAAACAAAAACTAATCGTGTAATTATGAACACATTAAGTTACAAAACAGTATCGGCTAATAAAGCTACCGTAAACAAAGAGTGGGTTTTAGTTGATGCGGACGGGCAAACATTGGGTCGTCTAGCTTCTAAAGTTGCAAAACTTGTTAGAGGTAAGTACAAGCCAAATTACACTCCTCACGTAGACTGTGGAGACAACGTTGTTATTATCAACGCTGAAAAAATTAACCTAACTGGTAAAAAGTGGACAGATAAGTCTTACATCCGTCACACAGGTTACCCAGGAGGACAAAGATCATTAACTGCTACAGAAATGTTCGAAAAAGATCCTACAAGATTAATCGAAAAAGCAGTAAAAGGAATGTTACCTAAAAATAAATTAGGTAGTGCGTTATTCAGAAACTTATATGTTTACGCAGGTACAGAGCATGGTCAAGAAGCTCAAAAACCTAAAACTATTAACCTTAACGATCTTAAATAATTATGGAAACTGTACACAAAATAGGTAGAAGAAAAACAGCTGTTGCTCGTGTTTATGTTTCTCAAGGAAGTGGGAACATCACTATCAACAAAAGAGAGTTTAAAAACTATTTCACTACACCAACTTTACAATACAAAGTTCAACAACCTTTAATGTTAACTGAAAACTTAGAGGCTTACGACATTAAAGTTAACGTATACGGTGGTGGTGTTACTGGTCAAGCTGAAGCTATTCGTTTAGCGATTACTAGAGCATTAGTATCAATTAACGAAGAAAACAAAGCTGTATTAAAACCAGAAGGATTATTAACTCGTGATCCAAGAATGGTTGAACGTAAGAAATTCGGTCAGAAGAAAGCTCGTAAGAAATTCCAGTTCTCTAAACGTTAATATTTTACTGAACTTGTTTCAGTATTTAAATGTTTCGAGACTGTTATTTATAAATCAATTTTTAACAGTTTAGTATCTAAATATTTCAGACTTAATAACTACTGAAATATTGTGAAAACAGAACGTAAACACATTTATTAAAATGGCAAACATTCAAGAATTATTAGAAAGTGGTGTTCACTTTGGACACTTAACTAGAAAATGGAACCCTAACATGGCTCCATACATTTATACAGAGCGTAATGGTGTTCACATCATCGATTTGTACAAAACTTCAGCTAAAATTGACGAAGCTTCTGCTGCGTTACAAAAAATAGCTAACTCAGGACGTAAAATCTTATTCGTTGCTACTAAAAAGCAAGCTAAAGATATCGTTGCTGAAAAAGCTAAAGCTGTAAACATGCCTTACATTACTGAGCGTTGGCCAGGTGGTATGTTAACAAACTTCGTTACTATCCGTAAAGCCGTTAAGAAAATGACTTCTATTGATAGAATGAAGACTGATGGTTCTTTTGATGCATTATCTAAAAGAGAAAAATTACAAATTACTCGTCAACGTGAAAAATTAGAAAAGAACTTAGGTTCAATTTCTGATATGACTCGTTTACCAGGAGCTTTATTTGTAATTGATGTAAAGAAAGAACACATTGCTGTTGCTGAAGCACAAAAATTAAACATTCCAATCTTTGCTATGGTTGATACAAACTCTGATCCTAGACCGATTGATTTTGTAATTCCTGCAAATGATGATGCTTCTAAATCTATCGATAAAGTATTATCGCATGTAACTGATGCAATTGCTGAAGGCTTAACTGAAAGAAAAGCTGACAAGGAAAAAGCTAAAGCTGAAAAAACAGCTGACGCTCCAGCAAAAGAAGAAGCAAAATAATTTTTAATTTAAAGGTTTCATTACATTGGAACCTTTAAATTTTTACAACTTTGTACAACAATATATTTACAACTAAAAAATAACGATAGAAATGTCAGTAAAAATTAGCGCTGCAGACGTAAAAAAATTAAGAGAAACTACCGGAGCTGGTATGATGGATTGTAAAAAAGCATTAGTAGAAGCTGAAGGTGATTTTGATAAAGCTATTGAAATTTTACGTAAAAAAGGACAAAAGATTGCTGCTAAAAGAGCAGATCGTGAGTCTACTGAAGGTGTGGCAATCACTAAAATTAGCGATGACAACACATATGGTGTTGCTATCGTATTAGCATGTGAAACAGATTTCGTAGCTAAAAACGATTCATTCAAAGCTTTAGCGCAAGAATTTGTTGACATCGCTTTTAACCACAAAACAAAAGAAGAGTTCTTAGCTGCTGATTTTGGTGGTGTAACTGTTGCTGAAAAATTAATCGAGCAAACAGGAGTTATCGGTGAAAAAATAGATATCACTGCTTTCGAAAGAATTGAAGCACCATACGTAGGAGCTTATACTCACGTTGGTAAAATTGCTGCAATGGTAGGTTTAACTGCTGTTGTAGATAACGCTGCTGAGTTAACTAAAGACTTAGCTATGCAAGCTGCTTCAATGGGAGCTACTACTTTATCTTATAAAGATTTTGACCCTGCATTTGTAGCTTCTGAAACTGAAGCTAGAATTGCTGCTATCAAAAAAGATAACGAAGAATTAGTACGTTTAGGTAAAACTTTAAAGAACGTTCCTCAATTCGTTTCTCGTTTACAATTAACTGATAAAGCTATAGCTAAAGCTGAAGAAGAAGCTAAAGAACAGTTAAAAGCTGAAGGTAAACCAGAACAAATCTGGGACAAAATCTTACCAGGTAAAATGGAAAGATTTATCTCTGACAATACAACTTTAGATCAAGAACAATGTTTATTAGATCAAAAGTTTATTAAAGACGAAAAGAAAACTGTTGCAGAATATGTTTCTACTTACGGTGACGTTGAAGTTAAAAACTTCGTAAGAGTTACTTTAGGATAATTCTCGACAATCATATTATAAAACCATCCATTTTTGGATGGTTTTTTTTTATGTGTTAAAATTAGAATAAAAAAAATATGTAGCTTTGCACAACTTTCAACAAAACAAATGCAATACAAAAGAATTCTTTTAAAATTAAGTGGAGAGGCACTGATGGGTGAACGTCAATATGGTATTGACCCAAACAGACTTAAGGAATATGCCCAAGAAATAAAACAAGTTGTAGATAAAGGTGTAGAAGTAGCCATTGTTATTGGTGGTGGAAATATTTTTAGAGGAGTTGCAGGTGCAAGTCAAGGTATGGATCGCGTACAAGGTGACCATATGGGGATGTTAGCAACTTGTATTAACGGACTAGCTTTGCAAAGTGCCTTAGAAGATGAAGGAATACATACACGTTTACAGACAGCTATTGAAATTAAAGAAATTGCGGAGCCTTACATTAAACGTCGTGCTAATCGTCACTTAGAAAAAGGACGTGTAGTAATTTTTGGTGGAGGAACAGGAAATCCGTATTTTACAACCGATACAGCAGCTGTTTTAAGAGCTATTGAAATTAATGCAGATGCTATTTTAAAGGGTACACGTGTTGATGGTATTTACACAGCCGATCCAGAAAAAGATAAAGATGCTGTTAAATATGAAAACATTACCTTTAAAGACGTTATTGAAAAAGGCTTAAAAGTAATGGACATGACAGCTTTTACTTTAAGTGAAGAAAATAAACTACCAATTATTGTTTTTGATATGAACAAACAAGGAAACCTATTAAAGTTAGTTTCTGGAGAAAACATTGGAACAATAGTTGATAACGAATAAACCGAAAAGTTACCCTCAACTTATTTGAGGTATTATAAATACGAACAAAATGAACGAAGAGATTGATTTTATTTTAGATTCGACAAAAGAGGCGATGGACAAAGCCATTAGCCACTTAGAAAAAGAATTAGTAGGAATTAGAGCTGGTAGAGCAACTCCTGCTATGTTAAGTACAATTATGGTAGATTATTACGGTTCTCAAACGCCATTATCACAAGTAGCAAACGTAAATACTCCTGATGCTAGAACTATATCTGTTCAGCCATGGGAAAAAAATATGTTACAAGAAATCGAAAAAGCTATTATGCTTGCTAACATCGGTTTCAATCCAATGAATAATGGAGAAAACATTATAATTAATGTTCCACCATTAACCGAAGAACGTCGTAAAGGTTTAGCTAAACAAGCAAAAGCAGAGGCTGAACACGCAAAAGTAGGAATTCGTAATGCTCGTAAAGATGCTAACAACGAAATTAAAAAAGTTGATATTTCTGACGATATGAAGAAAAATGCAGAAGCTGAAGTTCAGAAGTTAACTGATGATTACGTAAAAATAATCGACGAAAAGTTTACTGTTAAAGAGAAAGAAATTATGACTGTATAATTTCTTTTAAGAAATAGTTAAAAAAGAGCGTCATATGACGCTCTTTTTTTCGTTTAATTAATTCATTTAGCATAACTTTGCTGAAATTTTTTTTGGATGACTTTTTGGACTAAAATCGCAGGGTTCTTATTGCGAAATCGTTACTTAGTTTTAATTACTATTGCTATAATTACAGGGCTTTTAGTCACTCAGATGAAATATATGCGCTTCTCCTATACAGAAGCCAACTTACTTCCTACCGATCATGAGGTAAATATTCAATACAACAAATTCTTAGAGATTTTTGGAGAAGAAGGTAATCTCATCATCTTAGGCGTAAAAGATTCTACAATATTTACACCTGCTAAATTTAATGCATGGAATAAACTTGTTAAAGATTTAGACAGCTTACCACAAGTAGATTTTACTGTTTCTGTTGCTGATGTTCAGCAATTAAAGGCCGATAGAAAAAAACGAAAGTTTGTCGTTGAGCCACTGTTTGAAAAAGCTCCATCTACTGACGAAGAAATTAAAAACATAAAAAAGCAACTTTTTGAGAAACTTCCTTTTTATAACAACTTACTATACAATGACAAGGGTACTTTACAAACAGCTATTTATTTAAATAAGGATATTGTAAACACTCCTATTCGTAAAGATTTTGTTTTTGATGTTTTAATACCAACTATAAAATCTTTTGAAAAAGACAATAAAATAGATGTTCGTGTTTCTGGTATGCCTTACATAAGGACCTTAAACTCTCAGAATATCACTGATGAAATGGGAATTTTTGTTATTGGTGCATTATTAATAACAGCTATTATCTTTTTCTTCTTTTTCCGTTCGTTTAGAGCTACATTTATTACGCTACTCGTAGTAAGTATTGGAGTAACTTGGGCTTTTGGTTTCATGGGATTATTCCGTTATGAAATTACCGTGTTATCAGCTTTAATTCCGCCTTTAATTATTGTAATTGGTGTACCAAATGCAGTTTTCTTAATAAACAAATATCAACAAGAAGTAAAAAAACACGGAAATCAAGCAAAATCATTACAGCGTGTAATTTCTAAAGTTGGAAATGCTACATTAATGACCAACATTACTACTGCTTCAGGTTTTGCAACTTTTATATTTGTTAAAAGTAGGCTAATGCGTGAGTTTGGTGTTTTAGCATCTGTAAACATCATTAGTATTTTTATTCTAGCATTATTAATCATTCCGATTATATACAGTTTTATGCCACTACCTGAAAAGAAACATTTAAACCATCTAGAGAAAAAATGGATGGGCAATGTTGTTTCTTGGATGGAACGTATGGTAAAAAAACAACGAATTGCTATTTACATTACTACAGTTTCCATAATCATTTTTAGCATGATTGGTCTATACATGATTCGTGTATCAGGAAGCTTGATTGAAGACATGCCTAAGGGAAAGCAGTTTTATAAAGATATTAAGTTCTTTGAATATGAATTTGGAGGAATTATGCCTTTAGAAATTTTAATTGATACTAAGAGAGAAAAAGGTGTTATGAAGCTTTCTACCTTAAAAAAGATGGAAAAGCTTAATGAAACTATTGAAACTTTTCCTGAATTATCAAAACCTATATCTGTTACAAATCTTGTAAAATACTCTAAGCAAGCCTATTACAACGGAAACCCTAAATATTATCAATTACCAACAAGTCAAGAGAAGAGTTATATTTTCTCATATACTAAAAACTCTGACAGTAATTCTGGTATGCTGAAGAACTTTGTAGATAGTACAGGACGTTACGCTCGCATAACTACGTTTATGAAAGATATTGGTACTGATAAAATGGACATTATCCAAGAGCGATTACAGGCTGTAATTAACAAACAATTTCCAGGTGAAAAATTTGACGTTTCATTAACAGGTAAAGCATTAGTATTTTTAAAAGGAACTAACTATTTAATTAAAAACTTGGTTATTTCACTATCGCTGGCCATCATATTAATTTCAATATTTATGGCGTGGATGTTCCGTTCGCCACAAATGATATTAATCTCACTAATACCTAATATGCTTCCACTACTAATTACAGGTGGGTTAATGGGATTCTTTGACATACCTATAAAACCTTCAACTATTTTGGTATTTAGTATAGCCTTTGGTATTTCTGTAGATGATACTATTCACTTCTTAGCAAAATATCGACAAGAATTGCTAGCAAATAACTGGAAAGTAAAATCCGCTGTTTACTCAGCTTTAAGAGAAACAGGAGTAAGTATGTTCTATACTTCTATTGTACTATTTTTCGGATTTTTAGTCTTTACGGTTTCAAGCTTTGGTGGTACTATCGCATTAGGAGGTTTAGTTTCTATTACATTATTGTTAGCCATGGTTTCAAACTTATTATTATTACCTTCTCTCCTACTTTCATTCGAGAAAAAAATAGCAAACAAAAAAGTTTTAAAAGAAACTAAGTTTAAAATATTACCTCCTAAAGAAGAAAAATAAGGCTAATATTAAGAATATTATGTTTAGTTTATAAATACTTGTTTTTCTATTAAACTTAGTAAGTAAAAGTTAACTCTTTATTCTTCGGTCTCTTTATTGCTAATTAACAGCAAAAAAGTATCTTTGCTTGATTTTATTGAAGATATAAAGACATGAAAAGAAGTAGCGTTAAAGATTTATTACAATCTGACAAATTTTTACAAGAAGTACACGTAAAAGGATGGGTAAGAACTTTTAGAAGCAATCGTTTTATTGCTCTAAATGATGGTTCTACTATTAATAATATTCAGTGTGTTGTAGATTTTGAAAATACCGACGAAACTTTATTAAAAAGAATAAATACTGGTGCTGCAGTTAGTATCCAAGGTACTTTGGTAGAAAGCCAAGGTAAAGGACAAACAGTAGAGATTCAAGTAAACAATTTGGAAATTTTAGGAGATTCAAATCCTGATGAATATCCAATTCAGCCTAAAAAACATAGTTTAGAGTTTTTACGTGAAAATGCACATTTACGTGTAAGAACTAACACTTTTAGTGCTGTAATGCGTTTACGTTCTGCATTATCATTTGCAGTACATCAGTACTTCCAACAAAACGGATTTTACTATGTAAATACTCCAATTATTACTGGTTCTGATGCTGAAGGTGCTGGTGAAATGTTTAAAGTAACTCAATTTGAAGCTAACAAAGCTCCTGTAAACGAAGAAGGTGAAATAGACTACTCTAAAGATTTCTTTGGAAAAGAAACTAACTTAACAGTTTCTGGTCAGTTAGAAGGTGAAACCTATGCCATGGCATTAGGTAAAATATATACTTTCGGTCCTACTTTTAGAGCAGAAAATTCAAATACAACACGTCACTTAGCAGAGTTTTGGATGATTGAGCCAGAAGTAGCTTTTAATGATTTAGATGCTAACATGGATTTATCTGAAGACTTTATCAAATACGTATTGCAATATGTATTAGATAATTGTAAAGATGATTTAGCTTTCTTAGATAATCGATTAGCGCAAGAGGAAAAAACTAAACCTCAAGCACAACGTAGTGAAATGGGCTTAATTGAAAAATTACGATTTGTTGTAGACAACAACTTTAAGCGTGTAAGCTATACAGAGGCTATTGACATTTTAAGAAACTCTAAGCCTAACAAAAAGAAAAAATTTCAATTCCCTGTTAACGAATGGGGGGTTGATTTACAATCTGAACACGAACGTTATTTAGTAGAAAAGCACTTTAAATGTCCAGTTATTTTATTTGATTATCCAGCAAATATAAAAGCGTTTTACATGCGTTTGAATGAAGATGGTAAAACAGTTCGTGCCATGGATGTTTTATTCCCTGGAATTGGTGAAATGGTAGGTGGATCAGAAAGAGAAGAGCGTTTAGATGTTTTAAAAGAAAAAATGGCTGAACTAAATATTCCTGAAGAAGAGTTATGGTGGTATTTAGATACTCGTAAGTTTGGTACCGCAGTACATTCTGGCTTTGGTTTAGGTTTTGAACGTTTGGTTTTATTTGCAACAGGAATGAGCAATATTCGTGATGTAATTCCTTTTCCAAGAACACCACAAAACGCTGAGTTTTAAAAAAATCATATAACTTATAAATATCAATCGTCATTCCTTTACGAATGGCGATTTTTTTTGTCCTATTTCATATCTTTGTATATATGCTAAAACAAAGTTTACATCAAAAATTACTTCAAAAATTATCTCCACAACAAATACAGTTGATGAAGTTAATTCAGTTGCCTACACAAGCTTTTGAAGAACGTTTGAAACAAGAAATTGAAGAAAACCCTGCATTGGATACAGGTAAAGATGAACCTGAAAATTTTGAAGACTCTTTAGCCAATGATGTTGATTATGACGATTCGGGTAATGAAAAAATTGATGCAGAAGATATAAATATTGATGAATATTTAAGTGACGATGAATACCCTAGTTATAAGACACAAACGAATAACTACTCTTCAGATGATGAGGATAAACAAGTTCCTTATGCAGCTGGTACTAGCTTTCATCAATCATTAAAAAATCAATTAAACACTTTTAGAATTGACGAAGAAGAACGTGCTATTGCTGAGTTTTTAGTGGGTAGCATCGATGATAGCGGATATATTCGTAGAGATATTATAGATCTTGTTGATGACCTAGCCTTTACCCAAAATGTTTTTACTACTGAAGAAAAGGTACAAGATGTTTTGGTAAATGTTGTTCAAAAGTTAGATCCTACTGGTGTTGGTGCTCTGAACTTAAAAGAATGTTTAATTATTCAATTAAAAGCTAAATCTGAGAATGAAAGTAGAGCATTAGCTATAAGAGTTTTAGAAGAAGCTTTTGATCATTTTGTTAAAAAACACTACAAGAAACTTTTAGAAAAATTCAGTATTTCTGAAGAACAATTAAAGGATGTTATTAGCGAAATAAGCAAACTAAACCCAAAACCAGGAAGTTCATACGCTGGAAATAATAAAATTGCAGAGCAAATAGTTCCTGATTTTTCAATAAAAATTATTGATGGCAACTTAGATTTAACTTTAAATTCTCGTAATGCTCCAGAATTACATGTTTCTAGAGAATATAACAACATGTTAAAGGGGTATCAGGACTCTAAAGAGAAAACTAAATCTCAAAAAGATGCTGTACTCTTTATAAAGCAAAAGTTAGATGCTGCAAAGTGGTTTATTGATGCTATAAAACAACGTCAGCAAACACTTTTAGTAACAATGAATGCTATTATGCATCGTCAAGAAGAATATTTTTTAACAGGTGATGAGCGTAAGCTTAAGCCAATGATCTTAAAAGATATTGCCGATGAGATTAGCATGGATGTTTCAACTGTTTCTCGTGTTGCAAGTAGCAAATATGTTTCTACACCTTATGGTACGAAGTTGATTAAGGAATTCTTTTCTGAATCTATGAAAAATGACCAAGGTGAAGATGTTTCAACCAAGGAAATTAAGAAAATTCTAGAAACAGTGATTAAAGAGGAAGACAAACGAAAACCTCTTACTGATGAAAAATTGTCAAAAATTTTAAAAGAGAAAGGGTATCCTATTGCAAGAAGGACTGTTGCCAAGTATCGTGAACAATTAGACATTCCTGTCGCTAGATTACGTAAAGAAATTTAATGCGTTGGCATAAATTCATATCAACAATTCTTCACCCTATTGTAATGCCTACTATAGGGATTCTTTTGTATTTCTTTCTTTCTCCAATAGGATTGAATAAGCAGCAACAATACACAATATTGGTTATAGTTTTTGTAGCTACTTATCTTATACCAATGCTTTTATTAGTTTTTTTAAAGTCTATTGGTTATATAAAATCATTTCGTGTACACAGTATCAACGAACGAAAATTTCCTATTTTCTTTATGATGACTTTATTTTTGATTTTAGGAAAAATGTTTGCAAGTATGAGTATTGTAAAGGAAATTAGCTACTTATTTTACGGGACTGTATTTGGTTTAGGATTTATTTACTTACTATTTCCTTTTAAGATTAAAGGAAGCCTTCATTTGTTATCAATGGGAGTAGCTGTTGGATATTTCTTATTATTTCAACAAATACAAGCTGTTTATGTGATTCCTGTAATTATATCGTTTATTTTCTTAGCAGGGCTTCTTGCAAGCTCTAGATTACACCTAAAAGCTCACACTGTTAAAGAAGTATATCTTGGTTTTTTTATTGGCTTAATAGCCCCTTTTATAGCTTATTATGCTTTATAGAAGATAAAAACTTAAACCAAGTTTAACTATTTTACTATTAATTGGCTTTCCGTTCAAGCTAACATCTTTAAACATTGGTGACAAACCGTAATATACATGAAAGTTAAATGTACCATAACCCGCGGATAAAGTTAATCCAGTTTGCCATTTGTTATATTTCTCAGCATTTGAAAAACTAACTTTTCCAGTTGGTAAATCGTATCGAAAACTATTACTTATGTTATAGGAAATCTTAATACCAGCATAAAAACGCCAAAATGAATAAGTATGTGCATCTGAAGACCTCCATCTAAACTGGATAGGCATTTCTAAATTATGAAGTTTTATTTTGTTGGATGTAATATCAGGATCAGTTTCAAACTCTTTAACACTACCATCTAACACTTTTAATCCATGATTAAATGAATCATAACTATAGCCTAAACCGAAAGCTATAGCTGTTTTTCCTTTACTATTGAAAGGTATATCTTTCATATATCCAGCTGCTAAACCATATGAAAAACCTGTTCTACCTATTTCTTCAGGCTGATCTTGTAATAAATTATAAGTAACATCAATATATAATTGATCTTCCCAATACTTATCACCTAACTGTAAAGAATCTTTCTGACTAAAAATATTTAAAGGCAGAAAAAACACAAAAAAACTTAAAATATACTTCATAGATAATTATCTAACGATAAATATACCTTTTTTGTATAAAAAAAGAGCAATCTAATGATTGCTCTTTTTGTTTTATTTAAAAGTAATTACTTCTTAATAACATCTCCTTTATGAGTAGATAAACTTAATTTAAGAGCGTTAACATCTCTTAACTTCTCACGAATATCGGCTAATGTACCTACACTCGATTCTCTATCTGCTTTTATAGAAGTTGTCATAAAAGGTACTTCTGCTTCAGAAACGTTATCTCTTTCAAGATAAATAAACGAAGGTACTTCATCTGGAGTAGCTATTTTGTCGTTTAACTGTATTCTGTTATATCCTGTACCATACTTTGGGTCTTTAGCTTTACCAACATAAATTGTACTCACTAAACTTTTACGCTCAAGTTTTTTTACTTCACTTGCACTTGGTAAACGAGGTGAATCAATTTGTAAATCTGTTTCTCTCATGGTAGTAGTTACCATGAAGAAGAATAATAACATGAAAACAATATCTGGTAAAGATGCCGTAGATACAGCAGGCAATCCTTTTTTCTTCTTTTTAAATTTAGACATACTCTATTGTTTTACTATTATTGAACATTTGTTGGGTCTGTATCAGAAATAATTTGAGGGTAACTCGCCTTAATATCTTCAACTTTCTTTCTTAATGACTCATCTTTTCTTGCGCTATCTTTAAAAGCTTGTTCTAATTCTGTAAAGCTCATACCATATTTTTCTTGGCATAATCTATTACGTAACTCTGTATAAGCTCTTAATAACTCATTTTGTACAGCAACATAAGTACCATACTCAGTACCTCTATCACTTTCAACAGAGATTACAGCTTTAGTTGGATGATCTGATGATTCAGGATCCTTATCACCTTTACAGTAATTACAAGTAGTTCCTGCTTCCATTCCTGGCATTGGGTTACCAATACCTCCACCATTATCAATAAATTTAATAGCAGCATCTTTTAAGTCTTTCAACTCCATTGCCTGATCTTCAACTAAAAGTTGATTATTTCGGTTAATGCTTACTTGAAAAATATTTTTCTCTTTAATAATTGGTGGCTTAACATCAGTTTTTTCAGCTAACTTTTTAGGGATACCTGAATCAACATCCATAGTTGTTGTTACAAGGAAAAAGATAAGTAGCAAGAAGGCAATATCTGCCATCGAACCTGCATTAATTTCTGGGTTTTCTCTTCTTGCCATATTAACTTACGATTTAACGATTCCTTTTAATAAATCCCAAACAAAGAATGCACCAGCAATTCCTCCTAGGATAATGCTGTATGTAATTCCTGTTCCTACCCATTTAGATGTACTTCCTTGAGCTGCTAATTCTCCTCCATCTGCTCCAATTACTTGTGCATCTGAAGACAAGAAATAAGATACAGCAAAAAGAACTGCTAATGCTAAAACACCTAATAATACCTTTTTTAATGCTGCAGGATTTTTAAACATACCCCACATTGAGGCTGCAACTGCTGTTACTACCACTCCAATCAATAACCAGTAAGAATAAGTTACTAAAGGAGAAACAGCACTTGATACTGCTTCTACATCTTCTTTATCTATTCTTGCTACATTTAAGAACAATGCAGCACCGATTAGTGAAATTGCAGCTACTAGTAATGTTAATATTTTACTATTCATATTGATTGATTATTTTTTATACTTAGCTAATAAATCGATTAAAGAGATAGATGCGTCTTCCATGTTGTTAACGATACTATCAATCTTCGAAATAATGTAGTTATAGAAAATTTGTAAAATAATCGCTACGATAAGACCAAATACTGTTGTTAATAATGCAATTTTAATACCACCTGCTACTACTGCTGGAGAGATATCGTTTGCTACAGCAATTCTATCGAATGCATCAATCATACCAATTACAGTACCCATGAATCCTAACATTGGTGCTAATGCGATAAATAAAGATAACCAAGAAACGTTTTTCTCTAATAATCCCATTTGTACTCCACCGTATCCTACTACAGCTTTTTCAGCAGCATCTAATCCTTCATCAGCTCTTTCTAAACCTTGGTAAAAGATAGAGGCAACAGGACCTTTTGTATTTCTACAAACTTCTTTAGCAGCTTCTACACCACCTGAACTTAATGCTTCGTCAACGCTAGCTACTAATTTTTTAGTATTAGTTGTAGCCATGTTTAAATAAATAATTCTTTCAATTGCAATAGCTAAACCTAATATTAAGGCTACCAATACAATTCCCATAAACTTAGGGTCTCCTTCAATAAAACGTTGCTTTAACTCTTGGTGAAAAGTTTTCTCAGCTTCTTGAGCATAAGTTGATTGAATAGCTCCTAAAAACATAAATCCTGTAATAGTTAGGATATTTACTACTTTTTTCATTTTGTTATAATTAATTTTAAATAGTTAACGGGTTAAAAATACAAATTTTACCATGAAAAACTTAATTTTTTATAAATAAGTGATTCTTTACTTGTACTTATTACGCTTTTAATTTTACAGAGTGGCAAGTAACAAAAAAATGTTGGTACATTAAAAAAAATCTATAGGATTTCTATTAACCACACCTTTTTTAACTCTTTTCTATAGTATTTCAAGCAGTTACAAACACAAAATTAACGATTTATTTACAAACTATGCCATTTCTCCTCTTAGGGGTGTTTGAAAATAATGCGTAAAATCTTCTTTTGAAAGCTTTTCTCCTAACAAATACATCATTTTTGCAATGGCTGTTTCTGTTGTAATATCCTTACCATCAACAATACCAATGCGTTTTAATTCTGAACTTGTTTCATAATGTCCTAAAATTACACTTCCTCCTTTACATTGAGTTACATTAACAATGTAAATTCCTTTGCTTACCGATTCCTCTAATAAATCAACAAACCATTTTTCAGTTGGTGCATTTCCTGATCCGTAAGTTTCTAAAATAATACCTTTTAAATCTGGGATATTCATAAAACTTCTCACTACAGACTCTGTAATTCCTGGAAACAACTTTAAAATAGCTACGTGATTATCAAGGTTCTTTCTTACTACTAAATCATTTTGATTCTCTTTAGACTTAAGTAATAATGGATAATTAAAGTTTAAATGCACTCCACTTTCTGCTAAGGGTGGATAATTCATAGAAGCAAACGCTTCAAATTGTTCGGCATTTATTTTTGTAGTTCTATTAGCTCTGTATAGTTTATACTCAAAATACAACCCTACTTCCTGAATAACAGGTTTACCATTTTCATAGGCTGATGCAACTTGTATAGATGTTATTAAATTTTCTTTAGCATCTGTACGTAAATCTCCAATAGGTAATTGTGATCCCGTAAAAATCACAGGCTTTTGTAAATTCTCAAACATAAAGCTTATTGCTGACGATGTATACGACATGGTGTCTGAGCCTGTTAACACTACAAATCCGTCAAACTTGTCATAATTATCAGAGATTATTTCTGCTATTTGTATATAATAGAACACATTCATGTTAGAAGAATCAATAGGTTCGTCAAACGATATCGTATTGATTTCACAATTAAGCTGCTGTAATTCTGGGATTTTACTTGATATTTGACTAAAATCAAACGCTTTTAATGCGCCCGTATTATAATCTTTAACCATACCAATAGTTCCGCCTGTGTAAACTATTAAAATTTTAGGTTGATTTGCCATTTTGACATTTTTTTATACCGTTAATAATTTGGAATAATTTATGTTGTAAATTTAACCAACAAAAATGATACAAAATTTTAAAACTATATAGATTATGATAGGATTTTATATTCTAATTGGTATTATATCTCTTTTCAGTTGGTTAGTTAGTAATACGTTAAAAAGCAAGTTTAAAAAATACTCTCAAGTTCATTTACGAAATGGAATGAGTGGTGCTGAAATTGCTCAAAAAATGCTAGTTGACCATGGAATCTCTGATGTACAAGTAATTTCTACACCAGGTAGATTAACAGACCATTATAATCCACAAAACAAAACTGTAAACTTAAGTGAGGCTGTATACAACCAACGAAATGCCGCCGCCGCCGCAGTTGCTGCACACGAGGTTGGACATGCGGTACAACATGCTAGAGCCTATCAATACTTACAAATGCGTTCTAAACTGGTACCAATGGTAAGCATTACCTCACGCTTTTCTCAATGGATGGTAATTGGTGGTATCGCTTTTGGTGCTGCTTCTGGTAGTACGGGTATTGGTTTTTATATAGCACTAGCTGGTTTAGCTTTTATGGCTTTAGGTACTATTTTCAGCTTTATAACCTTACCTGTTGAATATGATGCAAGTAATAGAGCCTTAGATTGGTTAGAGAATAAAAGCATGGTTACTCGTGAAGAATTAGCTGGATCTAAAGATGCTTTAAAATGGGCTGCAAGAACTTATTTAGTTGCTGCTTTAGGTTCTTTGGCCATGCTTTTATATTGGGCTTTACAAGTTTTAGGTAATAGAGATTAATTTTCAGTGTATTATATACACAACAGTTTAAAAATGTAACAACGAATAAAAACCCATTTTGATTTTATCAAAATGGGTTTTTATTATTCTCTTTTCTACGGTCTTTACTCTAAAGACTAGTCATTAAGTTTCAGTACTGCCATAAACGCCTGCTGTGGAATTTCTACATTACCAACTTGACGCATACGTTTTTTCCCTTTCTTTTGTTTTTCTAATAATTTACGCTTACGAGAAATGTCTCCTCCATAACATTTTGCAGTTACATCTTTACGTAAAGCTTTAACCGTTTCACGGGCGATGATTTTTGCACCAATAGCAGCTTGAATAGGAATATCAAATTGTTGACGAGGAATCAATTCTTTTAGCTTCTCACAGATACGTTTTCCAATTGAATACGCATTACTATCATGTAATAAAGCTGAAAGTGCATCAACTATTTGTCCGTTAAGTAACATATCTACACGAACTAATTTCGATTTTTGCATTCCTATTGGATGGTAGTCAAACGACGCATAACCTTTAGACACGGTTTTTAATCTATCATAGAAGTCAAAAACGATTTCTGCTAATGGCATATCAAATATTAATTCAACTCGCTCTGGAGTTAAATAGGTTTGATTTACAATCTGTCCTCTTTTTTCAATACAAAGTGACATTACTTGTCCTACAAAATCAGCCTTGGTAATAATTGAAGCTTTAATAAATGGCTCTTCTACTCTATCTAATTTTGATGGATCTGGTAAATCTGATGGGTTATTTACTATAATAACTTCATCAGGGTTTTTCTTCGTGAATGCATGGTAACTTACGTTAGGAACCGTAGTAATTACCGTCATATTAAATTCACGCTCTAAACGCTCTTGAATAATTTCCATGTGTAACATCCCTAAGAATCCACATCGGAAACCAAAACCAAGTGCTGCTGAACTTTCTGGTTGAAATACCAACGAAGCATCGTTTAACTGGAGTTTTTCCATCGAAGCACGAAGCTCTTCATAATCTTCAGTATCTACTGGGTAAATTCCTGCGAATACCATTGGTTTCACATCCTCAAACCCTTCAATTCTATCTGTAGTTGGATTTGCAAAATCTGTAATAGTATCACCTACCTTTACTTCTTTTGCTGCTTTAATCCCTGTAATTAAATACCCTACATCACCTGTTTTTATTTCGTTTTTTACAACTTGACTTAATTTCAAAGTTCCTACCTCATCTGCTCCATATTGTCTACCAGTAGCCATAAACTTTATTTGTTGATTCTTTTTGATAGAACCATCAATTACTCTAAAGTAAGTTTCAATCCCTCTATATGAATTGTATACTGAATCAAAAATCAATGCTTTTAAAGGTGCATCAGGATTTCCACTAGGCGCAGGAATTTTTTCAATAATGGCTTTTAAAATATTATCTACTCCAAAACCTGTTTTTCCACTTGCATGAATTACATCTTCAGGTTCACATCCTAATAAATCTACAATATCATCCGTTACTTCTTCAGGATTAGCTGAAGGTAAATCTACTTTATTTAATACTGGAATAATTTCCAAGTCATTTTCTAAGGCTAAATATAAGTTAGAAATCGTTTGTGCTTGGATACTTTGTGCAGCATCCACAATTAACAACGCTCCTTCACAGGCTGCAATAGAACGAGAAACTTCATAAGAAAAATCTACGTGACCTGGAGTATCAATTAGGTTTAGTATATAATCTTCACCTTCATAAACATAGTCCATTTGAATGGCGTGTGACTTAA
The DNA here is from genome assembly GCF_047470925.1 of Tenacibaculum ascidiaceicola. NCBI lineage: Bacteria > Pseudomonadati > Bacteroidota > Flavobacteriia > Flavobacteriales > Flavobacteriaceae > Tenacibaculum > Tenacibaculum ascidiaceicola. The sequence continues at coordinate 82,760 of NZ_JAZKJP010000006.1, forward strand.
TGGTAATTCCACGCTCACGTTCTAAATCCATGTTATCAAGTAACTGATTTTGTTTTTCACGCTCAGTAACTGACCCCGTATAGTCTAACAATCTATCTGCAAGGGTACTTTTACCATGGTCAATATGTGCAATAATGCAAAAATTTCTAATGTTCTTCATCAATATAAAGTTTCTCAAGCCATTTCTAGATATGCAACATAAACTTTTGTTTACTCAATACCTATCATGGATTCATTCGTCGTAATTCTAACTACTTGTAATTTGCAAAGATACTTTATTTGCAGGCTACTACAAACAAAATAAATAGCGAAAATTAAACATCATTTTTAACTTATTTAACTAAGTATACCACCACATATACCTAATCCGATTATCAGATATAAAACCGCTAGTATGTAAAATATTTTTGAGGCTGTTTTACTTTTTTTTCTAATAGCTGCTCCAATAACAGCTAGTAACACGGGTGGACCAAACATAATTAAACCTATAATTACGAATAAACCTGAAAGATCGCCTACTTCTAAAAACACCATATCCTTTTTCTTATATTTCTTGTCTTAACTTTTCTAAATATTCTTTTTTGTAATCCCTGTAAAAGAGATTCATTGTCTCAAAAGGAATAATTTTATTGTCTTTATCGACTATATGTACACATGATTTTTTTACCGCTCGTACATCAAAATTATAAGCATCAATAAATTGCATGATTATAACTCTAAATAAATTATCATATCCTAACTCTGGCGCATCAATATTTGGCAAACAACACATAATAGATTTTAAATTTTCTTCAGCCACTTCAACAGAATTCCCTGTACTAAATAAGTCTATCATTTTTCCATGCAAGGCTTCATCTTGCTCGTAAATAATCGTGTTTTTACTATTATCTAATAAGTCATTTGGATTAATATAGCGTGTTAACGGAAACACTTCTCCTCCCAACTTAAGAGCATACCCCATTACCAAAGCATCAGGGTTACAAGGTACTGGAATTAAATCGTTAGTATTAAAAACATCAGTTTGTTCCATGATTTTTCTTCTGACTTCTGTAAGCGTCATTCTATCTGTTTCTGGATTAAAACTTTCTAATCTTCCCGCTATTTGTGTTGGTTGAAAAGTAACACCACGAACACATTTTTGTTGTAAAGCATAATCAATTACTTTACCTATTTCATGGTCATTTAGTCCTTTTTGAAGAGTAACTACCAAGGTTGTTGATAGATTTAACTTATTCAAGTTTTCGAGCGCTTGTTTACGAATTTCATTCAAATCTGCTCCTCTCAACTCTCTCAATACACTATCTTCAAAAGAATCGAACTGTAAATATACTTCAAAATCTGGCGTATACGTTTTCAAACGTTCTGCAAAAGCAAGATCTTTAGCTATTTTTATTCCGTTTGTATTTAACATTAAATGCCTAATTGGAAGCGATTTTGCGTAATCTAAAATTTCCCAAAACTGTGGATGTATAGTTGGTTCTCCTCCGCTAATTTGTACCACATCTGGTTCTTTCTCATTTTTCACCACAGCATCTAACATCGCTTTTACTTCTTCTAAAGTTCGGTGGCGTCCATAAGTAGGTGATGAGCCAGCGTAACAGGTAGGGCAAGTTAAGTTACACCTGTCCGTAACCTCAACAACAGTCAAGCACGAATGTTGTTCATGATCTGGACACAAACCACAATCGTAAGGACACCCATAATCTGTTTTTGTATTAAACGTATAGGGCATCTCACTAGGTTTATTGTAATTTCTGATATTTTTATAATATTCAATATCATCTGCTATTAACACTTTTGAATTCCCATGTTCTCTACAGCGTTTAAGCATATACACCTTGTCATCTTCAAAAACAATTTTGGCATCTACTCTTTTTAAACATTCAGGACACAAGCTCAATGTAAAATCATAGTAGTTATATTTTCTTTCTGGCATTTTTTATTTTTTGAATTATAAATTTCTTGTAATATACATAACAAACTATACATAGTATTTGAATAGTACTTAACCCTAACACAAAAAAGGTATTCGGTTTTAAAAACTCTATACAAAAGCGAAAACCAAAGTATGCCAACATAAAAAACTTAAAAAATTCTCCTGATTGTAAAGTATGGCGTTCTTGTATAATTTTTAAACAAAAAAACACCCCTATTAAAAACACCAACTCATATAATGCAACTGGATGTCTTAACACTCCATCACCTAAATCCATACCTAAAAAAGAAGTAGTTTCAATTCCATAGGTAAACTCATTTGTTCCTGAAAGAAAACACCCTATTCTCCCTATAAAAATTCCAGCAATTATAGGAAACACAAACAAATCACCAGATGATTTTGTTTCTCCTATTATTTTTTTTGCTAATTCTACCCCTATTAAACCGCCAAATAAGCCTCCCATAATAGTTTTTACATTTAATAATTGAATGACGTTTTTTGCTGAAAAAGTTACTAAAGGATTTTCTAACACTCCAACTAATCGAGAACCAATAAAAGCTCCTACAGCAGCTCCTAAAATAATTGACAATCTGTTATTGGAAGAAATATAATCTTTCCTTTTCTTACGTAAGAAAACATAATAACGAAAAGCTAAAAAGAATGCTAAATATTCTAAAATAAGATGAATATTAACCGTGTAACCGAACAAAATGGGCTCAAAAGGCAGTTTCAATAAAAAAGTTTGTGAGTTAAAAGGCGAAATATACGTAATTACTCAAAAAAAAGTAACTTTGCAGCATGGTAAAAATAGGTAACATAGAACTTCCTGATTTTCCGCTATTGTTAGCGCCAATGGAAGATGTGAGTGATCCACCGTTTAGAGCTTTATGTAAAGAAAACGGTGCTGATGTAGTGTATACTGAATTTATTTCTTCGGAAGGATTAATTCGCGATGCAGCTAAAAGCGTAATGAAATTAGATATCTACGAAAAAGAACGCCCTGTTGGGATTCAAATTTTTGGTGCTAATCTAGACTCGATGTTGCGTTCTGTAGAAATTGTTGAAAAAACGAATCCGGATATTATTGATATTAATTTTGGCTGTCCTGTTAAGAAAGTAGTTTCTAAAGGTGCTGGGGCTGGAATTTTAAAAGATATTGATTTGATGGTTTCTCTTACTGAGGCCATGGTTAAACACACAAACTTACCTATTACCGTAAAAACTCGTTTAGGTTGGGATCATGATTCTATTAGAATAATTGAAGTTGCTGAACGTTTGCAAGATGTGGGATGTAAAGCTATCTCTATCCATGGACGTACACGTGCTCAAATGTATAAAGGTAATGCTGACTGGGCTCCCATTGCTGAAGTGAAAAATAATCCTAGAATGCATATTCCTGTATTTGGAAATGGTGATGTTGATTCTCCTGAAAAAGCTATGGAAATGCGTGACAAATATGGACTAGATGGCTGTATGATTGGCCGTGCTTCTATTGGATACCCTTGGTTTTTTAATGAAGTGAAACATTATTTTAAAACTGGTAAACATTTATCTAAACCAACCATTTCTGAACGTGTTGATATGGCACGACGTCATTTAGAAATGGCTATAGATTGGAAAGGTGAACATTTAGGTGTTGTAGAAACAAGAAGACACTACACAAACTATTTTAAGGGAATTCCACATTTTAAAGAACACAGAATGAAAATGGTTACTTCTGATGATCCTAAAGATGTTTTTGCTGCGTTTGACGAGGTACAAACTAAGTTTGGAAATGCAACAATTCCTGAAATAGGGTAGGTTAACGTTTTATCTCTCAATAAAGCTTTTTGAAATTCTAGAACTTGCAATTTTTGCTGCTAAATATCCTAAAGCTGAAATTGTAATAACTACTACTAGTAAGTTTAACCACTTAAATTCTACTGGGTAGGCTAAGTTTTGTGTAATCATTAACAACTCAAAGCGTTGTTGCATTAATACAAGAATTACACCTAGAACTATTCCTATCCCCATTCCCACGAGTGTTAATAAGAAGCCTTGTAATACAAATATCTTTTTTATGTCTTCTATACTACTTCCTAAGTTAAAGAGAGTTTTTAGATTTTGACGTTTATCAATAATCATCATGATAATTGACCCTATCACATTAAACAAAGCAATAGCTACAATTAACGTAAAAATTAAATATGAGATAAAGTTTTCAGTATTTATTACCTTATAATACAACGTATTTAACTGTGTACGTGTTTGTACCTTTAACTTATCCCCTAAAATGCTTTGTAAATTCTCTTGGAATGTATCGAGATTTACACCTTCTTTTAAGCGTAACTCAACTCCTGTTATTTGGCTATTATCGTAACCTAATAATTCTTGTGCAAGTGATACCTCAGTAAATACATATTTATTCTGAAATTCTTCTGATCCTGTATACACACCCACTATTTGTGTTGAAACCGATCGAAAAGCGTTATTTGCATTGATAAATCCTTTTCCTGGTTTTGGCACTAAAATTTGAAGTGCTTCACCAAAATTAAAAATCCCCAACGATAGTTTATAAGATATTCCGTATCCTACTACTGCTGTATTTTTATATTCTTCATCAATCCAAGTACCTACTGTTAGCAAAGAATCTGTCGTAATAATTTTTGAGTAATTTGAATCAACTCCTTTAATTTGGGCAATATGCTCTTTATCTTTATACTTTAAAAAAACACGTTCTTCTACTACTTTTGAAGCAGCCTCTATCTCTTCATTTTGTTGTAAAACATTATCTAATTTTTGTGAATATTGAAAAGATTTTCCTTTTGAAGCCGTAATTTTTATATCTGGATCTGATGCATTAAGTAATGAATCACTAAAAGTCTTTAACCCAGAAAAACCAGACAATACAACAAACAAAGCCAAGGTACCTACCACAACACCAAAAACAGCTATTGCTGTAATAATATTAATTGCATTGGTACTCGTTTTAGAAAACAAGTATCGTTTAGCTATGTATAAAGAAAAGTTCAAGCATTAATAAATTTAGCTAGCCAATGTAACAAAAATTATTAACGTTTTTGACGACGAGGCAAAACATCTGGATTTTTTATTGGGTCGACATCTTTTCCTTTTAAAGACTTATCAATCTCTTCAATATAATCCAAACTATCATCTCCAAAGAACAACAATTCTGGCATTCTTCGTAATTGATTTTTTGTTCGCTGTGCTAATTCATGACGAATTAAAGGTGTATTAGATTTTACTCCTTCAATAATTTCGTCTCTTTTTTCTGAAGGGAAAACACTTAAGTATACTTTTGCCACTCCCAAGTCGGCAGTAACCGAAACTTTAGAAACCGATATAATCACTCCCTTCATTCCATCTTGAGCAGCACGTTGTAAAACGTCTACTAAATCCTGCTGCAACACTCCTGCTATTTTTCGCTGTCTATTTGTTTCTTCCATGTTGCAAATTTAAGCATAAAATTACGGAGTGTAAATTTTATTTTTTATCGCATACATAACTAAGCCTACTCTATTTCTTACATTTAACTTTGTAAATAGACTGTCTCGATAACCATCTATCGTTTTTGGGCTTAAAAACATTTTTTCGGCTATTTCTTTATACGTTAATTCCGAGCATGCAAGTTTCATAAAAGTTATTTCATTGTCTTTAAATGCCAAGTTGTTTCTTGAATTTTTTCCTGAAACGGAATCTAACAATAATGTAGTAACATTTTTTGTGTGATAAAATCCGTTGTCCATCATTTCTAACAACGCTTTCTCTAGGATTTCTTTTTTGGTATCTTTTAGCAAGTACCCTACAGCACCAGCTTTTAACATTTTTAAAATAGTACCATCAGCATCTTCTACTGACAACGCCATAACATGAACTTGTGGGTAGTTATTCACTATCCACTCTGTAGTCTCAATACCGTTCATCACTGGCATATTTACATCTACTAAAACTAAATCTGGTATGTTTTTAGGCGATGCTAAAAACTTTTCTTCGACTTCTTTACCATTTTTGCAAGTGTAAAGCACTTTAAATTTATCAAAAGTGTTTACCATACCTTCGATAGCTTGTGATAATAACGTATGATCATCTACAACAACAACTGAGTATTTCATAATTTTGTGGGTTATATTGGTTATTAGTTGTTGGGGAAATACACTAAGGTTCTTTAAATATAGTAATTTATTATTAAACTTGTGCCTTTTTGAGACTCTGACATAAACTTAGTCTCTGCATTAATTAGTTTAGCTCTTGCTTTTATATTTTGTAGTCCTAAACCTTTTAATCTGGCTCTTTCCATGTCAAAACCTACCCCATTATCTTGAGCTTTTACCTCTATTGAATCTTCTTTATAACTTAAAAATACTTCCAGTTTAGATGCTTTAGAATGCTTAATAGTGTTGGAAAAAAACTCTTGTAGAATTCTAAAAATAATTATTCCATGTTTTTGATTTATCTCTTGTTCTTCTCCTGCAATTGTTAATTTAGCATCAATATAGTTTAGTCTATTAAATCGCTCAATTTCTAAGTTTAATGCTTCTTTTAATTTTATATTATTAATAAAATCTGGATTAATAATTTTTGATAACGCTCTTACTTCCGTTAAGCTTTTTGCTATAATTTCAGAAATTTCTTCCATACTTTCAGGAGAAGCATGTTGTAACTGTATTTTAGCTAAAGTTAGGAGTTGTCCTATATTATCGTGCAACTCCCAACTGATATTTCTTAAAGTCTCTTCTCTTATTTCTATTTGAGTCTCAGCAATTTCACGTTCGTAACGTTTTTTATTTGTAGCCCTCTCTTGTAACAACTTATTCTTACGACGTTGAAATACCGTAAACAATGTCACTAAAAAAACAATAATAATAACAATTACTATAGTGGTGACTATTAATATTCTTCCTTCTTGTTGCTCCATAGTAGCCCAAAAGATATAATGATATTCATTAAAATAATTAACGAATGTAAAATAGGAAACAAATCTTTATTTTTCATATAATTCCAAAAACTAAAAAAAGGAATGGCTGGTAAATGAAAAACAAGCAGCCCTACTGACACCCAAAAAGGTAATAACTTTTTATAATTTAAAATTTCATTTGACAATAACAACTCTCTTAAATATAGAAAAACCAAAACCCCTACATTAAAAGACCCTATTATTCCTGTATAGTGCAAATATTTTCTATCGAAAAAAGTCAAAACACTAAGAACAGTAAAAATAAAAAGGAGTATGTATGAAATCTTTAAATATTTTCTTTCTTTCAGTAAAACCCTATACAAAACAAAAATCCCAAAGTACTCAAAAATAGTATAAAAATGATAAACTCTAAAGTTCGGCTTTTCTATGCTACTCAAATACCATCCTAAAAACTCAATAAAAAAAGTCACCACTAAAAAAAGTGTTAGTATTTTAAAAAAAAGAGTTTTCTTCTTTCTCAACAGAAAACAACTTAACAAAGCTGTTAAAAACTGTGAGTATAAAAACAAAGGTACTTCGAACAATAGAGTCATCTTTAAAATTAATTTGCATAAGGAGGCTCTAAGCTTCCCCAATTACCAGCTCCACTCAATAATTCATCATCTTGAGGTGAAACAAACATAAAACCTGCTTTATTTTCTCTCACTGTTTTTATTCTATAGTTATAATCATCTCTCTTCCCTTTTTCAAACTCTTCTCTAGTATTATATATCCATTTATATCCATGCTTTGCCAGCATTTCTTTAAACGTTACTAATTTTCCTTGTTTTGCAGATTGCACAGGGTCAAAAGCTATTTGCTTTCCATCAATTGTAGTCGTAGGAATATAAATTAGACTGCTATAGCTTTTACCAGTATCCTTATGATTTTCTTTAGCTGTAGATATAAAACTGATTCCTGTTATTTTAATTTTTGCTTTTTTACTTAGGTTTTCTACGTGTCCCAAATACTTTTTAAATTGCACAAAGTCAAATGTGTTAGCGCGTGTATCTTCATACCCTAAAGCTTCTTCTAGTGGTGCAATTCTTGTTCTATCATAACTTGATAGCATTTGAATAACTTCCTTATAGTTTAGCATTTCTTTTGTTCTTCCTTCATCAGAGTAACAAAAAGTACCTTCTGGTACTTGAGACTGCCAATCGTCACAATCACATTTATTGCCATTGATCTTATCACATGAAATAGCAAAACTCATTACAAGAGTTAACAATAATAATTTAAGTTGGTTAGTGTTTTTCATAATAAAATTGATTTTTTGATTTTCTAAATATAACGGCTTATTTCTTAATAAAAAAAACGGAATTACTCAGAAACCCTTTAAAACCTGAGTTATCAAATGGTTACTTAATCTTCCACAACCCACAAACAGGAAAAACCCCTAAGCCATATAAATGTTTTAACTATTCGTTTTCCATGGCATATACTCTTGTTTTTTTCTTCTAAAAAAAGTTAAACATCTTCCATATATTATTAATACACAGAAGATGTTTACATAAAAACTCTCTATCTAAGAGAAACTATTAATATGGTGGTCTAAGCGTTCCATAATTTCCTGTTCCACTTTCTTCATCTCCTTTTTGCTCTCTTTTTAAGATATTCTGTTGGATTTCTTTGTTAACTTTATCTCTGTTGTCATAGTCTTCTTTACTATCGTACACCCAATTGTACCCATAGCTCCCAAGCATTTCCTTCATGGTTACTATTTTATTTTCAGTAGAGGCTTCAGGTGCAAAGGCTATATTTCTACCATTAATTTCAGTTGTAGGCATAAACATTGTTGTTTGATAGTTTGGAGTTCCATGACTCGTCGATTCTGGGTACGACGCCGAGACAATATTGATACCTGTTAATTTGATACCTTTCTCTTCAGATACTTTTTTCATATACGCTATATATGTTTCCAAAGTTTCAATAGTATAAAAGTTAATGCGAGTATCTTCATACCCCAATGCTTTTTCTAAAACAGGTTTTCTTGTTTTATCATAATGTTCTAACATAGCCACCATTTCTTTATACATAAGTAAATTTTGTGGTTTTGCAGTTTTTACTGTTTTTTCTGCTAATACGTCTTCTGTTTTATCTTGACTACAAGATACTAGGCATAAAATTGCACTCGCCATTAATGGCAATACATAATTTTTCATTTTTATAAATTTTTAAATTAAACTTTTGTGCTATTGATACTTTGACAAAAACCGGTGTACCTTCGGAAATACATAAAACAACCTGTAATACAAGATTGTAGAGAAGTGATTTTTATTAAATTTTTCATAGCATTTCAAATCTAATAATAATAACTATACAAAACAAAAACTTTTATTTCCTAAAATATATAGGAGAAAAATCTCTTTTAAAACCTAGGGCTATCACAACACTTTTACAGTTCTACTCCTCGAAACTCTACTCTAAATTTCATTCAACTTTGCCTTCAGTTATTTCGAAATACTAGGCGAACACCGAAAAGCCTAATTATAAACAGAGTAGGTACACAAAATAAAAAATATGCCAAATTTAGTTCCAGAATTAAACAGTTTAGACTTCAACGTATATGTTGGAGGTCCTTTACAGGCTGCAATACAAGCACAAACAGCAGCCTCTATGGCCACTGTAAATTTTATTAAAGAAGTAGGTTTTGAAAAAGACAATAACCCTGCTAATCCAGATTCATTACGTTATGTTGATTTTCAATATGAAAAATCAGTACCTAACCCTGATTATGATTCAAGTGAAGCCATTGGTCCTGAAAATCAAAAATTCTTAAAAAGTGAAATTGAAATCAAAGTACCATTTTTAACAATGCTTACCATTCCATCAATTCGTATTGATGAAGTAAACATTGATTTTAATGCGCGCTTGAGTTCTACTGAAACAAGAAACGTATCGTCTGAGTTTGCAGCTAGTGCAGAACTAGGAATCAATTACAAAATTGTAAACTTTAAAGCTTCTGCATCTTACAAAAGAAACACATCTCAAGGCGTTAAGGTTGATAAAACATATAATCTTGGGGTAAAAGTTCGTGCCGTAAACGACGAATTACCTGAAGGGTTAAGTAGAATTTTAAATATGCTAGAGGACAGTATTGCTGCTGTAGCTTAACATTGATAACGAGGTTGTACCGTACCAAACCGTACAACCTCTTTTTAAAAATTTTTATTATGGTAAATTTAAATGAATATTTAGGGGGAATCGCTACCAGCATTGCAGAAGCACGTTTAATGTCTGATTTAAAATCTTTAGAGATTGCTGAGAAGTTTTCACGTCATGAACTCTTGAAACATTTTTCTATCCCTCGTTTTAAAGCACAAAATATTGAACTCACCATTCCTGTAGCAATTGGAGAATTAGAAGAAGCTTATGAAGCCGATTACGAACCTATTGATAATGTTACTTTCAATTCACAAACCTATACAGTTTTAAAAGATGCTTCAAAAATTACTTCTTTTGACAGAAAAACGTCTACTATACTTCGTTCAGTAATAGCACAAAGAACAGATGAACTTGAAAAAAATATAAAAGCTACAGGAGAAATCGACCCTGTATTATCAAGGTTTTCACAACAATTATCTGAAGAGTTTATCTCTATTTATAATGAAAAAGTAAGTTATGATGTATTAGTTAAAAAACTTAATTCAGAATTAAGACCATCTATTAAAAGTAGGCAGATAACTCAAAAAAACACGAAAGTTATTGTAGAAGCTCATAAGCTAAACGAAATCAAACCTGAAAATATAGTTCAGATTAAAATGACTTTAAATGAAGAAGGTATGGAGTGGTATACTTCAGAGAATGAAGATGGTGTAAGAGAAACCAAACTATTACCAGAATAGTTATGAGAAAATCAATTACAAAAATAACCAATCAACTCAAAACTCAATTGAATGAAATACATGAATTAGCAAATCAAATTGAGAAAAAAAATACGCAAAGCACTAAAAATATTCGCGATTGGTTGTTAGCTACAGAAGAAGTATTAAAAGCACTTAACTTACCAGAATCATCAAAATTTGCAGTTAAAAGAGCCATGTTAAGTTCATTCATTCCAAATAGTAGAAATAAAAAAAAAGAGATTCTACAATTAGGAGCATCAACATTAACAGAAGCTCAACAAGACTTATGGGAAGTATACACTCCCTATGCTACCATTTTAGATAATTCAACAACCTTGATAGAGCAACTTTTAGCAGTAATTTACCAAACCAAGCAGTTTAAATACGATACAAATGAAGATTTTACGCAATTTCTAGAACAAGTTTGGAGGTTTTGCTGCAATCATGAACAACTTAAAGGAATTAGCTCACAAATACTTTCAATGATAAATCAATCAGACGTACTTATTATTATGGCTGAAAAAATAGCAATAGAAAGTTTATAGATAGTTCGCTATATTTTTTACTTTTACGTTATGAACAAAATTGAACATATTGGTATAGCCGTTAAAGATTTAGAAAAATCTAACTCATTATTTGCTTCTCTTTTTGGAGAAGCACATTATAAAATTGAAGAAGTTGTTAGCGAAGGTGTAAAAACTTCATTTTTTAAATCTGGCCCTAATAAAATTGAATTATTAGAAGCTACAAAGCCCGAGAGCCCTATAGCAAAGTTTATAGAAAAAAAAGGAGAAGGAATTCATCACATTGCTTTTGCAGTTGATAACATAAAAGAAGAAATTAAACGTTTACAAGGTGAAGGTTTTACTGTTTTGAATGAAACTCCTAAAAAAGGAGCCGATAATAAACTAGTAGCTTTTTTGCATCCTAAAACTACCAATGGTGTACTTATTGAGTTATGCCAAGAGATAGAAGAATAGGAACAGTTTAAAAATTAAATATTTGTATCTTGCAACGCCTTAAAATCAGTATTTACTAATGACAACCTCTTTTGATTCTTTTCAAAAACGCCGATTACAATCTTCATACATATCAGTAGTAGTAAGTATTGCTTTAGTACTTTTTATGATTGGTGTTTTAGGTTTAGTTCTTTTAAAATCAACAAAAGTTGCGAATCACTTTAAGGAAAAAGTAGTTATGACGCTTTTCTTAAAAGATGAAGTAGCTGATAAAAACATTAAAAGTCTTAAAGAATCAATTAAAAAAGAGACGTTTGTTAACAAGGTTGTTTATATTTCTAAAGAAGACGCTGCCAAAGAATATAAAAAAGATTTAGGTGAAGATTTTTTACAGTTTTTGGGAGATAATCCCTTAAAAAATGGAATTGACATTTATCTAAAAGCAGATTTTGTGACTCCTGAAAAAATGAGTGAACTTGAAAAGTCTTTTGATAAAAATAAATTTGTTGCCGAAGTAAGCTATGATAAACCATTAGTGCAATTACTTACCAAAAACATCCAACGTATTAGTTTTTGGTTATTGGTGTTAAGTGGTTTTTTCGGATTAGTTGCTATTATTTTAATAAATAGTTCCATCCGATTGTCAATTTATTCAAAACGATTCAACATAAAAACCATGCAAATGGTTGGTGCCACTAAGAGCTTTATTCGTAGACCTTTTATTTGGCAAAGCATTAAACTAGGGTTACTAGGCGCTTTTATAGCAATAAGTGGATTAGGTATTTTAATTTATTATGTAGATAAATACATCCCTACATTAGAACTACTTACAGACTATGTTGCTTTAGGTTATGTAGCTGGAGGAGTTATACTTGTTGCTTTTTTCATTACATGGATTAGCACTTTCTTTGCTACACAACGATTCTTAAATTTACAAACCAACGATTTGTACTACTAAAATATTTATGAAAAAAGACAATTCACCAAAACAAGAATTTCTATTCGGTAAACGAAACTATATTATTATGCTTATTGGTATTGCTGTAATTGCCTTAGGGTTTATTTTAATGGCAGGTGGCGGTAGTGATGATCCTAATGTATTCAATCCAGAAATATATAGTTGGCGTAGAATTCGTTTAGCTCCTACCTTAGTAATTATCGGATTAGGTATAGAAATTTATGCTATTTTTGCCAATCCTAAAAAATAAGCATGGATTTATTAGAAGCAATTATCCTTGGAATTATCCAAGGTCTTACTGAATTTTTACCCGTATCCTCTAGTGGTCATCTAGAACTAGCTAAAGCTTTATTTGGAGATACTTCTGTACCTCAAGAAAGCCTAACATTTACTGTGGTTTTACATGCTGCAACAGCATTAAGTACTATTGTAGTATTTAGAAAAGAAATTGCTGAGATTTTTAGAGGTTTATTTCAGTTTAAATGGAATGAGGAAATGCAATTTTCTGTAAAAATCATTCTTTCTATGATTCCTGCTGTAGTAATTGGGTTGACCTTTGAAAAAGAATTGGAAAGCTTTTTTGGAGGAAAAGTTTTATTAGTAGGTTTTATGCTTTTAGTAACTGCTGTGTTACTTTTATTGGCTGATAAAGCTAAGAACACTAACAAAAGTGTTTCTTTTAAAAGTTCAGTAATTATAGGAATCTCTCAAGCAATTGCCATGTTACCTGGAATTTCACGTTCAGGAGCTACTATTTCAACATCTGTATTATTAGGTGTAGACCGAACTAAAGCGGCTCGTTTTTCTTTTTTAATGGTTGTACCTTTAATTTTAGGAAAAGTTGCTAAAGATATTTTAAGTGGAGAAATTAATTTTCAGAGCTCGGAAATTGTTCCTTTATCTGCTGGATTTATTGCAGCTTTTATCTCGGGATTATTAGCGTGTACTTGGATGATAGCCCTAGTTAAAAAGAGTAAATTATCATATTTCTCGTTATACTGTGCTATTGTAGGTTTAATTGCCATTGGCTATTCTTTATTTTTCTAGATGACTGCAGAAGATTACAAAAACGGACAGGTTTTATTGATTGATAAACCTTTAGAATGGACTTCTTTTCAAGTAGTGAATAAGCTACGTTGGCATATCCGTAAACGTTTTGATATTAAAAAAATTAAAGTAGGACATGCTGGAACGCTTGACCCTTTGGCAACTGGTTTGTTAATTATTTGTACTGGTAAACAAACTAAAAACATCAACGAATATCAGGGACAAGTAAAAGAATATACAGGTACGTTTGTTGTGGGTGCTACAACACCAAGTTACGATTTAGAAACAGAAATCAACGAAACGTTTCCTATAAAACATATAACAGAAGAGTTACTGCATAAAACTACTGAACAGTTTATTGGAAAAATTCAGCAAAAACCACCTATTTTCTCTGCAATTAAAAAAGATGGAAAACGTTTATATGAATTAGCTCGCAAAGGTGAAACCACCGAAATTAAAGCTCGTGAAGTAGAAATTAACGAGTTTGAAATCACAAAAATTGATTTACCTAATGTTGAATTCAGAATCGTATGTAGTAAAGGAACTTATATTCGTTCTATAGCCAACGATTATGGAGAAGCATTAAACTCTGGAGCACATTTATCAGTTTTAAGAAGAACTAAAATTGGAGATTTTTCAGTTGATAATGCTCTCAGTGTTGATGAGTTTATCAACTCTTTAGAAATGGAATAATTTTTGCTCATCAAAGCAAAAATTATCTATTACTATGAAAAAAAAACTACTCCTATTAGTTATCCTATTAACAGCTCAATTCACTTTTACTCAAGAAAACTACAAAAAACCTTATTTTACAGGAAGTCTTAGCACAACATTCGCTATAAATGAAGATTATACATTAGATCCTGATGATGATGAATCTTTTTTAGAACCTGCTTCTCTTTTAATTCGCCTAGGTGCAGGATATCAACTTCACAGACGTTGGCAAATTGGTATAAATGCTGGTTTTGACCATCACTTTAGATTTGGTATCAACGCTATTCCTTTTTACGGTAACTTACGTTATAATATTGTTGAAAAAGACAACGACAATTTTTTTATTGAGTATAGCCAAGGAAAAATGTGGAGACCTTCTTCTAAATATGAAAATGGTAATTACTACGGATTAGGAGTTGGGGTACAAGTAACGGGAGCCAGTAGGTGGAATACTATTGTACGTTTAGACTATCACAGAAAAGCTATTCAAAACTTTGAGAACGGTCATTTAGATAGTGTGTCTATCGGTATTGGGTTTTCTTTCTTTTAGAAGAGAAAACTCACAATTTTAGTAGTTAAAAATTTATTTTAAAAATCGACTATACCAACTTTCCGTAATTGGTACTTCCCAATAGTTTTCTAATTCCACTTTGGTTTGTACTAAATTATCAAAAACTATTGTTTTTGCTGACACAGACTTCTTTTTAAGCAACTTTTTAAATTCTTTGACGTCTTTGTACTGAATAAATTCTCCTTGCTTAAAACACACGTTCATCTTATCTAACAACTCTACTTCATATTCTTGTTGTAGTTGTAAAATAAATGCTACTTGCTTATCAATATCTGCATTCGTTAATGTTGAACCTTCTTCCGCAGAAAAGATAATAAAACGATTGTATTTCAGTTCAAAAGAAGCTTTGAAATCAGCATCTTCAGACTTCCACCCATCTATAAAGCCTTGTAACTTTTCTTTTAGCCCGTCAATTTCTTGCGGGTAAAATTTTCGACTTGATGGATATACCCAAACTTTCGCCTCTTCTGATAAACTACTGAATTCTACAAACATATTTATTCCTTATGGACGCAAAGATACAGAAAACAATTCCCCTTTTTGATAAAAACAAAAAGGGGAATTTCTAGCTTTTTTATGCACTATATTACTGAAGCATTGACACTAAATCTTCTTGTGTATTTTCTCCTTTATTTTTGTTATACCAAACTTGTAAATCTGTTTTAAAGTCAGCATCCAAGCTACCATGTTTTTCTTTATAATCAACAACCATTTTAGTTGCTGTGGTAGGTCTTGGTCCCCATGTGTTGATTACTTCGTTCTCCTGATTTAAAGCAATTAACTTAGGTATTGATCTTCCTCCATTCGTTAAAAATTCATCCATCAACTCTAAATTTTCATCTCGTAAAACTAGTTTTAAATTGATGTTTGGATTCTCTTCTGCTATTTTATTAATTACAGGTAAGTTTTGTGCTGCATCACCACACCATCCTTCAGTTAATACTAACCAAGTTTGTGGTTCTTTTACATCTTTAATTTTAGCAAGTGTCTCTTTAGTAAGTTTTACTGTTTTATCTAAACGCTTCATACGTTTATCATTTAACTTACTATAGTTTAATAAATCATCTGATTGATTAGGTCCAGTAGATTTTCCTTGCGACAATAAATCACTTACTAAATCTCTATATTCATTATAAGACAGCGCCTTTTCTAAGCTATTTTGAATAATTTTTTTCATCGTAAATATATTGTTATTACAAAAGTATTTTATCTATAGTGAACCTTAGGTAACCTAAGTTACAATTCACTACAAAACTTGAATAACATAGACGAAAACACAGATACAACCTTACACTTCAGCTGACTCTTGAGCTTTTGCTTGTAAATTGGTAATAATATCTTTAGTCATAGAAGCTAAATCAAACTGATGTCTCCATCCCCAATCTTTTCTTGCTGCTGAATCATCAATTACTTGAGGCCAACTGTCTGCAATCGCTTGTCTAAAGTCTGGATTATATGTAATGGTAAACTCTGGAATGTATTTTTTAATTTCAGTAGCTATTTCAGCTGGTGTAAAACTAATTGCCGCTAAGTTGTATGAAGTTCTTGTTTTAATATTCTCTTCATCTGCTTGCATTAATTGAATAGTAGCATTGATAGCATCATCCATATACATCATTGGTAAACGTGTATTTTCTGATAAAAAGCACTCAAAAGTTCCTTTTTTCAATGCATCAAAGTAAATATCAACAGCATAATCAGTCGTTCCTCCACCTGGCAAAGTTTTCCAGCTTATAATTCCTGGATAACGAATGCTTCGTACATCTACCCCATATTTATCGTGGTAATAATTACACCAATGCTCTCCTGCTACTTTACTTATTCCATAAACTGTAGAAGGCTCCATAATTGTTTGCTGTGGTGTATTCATTTTTGGTGATGTTGGTCCAAAAGCAGCCATTGAACTAGGCCAATATATTTTTTGAATATGCTTTTCTCTAGCTAATTCCAATACTGCTAACAACGAAGTCATGTTTAAATCCCAACCTTTTAATGGATATTTTTCTGCAGTTGCAGATAACATTGCCGCCATTAAATACACTTGGGTTACTTTATATTTTTGAACAACACTTAAAATTTGCTCTTGGTTGGTAGCATCGATGATTTCAAAAGGTCCAGAACTCATCATCTCTGCATTTCCTTCTCTAATATCGGAAGCTATTACATTATCTGCTCCATAAATAGAACGCAATTTTTGGGTTAATTCTGTTCCTATTTGCCCGCAAGCTCCTAAAATTAATATCGTTTCACTCATTTTAAATTATTCAAAAATAGATGTTTGCAAAGTTATTAAATTTAAGATTTCGCAAAAAGTATTTATTCTTTTTTAACTATCTACAAAAGAGACTGCTAATCTACTGATTTCAAACTTCTAATTTAATTCTACAAAGAATGCCAAGTAAAATATGTACTTTTATCGCTTAATTATTTTATTAAAATGAGTCGTTTTTTATTTGTTATTGCTTCATTCTTTATTTTGGCTACTTCTTGTAAAAAAAAGGGAGAACAAAAAGAAGAATTACCTACTAAAACTGAAATGAATATTTCGGTTAAGCATACTGATTACTCTAAAATAAATGAAAAATATATTGATAAAATTAAACCTTGGAAAGAATATTTTATAGTTGAAGATTTTTTACAAGAGTTACAAAATACAACACCTACTGAGGCTTTAAACAATGCTTTGGAATTAAAAACACTTACCAAACAATTTAAGGATAGTTTAAATATAGAACCTCTTAAAACACCTGCTTTTAAAGCTCGTATTAATGTTTTTGAAAATGAAACTTTGCGTTTAGCGGATATGACTTTTATCCCATCGATTTCCGCGAATCAAGTTAACAGTCAGGTTGAAAAAATTATGATGCTTTTTAGTAGTGTTAACGATAAGATTAATACTGTTTACACTAAGAAAAAGTTTGATAGCGAAATAAACTTAGATAGTTTATTTAAGAATCAATAGTTTTTAAGGCTTCATATATTAAGCTACTTTCAAACCCTCTGTATAAAAGATAATCAGCAATCTTCTTTTTTCTTTTAAAGTGATTTGTTTCAGAGACTGACGCATTCTTTTTTTCTACCAAATTATATAAGGTTTTGATATACTCCTCTTCGTCGATTTCTTTCAAGGCTGATTTTATATTATAAGCAGAAATATCTCTAAATTTCAATTCTCTAACAATTCGGTCTTTTCCCCATTTTTTAATTCTGAATTTCCCTCTAGCAAAACTTTTTGCAAATCGTTCTTCATTTAAAAAATTATGTTCTAATAAGTGAAGTAAAATATGCTCTCTTGCTTCTGGAATTAAGTTATAATCTTTAAGTTTTTTCTCTACTTCTTTATGACATCGATCTTGGTAAACACAATACTGCTCAATCTTCCTTTTTATTTCTTCAACTGTAAAAACCGGTTTGTTCATAGCACGAAAATATAAATTCTATTTCCATTGATTCAAAAAAGAGATTACCTTTTCTTTATAACTAGCACCTATTGGAATTTCTATTGAGTTTATTTCAATATCGTTAATTGTAAAAGCAGATATTTTATTCGTATTGATAATATAAGATCTGTGAACTCTTAAAAAATTACTATTTAATTTTTCTTCAATATCGCTTATCTTATACTTAGTTACAACACGTTTATCATTAACTGTATGAACTTTTACATAATCTTTTAAGCTCTCTATAAATAATATATCTCCAATGAAGACTTTGTGGTACTTACTTCCTGATTTCAACAACAAAAACTCTTCTGTGTTTTCACTTTCTTTGGTTATAGACATATCACTCTCCTTTATTGACCTCAAAAAACGATCTACAGCCTTAAAAAAACGTTCGAAAGTTATTGGTTTTAACAAGTAGTCTAGCACTTCTAAATCATAACTTTCAAGAGCATAATCTCTATAGGCAGTTGTAAAAATTGTTTTTGGAGGGTTTTTAATTGTTTTTAAAAAGTCTATTCCTGTAATATTTGGCATTTTTATATCTAAAAACAATAAATCTACCTCTTGAGAACTTATAACTTCAAATGCTTTAAGTGCATTGTCACAACTCCCCACTATTTCAAGTGCTGGTATTTTTGAGATGTGATTCTCTATTAGTTCTCTTGCTAAAGGTTCGTCATCAACCACTAAACATTTTACTTTCATCAACTATTTAATTTGAATAAATTTTTAAACCTACCATAAATTTATTTTCCTCATTTTTTATTATCAAACTATATTGATTTTGATAGATTAAATCTAATTGTTTTCTAACATTTGACAACCCTATACTCTCTTTTTTGAGGACATAATCTTTGGAAACTGTATTAGATATTTTAAAGTTAAAACTATCACCTGAGCTTAAAAGTTCAATTTTAATTTCTGGCGACCCACTATCTTCTCCTGCGCCATGTTTAAAAGCATTTTCAACTAACGATAACAATATCAATGGAGGTATTTTGATATCTTTTTCTACATTATTTATCAAAGAAACTTTTAAACGTGAGTCGTACCTTAGTTTTTCTAACTCTATATAGTTTTCTATCAATTGAATTTCATTAGAAAGTAACACAAACTTAGTATTACATCTATACAAGACATAATCTAACATTTCCGATAGTTTCCCTATTGAAGTTGGTGTTTTAGGCGAATTACTCAAAGATAGACTATAAATATTATTCAGTGTATTGAATAAAAAATGTGGGTTTAATTGCGCTTTTAATGTTTTTAATTCTGCTTCTGTTTTTTCTTTTTCAAATACTAGTTCTTTTTCTTTAACTCTTTTATAATCCAGAAAATATTTTACAGAAAGGAAAACCAAAGTTGTTAAATACATATTTGGAATATAACCAAACAACAACTTTTTCCAATCAGTTAAAATCTCCAAAAGGGGCTCTTGTGTAAAAACTCCTTTTCTTATTAATGTTTCTCCTACATGCACAACCAAAACCCTGTTGAACGCTGCTAATAAATATGTTCCTATTAAAAACAAAACAACTGTAATTATATATTTTTTCTTCAATAAAAACTTCGGAATAACATAATAAGCTATGAAATAGGATATAATTATCTTGGGAATCATATGACACATAGACATTACAAAAGTTCCTAAAAAAGAAAACTCTTCTTGGTATATAAGTGAGTCTTTAGGAAAGTCTAAAACAAGAAACACACACCAAAATAGTACGTGTTGTAACACCCTACTCTCTGAAAAAAACTTAATAACTGCTTCTCTTGTAATCATAGTTTGTAAATATATAAATACCTTGAGTACTTATAACTCCAAATCGACAAACTTGGTCTTTTACCTCCTGAATAAAGCTTTTTTAAGCCTTAAATTGTTCATCTATTAAACAATCCTCTATACGTCGATTATTTGTAGTCTTTTATCTATTACAACAAACCCGCATGTCTTTTAAATTCATCTTTGCTGCATAATTCAAATATTAAGTAATAATGAAAAAGTCTTTATTTATTCTACTACTATTTATTTCTATTCAGTTATCTGCTCAAATAACGCTTACTGGTAAAGTTGTAGAAAGAAACACCAAACAACCTTTAGAGTTTGCTACTATTATTTTAACCAACCCTAATACAAATGAAATTGTAGCAGGAGAATCTACGAATAGCCAAGGAGAATTTTTAATGAATATTAAAAAAGGTCAGTATAATATTAAAGTGGAGTTTATTGGTTTTAAAAATCATTCAATGAACAATATTTCACTAACCAAAAACCAATCACTTCAAACTATCCTTCTTCAAGAAGACTTACAAGCCCTAGATGAAATAGAAATTACAGCCGAAAAATCTACCACGGAGTACAAACTAGATAAACGTGTTTTTAATGTTGGTAAAGATTTAGTTTCTAAAGGCGGTTCTGTGAATGATGTTTTAAACAATGTTCCTTCAGTAAGTGTAGATATTGAAGGAGGTATAAGCTTACGAGGCAATCCGAATGTTCGTATTTTAATTAACGGAAAACCTTCTGTTTTAACAGCAAACAACGGCTTAGAGTCAATTCCTTCCGAAAACATAGAAAAGGTTGAAGTAGTTACCAACCCTTCCGCTAAGTACGATGCTAGTGGAACTGCTGGAATCATCAATATTATCTTAAAGAAAAATAAAAGTGGTGGTTTTGGTAGCTCTTTACAGCTAACTACTGGAATTCCTGATAATCATAATATCAACTACAATATGAACTACAAAAAAGAGAAATTCAATTTATTTTCTAATATTGGATATCGTTATATATCTTTCGATGGAAATGGTTATTTGAACAGAACTAATCTCGATAATGGGGTAATAACCTCTTATTCTAACAGGGTAACTAATACTACTAGAAGCCGTAGTACTTTTAATCTTTATTTTGGAAGTGATTATTACATTAATGATAAAAACACCCTTACTCTAAGTTACTACCATAGAAACAATACAAGTAAAAACAATGTTGATTATACCTTTAACTTTTTAGACAACACACAACAAACAGATAGTATTCTCACTACACAAGAATCATATAAAGAACCTCAAAAAGCAAATCAAATTGAATTAAATTACGTAAAAACATTCGCTAAAAAAGGACAAAAATTTACAGCTAATTTTCAATATGATTTTTGGAATGATGACGAAAATGAATTAGTTAAAGAGCAACAACAATTCCCTACGACCTCTGCTATAAACACTTTACAAAGTAGAGATATAGAAAGCAGTAAAGACTTTTTATTTCAATCTGACTTTAAGCTACCTATCTCTGAAAAATCACATTTGGAAATGGGAATAAAAGGAGAAATTAGAAATATTGACAGTGATTATAAGGTTTGGGACAATACTGTTTTAATTGATAGCTTAAACAACTTGTTAAGGTATAACGAACGTATTTACGGAGCTTATATTCAATATGGAAACCAAAAAAACAAACTTCAATATTTATTAGGCTTACGTGCTGAACATGCAAATACTGGAAGCACGGACAGAAACAATCAATTTAAAACCGATAAAAAGTATACTGATTTATTTCCTACAGCCCATTTTACATACAGTTTTAATCAAGCTACCAATTTACAACTAAGCTATAGTAGAAGAATTAGACGTCCTAGTTTTTGGCATCTAAATCCTTTTGGTGGAATTTCTGACCGCAGAAACATACGTGTAGGTAATCCTGATTTAAACCCTATGTACACAAATTCTTTCGAATTAGGACTCTTAAAAAGATGGAGTAAATTCACCTTAAACCCATCTATATATTACCAACATACTACTAATGTTTTTGAAACTTTAGTTACAATAAATTCATTTGGTGCTTTGGTATCTAAACCTATTAACTCAGGAACTGAAAAAAGATTTGGTGCTGAATTAGCCATTCGATATTCTCCTTATAAATGGTGGAGATTATCAAGTGAATTCAACTATTATTCTTTCGATCAAAGAGGAATATATACTGTTGATAACAACACATGGTCTACTCGTTTAAACTCTAGAATGAAGTTTTCAAGATTAACTATTCAATCTAGCTTAAATTATCTTGGAGAAAGACAAAGCGGACAAATATTTACTGAAGCTCAGTATAGAGCTAATATAGGTGTAAGTAAAGACTTTTGGAATGACAAAGCTACACTTACTTTAAACATGAACAATATTTTTGATTCTAGAGTAAGTAAACAGTTAATTACTGGTGAAAACTACATCGCAACAAGGTATAACAAACCTGTTGGTAGATACTCTTCTGTAACTTTTACTTATCGATTTAACAGAACAAAAAAGGACAGAGATCGATTGCCTGATTAGCTTTTTGTTTTACACAATTAAAAAAGGGTTAAAAGTAAATTACTTTTAACCCTTTTTACAGTTAACAAAAAATCAATTATAAAACGCTACGTAACCACATTTTAAACTTAGTGATTAAGTAGAATAATATCGGTACTACAATTAATGTCAAGAAAGTTGCTATGAATAATCCGTAAATAACAGTCCATGCTAATGGACCCCAGAAAATTACATTATCCCCTCCAACATATATATGTGGATTCAACTCACTAGCTAAGGTAAAGAAATTAATATTTAAACCTGTTGCTAATGGAATTAACCCTAAAATGGTTGTGATTGCCGTTAATAATACTGGACGTAAACGTGCTTTTCCTCCTCTAATAATAGCTTCTCCTAAAGTATGTACATCTACAAACTCATCAGAAGACAATCCTTGTTCTACTTTTTTACGATCTATAAGTAACTGGGTATAATCGAGTAGTACTACTCCATTATTTACCACAATACCCGCTAAGGAAATAATTCCCATCATGGTCATCATAATTACGAATGGTTTTGCCGTAATAATTAATCCTCCAAATACACCTATTAAACTTAAAAAGATTGCTAGCATTATTATTGCTGGCTTAGAGACAGAATTAAACTGGAAAATTAAAATCAAGAAAATTAATCCTAAACCTCCAAAAAATGCTTTCATTAAGAACGCCATCTGTTTGTTTTGCTCTTCAATTTGTCCTGTATAGTCAACTTTTACCGAATCTGGTTTTTCAGTAAACGTCTTCATTTCATTTTGAATTTTTGAAACAATCGCTGCAGCATCTGTATACCCTGGTGCTAAAGCAGAATATACTGTCACCACTCTCTTTACATCTTTATGCTTAATTGCACTAAATCCTGAGGTATTTGTTTGTTTTGCTACTGCCGATACAGGAATTTCTTTGATCGTTCCTGAAGACATATCTCTAAAAGTAATTTTCTGGTTAAAAATTGCACTTTTATTATACCTGTTTTCTTTATTAAAACGAACATAAATATCGTAATCATCACCATCTTCTTTATAAATACCTGCTTTAGAACCAAAAATAGCATTACGCAATTGGTTTCCTACTTGCGATGAACTTACTCCTAATTCTCCTGCTTTTTTACGATCAACATTTACTAACATTGATGGTTTAGATTTATTTACATCAATCTTTAATTCATCAATACCCGCAATACTTTTTGAGTTAATGAAATCTCTCATCTTTTCTGCAGTGTTGATTAATTCTGCATAATCATTTCCTTCAAGTTCAATATTAATAGGGTATCCTGCTGGTGGACCTACTGCTTCTTTTTCTACTGAAATTTCTAATCCAGGGTAAATCCCTCTTAATGCTTCAGTAACTTTTCTTTGTAACTCTTTACTATCAGCCCCTCTACGGTATTTGTATTCACGCATTGAAGCAGTTATTTTTCCTTTATGAGGCATTTCTGCAGTTGAACCTCCATCTGTTTGCGGATTTCCAGAACCAGCTCCTACTTGTGAAACAGCACTTTCTACTAAGAAATTATAACCGTTATCAACATATTCTGGCGAGTTTAATACTTTATACACACGTTCTTCCAAATCTTTCATTATCAGATTTGTCTTTTCAATATCAGTTCCTTGTGGATATTCGATATAAACAATAATCTGATTTGGTGTATTGTCTGGGAAAAACTCAACTTTTGTACGTTGACTTCCTATTGAGGCTCCAAAACCTCCAAAAGCAATAAATAATAAAACAAACGTACCTAAAGAGATAACATACGGCCTCCAGCCTCTTAGAGCCGCTCTTAACATTCTTTCATAAAAACGTTCCCATCGTGGTAATACTGTATTTTGAAAACGATTTGCCCACGGACGTAATGCCAATCGATATACCCACAACATGATAGCTGTAAAAATCATCACAGTACCTAAAGCTCCATATGTTCCGCCTAAAAGAGCTATTAACAATCCTATCACTGCCATTACTGACGATAAGATAATAATACGTCTTAATGGCATATTTTTATCTTCAACACTCATAAACTGTGACACTAACACTGAGTTAAAAAATATTGCCACAAATAATGATGAACCTAATACTACAGATAATGTTACAGGGAAATAAATCATAAACTGCCCCATAGTTCCAGGCCACATTCCTAACGGAATAAATGCTGCTACTGTAGTTGCTGTTGAGATAATAATTGGAAATGCAATTTCTCCAATTCCCTTTTTAGCAGCTTCAATTCTAGGCATACCTTCATCCATTAAACGGTATACGTTTTCAACAACCACAATACCATTATCTACCAACATTCCCAGTCCCATAATTAATCCAAAAAGAATCATGGTATTCATGGTATATCCTAGCCAACTCAATATCATTAGTGACATGAACATTGACATTGGTATCGCAAATCCAACAAATAAGGCATTTTTAAAACCTAAGAAGAACATTAGTACTAATACTACTAAAATTACCCCAAAGATGATGTTATTTACCAAATCATCTACCTGACCAATAGTTTTTGAAGATTGATCGTTAGCTATGGTTACTTTTAAATTACTTGGAAATATATTGGCTTTGGTATCTTCTACAATTTTCTGAATTTTTTCAGCAGCCTCTACCATGTTTTTCCCTGAACGTTTTTTTACATCCAGCATTACTACAGCTTCTCCAAACTCACGAGCATACGTAGTTTTATCTTTATCTTTAAAAGAAACTTTTGCAATATCTTTAAGGTAAATTGAATTCCCTTTTTCTGATTTTACTACAAAATCTTGTAATTCTTGTGGATCTTCAATTTCTCCTAAAATTCTAACAGTACGTCGTTGTCCACTAGCAATTAAATTACCTGCAGACATTGTTAAGTTTCCTCCGTTAATTGCATTAATTACATCTTGGAAACTTACTTGCGCTGCCATCATTTTGTAAATATCAACTGCTACCTCAACTTCTTTTTCTTCAGCACCACGGATATCTACTTTTTTTATTTCTTGTAAATCTTCAATTTCGTCCTCCAAATACTCACCAAATTCTTTTAATTTATCTACTGGGTAATCTCCCGAGATATTGATATTTAGAATTGGCATTTCTTCAGAAATACTTAGCTCAAAAACATTTGGTTCTACTTTAGCTCCGTTAAACGTAGGCCAATCTTCTCCAGACGTTTCTTGATCTATTTCATCTTTTACTTTTTGTTTAGCTTGATCTACTGATATGTTTTCATCAAACTCAACAACCACCATTGAGTAGTCTTCTTGAGATGTAGAGGTTATTTCTACTACATTACTTACCGTTTTAAGTCTATCTTCTAACGGATCGGTAATTAACTTCTCTATGTCTTCAGCTGTATTTCCTGGATACAGAGAACTTATATAAATTTTGGTTTCTCTAATTTCTGGGAAATTTTCTCTTGGCATACTTAAAAAGGCAGAAATACCTGTTATAAGTATCATAACCATCATTACGTAGATAGTTGTTTTATTATTTATTGCCCAAGAGGATAAACCAAACTCTTTATCTACTTGTTTTTTTTGTTTTTCAGTCATTAGACGGATAGTTTTTGGTGTGTTATTTTGCTTCTTCTGAAAGAGTTAATACCTTAACCTCTTGTCCGTTTTTTACACTACGAGCTCCTTCTTCAATAATTTTTGTTCCGTTTTCAATTCCGCTTAAAACTTCAATAATATCTCCTTGCGTTTTCCCTGTAGTTATAATTATTTGTTTAGCGGTTCCTACCTGATCTTTTATGTTTTCTACCACATACACATATTGTTCTCCATTAGCATTCTCTGAAATAATACTTTGAGGAATTAAAATTGCTTTTTCATTAGAGTAATCATTGATTTTTAACTTAGCTGTTAAATTCGGCTTAATCTTTCCTTCATGGTTAGGAACTCCAACCTCAACTTTAAATGTTCTGTTTGCTGGGTTTATAAAGTTGCCTGCTTGACGAATTTTAGAAGTTAACTTTTCTCCTAATACAGGGAACTCTACCTCAACATTTTTCCCTTTTTTAATTGACGTGATATAACTTTCAGGTACATCTGTTTCGATATACATGTTTTTTAAGTTTACAATTCTGAAAACTTCAGAACCCATTCCTGGTGCTACTACTGTTCCTTGCTCTTTTATTACGTCATCAATTACTCCTGAAAAAGGTGCTGTAATTACCGATTTTGCTAACTGTCTTCTTAATTGACTAACCGCGTTGGTTTGTGCTTCATAGTTAGTTTTAGCTTGTAAAAACTGAATTTCTGATCCTATTTTTTGTTCCCACAAACGTTTCTGACGTTTATATGTTGTTTCTGCTAGTGCTGCTTGCGCTTCTATTTGAGCTAACTGATTAGCCAAACCTCCATCATCAATTTTCGCCAAGGTTTGTCCCTTTTTAACATACTGCCCTTCTTTTACGTAAATACGTGTTAAAAGCCCTGGCATTTCAGGATAGATAAGTACATTCTGCTTTGTTTGTACTGCTCCTTGTAATTCTAAATAGTGATCAAAAACCTCTTCCTTAGCAGAAAGCACTGTAATTAATGGAACTTTTTTATTGGTATCTAACTCAGAAATTTTATCGTTTAAAACCTTAATTTCATCAGATAGTGTTTGCATTTGTGTGTCTAACGATGCTTTTTTCTCTCTAATTTTCGCTAAATCGTTAGATGCTATTACGTCTTGTACAGACTGCTCTTTTTTACCTCCACATGAGGCTAAAAGCAATGTAATTGCGAATAGTGAATATATTTTTCTCATTATAGTTGATTTTATTTTAGTGGTATGTTTAATGCGTTTTCTAATTGTGCTTTTTTAGCAATTACGTTTAACATTGATTGTACGTAATTGTTTTGCTGCGTGTATAACTGATTTTGTGCTTGTAGCAAATCAAAACTTGAAGAAATCCCTTCAAAAAACTTTACTTGTTGCTTTTTTTCTATTCGCTCAGCTAACGCTAAATTTTTCTTAGCTGTTTCGTAGTTTTCAATTCCTAATTGATACTCACTTTTAGCTCTCTCTACCTGTAAGTTTAGTTTTTGCTTTGCTTCTTCTAATCGGATATCTGCATTTTCTAATGCTATTTTTGCTTGTGCTGTTCTAGAACTTCTTCCAAAAGAACTGAAAATAGGCACATTTAAACTTACCCCAAACAAAGAGTAATCAAACCATTTTTGATTACTATCTAAAAAGTTAAAATCGTCTGAGTTAGCATTTGCTCCATAGTTTATAAATGCTGATAAACTAGGTAAAGCTTTACTTTGTTCTAACTTCATTAATAAACGCTTACTTTCTCTGTCGTTTTGAGCTATTTTAAAATCAATATGGTTATCAATATTAAATTGTGTAGCTAACAAACTTAAGTCGGTGTTATCAACAACTAAATTATCTAATGTAGAGGTTAATGTTAGTTTAGTTTCAATTGAGTTTCCTAAAGAAACATTCAACATTTGATATGCTATTTCTTTTAATCGTTCAGCATTTCTTAAGTTACTTTCAACATTACCTAGAGTGATTTGTAATTGTTCTACATTTTCTAACTCTGTTAACCCGTTATCATAAGTTTTTTGAGTTTCATTCAAGTTTTTCTCTAGTACTTTTTTATTGTTCTCTAAAATCTCAATTGATTTTTCTGTAACTAATACATTTCCATAAGCATTAATAACAGCTTCACGTGTTGCTAATTCTGTTTTTTCTTTTGCTTGCTCAGAGATTTTCAAATATGTTTTTGCTGATTGTAACCCTACCAAATACGAACCATCAAAAATTAACTGAGATAACGTTACTGATGCATTCATTGTTTGTTTTGTTCCAAATCTTAAAGGAATAAAACCCGTTGGTGTTGTTACTTCATTACCATTTCTTATAACCCCATCAAAATATTCTTCAACAATATCTATTGTACTTTGAGTATTATCAAAAGCTGCAACAGGTAGTAAAGACACTTGCTGTTTTATCCAGTTTTGATACTCTACTTTACCATTAATTTGTGGCAAACCAATAGTGGTAGTTTCCCACTTTTTCTTTTTAGCTGCTTCTATATCGTTTAAGGACACTTTATTGTCGTAACTGTTTTTTATAGCATAATCAATTGCTTCTTGCATTGACAAACTCATTTCTTTTTCTTGAGCAATGATATACCCTGTAAAAAAGAACACAAATACACCATATATGTATTTCCTCATTGTTTTTAGTTTTTATTTATTTTTCTTAATTGTTTCTCTAATTCTTCTACTCCTTTCTGAGTTGCTATCGCTCTGATATGATATTCTAAAATTTCATATTCAATTTCCATAACCTCTTGCATGTCGTTGCTGTATAATTCACTTTCAAATACACCAAAAACGAGTGTGAAATAAAAATTGACTAAAAGGTCTCCTTTTATATTTGCTCTGTACAAACCTTGTTCAACTCCTTTTTTTAAGTTGTCTATGTTGCAGTCTCTAAACATACACACCTCTCGTTCTATTAGTTTTGTGTACGTTTCCGGGTAGTACTTTTTTAATTGATACATTGGTGAAGTTTTTGCATTTTTAAACATTTCTTTAAAAATTGCTTTCACTGCAAACTCTTCTTCAACTGCATTATAGTTTTGGCTTTTCACTGTGTCAATCGTTTCGCTAATTGTATTATGAACCGATTCTGTACTGGCATCTACCAAAGCTGTTTTATTTGAAAAGTACTTGTATAATGTTTTTTTAGACATTCCAAGTTCTTTTGCAATATCATCCATCGTAGTGCTTTTAAACCCAAGGGTTAAAAACATTTCACCTGCTTTATTAATTATTTTATCTCTCATAATTGTTTGCAAATGTACAACAGGAAACTCTAGAAACAAAAAAAGTTTCCAGAGTTTTAATCTTTTTTTAACATTACCTTATAGTTAAAATTTATCTTTACCTTATTTTTACAAAAATTTTCAAATTTGGACATATTATCATATCAATCAGACTTTATAACTTTTTTAGAATCTCAAAAATTTTCAAGAGAGCCTAAAAACCTTTACGAACCAGTAGACTACATACTAAGATTAGGCGGTAAAAGAATTAGACCGATACTAACCTTAATTGCTGCTGATGTTTTTTCAAACGATTATGAGAAAGCATTACCAGCTGCATTTGCTGTAGAAGTTTTTCATAACTTTACTTTAGTGCACGATGACATAATGGATGATGCTCCTTTAAGAAGAGGAAAGGAAACTGTTCATGAAAAATGGAATATAAATACAGGAATTTTATCAGGTGATGCTATGCTTATTCTAGCATATCAATACTTTGAAAACTATGAACCTGAAATTTTCCAAAAACTAGCACAATTATTTAGCAAAACTGCTTTAGAGGTTTGTGACGGTCAGCAATTAGATGTTGATTTTGAAACTAGAAATGATGTAACTATTGATGAATACATTAAGATGATTACATTAAAAACCTCTGTTTTAGTTGCTGCTGCTTTAAAAATGGGTGCTATCGTTGCGAAAGCTGATGAAGAACAAGCTCAACACTTATACAACTATGGATTAAACCTAGGAATTGCTTTCCAGTTACAAGATGATTACTTAGACACTTTTGGCGATCCTGAATCTTTTGGTAAACAAGTTGGTGGAGATATTATCGAAAATAAGAAAACATACCTTTATTTAAAGGCTTTAGAAGTAGCAAATGGTGCTGACAAAGAAGATTTATTAAATCTTTATAACGGAAAACAAAAAAATAACACTGAAAAAATAGCCACTGTTTCGACTATTTTTAAGGAGAATAACATACCTGAAGAGACACACAAACTCATTGAGTACTATACAGATAAGTCGTTTGAAAGCTTAAATCATCTTAACATTTCTGATAAACACAAAGAAGGTTTACGTGCTTTTGGTAAAAATTTAATGAGCAGAAAAGTGTAAAAAAATAGGTTTTTATTTAAAAAAGTTTTTATTTTTGCAATCCAAATTTAACGGGTCCTATAGCTCAGTTGGTTAGAGCACCTGACTCATAATCAGGGGGTCCATGGTTCGAGCCCATGTGGGACCACTTTTAAACCCTTGAAAATGTTGATTTTCAAGGGTTTGTTTTTTAACAAGGAAAGCAGAGGGGAAAGAAAAAATATAAATAAACACCTTACCCTTTTTAGTTTCGCTTCTTTATTTTTTAAATTAACCACCCCTATCCATTATTCTTTTTCCAAAAAGCATCACAAATTAAGGTTTTACATCTGTTATCATTCTTAGCATTCCTCTTTTATTAATTACTCCTTCTATTTTATGGTCTAAAGGAGTAACCTCTTTAATCCCGGATGAGTTTTTTGTCTTTTTATGTTGAACAGTTATAAATTCATCATCCGTGTTAATTTCAAGTAAGTTAAGAAAGTCAGAGACTCTTAAACCTACCCAAAAACCAATAATAACTATATCTCTACAATCTTCTAATTTTTTATCGTTATAAAATCATGATTAAAAGTCTGTCAATATCTTTTTCGCAGAGCTACAAACACACTTTTTTCTTTGATAACGGAAACTCTCTGGATCACAAAAGCAATTTTAATCAACTAATTAATAGTGTTTTGTTTTTTTAAGGGTAAG
This sequence comes from Tenacibaculum ascidiaceicola, assembly GCF_047470925.1. NCBI lineage: Bacteria > Pseudomonadati > Bacteroidota > Flavobacteriia > Flavobacteriales > Flavobacteriaceae > Tenacibaculum > Tenacibaculum ascidiaceicola. The sequence goes on from NZ_JAZKJP010000006.1 coordinate 114,072, forward strand.
TTTTGTGGTGATTTGTTGTAAGTAAGTGTTAGTTAAAAATAGATGTTTTTTAAATTGAATTATTTGCTTTTACTTCTCCTTAATTTTCTAATACTAACATTAAATTAATTATCAAACCCAAAAAACTCCTTAACTTCAATAGCAAAAGCAATTTCACCTCCAATTAAAATAATAATTATCCCAAACTCTTTTAAAACCAGTAATCAATTCTTCATTTCTTTTTATAATCAATGATAAAATATTACTATTATTAAGTTTTAACCAAGAAAAAAGCGAACGTTTTTAACGCTCGCTCTCTCAGTAATTGTTAGTTCTCTTTTACTCCCAATCTGGCATTGTAGCATTTTCAAACAATGCTGTTCTTGTTGTAGACCCTTCACTAAAAGGTACTTTATAAATTGTTCTTGTGGAAATTCCATCATTGGATGTATTCACAAAGATAATTTCAGCCTCATTAGGTGATAAGCGTGGGTCTAAATCATTTGTTCCATTAGCTTTTCCTTCTGATAAATCAGTAACTTCTGCCGTAGCAAACTCATATAAAAAGATATGACTATTTAGTAGTCTATAATTACTCGATTCATATTCAGAAACATCTCTAGTGTATAACAGCGAGCTTCCATCTATTGTAAAATTAATTCCTCCTGCACCACCTTGTACTCCTGTTAAAACAGTGTCAATTATATTTCCTGTCATATCAATCGTATAGATTTGTACATTATACCCACTTGTATTATTGGTTTTCAGTGCTATTTTAGATTCATCATTACTCCAATCGCATTCAGTAATGTAATTACCATCTATTGTTTGATATATTTGCTGTAAACCGCTTCCATCTTTATTTATCAAATATAATTTATCGTAATGCGGATATATGATTCGATCTCCGTTTGAAGACCAAGAGAAATCGACTTCGTTTAAATCAAACGCAACTACAGGAACATTAGAAGTAACTTTTTGAACATCTGAACCATCTGTATTCATTGTATAAATGTGAGTTTCGTTATTGTCTGTCCGTAAGAAGGCAACCAAATTCGCTGCTGAATTTTTTCTAGGTCTCCAAGAGTTTGTGGTTGGGGAAGTTAACAAAAGTTCATTTATTGGTGCTTCGTTGATATAATCTCCTGAGTAAATAACATTATTTCCTGCTTCTTGTTTTGTGTAAAAGTATCTATTATCAGGTGTTGATGTCACTTTAAACGTACTTACAGTACTTAATACTTCTGCATTAATATTATCTGAAGCAGCAACTTGCCAAAAATATTTTACTCCAAATTTTAAATCGGTTACTGTATACAAAGTGTCTTTTATATTTTCAAAAGATATTACATCATTATTTAAGTCATTTTTAACTTCTATTCTGTATGTTATTTCATCTTCATCTGGATCAGTTGATTTAAAGCTTAACTCTACCGTGTTATTTACATCTTCTATCCCATTAACTGGAGCTCTTAATTCTGGCGCAGTTGGCGGGTCGTTTAAAGCGGTTTCGATATCTAATTCAAAAACTACATTAATTTCTGTTTCTGCTCCTAAACCTACAGGTTCAAAACCTGTTAAATACCCTTCTTTAGTTGCGCTTACAGAGTAGTCTTGTGCTGGTACATCCTCCATTAAAAAGTAACCATCTTCATCTGTAAAAGTTGTATTATTGGTTGGTGACAATGTTATTTTAGCATTAGCTATTGGTTCAAAACTTCTCTTTTTAACTACACGCCCTTTAATAGTACCAAATTCAACAAAATCCACAGTATCTTCACTACAGTTAAATAAGGTTACACACATTAAAAGTATTGTTATTTTTATTATGCTTTTCATTACTTTTTTTCTTAAAAATAAACATTTATACCTGCTCCTATTCTCCAAATAAAATCGTTTCTTTTTCCTCTAACTAACTTATCTAAATTATCTGAGCTTAAAAGATAGTTTTCTCCATAAAGAGTTAAACCTATTTTATTGGTTATTAAATACTCTAATCCCAGACCATACTGAAATTTAAACATAGGGTTATCTAGGTTTTTTTCTAAAACCGATCCAATCCCAACATACGCATAAGGTGTTAACCTATCATAAGGCAACATATTGTATTCTAAAAATAGACTTGATGTTAAAAATGTATTTTCAAAAGACCTTTCATTTTCTAGTGAAAACTTCCCTATACTTCCTCCGAAACTAAATCTTGGATCCTTAAAAAAGTACCTATATTTTAAGTCAAACCCAAACCTTGCAACTGGATTTGAATAATCACCAGAAATTATTGAAGTTCCTCCCATAACACTCATTGAATTGGTAGCCCTTCTTTTTTCTTGTTTTCTATTAAATAATAAAGTATTATCTGCTTCATTTTTTTCTTTTAAATATTCTTTTTTAAAGAGATTAACAACCGTATTACCTCCTTGAGGAGTCCATAAACCATCTACAACACCTTCTATAATCAACTGTTCGACTGCTTTATCTATAGCTTCTTTTACAGCTAATTGCATAGGTTCATTTTTGGTTACTCCAGTTTCTACTTCTAACAACCTTCTTAAAGAAACATATCTATATAAGTTTGCTGAAATTCCTTGAGAGAGTACTGTTTTTGATACGTAAATATTTTTTAAAATTTGTCCGTTTGATGTAGATACGGCTCTTAAATAAACGGTTATTCTGTCTTGTCTATATTGATTAGATGCTCCCGCTCCAAAATATCGAACTCCTGAACCTCCTGTAATAATATTAGAATCATAAGAAACCACACCTCCTTCTAAAATGATTCCAGCAAAAAGTAATGGTGGCATTTTTGTAGAGTTAACTCCTTGATATTCTTGCCTTGTTGACCTTATTATTTGTCGTTCATTTAATAAGTTAGCGATATTTTCTCTTTCTATTGGAGTAAACCATTTTGATTCTTCTAATGATTTTAATAAAATTGATGTACCTCCTTGCGTTACCGCAGTACTAAATGTAGAACCGTTTTCAGTAGGCTTGTATTGTCCTGTTTGATCTCTAAATTTATAAACTCCTACGATTATTTTTTCGACAGGTTGAATGTTTTTAATTAAATCGTTTTGAAAAGAGGTGTTTTCTCCTATTCTAGCATTCGTTGTTTGAAATGGCTGATTAAGGTATGCTCCACAACTAGAAAACAAGATAAAACTTAATAAAGAGAACAATAATTTGAGTAATAGTTTTCTCATAAAATTTAAGTTATAGTTAATCGTTTTATTTTAATTGTTTGGTATTATTATTTGTGTTTGTTCACCAGTTTGTGTGTTTAAAATATTCACTGATAACCCTCCACTTGTAGGTGTAACTTCTACTACTAAAGATCCAAACACGTAAGTTCCTACAGTTAATCCTTGATCTCCAAACTGTTCTTGAAATAGGTCTTGCGACAATGAATTTAGTAATTGCCTGTTTAAGCTATTTGTAAAATTCTCTAAATCTGAAGGTTGTTGAAAAGGATCTTGCCCTTCTTCTTGAAAGTCGTTTTGTGCATTAGCTGAAGCCAAAATTTGCTGATATCCAAATGGATTATTTCCTCCAAAAAATGGATTTACCGGTTTATAAACTAGTTCTTGTGAAAAAGCAAATGAGCTTAGTAAAAAAAAAACTATTGTTATAAGTTTGGTTGCTATTTTCATAATTCACTTTTTTAAATTTTATAACTTAATAATGTGTTTCTCTGTTTTGAATAACTACTTAATCTTACCAAAGATGCTTTAACAGCTCGCTTAAGAAAATCTTCTCCTGGCATAATCATGAACTCAAAAATCTTTTTATCATCAGCTTCAATAATTAAAACTGTAGTTCTTCTTAATCCTGGTTTTTCTTTTATTTTTATGATAAAAGGATATTTTAAGCCTGAGAGCAGATACTCTTGATAAAAAAAATCATAAAAGTCTTTTCCTATTTTTGTTATTGCTTCTTCAATAACCAATCCTTTTAATACAAAATTAGACTCATCTATTTTTTCTTTATTTATCACGCCTACCTTTTTAGGTATTATTACTAGAGTGTCTTTATCTATCAATTTTTCCCTGTGCTTTATAAATAAATAAGCTCTTAATTCTTCATCAGGGTTTAAACTCAATCTTATTACTGAAAGCTCTTTTTTCTCGTTAGGTTTTAAAGAAAATTCTCCCGATTGTTTATTGTTAGAATAGTTTCCTTCTTTATTCTTCTTTAGTACTAATAAGTTATAATTAAGCTCATCTTTAAACAACACTCCTTCGTTTTCAGCTTCTGCTTTTACAGTTATAAAATTATCTTTTTTAAGAATAAGTATTTTAGCTTTAACATTGCTTATTTCTTGTGCAAAGCTTGTAGTTGTACACAGTAAAAATAGAGTGACATATTTTAAAACGTTTCTAAAAAAAATAAACCTTAACATTTTTTAATAATTCCTAACTATAATTGTTTTATAATTAGATTTTTGAATGATTTTTACATTTTCCATCAAAGAGTTTGTTCCATAAATAAGCAATGAGTTTGCATTACCTTCTTGAAGAGCATTTATTTTTGTTGGTGAATTATTATAATAATCTATAAAATTATAATAGTTATCTCTACCTTTTTGCCCTATCAACTGTATGTCATTCATTCCGTTTTTTACTTCTACAACATTATTAACTCCTAACTGATTTACTGACAAATCATAATTATCAATCGATTTATCATAATCTTGTAAATTATTTAATGAGTTAATATTTTTTTCTAAAACCAGAAAAGAAGCATCACTTCCTATTTGAGGTACAGACACAAAGTAAGTAGATGTATTTTGTTGTGTCATAGCTTTTAAACTAAATATTAATAGGATTATACACAATGTCATTTTTATCCTTCGCATCATTACTTTAGTTTCTTATTAATAAGGGAGAGGAAAAGAAAACCCTCCCATTCTCCCTTATCTTTGTTGCTTAATTAAAAGTTTATAATCCTGTTTGTTCAACACAAGCTTTGTTCATGTAACCTGCCTGTCCAATAAAACTAGCATTTCCAGAACCTTGTGCATCTTGAATAACAGAAGCATGATTTTCTACACCAAATTGACTAATTAAACTTAAGTTAATCCCTGCATCTGCATTTTGATCAACGCAAGCTTTGTTACCCCAACCTGTTTGTGCAATACCAGAAATATTTAAACCTCCATTTGAAGATTGATTTGTAGAAGCTACATTTCCGTTGCCAAACTGAGCAATACCATCTATATTAAAGCTACCTCTTTGAACTTGTTTAGCTTTATTATAATTACCAATTTGTAAAATACCCGCTACACTTCCTGGCGCACCATTAGTTCCTGTGCTTTGATCTTGATGAGCAAAGTTTCTTCTACCTGATTGTGCTACAATAGCTACATTATTATCATAACGTTGTTTTTGAATAGAAGTGTTTTGACGTCCTGTTTGATAAGCATAAGCTCTGTTGTTTTCTGCCCAACCTACACCAACATCTTGTTGTGCATAGTTTTTATATCCTACTTGATTTACAAAACCAGAGTTATAATCTCCATGTTGTTTAATGTCGGTTTCGTTCTTTCTTCCTCTTTGATATACAGTAGCTTCATTTCCCAAACCTCCTGAAAACCCTTGATTCTGACCATCTTGATCAATTTTAGACAGGTTTCCAACTCCGGTTTGAACAACACTTGCGTCATTCATATGTCCTGTTTGATCTACATAACTTGTGTTAATTACGGCTCCTCTATTTCCATAGGAAGGTCCTACTTGCGAAACTGAACATCCAAGACAATTAGCTTTAGGTGTTGGTAATGGATTAGCGAACTGTGCAAAAGCTGTTCCTGAAGCTAAAAAAATAGCTGCTAATAAAAAATTTTTCATAATAGATAATTTTAAAATACGTTAGTTAATTTTTAGCATACTCTATCTACGACAAGCATACAAATAGTAATGATGCTTATTGTGGGAGAATGCTAGTAAATAAGGGTAAGATAAAATTATGGGGTAAAATGCAAAGGTTAGTTTGATAACCGTGATTACATCCATCAGTTTAAAATAAAACTGTAAGAAACTATATATAGTTTGTCTGTTTAAACGTAGCTAATATACGATTTTTTCAGTTTCAAAAACCAATAAAGATTTCTTTACTTTTAAAAAAAGTGAATAAGAGAAGCCAAAAACACGCTATAAACGTAGCCTTTAGCTTTACATTTCTTTATCCTTAATTTAAAAAAAGGGGAGAATCCCCCTTTTTTTTAATGTATTTTCTTCTTTAAAATAAGTTACTTTATCTAATAAACAAAAGTTTTTTATTTCTTGTTAAGTAGTATTTGTCTTTTTGCTTCTTTACTTTATTCGATTAGTCTGATTAGGGAAAATAAAAGTATTAACGAATTAATTTTGTTACCTTATAATTAGAAATTTGTTTTACGACCTTTTCACTCGTAGTTTTTTTACTTCTTCAATCGTAAGACCTGTGTTTTTAGCAATTAACTCGTTATCTAATCCGCTTCTTTTAAAAGCTTTAGCAATTTCAATGGCTTTTTTCTTTTCAGCTATTTCAGCAGCTTCTTTTTTTAGACGCTGTTCTAACACATATTTAGGTACATATTTAGTGCTTTTTTTAAGTTCGTCTAGTAATCCAGTATCTTCAAAACTTAGATAGCTTTTGTCGGATATTATAAGGTGGTCTACCACTTCGGTATCTACAATAATACCTACTTGTATTAAACGGTCAGAAATATCTTTATCAGCCTCAGAAGGTTTTAATTCCCCACTAGGATGATTATGACATAATATGATTTTAACAGCTCTTTTTTGCAGCGCAAAGCTAAATACCTCCATAGGCTCTACCAAGGTTGCATTGACAGTTCCTAAACTTATTAGCTCAATAAAAAGAATACGGTTGTTATTTGCTAAACCAATAACCCAAAAGTGCTCACGATTTTGGTCTATTTTATTATCTCTTAATAAAATGCGTTGCATAATTCCGTAAATATCATCGGAATTTAGAATCTTTATCTTCTCTTGTTCTGTCAATTTTATGTCCATAAAAACAAATGTAAGATTTTATTGTTTACAAATCATACACTTCTAAAAACTGTCTAACCTCACTAGGGCATAGCTTTTTTATGTTTAGCAACCTCAATAGACAAATTTCGATTATTTCATTAATTGTTACTCAGACTACTCGTAAGTAATAGTATTTCTCGAAAAGCTTCTTTTTATTGTAAATTATGTTCATTAATAATGCTTTAAATACTGTGTATAATAGTATCAGCTCTATTAGTAAATTCCTCTCTTATAAAAAACATAAAAAAATGTTAATTTTTTTTATATATTTATACTGAATTATTAAAAATATTTTTTTTAGCGATAGCTCCCTTTAAATTGTCTCATTAAATGAAATTATAGATGAAATAACAGTATTACAAGTATAAACTAAATCCAAGTCTCCCAATTATGAAACACCTTTATTCTCTCAAATCTAACGTAAAATTCACATTAGGTTTTATCATTCTCCTATGTAAAACTCAGACCTCTACTTTTAAAAAAGAGGTAGTTACTAAGCTCTCAAAAAAATTACAAAATATATTTAATGAGTTTTTTCAATCCTTTCAAACAGTTTGTGGGATTTACTCTAAAATATATCCATACAAATTTAACGTAATTATAAACCACAACTAACTATAAAAACACTCTAATATGTTTTTATATAGTTTTTGTATTCAATTTACACATAATTTACACCATCAATATGGTTAATATATAATTACAATTCTGTATTTGTATCATACTCTGTTTTAAATAAAAATTAGCTTTATATGAAAAATAAGCTCCCTTACTATAATATATATAATAGCATACTATATATAATTTTATTAACATTTACTATAACTATTAATGGTCAAGTATCTGTAAAAGACAAACTAAAAAAAGGCAACCTTAACAAAATTTTATCATACAAACCACTGCAAGACAATAAGCTAAATTCTTCGGGTAATCCTCTAAGCTCCATAACCAACTCTTTCTTCACAGAAAAAATAACAACAGCCAATAAAAGTAGAACAAGACAAAAATCTTCCTCTTCTTCTTTTAACATGATGATGGCTGCTCCTGCTTTAGACTTAAATAACATAACCCCTGGAAATAATTATGATTTTCAGCTACAACCAACAACTTCTAATGTGTTCCCTGTAACAGTAAACCCACAGGTCACAACAGATGCGGGGGTTTTAAGTGCAACCCTAAATTTTTCAGGTATTGTTGACTTTCCCTCTGGTGAATTGTTAGCTATTAATAATGGAGGAGGTTTTGACTTATTATGGTTACAAGTACCTGTTTCCGGTCCATTTACTTATACCATAGGGGGGGCTACAATACAAATAACCCAATTAACAAACACTTCTTTCAATATAACGGAAACCTCAGGTAATCCAATTGCGAACTCTGAATTCGAAACATTTTTATCAACTTTGTTTTATGGAGACTTACAAAGCCCTTATACAGACGGAGTACGAACAATGGATGTTACTATTTTTGACACTAATGGAGACTTTACAACTGCACAAACTATAATAAGAGTTTATACAACACCGCCAACTGTTGTTGATGAAACCAATAGTATCTCAGCAAACTCTACAGGGACAGTCACGGGCAATGTTTTGGCAAATGATTCTGGTTCAACAGCAATATCTGTTACCGAAGTAGACGTCTACCCATCTATGGTTAATAACACATATACCACATTATATGGTACAATTACAATACAAGCAAATGGTACTTATACTTATGATGTTGATGAAACAAATGCTTCTGTTACTGGTTTAAGAAACGGAGAAAACTTAGATGATATAATTTCATACACTGTTGCCGATGCTTTAGGAATAAAAGACTACGGTATATTAACTATAACAATTAACGGTGTAGATGAAGCTCCTGATGCTATTGACAATACCGACTCTCTAACTGCTTTTATTGATGCAAGTGCCACAGGGAATGTAATTATAGACCCAGGCACAGGAGGTTCTGATACTGTAGACAGAGGTTTATCAACATTATTTTGGGAAAGTAATTTTACAAGCGGAGAAACTGTCGATGGAAAATCTAAAACTGTCGACGGTGTAGGTCTCTCATTTACAACCTTAGACCCAGGTGGATTTGGCACATCCTTTAATCAATCGGTAGACTATACTACCAACGGAGGTCATACTGGTTATTTATTATACAATATAGATGGTACGACTAATCCCACTGACGACACTGTTTTAGTCATAGACTTTGATCAACCAGTATTCAATTTAGGTTTTTTATTGACAGATATCGATTTTTCTCAGGGAAGTTCATGGCAAGATCAAATAAAAATTGAAGGAGCATTAGATGGAGTAAATGCCACATACAAATATGTCACAACTGGAGGAGTAGTAGATACAGGAGGAAATACTTTTTATGGAATAGGTAATGCTATACCTAGTGATGCTACAGGGAATATTAATGTGTTTTTTGAACAACCAATCAACCAATTGCGGTTAAGTTATAATTATGGACCTAATGTTACAGACCCTGATCCTCTTGAGCAAATTGCTGGTGTTTCAGATATTTATTGGCAAGGTTCTGGCTCTGTTACTACCATAAGACTTGGTACTACTTTAGGTAATCTAAACGCCGCCAACCTTAACACTTCATACCCCGGAACCTACGGTACAATTGTTATGAATTCAGATGGAGACTATGAATATATTGTTGACACTACAAACCCTGCAGTAGCAGGCTTACTTATAGGTCAAACATTAACAGACACTTTTTTTTATGAAATTTCTGACGGTGTGTCTTCTGATACAGCTAATTTAGTAATTACCATTAATGGATCAGGAACAGACCCTGATGGTGATGGAATAGCCGATAGACTAGACCTAGATGATGATAATGATGGAATATTAGACTCAGAAGAATCATTAGCTTGTACAGGAACTCCATTAAATTTAACAGGAATTGGAAGCACCTTAACCTCTGGAAGTTATTATGATCAGGATACAGAAAAAATAATAGATGTAACAATTACTACAACAGGTACAGTAGACGAAGGTAATGCTAATGGAGATATTTTAGTTACTCAAGGAGGAACAGCAACTTTTACTTTTTCATCCCCAGTGACAGTTTCTCTAAAGCATGAAGTTGGTATAACTGGAAATTTTGATGCAGGAGATACTTGGGAATTAACTTCAACAGGAGAATTTACAGTAGCTGACCCAAATGGTGATTTAACTATTAACTCTAACTCCGGAGGAATTTTGAACTTTGATGCGTTAGGAGCTATTGCGGCGTCTGAAGTTTGGGAAATTAAAACAACCACAACATCATTAAAACTTGATCTAAAATCTGGAAATACAAAATCTCCTATCAACTTAGCTCTAATATGTGGTGGTTTTTTAGATTCCGACAATGATGGAATTCCGAATCATTTAGATTTAGATAGTGATAATGATGGATGTTACGATGCCATAGAAGCAAGTGAAAATGTTACTTCTGGTCAATTAGACGGAAATGGAAGAATAGATATAGCATCTCAAGGAAGCATAGATAGTAATGGAGTGCCTAACCTTGTTAATGCTTCTGGAGCAGCAGATGTAGGAAGTGATCAAGGGCAAGAAACCACAGGTAATGAAATAATTGCTACTCAAATACAAATAGACACACAACCAAGTGATAGTACTATATGTTTAGGAAGCAATGTTACTTTTACAGCAGCAGCAAGCTCCTTAAGTACAACTACTTATACAGGAACCGCTCCAGGAACAAATCCTGATTACAGTGGTAGTACAAGTACTACAACAGGATTGGTATATCAATGGCTAGAGCAAGTAGCAGGTATTGGAGCTTGGAATAGTATTTCTAATGGAGGAATATATAGCAATGCAACTACCCCTTCATTAACCTTAACCAATCCACCAATAACAGCTTCCACTAATAAATATAGATTAATAGTAATAAGTACACTTAATACCTGTCAGACTTTAGCTTCAGATGAAGTATCTCTTACAATTATACCTACTTCGGTAGGTGGAAGTATTGCGGGAAGTACCAATGTCTGTACGGGAACCAACTCAACAACACTTACCCTAAGTGGACATACAGGAAACATCATCCGTTGGGAGAGTTCTACCGATA
>NZ_JAZKJP010000007.1:0-141011 GCF_047470925.1 Tenacibaculum ascidiaceicola
TACAGGAAACATCATCCGTTGGGAGAGTTCTACCGATAACTTTACCACTGATACCGATATCGCCAATACCACCACTACCTTAACAGCGACCAACCTAACGGCTACCACACAATATCGTGCAGTAGTACAAAGTGGAGCGTGTGCGGAAGTGAGATCTGCAACTGCAACTATTACTGTAGGAGGAGTAGTTAACTTAGCTATAAATGATATCACCGCAGACAATATTGTCAATGCTGCAGAAGCAGGAACAACTATTCCAGTAAGCGGAACCGTAGGAGGCGACTTCAACACAGGCGACACCGTAACATTAACAATCAACGGAAACACCTATACCAGAACGGTAGATGCCAGTGGGAACTACAGCATTGATGTCCCAGGATCAGACTTAGCAGCCGACCCAGATATCACTGTAGAGGCTAGTTTCCTGTCATATGCAACTTGCTCCGCCAACACGAATCATGTTTATGATATAGACACGACCGCTCCAGTACCTACCATTAGTGTAGACAACATAACGGCAGACAATATTATCAATGCAGCAGAAGCAGGAACGAACATTCCAGTAACCGGAACAGTAGGAGGTGATTTTAATACAGGAGACACCGTAACCCTAACAATTAACGGGAATACCTATACCGGTACCGTAGACGCTAGTGGAAACTATAGCATCAGTGTCCCTGGTTCAGAATTAGCAGCCGACCCAGATACCACTGTAGAGGCAAGTGTTACGACAACAGATATTGCTGGAAATACTGCTTCAGCTACAGATGCTCATCTGTACAATGTAGATACCACAGCTCCTACCCTTTCTATTGTTATTGATGACATCACTCCAGACAATATCATTGACGCAACAGAAGCAGGAATGAACATTCCAGTAACCGGAACTGTAAGTGGAGATTTTAATACAGGAGACACGGTAACTCTAACAATCAACGGAAATACCTATACTGGTACCGTAGACGCTAGTGGAAATTACAGTATTAGTGTGCCAGGTTCAGAATTAGCAGCCGATCCTGATACCACTGTAGAAGCAAGTGTTACGACAATAGATACTACTGGAAATACTGCTTCAGCTACAGATACTCATCTATACAGTTTATTAGATTCTGATAATGATGGAGTTCCAGACATCACCGATATTGATGATGATAATGATGGAATTTTGGATATTGATGAAGGGGATGGCAACACAGATACTGATGAAGACGGGATTCCTGATAGTCTTGATAGCGATAGTGATAATGATGGAGTTCCTGATGTTATTGAAGGAAATGATAGTAATAGTGATGGAGTACCTGACAGCCTTCCTTCTGGCAATGATTCAGATGGAGATGGTTTGGATGATACTTATGACACAGATAACGGAGGCACTCCTGTAGACATTCCTGATAATGATGGAGATGGTATTCCAGATTTTCAAGATATTGATGATGATAACGACGGTATTAATACTTCAGATGAAAATCCCGGAGACCCTGACCCAACAACTAACGATGCTCTTGACACCGATGATAATGGTATTCCTGACTACCTAGACCCTAATACAAAACCCTGTGGTACTCCCTATAATATCATGACTCCTGGTAGTGATGGTGATAATGATATTTTCTTTATCTCTTGTGTAGATAGACCTGAATACAGTAACAATACTGTTGAAATCTTTAATAGATGGGGAAATACTGTATACAAAGCTTCTGGCTATAATAATAGAGATATTGTTTTTAAAGGGATATCTAATGGACGAACAACAATTAATGTTGATGAAAAATTACCTTCAGGCACCTATTTTTATGTTATCGATTTAGGTGATGGATCAAAACCAAAAGTAGGCTGGTTATACATTAATAGATAAAAAAAATAATATGAAATTAAAACACTTATGCACATTAATATTCCTAGTTCAAATATTAATAAATGCAAATGCTCAACAAGACCCTCAATACACCCAATATATGTATAACACAATGAGTGTAAACCCTGCATATGCTGGATCAAGCGGACATACTATAATAAATGCACTCGCAAGAACTCAATGGGTTGGTGTTGAAGGGGCTCCAAACACCCAAACATTAAGTTTTGACACTCCGTTAGGTTTTAGCGGAGTTGGACTAGGTATTAATCTAACTAACGATAGAATAGGGCCTGCTAATGAATTTTTTTTAGATATTAATGCTTCTTATACAGTTCGTACCAGTGATGAGGGTAATTTGGCTTTTGGATTAAAACTTGGAGGAAGGCATTTAAATGTTGACTGGAGCAAGGGGCTTGTTAAGGACAGAGATGATAAGAGCTTAACGGGTAATATTAATAAACTTTTACCAACCATTGGAGCAGGTATTTATTATTACACTTCCAACTGGTATTTAGGAGCTGCTATCCCTAACTTTATTAGTACTGATCATTATGATGATTCTAATAATGGAGGGGATATTGCAAAAGAACGAATACACTTATTTCTAATTGGTGGATATGTATTTAATTTAAACGAAAGTATTAAGTTTAAACCTGCATTTTTAACGAAAATTGTAAGTGGAGCACCTCTATCATTAGATGTATCTGCTAACTTTCTTTTCAATGAAAAATTTACAGCTGGTATCGCTTGGAGATGGGACGATTCTATTAGTGCTCTAATAGGTCTTCAAGCTTCCAGAAATTTACACATAGGATTGGCTTATGACCTCACCACCTCTAATTACAGCAACTACAACTCTGGAACCTATGAATTAATGATAAAGTGGGAAATTTTCAAAGAACCTGCAATGAAATCTCCTAGGTTTTTTTAAATTACATATAAATAAGATGAAAAAAGCAATATATTTTTTACTTATAATAGCATTTATACCGACCACTATTAGCGGTCAGCGAAAGTATGCTGCCAATAAGTATTTTGAAGAGTTTTCTTATAAAAAATCTGCTGAATTATATCAAACTATTTACAATAAAGGAGATAATTCTTATACTGTATTAAGTAGATTGGGAGATTCGTATTACTTTAATTTTGAGTACACTTTGGCAGAAAAAAACTATCAAGAGCTAATGAAATTATACGAAGACACTGCCAAACCCCAACATATATTTAGGTATGCTCAGGTTTTAAAAACCAATAGTAAGGTAAAAGAATCTGACAAATGGTTATTAAAGCTAAATAAAAATGATAGTCGAGTAAAAGCTCTAGAAGAAAATACTAATTATTTTGTTGAATACTCTAATCGAGACAAAACATATATAAATATTCACAACCTATCTAGCAACACTTCTTATTCAGACTTTGGAGGGTCTATTTATGGTAATTATTTATACTTTTCTTCAACTCAACCTAAAACAGAAAAAGACAAAAAACTCTATAGATGGAATAAACAACCATATTTAAACATTTATAAAGCAAAACAAAGTACCGACTCTATTAAAATTTTGGATGTAGAGAAACCTATCCTTCTTAAAGGGTTAAGCACTAAATATCACGAATCAAACATTGTTATTTCTAAAGATGGAAAAACAGCTTATTTTACTAGAGACAATTTTGATGGTAAGCGATTAGTTGGAGATGAAAATAATATTTCCCATCTTAAAATTTATAAGACTACTAAAAAAGGAAATATTTGGGGTGAGGTGAAAGAACTTCCTTTTAATAGTAATAATTTTTCTTGCGGACATCCCGCCCTCAGCCCTGACGAAAAAACACTTTACTTTGTTTCTGATATGCCTAACGGCTACGGAGGCACCGATATTTATAAAATAGCAATTTTGAAAAATGATGCTTTTGGAAAACCTGAAAACCTTGGTAAGACTATTAATACAGAAAGCAAAGAAATGTTTCCTTTTATAGGAAATGATAATGTTTTGTATTTTTCTTCTGATGGACATATTGGCTTAGGAGGTTTAGATGTTTTTGAGGTAAAAATCACGAATAACTCTTATACAAAACCAGTAAATTTAGGAAGCCCTGTAAATAGTCCTTTTGATGATTTTGCTTTCATTATTAACGACAAACATACTCAAGGTTACTTTTCTTCCAACAGAAAAGAAGGTAAGGGAGATGATGATATTTATAGTTTTAAAATATACGACTGTAAAGAGAATATTAAAGGAGTTATATCAGACTCAAGAACAGGTACACCTATTCCCAATGCTATCGTTCAGCTTATAAACAAACAAGGAAAGCCCATTTTGACTAAAACAACCAATAAAGATGGTAGTTATTTATTTGAAAAAGTAGATTGTGAAAAAAGTTTTGTAGTCGTTGCCTCAAAAAAAGATTACCGAAATTCTCAAAAAAACACAAAAACACTTGACATTAACAAAAGGTTAATTACTGAGAACATCCAACTTGAATCTTTAATAATAGATGATCAAATTATTATAAATCCTATTTACTTTGATTTTGACCTGTATAATATTCGTGAAGACGCCGAATATGAATTAGAACATATCGTTTCTGTATTAAAAGACAACCCTGATATAAGTTTAAGAATTGAGTCTCATACAGATAGTAGAGGATCGCAAACATATAATAAATTATTATCAGACAAAAGAGCCAAATCTACAAGAGACTATATATTATCAAGAGGTATTTCTTCTAAAAGAATAAAAAGTGCTATTGGTTATGGCGAAGAACAGCTGTTAAACAACTGTAATGACTTAAATCAAAATAAGTGTACCGAAAAAGAACACCAACTAAACAGAAGATCATATTTCTATATAGAAAAAAAGTAATTTGTATTAGTTAATTTATGAGTCATTCTAAAATCCATTGATAACATATTTTTAATTAAGTGTTTTAGTTTTATATAGAGTGTGTCTTAAAATAAGTTTACACATTTTTATGTTAATCTTAGTATAAGGTTACAACTTGCTTTTAAGTTCTGTTTTGATGTTTATGGGTTATCATAGTTGGCAATACTGACAGATAGCTATGTGGTAGGTTGGTTTGTACATAGGTATATAGCTGTTTTGCTGTATAATTGCCTTTTTCATATTTCTTGATGGCTGTTGTAATTTTCTTTTGATAGGTGGCTTTGCGTTTTCTTGCGTTTTCTTGCGTTTGTTGTTTCGCTTTTTCTATTGCCTTTTTTTCCTGATACTTTACATGGGTTTTCCATACTTTATGCAAGCCGAAAAAGCCTATTTCATGGGTTTGGGTACGTGTTTTATCAAAATACAACGAGGGATACAATGCGGTTACTTGTGATTTGATAAACCACTTGCGAGCAAATTCTAGTTTCCAACGGTATTCTTTGAGCTTTTGAATCAGGGTTGTCTTTTGAGTGATGTTTGTAAACAGTTCGTTGTTTAGATAATTGATGGCTTTTTTCCATTCACCTACATATACATTGTGCTGTTTCCACAGTTTTGCAGATGTTTTGATACAATCCTGTATTAAAATTGCCTTAAATTCTTCAGTCGTTACATTGGCGTAGAGTTCTATTTTTTGCAAATAGTCATAACGCAATCCTTTGTAATTATCATACACACCGTCTGCCAATTGTTGCGCTAGTTCTCTATCGTCTTGCAATCGAGCTAAAAAATTATGCGTAAGCGGGCTGTTTGTGCCTTGGCTTGGTTTTTCTTGCTTTAAAAAATCAGGCAACAGGGCTTTGACTGCTTCGGAAGTTTGGCGCGGGCGAGTGGTTGTTTTCTTACTTATCACTGTGGTGTTCTTGTAGAAGCCGTCCGCAGGACATATAAATTCTTCCTTTTGAAATCCTGTGTTATTTACACAGTCTTTTATTTTTTTTTCTTTTAATAAAAAGGTTCTAGTAGTATCATTATTATCTGGTAATTCTTTCCAGTTCTCCTGTTTAAAAAATTGGTTTTCAATTCTTTTGGGTTTTGGTGGATTTCCGTCTAAAATTGTTAGAATTTCAGGGTGAAAATTAACCGTTATGGGTTTGTACTGGTTAATATATGTATAGTTGATTAAGATGTTGGCTTCTCTAAGTCGTTTAATGTGGTTTTGCGCTGTCTTTTTGCAAATAGCAAGTCTTGGTATCTCTGCAATGGTGTGTGTCGCTAATTTGCGGTGGTCTATGGTTAGCTTTGGTAAGGCATTTTTTAAGACACTAGTTGGACGATTCATTTCTAAGAGATATGAATTGCGTTGTTTTAATTGGGCGATATAAAAGCCTACCAAGACATTAAATAAAAGCTCGGTGGTGTACTTGATGGTTGGTTTGCGCTTTTTTGCGATATAGTTTGCGTTTTTTTGCGCATTGAATTTTGCTACCCCTTTGTTGTAGATAGTAGCAAATTCACTACGGTGCTTCTTTGTAAAGTCTGCCACTTGTTGGGCTAGTGTTGGAGTATTGGGGCTTATGACCGTTTTGTTATATTCGGCTATAGCTTTGTTGTACTCGATAGCTTGTTGATTGTAAGTATGTACATATTGACGGTAGTTATCCATCGTGCTTTTCATAGCACTTCTATCTAAAAAAGGATAGTTGATATAGTTGTAGTGTTTACTTATCGCTTTTTCATACTCTTTTCCTTTTTTTAAGAGCAAATAACCGTGTTGGGTATTAAATTCCTCTACGGCTTTGTTATATTGCGCATCGTTTAGCTTATTGCGTTGCGCATTGTCTTTAAATAGCTTGATGGTTAGTTGGGTAATGGAATCCAACGTTGTGTTTTGTAAATACTCATGTACTTTTTGATTGTACAATCCTATCGCTGTGAGCGATGTATTATTTTTTTTCATATCTTCGTAGTTCTTAAAAGGTTCTGCGTCCTTGCAGAATTTTTTTCTTTTTCATAGCAATTTTTTAAACGGTTAGTGACAGCTAACCGTTTTTTGTACCTTTGTTTTTCTAATACTTAGTAAGTGCTTTTAACATTGCACAATATTTTTATAATACTAAGTTTTATGTTGTGAATATAAGTTTGGTGGTTAGTAAAGGAGCTAATCACTAAACTTTTTAGCCTATTGTTACAATATACTGTAAATCAATATTTTTTTCATAAATTGCATATGCGATAAAGATGTTTATAACACTACTTTAGTGTTATAAAAAACTAATCATTAAACTTTAATAAAAAGAGTAATTCATAATAAAATGGTTTACTCTTTTTTGCATCTTTAAAGCTTTTTTTTAAGTAACCCACAACCTGAATGTTGTGAGTTACTTACAATAAGTGCTTACTTATCGCTGTGGTGTTTTTGCGCTTTTTGCGTTTTTTTGCGCTTTCTTTTTCATGGTTATTGTTCAAAACTCTCTACTATCTTTTCTAAAAATTGAATTTTAGGGATATGGTATTTACCGTCTTGAAAGATTGCTTGAATGGTGTTTTTATGGATGCGGTTTTTAACCGTATTAGGGTGTACCTTTAAATACTTTGCGCAACCATCTACAGTAAGCATCGTATCATTGGCATTAAAAATGGTTAAGGCTTTAAGGTTTACTTTTAATAAGTCTGCTTGGGTCATATTCAATTTTTAAATTTTTGTGCTATTTTTTATTTTTTGCTCACAAATACCAATAATCTATCGTTAATTGTTATGTTTGTGGATAATTATGACACAAAAATAAAATCAATTGTCAACTTTTAGAATAAATTGTGGACAAAATAATTTAAAGAAATTGATAAGATGTTGAAAACCAGTTCGGAAATTTTACAGGAGTTATTAGACCATTTAGGTATCAAAGCAAACCGCTTATCAGTAGAGATTGGAGATAATAGCAATTCTCGTATCTACTATGTAAGAAATGGAAGAAGTAAAATAAGTCCAAAGCTTGCCAAAGCGATTACTAATAGATATAAAGAGATTAACTATATGTATTTGCTTACAGGAGAGGGGGAACTTGTCAACAAGGATACTATGGTCAATGCAAATGGAAATGTTTTTGTAGAAAAACCTGATGGTAGTTTTAACGTAACTACACGATTGATTCCTTTTGATGCCTATTCTTCTTTTTTAGAAACACTAGATGATGCAAATGTGATTTATGAATGGGAGGAAGTAACTTTTAATGTAGAGAAGTACGGTCGTGGTAATTACGAAGCGTTTAGGACTAAAAATGATAGTATGAACGGTGGCGGAATTAATGATACCCCTAATAGAGCTTTGGTGTTGGGTAGAGAACTTGGACGCCATCATTGGATGGATGGATTCAATCCTACTTTATACGGATGGATTATTCTTTCTAAGCAGAATGTTTTTCACAAGGATATTATCGGACTGGATAAAGAAAACGGGACGATTATTTGCCATAGTAGAAATAAAAGCCCCGAGTATTCAGATTTTGAGTTAGACCTTAATGAAGTGTATCAAATTTTTAAAGTGATTAAAAGAACGTTTTAACCCCAAGTAATATTCATATAATCAAATACAGAGTCTTGACTTGTTTTTTTATACTTGGCTAAAGTTTCTGTATTCCTTATCCCTGTAATTTTCATAATGATGTGGTCGGGCATTCCTTTTTCCGAAGATAATGTTATGAACGTTCTTCTCGCTGTGTGGCTGACTACCATTTTCCACTTTTCCTGATACTCAACTTCTTTTTTATTCCCTCTATGCGTAGTTTTCTTTACTATATTATTAATTTTAGCCCTCATACACACTTCCTTAATGTATGGATTAAATTTTTGTGTAGACATTTGAGGTATTTTCCAATCAAACCTATCCAATAATACCCTTAATTTATTATGCAAGGGAATAAAACTTTCTTTTTCTGTTTTATCTGCCCTTTTGATTATTATTTCTCCTTTTTTAGTTTGCACTATATCTTCTTTTTCAAAAACAGAATAATCCGAAAAGCGTTGTCCTGAATATACACCTATCAAAAAAATATCTCTAGCTCTCTGTAAAACTTCACTTCTTAAATAAACCCTTTCTATTTTCTTTATTTCTTCGTCTGTCAAATGAATATCATCGGTATCGTATTCATCAACTGGATTTGTTAATTCCTGAATTTCAATTTTATAATTTTTTCTTACCCATTTTAAAAATGTGAATAATAAATTAACATGCCTATATAATGTATTGTCTGATTGACCTACTTTTGGAACTATAGACTTTATTTCTTTAGCTTTTTTCTTATCTACCAAGTTCGGGAAATCACGTAAAAAACCGCAATAAGCATCTAACCAATTTTCGTTTAAATCTGTAAAAACTGTTTGCCTTTTCTTATAAACATCAAATAAGGTTATCTTATTCTTTAAATTGGTATATTTCTTCTTCCAATTATCCGACACTCCACCTCCTTTTTTCTTATTTTCAATAAATACTTCAATAGCATCTTTAACATTAAAAGGTATCTTATCATCCTTATAATTTGCATTAAATTTTTTCTCAAAAATTAGTTTTAAATCTTCTCTTGTTAAATGTCGGTTTTGAATTTTAAAATCAGAAATCGCATCTTCTAAATGTTTCCTATAATTATCCAAAACAAGAGCTATTTGTTTATTCTTTTTTCCAGATGCTCCACGTTTTAATTTTGGGTATCGGGCAGAGAAATCCCAATCCGCAGGAATTATTTTTTGTCCTGTACTGTATTTGAAGTTTTTCTTTTCAGCTTTTAAATGATAAATTAAATCAATTACTGTAGCTTTGTCTGACTTGGGTTGTTTAAGATAAAAATACATAATTACAATTTTTCCCAAATATAACAAAAAGGGAAAGAGAACGGGAAAGAAAAACTATTTTTAACTGTATTTACACAAAACAAAAACACACAACAAACCCTTGTAAAACCTATATTTTATTGGGTTTTTGAATTTTCACACACAACAACAAACAATTACTTCGAGTCCATGTGGGACCACCTTTAAAGCATCAACATTTAGTTGGTGCTTTTTTGTTTTTTACTAATTACTTAAAGGGGATTCTATTAATTTTTAATTTATCTTTTTTTCAATCATCTTCAAAACCAAAACCTACAGACAGCTCATTTTCAATACTCAAGAAATAAAAACACATATTTTTTTCGTATCTTTAAGTCACTCCTCGAAAATATTTTTTCTAAGAATAAATAAATTATCAATTTACTAGCGATTTAATTTTTACAACATAACCAACGTGTTGAATTAATCATCAACAAACAGATAGAATGAAACAAAACTAACATTTACAACTCTTCATTAGTTACAGCACTCTTAGTAAACCTTTATCGCGCAAACTTTATAGAGATGACTACTAAAGAAATCGAACTTAAAGAAAGTATAGGCTTGTTTGCTACAAAAAAAGAGCCCAGGAAGTCTTTCGCTACTTATCAAAGAAATCAAAATAAATTCTACCTCAGCACTTTAAACTTAATTGATAGAAAAGCAGCTATTATGTTAAAAGTAAACGCTACAATACTTTCAGCCTCTGTTATTTTCTTTAACTATATTACTGAAATTAACTTCGGTATTAAAATTGCCATTATTTTAATTATAACATCGTTTACATCTTTAATATTCTCCATATTAGCTTCTAAACCAAATAGCTTGGCTTTCTACAAGAGATTTAAAAAAGATGTTGTTTCTAAATACAAGAAAAGAGAAGAAAACCTTTTTATGATTGGTATGTCAAGCGGTAAAACTTTAGAAGAATATGAAAAAGCTTACAACAAAGTTTTAAATAGTCAAGAATTACAAATAGGGAATCAAGTTAGAACTATGTTTTTATTAGAAAAAGAAATGAAACGTGGGTATTTTTATTTAGAACTGGCCTATAGTAGTTTTTTAATAGGACTTCTTATTTTAATTATAGTG
Organism: Tenacibaculum ascidiaceicola; assembly: GCF_047470925.1. NCBI lineage: Bacteria > Pseudomonadati > Bacteroidota > Flavobacteriia > Flavobacteriales > Flavobacteriaceae > Tenacibaculum > Tenacibaculum ascidiaceicola. The sequence goes on from NZ_JAZKJP010000007.1 coordinate 10,693, forward strand.
CTCTTTTTTGCTAATGTTTAAGTTTTTAATAAAAGTTTATATTCTTTCGTTTTCACTAAAAAAACTAAACGTTTTATGTTAAACTCACTCTTTTAAAATGACAAATATCATTGAAAACAAACCTATAAATCAATATTTTAGCTTCAACTTAATTAATTGTTTTTATCATGAAAGTACTTGTATATAGTTCCAAAAGTTTTGAAATACCTCACTTAAAAGAAGCAAATAAAGAGAAGTTTCAACTAACATTCATAAAAGAAGCTTTATCATTAAAAACAGTAACATTGGCTAAAGGGTATGATGCCATATCTATATTTGCAGCAGATGAAGCTGATTCCCTTATCATAAAAAAATTGGACAGTTTAGGAATTAAGTATATAACTTTAAGATCGGCAGGATACGACAATGTAGCTCTAAAAACTGCCTCAAACCTCAATATTAAGGTAGCTAATGTACCTGCTTATTCTCCTTATGCTATCGCTGAACATGCTACCGCGCTTTTGTTAGCTTTAGATAGAAAGTTGATTGAATCTAACAAACGTATTAGTAATTTTAATTTTGCTCAAGAAAACCTTATTGGTTTTGATTTAAACAATAAAACAATAGGCATTATTGGAACAGGAAAAATAGGCTCTGTTATGTGTAAAATTATGCATGGGTTTGGATGCAAATTATTGGGATATGATATTAAAGAAAATAAAGAGTTAGCGGATTCTTATCAGCTACAATATGTAACTTTAAATACTTTATGTAAAAAAGCAGATGTTATTTCTTTGCATACTCCTTTAACCACCGAAACTTATCACTTAATTAACAATGATTTAATCTCTAAAATGAAAGAAGGCGTCATAATTATCAATACAGCTAGAGGTGCCATTATAAATACAGAGCACATAATAGCAGGATTAGAAAACGGAAAGATTGGTGCTTTAGGTATTGATGTATACGAAAAAGAAAAAGGTATTTTTTTTAATAATAACTCTAAAAAAGCACAAAAGGATAATCTTTTAGTAAAATTAATAGCAATGCCAAACGTACTTATTACAGGTCATCATGCCTTTTTAACCTATGAAGCTATAACCAACATTGCTAATACCACCATTTATAATCTAAGCCGTTGGAACAACGGAAGAACAACAGAAAATGAACTCAGTTATAATACTTTTTAAATAAAAGGCTTATTTCTTATAAATGTTCTTTAAATACTTTTTACCTCCTTTTTTATCTAAAATTTCTAAATCGTATCTTATCTTTATTTTGGTGCCAATTGGCGCGTGGTAATAAATAACCCAAGCATCAGCCTCTTTTGTTCCTATACAACCATTAGAATATGCCTTTCCTAAAGTTATGGGATTAGTTGTTGGATGTATCATTTGACCATTACGCAAACCATTTATCTCGGTTTCAATAAAAGGAATTTGAGGTAACTTAGTTATTTTATTATCATCTCTTCTTGTTGTTAAATATTCAAGATTATTTACTGGATTTACATATCGCGGCTTACGTTCATAATTTATAATAAAACCTTTCCCTGTTTTGGTTTTTAAATCCTCAACCCTATCAGACATTTTTAAGTACTTTTTTTCATTTCTCCCTACTCTTACAGGAAAATCATACAATTTTAAAGAATCTTCATATATTCTAAGTTTAAATTCAGGAATATTAATATCTATTCTAGTTTTCTGAAAAGAATCAAGCATCTCTTTTGCGGTTATAGAATCAGGAATAATTATCGATGCTCCTTTTGGCAATACAATCATTTTTTTTTGACTAAAAACAAAAGAATCTAAAGCTTTCTTTCGATAATAATCGGTATTTTGAAGTGTATCTATTATCCAAGAATTAGTTCGAACTAAAAGATGTTCAGTCAATTTATATGATACTAAAGAATCATACCTTTCAACAATGGAGTCTAAGTACTCAAAGTAGTTTTCTACAATAATATTACGATCAATTTTTACCTTAATAGGTAAAATAGATTGAACCAAAACTTTAGTACTCATCCTTTCTTCCTCTCTTTTCTTTTCGGGATAGTATTCTTTTAAAACAATCAAAAAGATAAGAACTAAAGCCAATTTAATAATCTTAAGCATTTTCAAGTTTTGTTTGTGTTTACATATTTCGTAATAAAGATATGTTTATAGTTAGAGATTTTAGATGATAATTATCATTTTTATAGTATAATTTTCATTATTTTTAATAATAATTAATTGATATACATTCAATTACAACATTAAACTCAATTTATGCTACGTTTTAATTTAATGATTAAGCAGTTGAAATCTTTTTTTATAGAAACTGGTGAGTTAGCTTTTTTTACCGCTCGTTTCTTTAGAGAGGCTTTTAAACGACCTTTTGAGTTTAAGGAGTTAATGTTGCAATGTTATCAAATAGGTTATCGTTCGTTACTATTAGTTAGTATTACTGGTTTTATAATAGGTTTGGTTCTTACTTTGCAAACTCGCCCAACTTTAATGGAATTTGGTGCTGTATCTTGGATGCCTTCTATGGTTGGTATTTCAATTATAAGAGAAATAGGCCCTATCATCACTGCTTTAGTATGTGCAGGAAAAATAGGTTCTGGTATTAGCGCCGAATTAGGTTCTATGCGTGTTACCGAACAAATAGATGCTATGGAAGTTTCTGGCATAAATCCTTTTAAATACTTAGTAGTTACTCGAGTTTTAGCCGTTACTCTCATGCTCCCTTTACTAGTAATTATAGCTGACACTGTTGCTTTGTTTGGGTCTTTTTTAGTTGAAAGCACAAAAGGAGATGTCTCTTTTATTTTGTATTTTAATCAAGTATTTGATGCTATAAAGTTTGGAGACGTAGTTCCAGCTACAATAAAGTCGTTTTTCTTTGGAGCTGCAATAGGAATTATTGGTTGCTTTAAGGGGTATAACTGTAAAAAAGGAACCGCTGGTGTTGGTAAAGCTACAAACACAGCTGTAGTAACTGCTTCTTTATTACTTTTTATTATTGATTTTATAGCTGTTTTTGTAACTGATATCTTTTTTGAATTATGACAAATACCCTTAAGAAAAAAGTAGTTCTAGAAATTAAAGACTTATACAAAGCCTTTGGAGATAACCATGTGCTTAATGGGTTTAATATGCAGCTTTATGAAGGCGAAAATTTAGTAGTCATGGGAAAATCAGGGTCTGGAAAATCGGTTATGATTAAATGTTTAGTAGGATTAATGGAAGCTGATAAAGGTATTATTTCAGTGATGCATCATGATATAACTAAACTAGACCAAGAAGCATTAGATATTTTACGTACCGACATAGGTTTTCTATTTCAAGGTAGTGCGCTATATGACTCTATGACTGTCCGTGAAAATTTAGAATTTCCATTGCGAGGCCGTACAAGAAAAAATAAAAAATTAATTGATACTGAAAAACTGGTTATTGAAGCTTTAGACAATGTTGGATTGACACACACAATAGACATGATGCCTTCTGAATTGTCTGGAGGTATGAAACGACGAATTGCTTTAGCACGAACCCTTATTTTACAGCCAAAAATTATTTTATATGACGAACCTACAAGTGGACTGGACCCTATTACTGCGAAAGAAATTATTATCTTAATGCAAAATATTCAAAAAAAATACAATACCTCGTCACTTATTATTACTCACGATGTTGATTGTGCTCGAGTTATTTCAGATAGAATGATATTACTTATTGATGGCATCGACTATGCTACAGGAACATTTAAAGAATTATCTAACTCTGAAGACCCAAAGATTAAAGCTTTTTTTAAATAGGTATTATGAAAACAACAAACTCACAAAAATTTAGATTGGGACTATTTGTATCTATAGGTACAATTATTTTTGTTTTTGCTATTTACCTCATCGGGCAACGCCAAAGCATGTTTCAAGAAAACTTTACCATCAGCGCTTATTTTCAAAATGTTAACGGATTGCAAAACGGAAATAATGTTCGTTATTCAGGAATAAACATAGGAACTGTAAAAAATATAACTATGATTAATGATTCCACTATAAAAGTAAACATGGTTATTGACAAAAAAATAGCCATTCATATAAAGAAGAATGCTGTTGCTACTATAGGTTCTGACGGATTAGTAGGAAATATGATTGTAAATATAGTTCCAGGAAAAAAAACAGAAGCATTAATTAAAAATGGAGATGTTATTAGCTCTTATAGTAAAATTGGAACAGATGATATTTTAAACACATTAAGTGTTACTAATGAAAATGCAGCAATACTTACAGCTGATCTTTTAAAAATAACCGACAAACTATTAGAGGGCAAAGGAACTTTAGGTGTTTTACTAAACGACACAATTATGGCAAAAGACATGAAACAGTCTGTTAAAAACCTAAAAAGAATAAGTTACCAAGCATCAAACACTATTAACAAATTAAACCATATAATAACTTCATTAAAAACAGATGATAACACTGTTTTAGGCATGTTAATTAATGATTCTATTTCTGGTAAAAAATTAAAATCTATTGTACATAACATCGATGCTTCAAGTGTAAAAATTGATAGCCTTATAGGAAATATTAATGTTCTAGTTGATAATTTTAACTCTAGTGAAGGAGCTCTTAACTATATTACAAAAGATACCTCTTTGGTTAATAGTCTAAAATCTACACTTCAAAATATAAACGAAGGAACAGAAAAGTTTAATGAAAACATGGAAGCTTTTAAACACAATTTTTTAACTCGAGGATATTTTAGAAAATTAGAAAAAGAAAAGAAAAAAGCTGAAAAGAATAAATAACTCCCTCTTAACTTTTCTAACAATTTTATTCTTTCTTTTTTGAATCATTTTTTTTGAAACCAATTCTTCTTCTTGATTCTTGGTCTTTTCTTTTTAATTCTGCTTCTAACCTCTTATACCTACTTATATCTTTAATAGTTACAACTACAGCAGCGATATAATTTTCATTATCAATTATAGGTCTTCCACTCAACAATACTCTCCTTATTTCATTCGTCTCTTTATTCATCAACAACACATCTATATCGTTGGTAATTTTACCTTCTAAAGCTAGTTCAGCTGGTAGGTTTTGAATAGGAAAAACTTTTCCATCATATGAGTTTATCACTTTAAAATGATCAGAAAAGTCAACAGATATTTTTGAATCATCTTCTATACCAAAAAGCTCATTAGCAACCTCGTTAGCCAATATAACCTGCTTATCAGTATTAGCAACTAACACACCATCACTAATATTTTCTATAATCATATTCAATTTTTGCTGATTCTCATACAGCTCATTCATTCTTTTTTCACTCTCTTCTTGAAGCAACAAGTCTTTAGTAATATCTCTAGCCACAGCATACAATGTTCCTGTATTCTTATCTGAAGTAGCATTCCAAGATAACCACTTAATACTTTTATCCTTACAAATCCATCTATTATTAAAACTTACTAAGTTCGCTCCCATTTCTAGCTTTTTAATAGCCTCATTTGTCTTTTCAAGATCTTCAGGAAAAATATAAGTAGCAAATGACTCACTTAAAAGCTCTTCTTTTGTATACCCTAGAAGATTACTTAACGAAGTATTAACTTTTAAAAATTTCTCATTAGATGCTATAACCAGACTATCTGTAGAGATATTAAAAAAGGTATCCGCTTCTTTTTGCGACTCCATAATTGCCTTTCTTTCTGTAATATCTGTAGATATACTTCCAATAGCATATACCCTGTTAGAAGTATCAAATAAGGGAAATTTTACAGACAAATATATATGTGGTCCATCAGACTGTTCTACTACTTCTTCTATTTGAATTTCTTTTCCAGCTTTTATTGCCTCTAAATCGGCTTCAAGATATCTATCTGCAATTTCTTTTGGCAAAATATCATGGTTCGTTTTTCCTATTAAACTTTCCTCTGATTTACCAAAAATTAATTGGTACTTCTCATTTACTAGTATATACTCACCATTTATTTTTTTTACAGAAATGACATTGGTTGTGTTGTTTATTATTGATTGTAATAATCTTTGATTCCTTAAAAGCTCTTCTTGCGATTTCTCTTTTGCTTTAATCTGTGTTTTTAAAACCAAAAAAACAATTGTTAACATTCCTAAAATGAGAACTATTAGTACCAATGAAACCCAATTCAAGAATCTATTAGTAGTATAATCCATTTGTTTCCAATAAATAATACCAAGTACTATAACCATAATACTGTTTATGATATAGCCATACAAGTTTTTTCTTCCCATTGAAGTTCTCATTTACATATGATATTTAACATACTAATATATTGAATTTTAAAACATAAAAAATGACAACCGTCAATTAAACCACTATTTTTAATCAACTTAATCTCTTTTTCCCAATTTTCTTAGTCTGATATATATCATTTCAAACAACTAAAATTCTTTTTACTTTTCAACATCCTTCTTCTACAGGTTTACAGTATAAAATAATTACTAACGAAATTTTAATATCATGAAAAAATCAATAATTCTTTTACTCACTCTAGGAATACAAATATTAGTTAGTTGTAACTCTAAACCTGATGTAGAAAAACTACTTAAAGAGCAAGAAACAAAATCTGAAATATTCAAAGCTATTACAGAAAATCATGACTACATGACTGAGTTTATGGAAACAGCACATAATAATGAGTATGCTATGCAAATGATGATGAATAAAGGGATAATGATGAATAATATGCACGGAAATAAAAACATGATGCATCAAATAATGAATGATAGCACTCAAGTAGATAAAATGTTACAAATGATGCATCAAAGGGGAATGATTAATTACGAATGTATACAATCTTGCATGAAAAAGATGAACTCCAAAGAGGTTTTGGATGAATAAAAAATAGTATAATTTTAAAATAAAAATCATGCTTCCTTATAAATATACCTTTGACATACATGTCATATGGTGGTTCATATGGATTATTTTCATTATCAGACTTTTCATAGTATCATATAGTACTCAGAAAACAAAAAAAGATAATCCGTTAAATATTTTAAAAAAGCGTTTTGCAAAAGGTGAAATATCAAAAGAAACCTACGAAGAATATAAGAGAATATTAGGACCTGACCAATAAAAGTAAAATTAAACTAATTAACAAAGCAGATGAAAAGTACTAAAATGAATTATCAGCAACGAGAGTTTCACATCTTTGTAGCACAAGCATTTCCACTCCTTATTAAATCAAAAGAAGAAGGAGACAAAGAAACTTTCAACACATTAATACTAAAAATTTTACCAAGTATTAAAAAGTATGTTAATCAAAGGCTAGTTGCTGCGATTAGCAAGGGACACTTTCCTAAAAACAAATACAATGCTAATGATTTTATCGACCAGTTATTTGTAGAAGTCTATGAAAACATTAATGAAGTAAAAAAAGCAGATAATTTTTATTTATGGCTATTTAAAAAAGCAGACCAATTACTTGAAAACACTATTGAAGAAGAAGAGTTTGATGAACTTTTTTTTAAGAACATTGACGATTTCTCTAAACCTGAATGGAATGAGATGGAAGAAAAGTTTAGTGCTGACGCTGGAGGTGATTTATTAATGATGGATGAACTTGACGACAATTCTTACCATAAAAATAATTATACATTAAATCATGTTTTTGTTAAAGATGAAGAACAAAACTATATTGATAAGCTTGATAAAGAATTGGATGAAGCTACAACCCAAAGACATATACAAATGATTCTGCATAAGTTACCAACAAACATGCAGTCAGTCTTTGAACTTTCTTCTGAATACAAGTTTAACCTAGACGAGATATCTACAATTAAGGGAATTACTAAAGAAAAAATTAGTAAATTAATAGAAGACACTAGGAGTAAATTACGCAAAAGTTTTTTCAGCAGATACTTAAGTTAATTTCAAAAAAAATAATCTTTTAGAAAGAGATATCTATTTTCTATTAAAGTTTTACTTTTATATCGCTTTATTTTCTCAGTTAATCCGCTTTAGTAAACTTACAAGCCAAATAAAAATCTACATATTAAACAAAACCACCTAACTCTTACCTCAAAAGAATCTTGACTTTTACTTTAATTTTAAGTAATTTAATACCTTTAAAAGCTAACTTAACTTACGATGTTTCAACAAGGTAAAGATATTTTTGAAGTTCTTCTAGGCTCTATTTCTGAGGGTGTTATAGTAGTTGATAGCCATCAAAACATTGTTGAAGTAAATGATGCTACTAAAAAAATGTTTGGCTATGACAAAGAAGAGCTTATAAGACAACCTCTTAACATTTTAATTCCCAAAAACTACCATAAAGAGCACCAGAACCATGTTAAAAACTTTATGAAGCAACAAGAATCAAGACAAATGGGTCAGGGTAGGGATATTTTTGGTGTTCGTAAAAATGGTAGTGTATTTCCTGTTGAGGCAGGACTTAATCCTTTTTCTGTTTATGAAGAAAAATATGTCATGGCATTGGTGATAGATATTTCAACTCGTAAAGAACAAGAACAAAAAATTAGATCATTAAATGAAAATTTAGAAGAAAAAGTTTCAAAAAGAACTCATGAATTAAAAAACATGGTTCTTGCTTTAGAAGCAGAAAATAAAAAACGTATTAAAGCTGAAGCAAAAACTAAGTTGGCTCTAAAAAAAGAAAAAGAACTTAACGAATTAAAAACAGGCTTTTTATCATTAGTTTCCCATGAATTCAAAACTCCATTAAGTGGTATTTTAACATCTGCTATATTATTAAGTAAGTACAAATTGACAGAACAGCAAGATAAACGCAATAAACATATTAAAATCATATCTGACAAAGTACACTACCTCAACAACATTTTAAATGATTTCTTAACAATCGACAAACTAGAAAAAGGTAAAATTAGATACTCTCCAAGCACATTTAAGTTAAGTAAAATAGTAAATGAAGTAGTTTATAATGCTAATATGATCTTAAAAGAAGGACAAAAAATAAATTACCCAGAAAACATTGATTCTTTCTCTTTATATCAAGATGAAAAAATTATAGAATTGGCTTTATCTAATTTAGTACATAATGCTATAAAATATTCTTCTGAAAATACTCAAATAGATATTAGTATTACTCAAGATAATACCAAAACCACATTCAAAGTAAAAGATAACGGCATAGGTATTCCTGCTAAAGATCAAAAAAACATATTTAACCGTTATTTCAGAGCTGAAAATGCTCTATTAACTCAAGGAACTGGTATTGGGCTAAACATTGTCAAAAATCATATGGAAAACTTAAATGGTAAAATTTACTTTGATAGTACAGAACAAAACGGAACTATTTTTACAATAGAACTACCTAACACTTTGAAACTATGAAAAAAGTGTTACTAATAGAAGATGATGCTACTTTAAGAGAAAACACCTCTGAGTTACTAAAGCTCTCAAACTATGAGGTAATTACAGCTTCTAACGGAAAAACCGGTATAGACAGAGCAATTGAAACACTTCCTGATATAATTATTTGTGATATTTTAATGCCAGAAGTAGACGGTTATAGTGTACTTCAAGAGCTTGCAAAACAAAGCAATACTAAATATATTCCTTTTGTTTTTTTATCTGCAAAAACAGAACGACAAGACATAAGAAAGGGTATGAATATGGGAGCTGACGACTATCTTACTAAACCTTTTAATGAAGACGAGCTTATAAACACAATAGAAAGTCGTATAGCAAAATCTGCAATATTAAAAGACAAAAGAAAAGTACTTAAGGGGGGTGTAATATGTAATAAAGAAGAAATACAAAACTTAAATGAGTTAAAGTTTTTTTTAAAAAAAAATGGCACTACCCTTAATTATAGGCAAGACGACATTATTTATAGAGAAGGAGATAATTCAAACTTAATTTTTTTAGTTATAAAAGGGGTTGTCAAATCTTATAAGTTTGATGAGCGAGGTAAAGAGTTAACTATGGCGCTTTACAAAGAAAATGACTTATTCGGTTACACTTCTTTTACTCATAATATTCCATATCAAGAAACAGCAACAGCTATAAAAGACACCCAAATAATAGGCCTCACTAAAAGTAAACTTAAAGATATTCTAAATAAAAACCATAAAGTTACTTTAGAACTCATGGAACTTTTAACAAATGATCTTAAAGGAATGAAAAGTCAACTATTACAAATGGCATATAGCTCTGTGCAAAAAAAAACCGCTTTAACTATTCTTAAATTTGCTGAAAAACTAAACAACAAAACAGAAGATCCTATAAACATTTCTCGAAGCGACTTAGCCAGTGTTGCTGGAATCGCTACCGAAACCTTAATTAGAGCAATGTCAAACTTTAAAAAACAAGGTATAATTAAAATTGAAGGACGAAACATTAAAATTATAGATCTACAAAAACTCCAACATATTTTAAAATCTTTTTAACCTCTACACAGTTATGACCAATATCATTTCCTATGAGTATTTTTCCTTTTAGGTTTGTTTAGGCTAAGAGAGGTTTAAAATGAAAAATATCTTATTTCTAACAGATTTTTCCGAAAACTCATGGAATGCATTAAAATACGGAATTAGTTTTTTTGCTGAAAGAAACTGTAGTTTTTACATACTACATGTTAACAACAACATTCTTGACTTTCAAAAAGACAACATCCTACCTTTATCCAAACAAAATGACTTAGAAGAGTTATATACAAGACCAACAAAAAAACGCTTAAAAGAAATATTAAAACGAATATCCAGAGAGCTATTTCATAATAAAAACCATAAGTTTTTTACACTTACCAACTACGGTTTTTTTGTAGAATCTGTTCGCAAACATGTTTTAGAAAAAAAAATAGATTTAATAATTATGGGGGCTCAAGGAGCTTCTGTTTTAAAAGAATATATTGTTGGAAGTAATACAGGCGATGTTATTACTAAAGTAAAATGTTCTACACTAATAATTCCTAAAAACGCAACATATTCAGGATTAAAAGAAATTGCCTTTCCAACAGATTTTGCTATTTCTTATGAAATAAGTGTTTTACAGCCTATTTTAGATATTCTAAAGAACAACAACTCTTCCTTACGAATCTTACATATCGGTCAAAAAGAAGAACAATTAAATACAGATCAAAAAACACATAAAGACCTTATAAGTGATTTTTTTTATGGTTTCAATTACACATATCATTATTTAACCAATACAAAGGTAGAAAAAGGAATACAGTGTTTTGTTGAGAGCAGAAATACGAACCTTATTGCAATGGTAGCAAAGAATTTAAATTACTTCCAACAAATTCTATTTCATTCTAAAACAGAACATATTAGTTACCATACTAATATTCCTTTTCTTGTTCTTCACGAAGAATAAACAAAAGTTAAACACTTAAAAAACTCTATTATTTGAACTGATATTTATCATTCTTTATACTACATAAAATAAATATCTTTAGCTACCTAGTATTAAAAGTAAACTTTTACATGGATGCACTTACAAAAAATGCTATTCAAATCCTTAAAAGTCGTTATCTTTTAAGAAACAAAAAAGGAGAGTTAATAGAAACTCCTGATGAAATGTTTATGCGGGTAGCACAATGTATTTCAAGTTGTGAAAAAAAAAGTACTTTTTACAGAAAGCAATTTTATCATCTTCTAAAAAGCTTAAAGTTTCTACCCAATTCTCCAACACTTATGAATGCTGGAACAAGACAAGGACAGTTAAGTGCCTGTTTTGTTTTACCTATTGAAGATAACTTAGATAGTATTTTTACTACTTTAAAAAATGCTGCTTTAATCCATCAAAGTGGTGGTGGCACAGGCTTTAACTTCTCTAAACTGCGTCCTGAAAAAGATTTAGTAAGCTCTAATAGTGGAACCTCTCCAGGTCCTATCGCTTTTATAAAAATGTACGACACCGCTACAGAATATGTAAAACAAGGAGGGAAACGAAGAGGAGCAAATATGGGGATTCTTGATATTAGTCATCCTGATATTGAAAAATTTATAACATCAAAGTCTTCAAAAAAAGCAATTGAAAACTTTAATATTTCAGTAGGAGTTACTGATGCTTTTATGCATGCTCTAAAGAACAATCAAAGTTGGGAATTAATTAACCCTAGAACAAACAAAGTTACCAAAACAGTACCTACACAGTTTCTTTGGAATCTTATTATAAATGAAGCTTGGAAAACAGGAGACCCTGGAATCATTTTTTTAGACACAATAAATAAACATAACCCAACTCCATCTATTGGACGTATAGAAGCTACTAATCCCTGCGGTGAAGTACCTTTATTAAGTTTTGAAAGTTGCAATTTAGGTTCTATTAACCTTTCTAAAATGGTTATTAAAAAAAATAGTTATTACACTTTAGATTGGAATAGTTTATCAAAAACCATTCAACTTGCCATTCGTTTTCTAGACAATGTTATTACAACTAATTATTATTTACTCCCTGAAATTGAATCTATTGTAAAAAACAATAGAAAAATTGGCTTAGGCATCATGGGATGGGCTGAACTCTTAATTTTACTAGAAATTCCTTATGCTTCAGAAAAAGCATTAAATTTAGCAGATTCACTTATGCTCTTCATTAAAAAGGAAAGCTACCGAGCTTCTGAAAATTTAGCGAAAGAAAAAGGTGTATTCCCTAATTGGAGTAAAAGTACTTTTAGCAACATTCCTTTAAGAAATGCTACCTGTAATAGCATTGCTCCAACTGGCACTATTTCTGTAATTGCTAATACATCGTACTCTATTGAACCTTTATTTGCTTTGGCATACAAAAGAGTTGGTATTCTTGATAATCAAACTCAAATTGAAATAAACGAGCTATTTATTCAAAAGATGAAAAAATTAGGACTTTGGAACAATGAACTAAAAAATGAAGTTTTAAAAAATGGAAGTATTCAAAATACAGACACAATTCCTTTACAAATTAAAGCTATTTTTCAAACTAGCTTAGATATTCCTTGGCAATACCATTTAAAACATCAAAAAAAATATCAAGAACACACCGATAATGCTGTATCTAAAACTATTAATTTACCTGAACAAACTACTGTTAATGAGATTTCAAAAATTTATAAAACAGCTTGGGAATATGAACTTAAAGGTATTACCATTTATCGGTACGGATCTAAGAGCAATCAAGTATTACAAAAATGTAAATTAAACACAAGTAAAAACTGTTAGTGTAGTTAATCTGATATATATCATTGCCTACATTCATTTTATGATATATTTTTAGTAAAATAACTTAAAAATGATGTCATGAAAAAAATATTAATTCCTACAGATTTTTCAGAAAATGCGTGGAATGCCATAGTATATTCCTTACAATTATTTAAGGATGAAACCTGTACTTTTCATTTATTAAACACATATACTCCAATTATTTTTCAATACGACTATACAACTGTAAGCTCATCTCAGTATAAGTTAGTTGATACCATGAAAAAAGTATCCGAAACTAAACTCAAAGAAGTTTTAAAAAGAATTCAAAATCAATTTAATAACCCTAAACATCATTTTTTATCCTCTTCAGCATTTAACACACTGCCCTTAGAAATTAATGAGCTTTGTAGTGATAATACAATAGATATGATTGTTATGGGGACTAAGGGTGCCTCTGGGGTCAAGGAGGTTTTGTTTGGTTCTAACACAATACATGTTTTAAAAAACGCTAAATGCCCTGTACTAGCAATCCCTAGTGAGTTTTCTTTCGAAGCTCCTCATGAAATATTATTCCCTTCAGATTATGAAATTAATTTTCAAGAAAAACACATACAACCTATACTAAATATTGCTTCTACATATCATTCTAGAGTTAATATTTTAAATGTAAAATATGAAAATAATTTATCAGAAGAACAAGAACGAAATCGCAAAATGCTAGAACCCTTTTTTGAGCATATAGCTCTCCTTTTTCATGACATAAAAAATCAAAGTGTAACAGGAGCCATTGAAAACTTCCAATTAAAAATACGCGTAAACTTATTGGTAATGATTAATAATAAGCGTTCATTTTTTGAAAATTTATTTTTCAAATCAAAAATTAACCAAATAGGGTTTCATTTAAACATTCCTCTTTTAGTTATCCCTAGTTAAAAAACAAATCCCACCCTCCTCTAAAATATATAATAATCTGACAATTATCATTTTAAAAAAAATATTTAATACATAATTTAGTTGTCCAAATTAAGTTTAACACAAAAATTAACGATTATGTCACTTATTAAATTTAACGAAAAAAGAAGAGGGTTACCTTTATGGACTAACAGAGGTTTAAGAAACGTTTTAGACATTGATGATTTTTTTAACACTAACTTCTTTGAAGAAGATAGTTTAATGCCCGCTATGAATGTTAAGGAACAGGATGACAACTTCGAAATCGAGTTTGCCGCTCCAGGATTTTCAAAAAAAGACTTTGAAATAACTATTGATGACAATGTACTTAACGTTTGTGGAGAAAAAGAACATGAAGTTGAAGAAAAAGAAGAAGATTATACACGTAAAGAGTTTAGTTACAATTCGTTTAAAAGATCTTTAAGCTTACCTGAATCTATCAACACAGAGCAAGATATTAAGGCTAGTTACGAAAATGGTATTTTAAAACTAAACCTTCATAAAAAGGAAGAAACAAAACAAAAACCTAAAAAAATTATTGAAATCCAATAAAAGTAAAACAAAAGTAGTATTAATACTACTTTTGTTTTGTTTATCATATTCTAAAAATAGAATTAAATATGAGAACCACTAACTCTAATTTTAGTTAAAAATTTTAACACTCCAATACTCTCTTTTTTTGAAAACCCCATTTTAATTAGTAACTTTGCAGTCTTATGATAAAAAAACTCAAAGACAAAAAGAATAAACGAGTATTCAGTTTTAACTTTTTAGTTTTTAGGAATCAATCAGATAAATTCATTCCTCCTTCAAAATAATTACCATTTTTTTAAGCTAGAAAGAGTTTTCTCTTATCCTTTCACTTGAAAATGTGCTTTTACGAGTACGCTTTCTTCACATTTATTAATATCAACAATGAATTTCACAAAAAAAAGCCTAGTCTTAGTTGCTTTTTCTTTTGTTACAGTTATGTTTTCACAAGAAAAGCCTGAGGTTAAAATTGGCGGAGCACTTCGATTTAACTACAATCTATCTTCTTGGAAAGACGGTCAAAAAAAGCGTGGAGGCGATTTCGGTTTCGACGTCTTCAGAATTAATGCTAAAGCAAAATATAAAGGAATAAAGCTAAATGCTGAATACCGCTTTTATTCACAAAGTTTTGGTGGCGGTATGCTTAAACAAGGTTGGTTAGGGTATGACTTTAACGAAAAAGACAATATCCAATTAGGGTTAACGCAAGTGCCTTTTGGTATTACTCAATACAACTCTCATAGTTGGTTTTTTGGTATTAACTACTACTTAGGACTAGAAGACGATCATGATATGGGAGTAAAATTTACACATAAAGGAGAAAAATGGGAATACGCCTTGGCTTTTTTTAAAAATGCTGAAGAACTAAATTTTGGAAGCAACTCTGATGTTTCTGATAGCCGATATTCGTACGATGTTGCCTCTATAGACATTGATGGAGATGGTAATCTAGATTTAAGATACAAGGAAACAAATCAATTAAATGGTAAAGTAAATTATCACTTCGGTAATAAAAACATTCAACACAAAATAGGGCTTTCTGCACAATATGGAGGTCTCTATAATTTAGATACTGAAGATACATCTAGCCATCATGCTTTTGCCTTACACTATCAACTAAATGCTAAAAACTTTGATGCTAAAGCTCAAGTTTCTACTTATAAATACAACACTAAGAACACTACCTATAGCAATCTTATTGCTTTAACTGCTTACGGAGCTCCTTACCTTACTGCTTCAGAGGCAACAACATATACCTTAGGTGCTGCTTACACTTTTCCTGTGAAATGGAAACCTATTTCTAGCATACAAGTTTATAATGACTTTGGCTATATGGATAAAGCAGCTGTAAATTTTGAAGACAGCTTAATGAATGTATTTGGCTTCTTAGTAACTGCCGGCAATGTTTATACTTATGTAGATTTTGCAGCAGGAAAAGATCATCCTTGGTTAGGCCCAGTATGGACAAATGCTTTAGCTAGCGGAACACCTAATGCTGATTGGGACATGAGATTTAACATAAATATCGGATACTATTTTTAATAGAATAAATAGTGCAAAACATTAACACATGAAAAAAGCAAAAAAAATAATTAGAAGTGACGAACGGAAATCAATCTTTGGACTTGAAGTTAACGGGCCTGTATTCTTCACATCTTCAATAGTAATAATACTAAGTGTAGCTTTAACTTTACTTTTTAAAGAAAGAGCTCAATCATATTTTGATACAGCACAAAATTTTATAGCTAACAAAACTGGTTGGTTATTCATTATATCCGTAAACATTTTTGTTACATTTATGCTTTATTTAGCTTTTAGTAAATACGGAAGTTTACGTATAGGTGGAGCAAAAGCAAAACCTGAATTCTCAACAACTTCTTGGTTTTCAATGCTCTTTAGTGCTGGTATGGGTATTGGACTACTCTTTTGGAGTATTGCTGAACCTGTTTATCATTTTTCTTCTCCTCCATTAGCTGATCCTAATACTGCAGCCGCCGCCAAAGAAGCCATGAATGTTACTTTTTTACACTGGGGATTGCATGCTTGGGGAATTTATGCTTTGGTTGGTTTATCTTTAGCTTATTTTACATACTCCAGAGGGCTTCCATTAACAATTCGTTCTGTATTCTATCCTTTCTTAGGAGATAGAATTCACGGTAGAATTGGTGATATTATAGATATTTTTGCTGTTCTAGCTACTGTTTTTGGGTTAGCAACTTCTCTTGGGCTTGGTGTTAAGCAAGTTGCTGCTGGTTTAGAACATGTTTTTGGTTTAGATTCAGGTATTTCATTACAAATATGGCTAATTGTCGGAATTACATTAATTGCTACCATTTCTGTAGTTTCAGGAGTTGATAAAGGAGTAAAGTTTTTAAGTGAAATGAACATGCGTATTGCTGTACTTTTATTACTCGCTGTAGTAATTTTAGGACCTACTATTTTCATCTTAAAATCATTTGTACAAAACACAGGTAGCTATGTTAACGATTTAATTAATCTTTCCACTTGGGCTGAAGCCTATACTGGAACGGAATGGCAAAACTCATGGACTATTTTCTATTGGGGATGGTGGATTGCTTGGTCTCCTTTCGTAGGTATGTTTATTGCCCGTGTTTCTAAAGGAAGAACCATTAGAGAGTTTATTCTTGGAGTATTAATTGTTCCTACATTAATTACCTTGTTTTGGATTACTGCTTTTGGAGCAACCTCGTTACACGAAATTTTAGGTGGAGACCCTACTATTGCAGAGGGCGTAAATGATAATGTTGCTACCGCTCTTTTTGTTTTCTTAGAAGACTTCCCTTTTTCAATGGCTTTAAATATTGTTGCTATTATACTTATTGCTAGTTTCTTTGTTACCTCATCAGATTCTGGTTCTTTAGTAGTTGATAGCTTAACTTCAGGTGGAAAAATAGACGCTCCTGTAGGACAAAGAATATTTTGGGCACTTGCAGAAGGTGCTGTAGCTGCCGTTTTATTATTAGGAGGAGGTTTAAAAGCACTCCAAACAGCTTCTATTGCCACAGGTCTTCCTTTTACCTTACTTTTGTTATTAATGTGTTACTCTCTTTTTAAAGGATTGAGAGAAGACTACAAAGAACACCTTAAGCGTTTAAACCAAAAAGAGAAGGAAGAATACCAGGAAACTGTGAAAAGATTAATAGATTCAAAAAAACAAAAATCTTAAATTATGAAAATTAAAAATATACTAGTAGCCTTAGACCTTTCTGAACTAGATGTTACACTTATTAAATACTGTAGCATGCTTGCTAAAAACCATGAAACAGAAAATGTATATTTTATTCATAATGTAAAAAAGTATGAAATAAGTAATTTATTTTCTGAACAGTTAGAAAATATAAGCATTGAAGATATTATTGAAGAAGAATTAGACAACAGCATTAGTAAGTATTTTGATGCTGATTGTAATTATGAGTTATTAGTTTCTGATGATGCCTATACTGAAAGTTTAATTAGCTATGTTGCTAATAAATACCATGCTGATTTAATTGTTTTAGGTAATAAAAACACCTATAAAGGATCTGGATCAGTTTCAGGAAAGCTGCTACGAATGGCAAAGTGTAACATTCTTTCTATTCCTAAGGAAGCAAACCTAAACCCAGAAAACCTTATGGTTGCAACCGATTTTTCTTCAGCTTCTCTTAAAGCTTTTAACACGGCTTCTTCTATTAATAAAAAGAAAGAGTCTACTTTAAAAGCACTAAATGTTTTTAAAATTCCTCAATTATTTTTCCCATATATCAAAGTAGATAAGGCTCGAGAAAAAGTGGAAAAACATGTTGGATTACAGTTTGAAAAATTACTTAACAAAACTAAAGCTACAAACATAGAAACCATAAAAGCTTCAGCTGGAGAAGATAGCATTCCTGAAAAAATAAGAGCTGTTGCCGAAAAAGACAAAACTGATATTTTGTTTGTTGCCGATAAAGGGCACAACAACTTTACTTCTCTTTTAGTAGGAAGTGTTACTGAAGAGTTATTTACTCATGATTTACATGTTCCTTTATGGGTAGTAAAGCGTTATATCGCTTCTTAAAATTATAAAAAAACGGAGCTAAATGTTTAGCTCCGTTTTTATTTCCTATTGATTTAATCTTTTTTTTTCAGACTTGGCTATCTTTTTTACCGTAGTAAAAATTGTTTGCTTTAAATCTTTATACTCTTTTAAAAACTCACTAAACATTACTATTAATCTTCTGTGTTCATTTTTATACACCTCTTCCTCTATCATCTCATCAACTCCATCAACCATAACCTCTAATCCTCTTTCATGAGCTTCAACAAGTTTAATTAACTCCTCAGTTCTTTTTCTTGAGTCACTCAGCGATTCTACTATTTTAGTTGTTTTTTTAAATTGATCTGGAGTAATAAGTTCGAAAATATATTTCCGTATTAAGTCTTCAAAAAAAAGCTGTTCATCTTTTAAAAACGAAAGTTCAGACAACCATTGTTTTGATGTTAAGTGCATATCTTCTGCACTTAACCACTCAACATATTTTAATTGTGTTTTTTTTGTTTTCATCGAGTTAGTTTTTAAGTTAAACTTCTATATCATTAACTCTTTTATAGCATATAGTTTTGGAATACAAACGTTCCATTTTTTTTCTTTTTGTATTTTCAATCTAAAAGCGTCTAAAGCTGTTTGTTCTCCGTGTATAAGAAATACTTCTTCTGGTATGTTTTTAATATCACTTAACCAACTTAATAAATCTCCTTGGTCTGCATGTGCTGATAAACTTTCTATGCTTTCTACTCTTGCTTTAACAGGAAAATATTTTCCATAAAACTTTATTTCATGACACCCTTCTTGTAACTGCCTTCCTCTTGTTCCTTCTGCCTGGTACCCTACTAATAACACTGTTGTTGTTGGTTCATCTATTAGTTGTTGTAAATAGGTTAAAACCCTACCTCCTGTTACCATTCCACTTCCTGCGATTATTATTTTTGACCTAGGATCATCTATAGTTTCCCATGTTTCCCTATATGATTCAACAATATTTATATGATTACACATTGCATCATATTCATCCATAGGTAACTTATGCCATTGAGGATATCTTTTAAAAACCTCTAAAACATTATTTCCCATAGGGCTGTCTACAAAAATCGGTATGCTTGGTATTTTATTTTTCTTATACAGTTTCCATAAAACATACATTAACATTTGTAATCGTTCAACAGCAAAACTAGGAATGATTAAATTTCCTTTATTTACAATTGTTTCTTTAATTAACGTTGATAGAATTTCTTCAATATCTTCTTTTGGGTGTAGTTTATGACCATATGTACTTTCTACAAAAAGATAATCTGCCCATGCTGGCTTTTTGGGAGCTTCCAACAAATAATCATTCACTCTTCCTACATCTCCAGAAAACACAAATCTTTTTTCATTTATATCTAATTCTATAAAAGTAGCTCCTATAATGTGTCCATTGTACTGGAACCTGTAAGAGATTTCTTCAGAAAAAGAAACCCATTTATCTTCTTCTTCAACTTGAAATAAACTTACTGTACTTTCTGCTTCAGCAATTGTATAAAAAGGAAGCACTGGATTGTGTTTGCTATAATTTTCTTCGGCAGCTTTTTGCGCCTCTTCTTCATGTATTTTAGCACTATCTTTTAATATAATTCCCGCAATAGCTAATGTTGGAGCTGTTCCTATAATTCTGCCTCTAAACCCTTGCCTATATAATCGTGGTAAAAACCCCACATGATCCAAGTGCCCATGAGTTAATAATACAACATCTATTTTTTTTACATCAAAAGGAAGCTCTGCCCAATTTAATTCTCTAAGTTCTTTGAGACCTTGAAACATACCGCAATCAACCATAATTTGCTTTCCGCAAGCTTCTATCAAAAACTTTGAACCTGTAACTGTACCAGCTGCTCCTAAAAAATGAACTTTTGCAAAATTTAGCATATTCCTTCCTTTTTAAGCACTACATAATTGTTGTATTTCTAATAAAATTCTACTTTTCCTAGTGTCTGAAACACCTAAATGATCTAAATAAAAGCTGTCTTTTATCAATTCTCTACATAACACCACATCTCTATTTAACAAAAACTGTTTTTCTCTTTTAGTTAAGAGTGTAGAAACCGTTATTGGATATAACCCCAGCCTATCAATTATATCTTTTAAGCTATTTTCTTTCGGGTAATCCCAACTTAGCAAATACAAACCTGCACAATTACCATATTGTGTAGCGTCTTCTGTAAATCGGGTATTTGTTACTACCCAACCTTGAGTTAGCGTTGTTTTATGCTTATTAAAAGTATTCCAATAATTTCTAACATCATTATACCTGGAATGTATATATAAAGGAACTTTTACATTACACACAAAACCTTGTTCACTATGAAACTTACACTCTACAACAGTAGTTTCATTATTCTTATGAGCTAACACATCAACCTCGTGTTGTACACACTCCCCTTGCAAAATTTCTCCTACTTTCACCTTATACCCTGAGTATTTTAAAACTGCTGCTATAAAATATTCAAAAGGATAACCTGTAGGTCCAAGTTCGTATATTGCTTTTTTAAGTTTATACTTTGAAGCAAATACATTCTTTTTTTTCTTTAGTAAAGCAAAGGCTCTATTATAAATTTCTTTAGTTGTTATTCCTTCGTACAATTCACCTTGAACTATTTCTATAATTTCTGATACTAAAGTATCATCTGCCCCAGTTCTTTTAAGTGATTTTTTTAATTTAGCTAAAGAGAACTGTGCAACTTCACCAGAAGCTTTTACTATTGTTATTTTATTTGGATTAGTTTCCATTGTTAAAGAAATCTCTAACCAAAGCCTTTACTTGGTTGTCAGTCATACTATCAACTCTTTGCACTTTTTTAACCCTCGCATCTAATTCTTGATGAGAGCTTTCTAGCTCTTTCTTGAATTTTTCAAAAGTTTCAGCAGGACCAAAAATGGCTAGTGAATCAGCACTATTAACCTCTTCTGCAAGCTTATTAAAATATCTTTTTGTTTGATGTTTTTCTCTCTCTAAATACTTACTATCTTGAACTACATCTTGAGGACCTCCCTTAAATCGAGTTCCTGATCCGCCATGAATGCGAAACGTTTCTATATTAGAAGGTATCGTCTTCATATTCTCTGTTCCATTTTCAATGGTTATAACAAGAGCTTTCTCTTTGTCTAACCAAACTCCTATGTTTTTCATTGTTTTGTTTTTTTAGTTTCTTAAATCATGTAACACCAACACAGGTACCTTTAATTTATACCCTATTTCTTTTACTAATGGTTTAGAAAATATAGTATCAAAAAACGCGTGCTTTTTATTTATAAAAGCCACCATATCGCTTTCTCTACTTTCTACAAAGCATTTTATAGCCGTAGATACTGTAACACAAGACAGTGAGTGAAAAGAATAATTTAATCCTTCAAAATATTCATTTAACATCTCTTTATGTTCCTTTTGATTTTTATCTATATCATCATTATTAGCAATATGTAATACTCTTAAAGATGCATTACAAGTTCCAACTATATCTATTAAATAATCTAATTCTCTTTTTTTATAATGGGTTTTATAACTCGTAGGAAAAACAATCTCTTTTGGTATTTGCTTCTTAGCTTGTTTTGGTACTACTAAAACAGGACAATTACGAATCTTCTCCATTACCTGTATTGCATTACTTCCAAATACAGAACTACCATCATTAGTTAATCCTTTCGTCGCCATAACAACCATTTCTATATCTTTTTGCTCCACTATTTCCTCGACTGCATTCAATAAAGATTTATTTTTTTGTGATATATAATCAAACTCATGAAAAGGATTCCCTTCTTCTTTTGATGCTATTAAGTTTGATATCCTATTAAGTCCTTCTAATGATTTTTTCTTTGGTTCATCATACCCCTTTTCTCCTGGTTGAGGAGGAACTAAATCTTCTATTAAATTATATGTTGTTTTAAAAACATTTAATACATAAAAGCTACATCTTTCTGTCCTAAAAAGCTCCAAAGCATATTCAATTGCATTGTATGATGCTTCAGAAAAATCGGTTAGTAGTAAAATCTTTTTTTTCATTTCTATTTAGATTTGGTTAAAAAGGAACTATACCATAAGCTTCATTCAACAAAAACAATCCTAAGAAAAACAACAACACATATATAGCTTGTATAAATTTTAAATTGGTTTGTTTTAGTAAACTAATCGTTTGTTTAGGAAAAGTAAATAGGATAATACCTTTAATTAAAGCCAACCAACCAAATAAGGTTACTAACAATTTAATATTTGCTTCCCATATATTATGAGCTAACACGTTAAGTAAACCTATTAAAATAGCAAACAATGAAAGAATAATTAAAAACCGAGCATCTTGTAAATTATCTACTATTTGTTTTACTCTTTTAGGGTTAAAACTTAGTATAAAAAAGAAAATAATACAGTACCACCCCCAGAACTTTAGTAAAAAGACTGATATATCCATAACTTATTGATTTACACCTTACCCAAAGATACGAATATAACTTGTTGATTTTCATGACTTTTATCATAAAAACAACTAATAACTATATATTAAAGTAGTTATTCCTGAAAAACACTTCTTTTTTCTGGGTGTTTTTTCCCCTCATATATGATTCGTAAAGTATTAAATTTACTTGCTTTAAAAATTAACCTAACTTATAAAAATGAAAAACAACAAACCCTTCTTTATTTTAATGCTTATTACTGCTTTTCTTTCTTCTTGCAGTATTCTTAAAACAGCTCCTTACGATCAATACTCATTTCAAAAAACTATTGAAATAAAAATAGACGCTACTCAACTCATAGAAAAAGCTGAAAACTCTTATCAGGAAAACAGCAAGGAAGTTGAAGAGTTACAAAATGAGATTGCCAAAATTGTTGAGTACGAAAAATACAAACCTAACAACGAGATAACCTATAAAATGTGGTTATTATTAGCAGACCAAGACAAAAACTTACTTGCTGGCTTTTTAAAACGATGGAAAGAAAAAGACAAACTTTCACCTTTTTTTATTACAGAAGCTAAAGGACAAATAGCTGAAGCTCTTAACCTTTTACTACAGTATGAAAGTAAAAAAGAGCCTGCTACTAAAAATCAATTATTACAACTTCTTTCAAACAATTAATCTGCTATGGATTTCGAAAAAATATTACAAGAATTAAAAAAATCATTAGTCTCATTATTTAGTGAAAAGTTTGGTGAGTTTTCACAAGAGTCAAAAAAAGACATTGAACTATTTTTAAATGAATCAAAGGACAAACTAGAAAGATGGACTTCTTTACTCGCACAAGGTAAACTTACCCTAGAAGATTTTGAATGGCTAGTAGAAAGTCAAAAAGACTTATTTAAAATGAAAACTTTACAAGCTGTTGGAATATCAAAAATAAGCTTAGGGCATTTTAAAAACAAAGTTGTTAAAACTATTGTTGACACGATAAAAGTCTTAGTTTTTTAAACATAAAAAGACCATGAATATTTATTTGTTCATGGTCTTTATTTTTCCTTGACGTTCTTCTACTAAAAATTTGGGGTTTTCTTGAAATTTCTTCCAAAGAGATAATAATTCTTTAAAAACTGGCATTTCTGTAGCTCTGTCACCATATTGAATAATTAGATATGATAATAAGTTATAACAGGCTGTATACTCTCCACAAGCAACAACAGTGTTTAACATATCTTTTTCCTTATCTTTTTTTGTAAACCATAAAGTAGTACCAAATGATGTACTTTTATGTGAATTTTTAATAATTGCCTTACTTATTTCTCCTGTATGCTTCATTATCTCTTCCCAACCTCTCTCGTTCTCTGGTCGAGTTGTTTGATTCCCTGAAGCGTCTTTACATCGTAACTCATACACTGTAGATGTAATTATTTTATTAGGAAAAGTACTATAAATAGCATTTGCGTGTTGTCTTCTATCATTTTTAAGAAAAACCACACTTGCCATGCGAACCAAAGATTTTGCTCTGTTAAGTATATAAAAGCCTACTCTTCTTGGCGGTAAATATAATCTTTGATCTACACCTGTTTCATCTTGCATTAATTTGGATAATGAGAAAAACAAAAAATGAATAAATATCAAAAAAGCTAATATTACAACACTTATCGTATACCAAACCATCATTTTTTGCACTCCAAAAAATACAGTAGCTATCAACACTAACAATAAAGTAAAAGCACTAGATACATAAGACACATATTTACTAAACCATGAATCGGAAGCAAATTTAAAGCCTTCTCCAGGGTATGGTGAAGAAACATCACACAAGAAATATAAATCATGACGTTCGGGTTTCCCTTCACATTGATTCTGTGCTTCTGACACAAAAACAGAAGCTCCTTGATTATCTACAATACCACCATCCATCAACCCTACCTCTTCTAAATCATTATGCTTTGGGGTAAAATCATACGGAAACCCCATGGGTTCAAACCCTCCTGGAAAAGCTGTGGAAGCTGCAATTACATCCCCCAACTTTATATCATCTATTACTCTTTTATATTTACTATGTACTTTTCCATTTCCAAACCTTTTTTGGTTTCCTTTTATATTTTGAAATCTAAACTGATGTGTACTATCAAAATCAGTAGCATTAAAAACTACCCTTTCTAAATGTGTTTTACCTTGACTAATTACCTCTTGAACTTGCCCTAATGTTGCTTGATTTGTTAGTTTATTATACTCAATAGCAAAGGCATTAATCGGATTCTTTCGCTTATGCTTATTCTCTGGCTGATTCCAAATTAACTGCCATCTTAAATGACTCAATGCATTGCTTGTCAATTCATCCTTTGATAACCATTTATAATACTCATCAAAAAAAATCTGAAAATCTTTTCCTTCAATCTGTGATTGTGCGTACTTAACCCCAGTAATTGTTCCTCCAGAAACTGTAGAAATTGCTTTTACATTTTCTAACAATCCTACTTTTTCCAATAACGATAATGTTCCTAAAGAAAAACAAGCTGCTCTATATCCTCCTCCTGAAAAACATAAGGCTATAGACTTAAATACCTCCATAGTTTTAGTGCAATTTTATTCTTTTTATAATTTCAATCTATTCTCTTAAGCCATGAAGTCTAGCAACATATTTACCAATTACATCAAATTCCAAATTAACTTTAGTATCTATTTTAAAGTTTTTAAAGGTTGTGTGCTCATACGTGTATGGAATGATGGCTACACTAAATTCATCCTTTTTAGAGTTCACCACCGTTAAACTTACTCCATTTATAGTAATTGAACCTTTTTCAATAGTAACATTTGTACCATCAAAATCATATGAAAAAGTAAACACTGTACTTCCATCTGCATCTTCTATGCTTTTACATGTCCCTGTTCCGTCAACATGTCCCTGTACAATATGCCCATCTAATCGAGCTCCTAACTTCATTGCTCTCTCTAGGTTTACTTCATCTCCTACCTGTAAATCACCTATATTGGTCTTATCTAACGTTTCTTTAATAGCTGTAACAGTATACTCATCCTTATCAATTGCTACAACTGTTAAACAAACACCGTTATGTGCTACACTCTGATCTATTTTTAATTCATTGGTTATTGTACTTTTTATTGTGAGGTGTAAATTTTCTTTTTCACGCTCAATACCTTTAACAATTCCAAGAGTTTCTATTATTCCGGTAAACATTCTATAAAAATTTAGTTACTTTTGTTAGCATCAAAAATACAACTTTACCTACGAAAGTAAACTATGGATAAAGCTAACAAAATTATTGTCGGAATTTCGGTTGGGGACATCAACGGAATTGGTATCGAAATTATCTTAAAAACATTTGAAGACAAACGAATGCTTGATTTTTGCACTCCTGTTTTATTTGCTTCAAACAAACTAATTTCATACCATAAAAAGGCTTTAAGACTTAATACTAATATCCATGGAATTACTTCTTTAGATAAACTTGTACATGGAAAGGTTAATTTATTAAATAGCTGGAAAGAAGAAGTTAAAATAGATTTAGGTAAGATAACTGAAGATGGAGGTAAATTCGCCTTAAAATCATTACAAGCAGCTGTTGGTGCTTTAAAAAAGAACCAAATAGATCTTATCATTACCGCCCCTATTAACAAAGAAAATATTCAATCTGAAGAGTTTAAGTTTCCAGGTCACACAGAGTATTTAGAAGAAAACTTTGATGGAAAAAGCTTAATGATTTTAATGACTGATGAATTACGTATTGGTTTAATTACTGGTCATATTCCTGTATCTAAAGTTGCTGAAACAATTACTCCAGAACTTATTAAGTCTAAAGTCGAAACAATGTATACTTCGTTACAACAAGACTTTAACATTAGTAAGCCTAAAATTGCAGTATTAGGACTAAATCCACATTGTGGTGATAATGGTATAATTGGTACTGAAGACGACGAAATTATCCGTCCAACTATTATAGAAATTAAAGAGTCAGGTAAATTAGTTTTTGGTCCGTATGCAGCCGATGGTTTTTTCGGTTCAAAAACCTATGAACAATTTGACGGAGTTTTAGCCATGTATCACGATCAAGGTTTAGCTCCTTTTAAGGCCTTATCCTTTGGAAATGGTGTAAACTTTACTGCCGGATTAAGTAAAGTAAGAACCTCTCCAGACCATGGAACTGGGTTTGATATTGCAGGTAAAAACAAAGCTAATCCTACGTCTTTTAAAGAAGCCTTATTTACCTCATTACAAATATTTAAGAACAGAAAAGAGTATCAAGAACTTACAAAAAACGCATTAAAAGCAAAATAGTTCATTTTTTTTACTCAAAACATAAAAGTAAAAACATTTTTTATATCTTTGCACGCTCAAATTGATAGTTGTAGATGAAAGACTTAAAACAATTCAACATACCTTTTGTAGGTTTAAAAGAAGGAAGTCATTTGTTTGAATATCAAATTGACAAAACGTTCTTTGAAGCATTTCAGTTTGATGAGTTTAACAACGCTAATGTAAAAGCTGATATTACACTTGTTAAAAAAAGCACCTTATTGGAGCTATCTTTTGACATAAGCGGAACAGTTAATGTTCCTTGTGATATTACTAACGAGTTATTTGACTTACCAATTAATGGTAATTTAAATTTAGTTGTTAAGTTTGGACCTGAGTTTAATGATGAACACGATGAAATTTTGATACTTCCACACGAAGCTTATCAAGTAAATGTATCTCAATACATATATGAGTTAATTGTGTTATCAGTACCTAGCAAAAGGATACATCCAGATGTTGTTGATGGCACTATGCAATCAGATGCTTTAAGAAAATTAGAAGAATTAAGAATAAACGAAGAAAAAACTGTTGAGGAAGAATCAACAGACCCTAGATGGGATAAATTAAAGGATTTACTAACAGATAAATAAGACATAAAATGGCACATCCAAAGAGAAAAATATCTAAAACTAGAAGAGATAAAAGAAGAACTCATTATAAAGCTTCTGTACCTCAAATAGCTGTTGATCCTACAACTGGAGAAGCTCATTTATACCACAGAGCTCACTGGCATGAAGGAAAACTTTATTACAGAGGTCAAGTAGTATTAGAAAGTGCTGCTGCTGAGGCTTAGAAACTAGTTTAAAAAATTAAAAAACCCTCTACTTTGAGGGTTTTTTTATGTTTTTACATCAAAAAATACTCTTTTTGATGTTTTTTTCTACAAAAAAGTGAAATAATTTTCATTACTTTGAAAACTCGTTTTACTACAAAACAAACAACTATGACTAAAATAACTGCAGCTATAACAGCGGTAGGAAAATATATTCCAGAATATGCTCTAACCAATAAAGAGCTAGAAACAATGGTGGACACCAATGATGAATGGATTACTACCAGAACAGGGATCAAAGAAAGAAGGATTTTAAAAGGTGAAGGTCTTGGAACTTCTTTCATGGCTATAAAAGCAGCAGAAGATTTACTTCAAAAATCAAACACAAAACCTGAAGATATCGACATGGTTATTGTAGCAACTGCTACTCCAGATATGCCTGTAGCTTCAACAGCTGCTTATACTGCGTCTAAGATAGGAGCCGTAAATGCTTTCTCTTATGATTTACAAGCTGCTTGTTCTAGTTTTTTATATGGTATGTCCACTGCCTCAAGTTATATTGAAAGTGGTCGATATAAAAAAGTATTGTTAATTGGTGCCGATAAAATGTCATCAATTATTGATTATAGCGATAGAGCTACTTGTATCATTTTTGGTGATGGTGCGGGTGCTGTTTTATTTGAACCTAACAACGACGGTTTAGGGTTACAAGATGAGTATTTAAGAAGCGACGGAATTGGTCGTGAATTCTTAAAGATTGATGCAGGTGGGTCAATTTTACCAGCATCAGAAGACACAGTTAAAAATAAGCAACACTTTGTTCATCAAGAAGGAAGAACTGTATTTAAGTTTGCTGTTTCTAACATGGCTGATGTTTCTGAAAAAATGTTGACCAGAAACAACTTAACAAAAGATGACATTCAGTGGTTAGTTCCACACCAAGCTAATAAAAGAATCATTGAAGCTACTGCTAATAGAGTTGGCTTAGAAGATGATAAAGTAATGATGAATATTCATAAGTACGGAAATACTACTTCTGCTACTTTACCATTATTGCTTGCTGACTATGAAAAAGAGTTAAAAAAAGGAGATAATTTAATTTTTGCTGCATTTGGTGGAGGCTTCACATGGGGAGCTATCTACTTAAAATGGGCATATAACTCATAACTAAACAACTAAAATTTAGGAAAATGGACATTAAAGAAATTCAAAGTCTTATAAAGTTTGTAGCTAAGTCAGGTGCAAGTGAAGTAAAGTTAGAAATGGAAGATATTAAAATCACCATTAAAACTGGAAGCGAGGCTGCTGAAACTACTATTATTCAAGCTGCTGCTCCTATGGCTCAAGCTCCTCAAATGATGGCTCCTGCTCCTGCTGCTCAACCAACAGCACCAGCTGCAGCTGCTCCTGCCAACACTGAAGACGACTCAAAATATGTAACTATAAAATCACCTATCATTGGTACTTTCTACAGAAAGCCTTCTCCAGACAAGCCTAATTTTGCTGAAGTAGGAACAGAAGTAAAAGTTGGTGATACTGTTTGTATCATTGAAGCAATGAAGTTATTTAACGAAATTGAATCAGAAGTATCTGGTAAAATCGTTAAAGTGTTAGTGGATGATTCTTCTCCTGTAGAATTTGATCAACCATTATTTTTAGTAGACCCATCATAATTTTTGGTTTAGAAGTTTTACGTTTAGAAGTTTAGCACATAGCTAAGCTCTTAAACAGCTAAACCCAATAAACTCATAAACTAAAAGACATGTTTAAAAAGATATTAATTGCCAATAGAGGCGAAATCGCGCTACGTGTAATTAGAACCTGTAAAGAGATGGGTATTAAAACAGTAGCTGTATACTCTAAAGCAGATGCTGAAAGTTTACATGTACGATTTGCTGATGAAGCTGTTTGTATTGGACCTGCACCAAGTAGCGAGTCTTATTTAAAAATGGATCGTATCATTGCTGCGGCAGAGATTACAAACGCTGACGGAATTCACCCAGGATATGGTTTCTTAGCTGAAAATGCTAAATTCTCAAAATTATGTGAAGAGCACGAAATTAAGTTCATCGGAGCTTCTCCTGAGATGATTGATAGAATGGGAGACAAAGCAAATGCTAAAGCTACCATGAAAGCTGCTGGTGTACCATGTGTACCAGGTAGTGATGGTGTAATCACCACTTTTGAAGAGTGTGAAAAAATCGCTGTAGAAACAGGGTACCCTGTTATGTTAAAAGCATCTGCTGGTGGTGGTGGTAAAGGAATGCGCGCTGTTTGGAAAGCTGAAGATTTAAAAGATGCTTGGGATTCTGCAAGACAAGAATCAAAAGCAGCTTTTGGTAACGATGATATGTATATGGAGAAGTTAATTGAAGAGCCTCGCCATATTGAAATTCAAGTAGTAGGTGATGCTTACGGTAAAGCTTGTCACTTATCTGAAAGAGATTGTTCAGTACAGCGTCGTCACCAAAAATTAACTGAAGAAACTCCTTCTCCATTCATGACAGAAGAATTACGTGATGCTATGGGAGCTGCTGCTGTTAAAGCTGCTGAGTACATTAAGTATGAAGGTGCTGGTACTGTTGAGTTCTTAGTAGATAAACACCGTAATTTCTACTTTATGGAAATGAATACACGTATTCAGGTAGAGCACCCTATTACTGAAGAAGTTGTTGATTACGATTTAATTCGTGAGCAAATTTTAGTTGCAGCTGGTGTGCCAATTTCTGGTAAAAACTACAAGCCACAATTACACTCAATTGAATGTAGAATTAATGCAGAAGATCCTTATAATGGATTTAGACCTGCTCCAGGAAAAATAACCTCTTATCATGCGCCAGGTGGTCATGGTGTTCGTATCGATACTCACGTATATGCGGGGTATATGATTCCACCAAACTACGATTCAATGATTTCTAAGTTAATTGTTACTGCACAAACTCGTGAAGAAGCGATTAACAAAATGAAACGTGCATTAGATGAGTATGTTATTGAAGGTGTAAAAACAACTATTCCTTTCCACAGACAATTAATGGATCATCCAGATTACGTAGCTGGTAATTATACCACTAAGTTCATGGAAGATTTTGAAATGGAATAATAACATATTTCAACATAGAATAAAAAAATCAGTGAGTAACTTCACTGATTTTTTTATTTCATAAATTCGCATAATGAATTTTTTATACAATTTACTTCTTGCCATAGTATCTATCTTACTTCCATTTGTAGCTTTATTCAACAAAAAAATAAAGCTGTTTTATGAAGGGAGAAAAGATACTTTTTCTAAACTCAACAGTATTTCCAAAACCGATAAAGTAATTTGGTTTCATGCTGCTTCTTTAGGTGAGTTTGAGCAAGGTAGACCTATTATTGAAGAATTAAAACAGCACTATTCAGATTATAAAACTGTAGTAACCTTTTTTTCTCCTTCGGGATATGAGATAAGAAAAAATTATCCACTAGCTGATGTCATATGCTATTTACCTTTAGACACTAAATCGAACGTTAAAAAATTCATCAAACTAGTGCATCCTGACATGGCTATTATGATTAAATATGAGTTTTGGCCTAACCTCCTTTCTGAATTAAAAAAGCATGATGTTCCTACAATTTTAATTTCAGGAATTTTCAGAAAAAAACAACCCTTCTTTAAGTGGTATGGAGGTTTTATGCGTGAAAAATTGACGGCGTTTAATCACTTTTTTGTGCAAAACGAAACATCTAAAAAACTATTAAATTCTATTGATTTTTACAATGTAACTATTGCTGGTGATACTCGATTTGATCGTGTATACGATATTTTACAACAAGACAACTCTTTAGGTTTTATTTCTGAGTTTAAAAACAGTCAGTATACCGTAATTGCAGGAAGCACTTGGAAAGAAGATGAAGAATTGATTATCAATTACATTAATAATAACGCTACTGATGACGAAAAGTTTATTATTGCTCCACACAACATCAACCAAAAACAGATTAAAGAACTACAGAGCTTAATCAATAAGAAAACGATTCTTTTTTCTGAAAAAGAAGGAAAACTACTATCCAATTATCAAGTTTTTATAATTGACACAATTGGGTTGCTTACCAAAATTTACTCTTATGCTGATGTAGCTTACGTAGGTGGTGGACTCGCTACTGGTTTACACAATATTTTAGAACCAGCGACATATGGTGTTCCAGTTATTTTTGGTGGTAATAAATACAATAAGTTTCAAGAAGCAATTGATTTACTTGAAATAGGAGGTGCAAAGACCGTTACAAATACTAACGAATTTTCTAGTAATTTTGCTTTATTGAAATCAGGCAAAAAACTAAGAGAGCAAATGGGGAAAGTTAACCACAATTACATTTCAAAAAATGTGGGAGCAACAAAAACCGTTATCACTTATTTAAAAAACATATTATAATGGATTTTATATTACAACCATGGCCTTGGTATGTATCTGGGCCGCTTATTGCCATAGTACTTTTTTTGTTTTTTTACTTCGGAAAAAATTTTGGGGTATCAACGAACTTAGAAACTATGTGTACCATGGTTGGTGCAGGTAGAGTTTCTGATTATTTTAAGAAAGATTGGAAAGAACGTGACTGGTCGATTTTCTTTTTAGTTGGTTTATTAATTGGAGGTTATATCGCTATTAATTATTTATCTGCTACATCAGGAGTTGACTTAAATCCTACAACTATAAATGAATTAGCTGATTTTGGGTTTGCTGATGCAGGAAAAACATATGTACCAAATGAAATCTTTAGTATTGATAATATGTTAACCCTAAAAGGCTTTGCTATTTTATTAATTGCAGGAATTTTAATTGGTTTTGGAACTCGTTATGCTGATGGTTGTACTTCTGGGCATGCTATTACAGGGTTAAGCAGCTTTCAATTACCTTCTTTAATTGCTGTAATTGGTTTTTTTATTGGTGGTTTAATTATGATTTGGGTACTATTCCCTTTAATATTTGGTTAAAATGAAGAATTTTAAGTTTTTAGTTATAGGTATAGTTTTCGGAATTATTTTGTCTAAATCTGAAGCGGTTTCTTGGTATCGAATTTATGAAATGTTCAAGTTTCAATCTTTCCACATGTATGGTATTATTGGTTCTGCTGTAACTATCTCTGCTGTATTTATGTATTTTTTTAAAAGTGGAAAAATTAAAGATTACTTAGGAAACCAAATTAACATCAAAGAGAAAAAGAAAGGTTTTATTAGAACTTTAGTTGGTGGTACTATCTTCGGATTAGGCTGGGCATTAGCAGGCGCTTGTCCTGCTCCCATTTTTGTTTTGATTGGACAAGGAATACTCCCAATGATTATTGTGCTCTTAGGAGCTCTTATAGGAGCTTTTATTTATGGTGTATTAAGTAAGAAATTACCTCACTAATCTTTAATTTTTCAATAGTAAAGGTTCAAAAACACCAGAATTAGTATTATCCACAACTTTCCAATTATAAATTTTAGAGAGTTGGTAAATTTTTGATAATTCTTCAAATAAACGAGTTTTAGCATCTTTTTGTAGTCGAGAAACTGTTATTGTCGATTTAATCTTTTCAATAGCTTTAGCATTCAGCTTATTTAGCTCTTGTTTAGAGAAGGTATTGAACTGACTCTGTTGTAAATCGAAATATTTAATGTCGGGAGAAATTAGAACTTCTTCTTTAGGAATTTTATTGATGATAATTTGTTTACCAACACTATCTATTTGAATTTCTAGTTCCGATAAATCATACCCCACCTCAACCTTAGCGTTTACTGAGAGCATTGCTTTCTTTTCAAAGGTAACGTATCCATAGAAATACTTTTTTGCATCAGTAAAGCTATACATTTCAGAAAAATCCCCTTCTGAAACCACTAACTTACTTAGATTCTGAATTCCGTTTAAAACCACCTGAATTTCTTCTTGCTCATATTTTTTTTCCTTTTTTCCGTACCAGAATTTAGCAATTAAAAACCCTAGAGCAAAAACAGCAAAATATTTTAGTAAACGCATTAATTTCTTTTTCTATAAATATAGGAAAAGTATTTAAAGTGTTTTTATGAAGCTGGTTTTGTTTCTTTTTCTTCTTTAGGAAATGCTTGCTTATTAAATAAAAACAGTAAAGCTACTCCTATAGTTATCCAAGAGTCTGCTCCGTTAAAAATAGCATTGA
This sequence comes from Tenacibaculum ascidiaceicola, assembly GCF_047470925.1. NCBI lineage: Bacteria > Pseudomonadati > Bacteroidota > Flavobacteriia > Flavobacteriales > Flavobacteriaceae > Tenacibaculum > Tenacibaculum ascidiaceicola. The sequence continues at coordinate 44,978 of NZ_JAZKJP010000007.1, forward strand.
AAAAGGTAAAACTTTCTCCTTCATAAATAGGAAAATATAGCATGTCTACTACTTTTCCGTGAAACAATTCTCCATATGGGTTATCTGAAAAAAATGTAGCAACATTATGATAAGAAGAATCGAAAATTACACCATAAAAAACAGAATCGATAATATTACCTACTGCTCCTGCTAAAATTAGCGCTATCGCAATAATAACGGCTGTATGCGCTTTTTTCTTGATAGATTGCCATAACCAATACACAATACCTGTAACGGCAACAACTCTAAATAAAGTTAAGAATAACTTACCTGCTTTACCACCAAATTCAAAGCCCCACGCCATTCCGTTATTTTCTGTAAAATGAATTCTAAACCAATCATTGAAAACAATAACTTCTTCTCCTAATTGGAAATGTGTTTTGATATAAATTTTACTGATTTGATCAATTAAAATTGCCAAAATTACGGTAAGTATTGCGATGTGTTTTTTAGACATTTTTTTTATTTAATGGAAACAAAAATAAGAAAACTATTTTTATGTTTTTCTTCTGATTTATAGAAAGAAAAAGACCAATAGTCTTTGAGACATATTGGTCTTAAAATTATTGATTAAAAAAGGAAACTACCCTTTTAACCAAGCTTTTCTTAATTCTTTTTGCTTTTGTGTTGCATTAGGATCATCTTTTAAACTAGTTCCTTTTGTGTATGATTGAGTTAAAGTTGTTTTAATAATTACCTCTTTACCATCTCTTTCTAGTTTTACTTCAACTTCGTTTCCTGGTTGCCACATAAACATTTTCGTAAAAATCTGGTTTGCACTTTCCTTTGTTACTGCTACTCCATCAACCTCTTTAATTGCATCGTTAGGTTGTGCTCCATTTTCAGCCCAAAAGCTATTATCTTTTACTGCTTCTGAAAATCTGATTGTTTTTGTCGCTTGGTCTGCTCTAACAATCATAGCTCCATCATTTTGAATATAATTTGTTTTTACCTTTGATTCATTCAACACTAATCCTGCCTTTGCAAAAAACTCATTATAATTAATTGGTGTACCTTCTACTACGTGTGTATTCAAAAACGCTCCTATTGAAGGGTATGTCATTTCAGTAATTTCTTCAATTAATTTATCATCCTCAAATGGTTTATTTTTTCCATATTTTAATGATAATTCTTTCATTAATGACAACACGCCTCTATTTCCATTACTTTCTTCACGCATTAAAATATCAATACACATACCGATTAAAGCTCCCTTTTGATAAACATTATAGTACTGAGAAGCATAAGGCTCGTCTAATACATTTTCACTCATTTTAGTAAAACTCATAGAGTCGTTCATAGAAGATGCAGTTTTAATTTTACCCATAATTTTACTGTAAAACTCGTCTTCTGTTACTAAACCTTGATTTACTTGAAATAATGTAGCAAAGTATTCTGTAATTCCTTCATACATCCATAAGTGTTTTGAGAATGTTGGTTGATTGTAATCGAAATAATGTACGTCTTCTGAATGTACACTTAACGGAGTTACAATATGAAAAAACTCATGAGATACTACATCTATCATACTTTTTGCTAATGCTTCATCTGGCATTGCTTCTGGTAATACTACTACTGTTGATGTGTGATGTTCTAAAGCTCCAAATCCTTTAGGTGCTTTTTCAGTTCCATCGGATAGATATAAATAAATATCGTAACGAGCAGTACTGTTAACACTTCCTAAGTATGCTTTTTGTGCTTGCATCATTTTCTCCATAACTTTTTTAAGCTTTTCTGCTGAATGCTTTTTGTTTGGAGAGTATACACTTAATACAATTTTAATATCACCTACTTTGAACTCTTCTACATCTAGTTCTCCGTAAAACATCGGGTTGTCTGTAATATCAAAATAACGTGGAGCAAAATAGCTTGAAGTTAAAGTTGAACCATCTTCGCTTGTTTTTGTTCCTACTTCTTGTAATGCTGAAGTTCTTTTAAAATTAGTAGGCGAAACAACATCTAATTTATATTGATTATTTTTTAAAGAATCAAAATACCCTACAAACCCGTGAAGATTTAATACATAATTAGTAGATTCTATATTGGTTCCTGCTGGTGAAAATGGGGTATCTCCTCCAATTCCTCCTGAAACTTCCATATCAAAAGTATCGTTTACCAAATAGGTTACTTTATCTAATTTTTGGGCATTGGTAATTTCCCATGTATTGGTATCAACTTTTGTAGCTTCTAATTCGTTTCCTTCATAATCTAAAGCCTTAAAACTATCTACATATTTACCAAAATCACTTACAGAATAAGTTCCTTGGACTACTCTTGGTAACCTATATGTTACTTTTTCAACTGTAAATCTACCTGGGTTAACAGTTACCGGTACTTTATCATTATCAACCTTTGTTAAATCTAAGGTTGTTACTATCGGGGTTTGAACTGCTAAATCGTTTGTTGTTTTTTTTGTGGAGTTACAGCTTATTAATAATAATGCTGCAATGGCTGCGGTTAGTATGCTTTTGTTCATTTCTTAGTTTTTAATTAACCATTAGACAAAATAACTTATGTTTTGTTACGTGTAATTATTATAAAATTTTGTTAATTACTCTAATTCTATGTTTATGTTGGCATGAATTGAATTTATGGTAAGTTTTTTAGAAGTTGATAAGTTTTCTTGAGAGAATGGAGATTCTTTTTTCTCTCCATTTATAAAAATGGTTCCGTTATTAGTTTTTAAGTCTAACATACTTTTTGAAGTTATTTTCGCAAATACATTTCCTTGAAAAAGACGCACATTTACGCTCCTTTCAATAATATTCAGTTTTATATTTCCTCTTTCAATATAAACATCTAAATCTCCAGCGTAACTTTTTGAATTAACTCCTATGGTTTTTCCATGTATGCTTATATGTTTATTTTTAGGAACTTTTATAACCGCTCTAGCTCTTTCTAATCTTCTTGTTATATATTTTCGAAAAACTTCATTTTTTAGTGTTGGAATATTTAACTCAAATGCTATTGTAAAAACTTCTCCTTCTTTTTTGAACAATATATTATGTGTATGTGGATTTTCATCAAGTAAAATTACTTCTAGCTCGTTACTCTTTGAATTTTCTATTACAATATCGTCTAACCCGTAAGTAACTACTTCGAGTTCGTTTACTAACATTTTTCTCTTCTGTATTATTTTTTCTTGACAGTAAAGAAATTGAACACTTATTAGGGTATATAATAATAGATATTTTTTCATACAAAAAAAGCCTCTAAAAGAGGCTCTATTTATTTTAACTTTAAAAGTTATTGTTTTCGTTTTGCTTCGATACTTAAAGTAGCGTGTGGCACTAGCTTTAAGCGTTCTTTTTGAATTAGCTTACCTGTAACTCTACAAATACCGTACGTTTTATTTTCAATACGAACTAAGGCATTTTTTAAATCACGAATAAACTTTTCTTGACGAATAGCTAGCTGCATATTTGCTTCTTTAGCCATTGTATCTGAACCTTCTTCAAAAGATTTAAATGTTGGCGATGTATCATCGGTTCCATTATCTGAACCGTTTTTATACGATGCTTGTAACAATCTTAAGTCTTCTTCAGCTTTTTCAATTTTCTTTTGAATGATTTCCTTAAACTCTAGTAAATCACTATCTGAATATCTTATTTTAACATCATCCATAATGCTATATTTTTTCAATTAACATTCTACTTTTAATGGCATCAAACTCAATTTCTGTACCATTTTTTAAATCATCAACAAAAACTAATTCATTTGTTAATGTTTCTGCTTTAATGTAGTTTTCATTTGCCAATACCGATTCTCTTAAATCATCAGCTTGTAAAATGGTTAATTTTATTTTATCGGTTACTTCTAAACCTGTGTCTTTTCGTGCGTTTTGAATTCTATTAACTAATTCTCTTGCCACACCTTCTTTGCGTAATTCGTCGTTTATTGTAACATCTAAAGCAACTGTTAACCCTTCTGCATTGGCTACTAACCACCCTTCGATATCTTTCGATGAAATCTCCACATCAGCGGTTCCTAAAGTAATCAATTTATCGTTAATTTCCACAGAAATTTCACCTTCTTTTTCTATTTTGATGATATCATCTTGTGTAAATCCTTGTATCTTATTAGCTATCAACTTCATATCTTTACCAAACTTAGGCCCTAAAGCTTTAAAATTTGGTTTGATTTGTTTTACTAAAATCCCTGAAGCATCGTCTAATAACTCTATCTCCTTAACATTAACTTCTGATTTTATTAAGTCTGCTACTGCTAAAATTTCTTCCTTCTGCGTTGCATCCAATACAGGGATCATAATTTTTTGTAACGGTTGACGTACTTTAATTTTTTCTTTAGCTCTTAAAGATAGTACTAACGAAGATATTGTTTGTGCATTTTCCATTTTACGCTCTAACGACTTATCTACTAAATCAGCATTATATTTAGGAAACTCTGCTATATGTACGCTTTCAAAACTTTCTTTTCCTGTAGCTTTTATTAAATCTTTATACAAACGATCCATAAAGAAAGGTGCTACTGGAGAACCTAATTTAGCTACCGTTAACATACAAGTGTATAACGTTTGATATGCTGAAATTTTATCTTGCGCATATTCTCCTTTCCAGAAACGTCTTCTACATAAACGTACATACCAGTTACTTAAATGATCTTGTACAAAATCAGAAATAGCTCTAGTTGCCTTGGTTGGTTCGTATTCTGCATAGAATTTATCTACCTTTTGAACTAACGTGTTTAATTCAGATAAAATCCAACGGTCTATCTCCGGTCTTTCATTAATAGCTATTTCAGCTTCACTATAGGTGAAGTTATCAATGTTTGCATATAAAGAGAAGAATGAATAGGTATTATATAAAGTTCCGAAGAACTTACGTTTTACTTCTTCTATTCCTGCTAAATCAAATTTTAAGTTATCCCAAGGATTTGCATTTGATATCATATACCAACGTGTAGCATCTGGACCATATTCTGATAACGTAGTAAACGGATCAACAGCATTTCCTAAACGCTTTGACATTTTTTGTCCGTTCTTATCTAACACCAATCCATTAGACACTACATTTTTATAAGCTACAGAATCAAACACCATAGTTCCAATAGCATGTAACGTATAGAACCATCCACGAGTTTGGTCTACTCCCTCTGCAATAAAATTCGCTGGATAACTTTCTTTATTATCAATTAATTCTTTGTTTTCAAATGGGTAATGCCATTGTGCATATGGCATAGAACCAGAATCGAACCATACATCAATTAAATCGCTTTCACGCTTCATTGGTTTTCCTGAGGCAGAAACTAAAATAATTTTATCGACTACATTTTTGTGTAAGTCAATTTTATCATAGTTATCTTCTGACATATTTCCTACTTCAAAATCAGCAAAAATATCTTCAGACATTACGCCAGCATTAACTGACTTTTGAATCTCTTCTTTTAATTCAGCTACAGAACCGATACAGATTTGCTCTGTTCCGTCTTCAGTACGCCAAATTGGTAATGGAATTCCCCAAAAACGAGAACGTGATAAGTTCCAATCATTCGCATTTTTTAACCAGTTACCAAAACGTCCTTCTCCTGTTGATTTTGGCTTCCAGTTAATAGTTTCGTTTAAATCGAACATTTTATCCTTTACATCGGTTACCTTAATAAACCAAGAATCTAATGGATAGTATAAAATTGGTTTATCCGTACGCCAACAGTTTGGATAACTGTGCACATATTTTTCAACCTTAAAGGCTTTGTTTTCTGTTTTTAGTTGAATTGCCAATTCTACATCTACCGATTTTTCTGGAGCCTCCCCATCTGTATAGTATTCATTCTTTACATATTTACCTGCATATTCTCCCATTTCTGGGCGAAATTTCCCTTGTAAATCTACTAATGGAACTGGATTCTCATTTTCATCTAACACCAACATTGGCGGCACTTCTGGAGTTGCTTGTTTTGCAACTAAAGCATCATCAGCACCAAATGTTGGGGCTGTATGTACGATACCTGTACCATCTTCGGTAGTTACAAAATCTCCTGAAATTACTCTAAAAGCGTTTTCTGGATTTTGATATGGTAAAGCAAATGGTAATAATTGCTCGTATTTAATACCTACTAAATCTTTTCCTATAAATTCTTTTACAATTGCATATGGAATTTGCTTATCTCCTTCAGCATAATTTGCTAATTCCTCTACATCTTCAACTTGATTAAACTTCTTCCCAGCAAATTGTTTTGATACTAAGTTTTTAGCCAACACCACTTGAATTGGCTCAAATGTATATTGGTTGAATGTTTTAACTAAAACGTATTCTATTTTTGGCCCAACCGTTAATGCTGTATTCGATGGAAGTGTCCATGGTGTAGTTGTCCAAGCTAAAAAGTGTACATCTCCATCAACTTGTAAAAAGTCTGGTAATGTTTCTTTTATCGTTTTAAACTGAGCTACTACTGTAGTATCTGTAACGTCTTGATACGTTCCTGGTTGATTTAACTCATGCGAACTTAATCCTGTTCCTGCTTTTGGTGAATATGGCTGGATTGTATACCCTTTATATAACAAATCCTTATTATAGATTTGTTTTAACAACCACCAAACCGATTCCATATATTTTGGTTTATAGGTTATATATGGATCTTCCATATCTACCCAATATCCCATTTTTTGAGTTAGGTCATTCCAAATATCGGTATAACGCATTACAGCTTTTTTACATGCTTCGTTATATTCTTCAACCGTAATTTTGGTTCCGATATCTTCTTTAGTGATTCCTAATTCTTTTTCAACTCCCAATTCTACAGGTAAACCATGCGTATCCCAACCTGCTTTACGCTTAACTTGGTATCCTTTTTGGGTTTTATAACGACAAAAAATATCTTTAATGGCACGTGCCATTACGTGGTGAATTCCTGGTAAACCGTTTGCTGAAGGTGGTCCTTCAAAAAACACAAATGGTTCGTTTCCTTCACGTGTAGTAATACTTTTTTCAAAGATGTTGTTTTCCTCCCAATAGTTTAATATTTCTTCTGCTACTTTTGGTAAATCCAATCCTTTGTATTCAGTAAACTTCTTACTCATTTTGTCGGTTTATTAATTGAATGTGCGAAATTACGTATTTTCTTGTAATTGTTGAATTTGAGATATAAAAAAACACCTCAAAATTGAGGTGTTTTTTACATAATTCTTAATTTTATATGAACATATTAACTAATCCCACGTTCTTTTTTAATTTGTTCATAAGCAGCCTGTATTTTTTGAAACTTATCTTTAGCTCCTTTTTTATGCTCTTCTCCTAAGTTTTGTAACTTATCTGGGTGATGTTTTTTAGCCATTCTTCTGTAGGCTTTTTTTACTTCATCGTTAGTCGATTCTTTCGTTATCTCTAGCATTTTATAAGCTCCATCAGACTCATCATAAAACATTGCTTTTATTGATGAGTAATCATATTCGTTGATATATAAATAGCTTGCTATTTTTCTAATTTCTTCTTCCTCTACACTAGTTACTTGCCCATCTGCTTTTGCTATTCCAAACAAAAAATGTAATAATTGTAATCGCGTAGCATGCGACATATACTGACGTATTTGTAAGCAAACTTGGCGTGTAGATATTTGTTTTTTTATAATTCCATTAAATAGTTTGAATGCGTGATTTGCTCGTTCTTTACCATACATTTTTACAAAGTAAGCACGAACATAATCTAACTCTCGCTTATCTATTTTTCCATCAGATTTTATAACTACTGATGCTAATATTAATAAACTTATTTCAAAGTCACCTGATGTAGCTCTCCCTCTTCTTGGTTGACCTCCAGTCTTTTTTTGATATTCTTGCTGCTCTTGTACAAAATCTTCTACAGAAATTCCATCAATAAGACTTCCTACAGCAAACCCAATTATTGCTCCTATTGGCCCTCCTAATGTAAAGCCAGCTCCAGCTCCAAGCCATTTTGCAAATTTTCCCATTGTTTGTTTTTTAGAGGCTACAAAGATAAAACATTACCTATCTATCTCCATACTTATTTCGAGTTGATTGTTGGCATGAAAAGAAGTATCTTTGCCTTAAATTTTTAATTCAAAAATATGTATCCAGAAGAATTAGTAAAACCAATGCGCGATCAATTAATCGATGCTGGTTTTGAAGCTTTATATACTGCTGAAGATGTTGACAATGCTTTAGCCAAAGAAGGAACTACGTTAGTAATGGTAAACTCTGTTTGTGGGTGTGCTGCAGGTACTGCAAGACCTGGTGCTATTGCTTCTTTAGGAGCAGATAAAACTCCTACGAACTTAACTACAGTTTTTGCAGGTGTAGAGAAAGAATCTACAGCGAAGGCAAGAGAATATATGATTCCTTTCCCTCCATCATCTCCTGCAATTGCTTTATTTAAAGATGGTAATTTAGTACACATGTTAGAGCGTCATCATATTGAAGGACGTTCTGCACAAGCTATTGCTCAGAATTTAGCCGCTGCTTACAAAGAGTTTTGTTAATCTTTTTTAAGACACAAGATTTTTAGAATAAAGACAAAAAATCCAGCAAATAGCTGGATTTTTTTATTTTGAGATTCTTCATACAAAATTCAGATTGACTCTTTGATCTTTCTAAAAAAGTCTTGATTCTTCTGTCTAACAGCAAAGCGGTCTTGGTTCTCTGCTACACCTTCTTAATCACATTAGTTACAACTCCCCAAATAATAAAGTTGTTTTCTTCGGTAATTTTTATAATTGGATAATCTGGATTTTCAGGTTGTAGCCAAACTTCACTACCTTCTACTCGCAGACGTTTTACGGTAAACTCACCATCTAAAAAACATACTGCAATTTTATTATTGGTTGGAGGAATACTTCTATCAATTACCAATAAATCATTATCATCTAAACCTGCACCAATCATCGACTGTCCGCTTACTCTTGCAAAAAAGGTAGCTTCTTTATTTCTAATAAGTTCTTCATCTAACGAAATACGCGTTTCCCTGAAATCATCAGCAGGTGAAGGAAACCCTGCAGAAATACCTGTATCCATTAAAATAGCTCCTTTGCTTTCATTTAACTCTTTTGGTAAGAAAAAAGTCAATGCCTCTGATGCTTTTACTGGCTTTAATTTTCGTAACATCTTATTGTTTGTTATTTAACTAAACTTATTTTACCTTAATAATATCGTTAATATTTGTAGTGTATTTGGGCGATAATCGTTCTTGACGCATCTTCCAAGTACGTTGTAAATCTTGATTGGCTAATTTAATCTTATCTGCTTTATAAGTTTGATTAATTTTATCAATCGCACTCATTAAAGAGGTATGCTTCGGATTTTCGCTTGCAAACATATCTATCTGATAATTATCTGAAGGAACCAATCCTGTTACAATTACTCCTGCTCTTTTATACTTTATTCCTTCTTTAAATATAGTTGTTACCGCTTGTACTGCACTTTTACTTATCGTTAATGTGGAGTTTGTTGGATATGGAAACACAACTGTTTTACTTACTCGATGTTGTTCAGTATCTTTTTTATGATAATCACTTCGTAGCAAAACAATCACCATATGACAACTAGAGTTTTGTTTGCGTAATTTTTCTGCACAACTCACTGCAAAGGTTGAAATTCTTTCTTTAATATTATCTAAGTCAGAAAATGTATATTCAAAACTTCGGGTTGTTGCTATTGCTTTCTTATTAGTAGATTCATCTAATTCTATTTTAGACTCTCCTTCTAAATCTTTTTTTAACTTCCAGCCTGTTATAGAAAGATTTTTCAATACCCAATTATCATCTAACTGGGTAAAATCGTATGCTTTTTTACATCCTTTGGCGAGCAACCTCTTCTGTATACCTCTGCCAATTCCCCAAACACTTTCTATAGGAGTCCACTGCAACGCTTTGACTCTTTTTTCTTCGGAATTTATTACATATACTCCGCCTGTTTCTTTTGGAAATTTACGAGCTATTTTATTGGCTACTTTACTTAACGCTTTTGTTGGTGCAATTCCTACACAGGTTGGAATCCCCGTCCACTTCAATAGTCTTTCTCTAATTTCTTTCCCGTAGGAATTAAAATCATACTCATCAAAACCTTTGAATTGTAAAAAAGCTTCATCAATAGAGTATACTTCTACATCTGGAGAAAATTGTTCTAAAATCTTCATCACCCTAGCACTCATATCACCATATAGTGGATAGTTTGAGGACAGTACCGAGATATTGTTGTTTTTACAGAACTGATCCCACTTAAAAATTGGTGCCCCAAACGGAAGCTGTAACTTTTTTGCTTCATCACTCATTGAAATAACACAACCATCATTATTACTTAAAATAGCTACTGGTTTTCCTTGCAAATTCGGATTAAAAACCCGTTCGCAAGAAGCATAAAAGTTATTACAATCTACCAACGCATACATAACTGTAAAGGTACAGAATATTGAAAAAATGAACTCTAACTAACTTTCCTTATTTTTGTTTCATGGTTAGAAAATTAAAAATTGACGGAATTGATAAAATCATTATCAAACGCCTTGTTAAAGATGCACGTACACCTATTTTAAGCATTGCTCGAGAAGTGGGTATATCTGGTGCTGCCATTCATCAACGATTACGAAAGTTAGACGAATCGGATTTAATTGATGGTTATAAAATGATATTAAACCCAAAAGCATTAGGGTACACTACTACTGCTTTTGTTGGTGTTTTTTTAGATTCTTCTAGCCTATACTCTTCAGCAATTAAACGTTTAAAAGAAATTCCTGAGATTGTAGAAAGTCACTACACTACTGGTAACTATGCTATTTTCATTAAAATACTGTGTAAAAACAATGAAGACTTAATGCATTTGTTAAATAAGGATATTCAAACCATAAAAGGGGTTTCGAGAACCGAAACTTTTATATCTTTAGACCAACAAATAGATCGACAAATAAAAATTTAAAAACCCCGAATGAACGATTTTATCTTCTACTTTAAAACAGGCTTGTTTCATGTACTAGATTTTAAAGCCTATGACCATATTTTATTCTTAATTGTATTAGCTGTTGTATATCAATTTAAGCAGTGGACAAAAGTTTTATGGTTAATCACTTTATTTACTATTGGACACTCGATAACCTTAGCACTTTCAGCTTATGGAATATTAAATGTCCGAGCAGATTTAATTGAATTTTTAATTCCATTAACCATTTTTATTACTGGATTAATGAATGTATTAACTGCTAAAAAGGCATCAGTAGGAAAAGAAAATCAGAATTTATTTTTTGCTTTATTTTTCGGATTAATTCACGGACTTGGTTTTTCCAACTATTTTAAAATTATGATTGGAAAAACTTCTGATAAATTTTTACCTTTATTAGAATTTGCATTAGGTGTAGAAGTAGCACAAATTATTATTGTATTAGGAATTTTATTAATTGGTGCTTTAGTACAATCAATCTTTAGTGTAAACCGTCGCGATTGGATTTTAATCATGTCTTCTATCGTTATCGGGTTTGCCTTACAAATGATGTTTGACCGAGTTTTTTGGTAAAAAATTAACGCCTAACTAACTCAAATCTAACTACCTTAGCTTATCTAAGAAAAACCACACTGAAAATTTTGAAGAAAAAACAATTAAAATACGACATTGCCTATTTAAAAATGGCAAATGAATGGGGACAACTTTCTCACTGTATTCGTAAAAAAGTAGGTGCCTTAATTGTTAAAGATCGAATGATTATTTCTGATGGTTATAATGGTACTCCTTCTGGTTTTGAAAATTATTGTGAAGATGAAGAAGGATACACCAAATGGTATGTATTACATGCCGAAGCCAATGCTATTTTAAAAGTAGCTTCTTCAACACAATCATGTAAAGGTGCTACCTTATATATTACACTTTCGCCTTGCCAGCAATGTAGTAAATTAATACATCAAGCAGGAATAAAACGTGTAGTATATGCTAGTGCTTACAAAGACCGATCAGGGTTGGATTTTTTAGAAAAAGCAGGTGTTGAATTGACGTATTTACCTTATGAACAAGAATAATTTACCTATATATTTATCTATTGCTGTAATTTTCGGTATTCTTATCGGAACCTTTTTTAGCAACGGAAATTCAAGTAACCTTATTGGAAAAAGCTCATCAAGCGAACGTAAAATAAAACGCTTGATAGACTATATTCAAAGTGATTATGTTGATGATGTAAATACTGATGAATTACTAGATGGAGCGATTGCCGAAATGTTAGGTAAATTAGACCCACATTCAGTATATATTCCAAAGGAAAACTTACAATTGGTTACCGAAAACATGCAAGGTAATTTTGTTGGTATTGGTGTTCAATTTAGAATGATTGGTGATACCATAACAGTTATTGAACCTATTAAAGGCGGACCAAGTATTGAGGCTGGTATTAAAGCAGGTGACAGAATTTTGCTTGCAGATAAGGATACGCTGTACGGAAAGAAATTACAAACTTCCCAAATAATGAAAGCTTTAAAAGGGAAGCCAAACACCAAAGTAAACTTACAAGTTTACAGAAAAACCAACGATAGTATTTTTGACATTACCATTAATCGTGGTAAGGTAAATATTAAAAGTGTTGATGTTGCATATATGCTAAACGATAGTATTGGTTATATAAAGTTAGATCGTTTTGCCCGTAACACCTATATTGAGTTTAAGTCTTCTCTAAATAAATTACTAACTAAAGGAATGACAGATTTAGTTCTAGATCTTCGTGGAAATGGTGGTGGTTTTATAGATATTGCTAATGATATTGTTGATGAGTTTTTAGAAGATGAAAAGCTGATTGTATTTACAAAAAATAATAAAGGTGATATTGTAGAGTCTTTCGCTACTGATAAAGGAGATTTTGAAAATGGAGGTTTGTATGTATTGATAGATGAAAACTCTGCTTCTGCTTCTGAAATTGTAGCTGGTGCTTTACAAGATAATGACAAAGGTATTATTATTGGCCGTCGTTCTTTTGGAAAAGGATTGGTGCAACAAGAAATGGATTTAGGTGATGGTTCTGCCGTGCGATTAACTACTGCTAGGTATTATACTCCAACAGGGCGATCTATTCAAAAACCTTATAAAAAAGACGCAGATTCAGAAGAATACAGTCACGATTTTGAACATCGATTAGAAAATGGGGAGTTATTTACCAAGGATAGTATTAAAACTGTTGATAGCTTAAAATACACAACTCCTAAAGGAAAAGTAGTATATGGTGGTGGTGGAATTATTCCTGATTATTTTGTAGCAGTCGACACCTCAGCATATATTCCTACAATATTCTTCCGTCCTTTAAATGATTTTGCCTTCTCTTATGTGGACGATAATCGTAAAAAATTGGCTTCACTAACAGTTGAAGATTTTATTAGCAATTTTGATAAAGACAATAAAGTTTCTAACAAATTCTTAGCAGAACTTAAAGACTTCAGACTTTCTGAAAGAACAAAAAATCAGCTTCGTAGTAACTTAAAAGTATTGATAGCTCGTGAACTTTTTAGCGATGAAGGCTTATATAAAGTAGACCAGCAGGATGATAAAATGTTACAAAAAGTGTTTGAGTTAGAACAAAAACAAAATGAATAAAAATATACTTAAACTCATCGGGGTTATTACTTCAATAATATTCACTTATGAATTCTTTAGTTTTATTATAGAGAACTTCATCTACGGATGGAATACCCCTAGCTAAAATCTCTTTTTAACCTAAATTTTAGTTTTAGCATTACTTTATTATATACATAATAGTAAATTTGTACTACATGTAAATTAATAAAGAGTACGCTACAACGAATGAAAAAATCTGCGAACACAAGAGCAACTATTTTACAACAAGCTTTTGAACTTATTTATAAAAAGGGATATCAATCTACCAGTATCGATGAAATAATAGCTACTACTAAAGTTACAAAAGGTGCTTTTTATTATCATTTCAAGAATAAAAAGCAAATGGGAATTGCTGTTATTAAAGAGATAATACAGCTAAAAACTATTGACTTACCTATTAGCTCTCTCTCTTCTACCGATAGTCTATGTGATTCTTTATACACAATGATTGAAGAATTACTTTTACACAACTCTTTTTTAACAATAGAACATGGTTGTCCTCTAGCCAACTTAACTCAAGAAATGTCTCCATTAGACAATGACTTTAAACAGGTTCTTAACGAAGTAAAATCTCTATGGACAGATGCTATTTCTAGTTCTATAATCAAAGAACAACAAAATAATACCTTAAACTCAAGTATTAACGCTGAAGAAGTTGCTGATTTTATTATAGCTAGCTATTGGGGAGCTAGAGCTTTAGGTAAATTAAGCAATAAGACAAATACTTATACCCATCATTTAAAGCAATTAAAACTTTACTTAACTGGTTTAAAATAATATTAGATTTAAAAACATACCAATTAGTATGTTTTTGTTTTATATTTGCTTTGTTCGAAAAAAATAAGCAATGCAAATACATAATAATCATAGTCCTTCTGTACTCAACAGAAAAGAAATTCAACAATTTAAAAAACTCTTAATTACTTCTAAATTAAAAGAAACTTATGCTAAGTTTTTATATAAAACTGGCATTAAGTCTAAATTAGATTATGATATTAACACTATTGGAATTCCAGACTCTAAACTATCTAAACTGGCTTTAAAAGAGGCAAATGAGTTATGTAACCCAATACTTTTATATCATTCTTATAGAACCTTTTTTTGGTCTGCTGGAATTGCTCTTTCAGAAAAATTACACTACGATAAAGAATTACTTTTTGTATCATCAATGCTACATGATATCGGTTTAACTGATTCTCACAATCATATATGTAGTCAACAATGTTTTGCTAATTATGGAGGTTCTTATGCTGATGATTTAGTAAAGAAAAATGACACTGAAAATAAAGCTGCTATTATTAAAACTGCTATTGAAATGCACTTATATCCTTCTGTAGATAAAAAGAAATTTGGTAATGAAGCTTATTTACTATCAAAAGGGGCAGCTATGGATGTGATTGGTTCACACTGTTTCCAAGTTCCCACTCCTTTTATTAAAGAAGTTCATAAAACTTATCATAGGAATGGTTTCAAAAAAGATATAATCGAAACCATGGAAACACTGAATCATAAAGAAAATACCAGAGCTGATATTTTGTACAAAATGGGGTTTGCCTCTATGGCTTCAAAAAACATGTTAGATTCCCAAAAGTTTAGTTCTTAGGTTTAAACTTTGCTTCCCTCTTACTCTTATACACTTCTTCAATGGTTGGATTTTGAGGGCAGCTTTTTACCTGTTCAAATTCATCTCCTGCTTTCACAAAACCTGTTTGAAGTATTTTAAAATAGACTCCTGGTAAATTTTGTTTCCAAAACTGTTTTACAATTTTCATATCATTAAAACGTACACCAAGTTTCATGCATGGTTGACGCGGCTTCGTAACTTCAATTATAACCTCTCCTACCTTAAAAGTATCTCCTACATGCAGTTGGCTTTCGTCTAAATCATCAATTGTTAAATTTTCACCAAACATTCCAAGTTCCCAATCTAAATTAGGGTATAACTCTTTCCAATATGCATAATGTTTTTCTGAATATGCATATACTGCTTGATCAATACCTCCATGATACTTTCTATCACAGATAGCATCATCCTTTACTTTTTCAAGATCTAAAAAAATAGGAGTTTCAACAGGGAATTTAAAAATTCCTGTCGTCACGATTTTTCCTTTCCAATCAATTTCTTTTCTTTCTCCTATGTTAGTAGCTACAATTTTCATTTTATTTTTTATTCAACTAAGAAGTTCTGTAATACATTCGCTATTTTTCTATTATCTGATAGCTGTGGGATTTTATTCTGACCTCCAAACTTCCCTATGGATTTCATATACTCATGAAAACCTCCTTTTTTAACTTTTCTAATGATAAGAGGGCGTAAAATTTTACCTTCAATTAAATCGAAGTAATATACATTTTGCTCTTGCATAGAAGCATCAATCTTAGATGCTAACTCATCCAAATTCTCAGGTTCATTTTCAAACTCAATAAACCACTCATGATATGGTAGTCCACTTTCTGGATTTACTTGCGGGGCTACTGTAAACTCACTTACGTTAACATCTGTTCCTTTTATAGCATCATTTAATGCTTTTTCAACCTCTTTTCCTATTACATGCTCCCCAAAAGCAGAAATAAAGTGTTTTATACGTCCTGTTACTTTTATTCTGTAAGGCTTTAACGAAGTAAATTCAACAGTATCACCAATATTATACCCCCATAAACCAGCAGAAGTGTTTAATATAATCACATAGTTTACTCCTAACTGAACATCTTTTAACGATATTCTTGTTGGGTTCTCATCAAAAAATTCATTTGCTGGAATAAATTCATAAAACATTCCTGAATTTAATTGTAGCAACATACCTTTTTCGGTTTGCGAATCTTGATATGCAATAAATCCTTCGGATGCAGGATATAACTCTACATAGTCTATTTTTTTTCCTATCAACGCTTCAAACTTATTCTTGTAAGGCTCGAAATTTACTCCACCATACACGAAAAAATTAAAGTTTGGAAAGAGTTCAGAAACATTCTTACCTGTTTTCTCCTTCAAGCGTTCAAAATACATTTGTACCCACGACGGAATTCCGCTTATCACCGTCATATTCTCTTGCAATGTTTCTTCAACTACTTTATCTACTTTGGTATCCCAATCTTCAATACAGTTAGTTTCCCAACTCGGTAAACGGTTTTTTAAGAGGTAATTTGGAACATAATGTGCTGCTATCCCACTTAAACGTCCTAATTTCACTCCGTTTTTATCTTCTAAAACTGGACTTCCTTGTAAAAAAATCATCTTCCCATCAACAAAACTAGCGTCGTTTGTTTCTGTTATATAAAACAACAAAGCATTTCGAGCTGCTTTAATATGCGTTGGCATGGATTCTTTACTTATAGGAATGTATTTTGCTCCTGAAGTTGTTCCTGAAGTTTTAGCAAAATACAAAGGCTTTCCTTTCCACAAAACATTTTCTTCTCCTGCTACAACTCTATCTACATAATCACGCAAGCCTTCATAATCGTTAATTGGGACTCTTTTTTTAAAATCTTCGTAATTATTGATTGATATAAAATCGTGATCTTTTCCAAATGCTGTTTTACATCCTTCAGTAACCAAATATTCAAAAACTTTTTCTTGAGTTTTGTGTGGGTTGTTTGCCCATTTATATACTTGTTTACGAACAATTTTCGCAAATGGAATTGCTAGTATTGATTTTATGCTCATTCTCTTTTTTTCTTTTTTACTGAAAATCTATATAGTTTATTGGATTCACCGGAAATCCGTTATTCCACAACTCAAAATGTAAATGAGGGCCTGTGGTTAGTTCTCCTGTAGAACCTACGCTTGCAATTGCTTCTCCCGATTTTACAACATCTCCTTGTTGTTTTAATAAGGTTCCGTTATGCTTATAAACTGAAATAAACTCGTTAGAATGTTGTATGGTTATTACATATCCTGTTTCTGCTGTCCATTCTGCTAAAATAACCGTACCGTCTGCAACAGCTTTTACAGGTGTACCTGTTTTTGCTACAATATCGATCGCATAATGTTTATCATTAACATCAAATGGTTGCGAAATGCTTCCTGTTAATGGGGAAAAGAATACATTTTTAACTCTATTTGCTCCTCCATTATACAAAGGAAATAAGTCTTTACTCTCAACTTTTTCTCTAAACAAAGAATCCTCCTTTGATGCTTGTAATTTACTTTCATCAAAAGCTATCGTTTTCATTTCTTTTGTTATAGAATCTATTTTTTCTGGCTCTATTTCTCCTGTTAAAACAGGTTTTAAAGCTTTTGTATAACCTTCAAGAACCGACAACCTAGTTTTTAACGAATCTGTCTCATATGTTAATCGAGTGGCTTTCTTTTTTAAAGCTGTTGAAGAGTATCCTGGTATGTATTCTCGTATACCTGTGAATGCAATTAACAAAGTGGTAAGTACAATAAGAAGTATAGAAAATACTCCTCCAAATACAAAAACGTTTAACCGTGATAACTTTAAAGAAAACCGTTCTTGAAACGTATCTTCATTTATAATTACTAAGCGATATTTATCCGTAAGTTTTTGTTTAAGCTTTCGCTTTTTTTTATTTTTTGCCACGTCTTATACTTGTTTGGATTTCAAATATACAACGAAAAAACGGCGAAACTATTTTTTATAAAAATTCATCTCATCTATATACTTCCACACCTTATCAGACAACAAAGGTTTACAGTTTTTCCCTTCATTTATAGCATTGCGAATCATGGTTGAAGATATTTGTACAATAGGAGCTTCTACTCTATGAATTTTCTTATGATCTTTAAATTGATTTTCTACCACGCCGTTTGATACTCTTGGGTAAACATAAATATCATAATCTTCTAAAATAACTTCATAGTTCTTCCATTTATGTAAACTTTTCAGATTGTCTTCTCCCATAATTAAGCTAAACTTATAATTAGGAAATTTCTCTGAAATATGAACTAATGTGTTTATCGTATAGTTGGGTTGTGAAAGTTTGAATTCAATATCAGAAGGTTGAAGTTTATCGTACTCCTGAGTTGCCAAATACACCATTTCTAAACGATGGTGGTTTTCTAATAATGAACTTTTCTTTTTAAAAGGATTATGTGGCGTTACAACCATCCAGATTTCATCTAAATCAGAATTTTCAACCATATGGTTGGCTATGATTAAATGTCCTATGTGAATTGGATTAAAAGTTCCGAAGTACAATCCGATATTTTTAACCATTAAATATTACTATTACTTAATTAACTGTAAAAATATTATATTCATTTTACTTTTTTACTCATCAAATAAAATTTATTTCAAAAAAATTAGGGTTTATTAATTTTCAATTGTTTTAAACATCAAAAAAGTTATGATCTTTCTTATCTAGAAAGAAAAAGGGTTAAAAATTAAGCTAATTATCACAATCATTTTTTAAATAAATTTTCTATGAAAAAAACACTATTAACACTTTTTGCAACCATTATAATGTTTTCTTGTAATAATGAAAACAATGCGCTCATTAAAGAAAAAACAACGAATAGAACATTAAATGGTGAATACAATAATGGTCTTTTAATATTTAAAGATATTAATTCATTAAAAGAAACCTATAACACTCTTAAAGAAATGGAAAACCCTAAAGAGGGGTTTAATAAGTTTTACAAAGACGGTTTTACTCCTTTAAAAGTTGCTGGGTATTTAACAGAGCAAGAAGCAGAATCTTTTTATTATTTAAAACAGAAAAAATATCTAAATAAAAGTAGTAAAAACAATTATCCTGAAGAAAATCTTATTCAAAACGAATTATTTGCCAACTTGTTAAATGAAAAAGGAGAAATAGAAGTTGCTAATAAGATATATAAATATACAGAAAAAGGAATATTTAGTGTTAACAAGGAAAACAGAAAATTGTTAGATAATATAACCTCTAATAACAACAAAGGAAAAGCTTACAAGAATGATTTGGTAGAACTATATATTCCAGACAAAAGTAAATTACCTAATATGAGAGTAGAACCTCCAAGAGAAATAGAATACCCCGAAGGTGGTGGAGGTGGAGGTAGTACTCCAACTCCTAATATTGGTCTTCCTACAAATACATCTCATTTTAGTGTTTGCTTAAACACCAAAGACGGATGGATAGATAATATTTTTGGAAAATCTTACGCTTGTGAATATAAGTTTAACAGCAAAAAGAAACTAAGAACGGTCTTTGCTGCGGAAGATTATTGGCTTTTTACTGATGTATATATGCAAGCTAAATTTAAACAAAAGACTTGGTTTGGGTGGTTTTCAGATAGAAGTGCTAACAAAGTCTATATCAAGAATAAGAAATCTATCTTTAAGATGAAAACAAGAAACATAGACATAAGTATAAATTCAAAAGAAGCTAAAAAAGTTTATACTAAAATAAGTGAGTACATAAAAAAACTTTTAGAAAAAAAAGAAACAATTAGTTATTTATCTGGTGTTTATGATTTAGATAACAAAACTCTAACATCTACACAACTAAGCTACAATGATTTAGTAATGTACGCTAATACACCTGTATTTACCCCAAAAAAACATGTAAGAAAAAGTTTTATAGATTTAGGTATTAATATTAAAAATTTGTTTAAGGGAGGAGCAAATAAAGTTGCTGTTGTAAATATTTCTGGAAAGAACGTTTTAAATCTTAAAAGTAAAGATTTTTACTTTTATGCTGGAAAAGCACTACAAAATACCTTAGTTGATTTAAGGAAAAATCAAAAAGGAGCTGTTATAATAACAAACTATGATCCAGATAAAGACAAATATAAACCCATAGCATATTTCTTTGAAAATGAAATTGTAGAAGTAAAAAAACTAGCTATAGCGCGAAGAACATTTAATCTACCTAAAAATTTCAAAGTAGATAAGGCTTTATTGAGTTTTACAGATGGAGATGGTAATTCAGATTTTGTTTTAGATTTGAAATTTACTTGGGATATCGTAGGAAGTGTTTCTGTTGATATGGAATCGGGAGCATACTACAATAGACAGTGGGGTGGTTCTAAATTTAGAGTTGAATATTAATCAATAGTTATAATGAAAAAAAATATTTTTAGTATCGTTTTATGCTTCTTTGTAATAAGCATAACTTTTTCTCAAGAAAAATTAAAAGCAGGTTTAACCAATCAATTTAAAATCAATTATTATCTAACAGGTTTAGACGCATCATACGAAATTCCTTTAAATAACAAATTTACTTTTGAAGCAGGAGCAGGTATTGGAGCGGGAAGCTTTATTAGAAGCCTTCCTTTTTTAGAAGAATCTTTTCGAATAGACTTTAACACTTTTCCTGTTTTAAGATTAAGGAGTAAATTAAAATATATTTACAACAGAGAAAACAGAATAAAGAAAGGAAAAAGTATTGATCGTAATTCTGGTAATTACTTTGCTCTACAAGGAACTTTTTCTTCTAAAAAAGAAGATGTAGCAAACAATATACTTTTTAGTGAGTTACACTGGGGAATTCAAAGAAGTTTAGGAGGCAATTGGCTTTTTAATATAAATGCTGGTGTTGGCTATGCAAAAGATTTCAATTCTAAATTAGACAGATTTTATCCAACAATAGGATTAGAATTTTCTTATATTCTCCTTTAATAAAAAAATCTTTTTTGAATATAACAAACCCCATCATTTTATAATTAAAATGATGGGGTTTGTTATAATTTTTTGCTTTAGGTTCTTTTGTTATAACCCTAAAAAATCATCTACTAAATCTTCTGCTTCTTGTAAAGCTACTGATAAATCGTAATTTTTAATGATTTTATCAAATTGTGGTGCATTAGCAAGTTCCGCTGAAGCTTTTGCAATACGCATGTTAATTTTATCTTCGCTTTCGGTAGATCGTTTCTTCAGACGAATCTTTAATTCGTCAATACTTGGTGGTTTTACAAAAACAGCTAAGGTTTCTTCTGGAAATTTTCTTTTTATACGTAAACCTCCTGAAACGTCAATATCAAAAATCACATGTTTTCCTTCCGACCATATACGTTCTACTTCTGTTTTTAGTGTTCCGTAAAAATTATCTCTATAAACCTCTTCCCACTCTAAAAACTCATCATTTTTTATTTTTTGCTTAAATTCTTCTAATGAAATAAAATAATAATCTATTCCATCTTTTTCTTCTCCTCTAGGATCTCTATTAGTTGCAGAAATAGAAAACGCCAAATTAAAACGTTCTTGCGCCAATAAATGACGTACAATAGTGGTTTTACCTGAACCTGATGGTGCTGAAAACACAAATAATTTTCCTTTAAAATCTTTCGACATTTTTATAAAACGTTTAAAATTTGCTCTTTTATTTTTTCTAACTCGTCTTTCATTTGGATAACTAATTTTTGCATTGGTGCAAAATTAGCTTTTGATCCTGTTGTGTTGATTTCTCTTCCAATTTCCTGCACAATAAATCCTAATTTTTTCCCATTAGAATCTTGAGTTGCTAATTGCTGCAAGAAATATTCTAAGTGATTAGCTAAACGTACTTTTTCTTCGTTAATATCTAACTTTTCTAAATAGTAGATTAACTCTTGCTCAAAACGATTTTCATCAACCTCAACTTTTAAATCAGTCAACGCTTTTTGTAAGCGCTCCTTAACATGCTCAATTCTATCACCGTCTAACTTTTTTACCTCTTCTAAAGCTGATTGAATATTTAGTATTCTAGTTTTAAAGTCTTCTTCTAACGATTTTGCTTCGTCTGTTCTATATTGGATAATTTCTTTTAAAGCTTCATCAATATGTGCTTCAATTTGCTTCCATTCTTCTTCATCTAACTCTTCACGTTCAGTTTTTAATGCGTCTGGCATTCTAACAGCCATTTTCATTAACTCAACATCATCAGAAGTTCCTACTTGAGTTACATTTCTTAATTGTTGCATGTACTCTCGTACCACACCTGTATTTACAGTAGTTGAAGTTTCATCTGCAGTCATTTCTACATAAATAGAGAAGTCTACTTTACCACGTACTAAATTGCTTGCTAGTTTTTTTCGAACACTTAACTCCTTTTCTCTATAATATGAAGGAATTCTTGTATTTAAATCTAAATTTTTACTGTTTAAAGATTTAATTTCGATTGTTACTTTTTTAGAGGGTAAATGTAGTACGGATTTACCGTAACCCGTCATTGACTGTATCATAACTTCGGTTTAATAATCCGCAAAGATACATTTATTTATTGGGAGTTTCTGTTGGGCGTTTGGTTACTAAAAATACTCCTAAAAAGATTAATAATGCTGCCCCTATTTTAACCATATCTAAATGATCGCTTCCTACTATTAATGCATAAATAGCAGCTACTACAGGTTGCAAATACATAAAAACACTTACTGTAGTTGGTTTAAGTTTTGATAATGCAAATAAGTTAAACAAGTATGTAATACAAGTAGTAAATAACACCACAAAACCTGCTTTTAAGAAAATTGACATTGGCATTGTTTGCCATTGTACTTCTAACAATTCAAAAAAACCAAAAGGAAGTACCATTATTAATCCAAATAGATATAACCACTTTACAAAAACAATAGGGTTATATTTTGCTATTAGTTTTTTGGTAACAACTAAATACATACCATATGATGCTGCATTAATAAATACTAAAAAATTCCCTAAAACCATGTTAGTTGCATCACCTTTAAGTGGGTTTCCATAAGCTATTAAAATTATAGCTCCTACCATACCAACAACAACACCTACAATTTTTCTTAAAATAAGTTTCTCTTTTAAAAGAATACTCGCAAAAATCAACACTAAAATAGGCGTAGTTACCATCATTACCGATGCATTGATTGGTGTAGTATAACTTAGTCCCTTAAAAAAAGTTAGCATATTAAAAGCAATTCCAAAAAAAGCAGCCATTGCCACTCTTTTGTAATCTTCTTTTTCAATAGATGGTGATTTTACGAAAAGCCCTAATAACCAAAAAATCAAGGCAGCTCCTCCGACACGAAGTAATATAAAACCAAAAGGTTCAATATATCCTTCCATCACTTCCTTAGCAACAGTAAAAGTAACTCCGTAGATAAGTGTCGCAATAGATGCCGCAGTAAGTGCTAACGCTCTTTGGTTCATTTTTATGGTTTTAAAAACAGGTGCAAAGATGATGATAATTTTATTCTTTTTTACTACTATTTTATCCTACACTCATCTTTAAATACCTACTTATATAAATTAAAAAAGCACTGCAAATGCAGTGCTTTTCCCTTTGGTTGATTAACTTTTGATTAGTCCACTAAAGGTGGTATTCTTAATACTTGTCCTGGGTAAATTTTATCAGGATGAGTAAGCATTGGTTTGTTTGCTTCAAAAATTACTGGGTACTTCATAGCATCACCATAAAATTCTTTTGCAATTTTACTTAATGAATCTCCACTTACTACTGTATGGAACTGAGCCATAGCAGCTTCTTCGATAACCTCAACCTCTTTAACTGTCATGTTATCTTCTACAGAAGCAATACCTTCTGTATTTCCTACCACTAAAACTACTTTTTCTTTAGTAGCTAAATCTTCTGCTACTCCTGCTACTGTAGCTTTATCATCATCTACATTAATAGCTAAATTTTCAACAGAAAGCTCCAGTTTATTTACAGCATCTACTAATTTTGCAGCTTTATCAGCAGCTTCTTCTTCAGTTGTTTTTCCGATACCGAAAACTTTTGCTCCGGCGTTTTTAATAAATGAAAAAATTCCCATTCTCTTTTTTGATTTTTGTTAATATTCTTTTTACTATCTGACTAATATACAATTTTTATACCAGCTTTTTTATTCTACAATAATTTTAAAAGAGTCTTTTTAAAACTAAAAAAGCACCCAAATTTGGGTGCTTATTATATTATGTTTATTGTCTACTCTTTACTAAAAGAATTCCAACCTTGTGCTTTTAACTCAATTTCTTGATTAGCACGTGTTACCAAATTCATTCCTTCATTTTCTTCGGTAATATGACCAATAACTGTTAAGTTAGGATTTCCTTTTATTTTATCATAATCATCTATAGAAACCGTAAATAATAACTCATAATCTTCTCCACCACTTAAAGCTATCATAGTACTATCCATATTAAACTCTTCAGAAGTAGAAATTACTTGAGGGTCTAATGGCAACTTGTCTTCATAAATCTTACATCCTGTTTTACTCTGTGTACAGATATGCATAATTTCAGAAGATAATCCATCAGAAATATCAATCATAGAAGTTGGTTTTACTTTTAACTCCTCTAATAACTTAGGAATATCTTTACGCGCCTCTGGCTTTAACTGACGTTCTATTATATAGGTATATTTATCTAAGTCTGGTTGATTTTGAGGGTTTACCTGGAAAACTTGCTTTTCACGCTCTAATACTTGTAAACCTAAATACGCTCCTCCTAAATCACCCGAAACAACAATTAAATCAGTAGCTTTAGCTCCATTTCTATACACAACATCTTCTTTATTGGCTTTACCAATAGCTGTAACAGAAATTAAAATTCCTTTTGTTGAAGATGTAGTATCTCCTCCAACTAAATCTACTTTATACGTATCACAGGCTAATTGTATTCCTGCATATAATTCTTCTATAGCTTCTAATGGAAAACGATTAGAAACTGCAATTGACACTGTAATTTGTTCTGCATCAGCATTCATTGCATACACATCTGATAAATTGACCATTACCGCTTTGTATCCTAAATGCTTAAGAGGCATATAACTCAAATCGAAATGTACACCTTCAACTAATAAATCTGTAGTTATTACAGTTTCTTTATCTGATGCACTAATTACAGCTGCATCATCTCCCACACCTTTAACTGTTGAAGAATGATACATTTTAAAATGCTTTGTTAAATGGTTTATTAACCCAAACTCTCCAAGCTCAGCTAACGAAGTTCTTTCTTGATTTTTATCTTCTAACATGCTGCAAAGATAACGACTAACTAACAAAAAGAACTATTTTGCTTAAGGTAATCTATACAAAATAAAAATAGGGTTTTGCAGTTTTTGTATGTTATATAAATAGTTAATTACTTAATTTAGTGATTTTAAACCCCGATTTATGAAAAACTTTAAAATTCTATTTGTTTTAGCTGGGATGTTGTTTTTAACTTCTTGCTCGTCATCTTCAAATGAAACCCCAATAGAAACCAATAAAAGTACCTGTTCTAATGGTAAAGCAGGAATTTACCCTTGTGACAACTATGATTTGTTATTGAATATTCCACTAAGTACTTTTAATGCAATTAGTGGAAGTGATTGCTGGGGATGGACCGATGAAGCAACCAATAAAGAATACGCTATTATGTGTGTAGACAACGGAACTGTTTTTGTAGACATTACGGATACAGAAAATCCTGTTTATTTAGGTAAACTCCCTACAGCAACTATAAGTGAAGATTGGTGGGATGTGAAAGTTTATAACAATTATGCTTTTATTGTTAGTGAAGCAACAAACCATGGCATGCAGGTATTTGACCTAACAAAGCTTAGAAACGTTTCAAACCCTCCAATTACATTTACAGCAGATAAACACTTTACTGATTTTGGTAGCGCTCATAACATAGTTATTAATGAAAAATCAGGTTATGCTTACCCTGTTGGTACAAATAAAGCGGGAACTTATAAAGGAGGCCCTTTGTTTATCAACATACAAAACCCTCTAAACCCAATAAGTGAAGGTGGTTGGGGAATGGACAACTACAGCCATGATGCACAAGCAGTAACCTATAATGGACCAGACACAGACTATACAGGCAGAGAAATATTAATAGGGAGTAACGAAAATGAAGTTGTTATTGTAGACATCACCGATAAGTCTAAACCTGTAAACATTTCTAAAATATCATATTCAAACGTTGGTTATACACATCAAGGTTGGTTTACTGAAGATCAAAAATATTTTATTTTAGGAGATGAATTAGATGAGCAAAAATTCGGAAATAACACAAGAACAATTATTTTTGATTTTTCTGATTTAGACAACCCAAAACAACATTTTACATACACAGGACCTACAAAAGCTATTGATCATAATGGATATATTAATGGTAGTACTTTTTATTTAGCTAACTATAACGCTGGAGTACGCTTTATTGATGTTTCCAGCATTGAAAGTAAAAATATTTCTGAGGTAGGATATTTTGATACTCATCCAGAAAATAACAATGCAGACTTTAATGGAGTTTGGAGTGTATACCCATACCTAAAAAGTGGAAAAGTTGTTGTGAGTGATATTAATAGAGGTTTATTTATTCTTAAAAAACAATAAATGCTCAAGCAACTTTCACTATTACTTTTTATATTAACTATTTACAGTTGTAGTAAAGATGATGGCATACGTTTTAATTCCTCATCAAAAACTCCTGAAGTCAGCTTAGTCAAAACTCTTGGAGGTTCTGTAAACGAAAGTGGCAGAAGTGTAATAAGTACTTCCGATGGCGGCTATATTGTCGCTGGATATACTCAGAGTATTGATGGAGATATAGAAACCACTCGAAATACAATTCAATATGATTTTTGGCTTTTAAAACTTGATGCAAATAACAATCTTCAATGGCAAAAGACCTATGGAGGTTCAAAAGACGACAAAGCATTTAAAATTATTCAAACAAATGATAATGGCTTTGCTATTGTTGGTTACGGAAAAAGTGATGACGGAGACGTAGATACAAACGAAGGGTTTGATGATGTTTGGATTCTCAAGCTAGATAGTAATGGTACAATAATCTGGAAAAAAACTACTGGTTTCTCAGGAGTTGACCAAGGTTTTTCTATCATTCAAACTTCTGATGGAGGCTATTTTATAGGGAGTATTCTAGACGTAACAGCATCCGGAGGTTTAGGAAACTCTAAACAGGCAGCAAAGCATGCTGGTGGAGACTATTGGGGGATTAAACTCAATACTAATGGAGACATTGAATGGAGAAAGTATTTTGGAGGAACAAATACTGATACTTGTTACGACATAGTAGAAGCTACCAATGGATATTTATTAGTTGGTTCATCTGACAGCAATGATGTAGACATAAAAAACAATAAAGGCTCTTACGACTTTTGGGTTGTTAAAACTGACAAAAGCGGAAATTTACTTTGGGAAAAATCTTTCGGTGGTACAGAAATTGATGAAGCTAGAGCAGTAACAAAAACTAATGATGGGAACTTTATTATTGTTGGGGATACACGTAGCTCTGATAAAGATATTTCCCAAAACAATGGTGGTGCTGATTTATGGGTAATCAAAATAACAAGTCAAGGTGAATTACTTTGGCAAAGAAGTTATGGAGGTTCTAGTTTTGATGTTGGTCGATCAATTAAAAAAACATTAAACGGAGATTTTTTAATATCTGGAAGTTCTAGAAGTGCTGACAACAACTTTACCAATAAAGGTCAAAATGACGCATTAATTATGAAAATTAATTCAAATGGAGACCTTCTATGGCAAACAACAGTTGGAGGTACAGAAATAGATTTTTGTTACGATGCTGTTGAATTAACAAACGGAAATATTATTGCTGTGGGTGAAAGCAGTAGCAATAATCAAGATATAACAACAAACAAAGGTTTTTCAGACCTATTAATTATCAAACTAAAATAATAAATGAAATATTTTTTAACTTTCTTTCTTAGTGCATTACTTTTTTCTTGTAGCTCAGATAATGATGAGTCTATAAAAGAAGTTTCAGTAAAACTAAAATTTAGTCAAAACTGGGATGGAACTGTAATTGAAAAATCTGATTTAGAGAACACCGAGTTTACCAACAAAACAGGAAGTAAACTTTCTATAAGCAGACTACGCTATTTAATATCACGCATTAGTCTTGTTAATGGAGCAGGAGACACAACCAAGTTTGATAGTTATAAATTAATAGATGTAAGTAAACCTGACAGTTTAACCTATGCTCTTTCTAAAAAAGTATCAGAAGGAAGTTATAAGCTACTTTTTACTTTCGGTTTCAATAATGATGATAATAAAAGCGGAGTATATCCAGACCTAAACTCTGCTGATTGGAATGTACCAGATATGATGGGTGGAGGATATCACTTCATGCAACTAGATGGTAAATACAAAGACACTTTAGGGGTAGAAAATCCGTACAATTTTCACGCTGTAAGAGCTTACGACAAAGAAAAAGACTCTATCCTAGATACTTCTTTTGGAGTTGAAACTGGTTCTATTCTCTTAAAAAGCAATGCTACTATAGAAGTTAAAATGAATGTAGCAGGGTGGTTTAAAAGTCCTAATGACTGGGATTTAAACGACAAAAGCATTAATTTAATGCCTGATTTTGAAGCTCAGAAAGAAATATCAGAAAACGGTAAAAGTGGTGTATTTAGTTTAGGACCTATTTCTCAATAAAAATAAAATGACACAAAAAAGTATATATCTTTCTTTATTGCTACTCCTTTTAATCAGTTGTTCTTCAAAAGGAGAAGAAGAAAGTATATACACTCCTGTTCCTGCTAATTTAGAAATCCCTGAATTATTTCAACAAAAATTAATCGCTCCTGTTATTCCAACTAACAACCCTTTAACAGAAGAAGGTATAACACTTGGTAAAAAACTATTTTTTGATCCAATTTTATCAAAAGATAACACACAATCTTGTGCTAGTTGTCACGACCCAAAAAATGCTTTTACAGATGACACTCGTTTTAGTGAAGGAATTGACGGTAAATTTGGAACACGAAACTCAATGCCGCTATTTAATTTAGCTTGGAACTTCGATGAACGTTTTATGTGGGATGGAAAAGAACTCAGTATAGAGCGTCAAGCATTCTCACCTGTTCGTAACCCAATTGAAATGCATAGTGATTGGAAAAATGTAGCTAAAAAACTACAAGAACACGCTGAATATCCCACACTTTTTCAACAAGCTTTTGGAACATCTAAAATAGATTCAACCTTAGTCACCAAAGCAATTGCTCAGTTTGAAAGAACCTTAATTTCAGGAAACTCAAAGTTTGATCAATACCTTCTAGGCAAGGTCGAATTAACACCTGAAGAACAAAACGGATTTAATGTATTTATGGATGAAACCAGAGGAGATTGCTTTCATTGTCATGGAAGCGACAACAATCCCTTATGGACAGACAATAAATTCCATAACAACGGTTTAGACGAAACTTTTGCCGACTTAGGTTTAGGCGCTGTTACCGGTGACCCTAACGATAATGGAAAATTTAGGAGTCCATCCTTACGAAACTTAAAGTTTACAGCCCCATATATGCACGATGGGCGATTTGCTACTTTAGAAGAGGTAATTAACCACTACTCTGAAGGATTAAAAATATCTTCTACAATCGATCCTCTAATGAAAAAAGCCAATCAAGGAGGTGTACAACTCTCAGATAAAGATAAAGCCGACTTAAAAGCTTTTCTTTTGAGTCTTTCCGATGCTAATTTTGTAAACAATCCTGATTTCCAACAATAATCTTCTAACAATCAGCAAGTAGATTTATAGTATAGACAATTTTTATCGCATAATAACTATATTCATTTCAAAAAATGATATAAATCATATTTTGTCATTATCTTTGCAGTCACTTAGATTTAATCTATTTAAACGATGATAAAAGTTTCAGACACAGCAAAAAAGAAAGTCATTGAACTAATGACTGATGACGGATTTGATACTACAACCGACTTTGTTCGTGTTGGGGTGAAAAGTGGCGGTTGTTCAGGATTATCATACGACTTAACTTTTGACAAAACCCAACAAGAAAACGATAAGGTTTTTGAAGATAACGATGTAAAAATTGTTGTTGATAAAAAAAGCTTTTTATACTTAGTTGGAACAACTTTAGAATATTCTGGAGGTTTAAACGGTAAAGGGTTTGTATTTAACAATCCTAATGCTAACAGAACTTGTGGTTGCGGAGAGAGCTTCTCTCTATAAGCCTATACATCACAAAAAGAATACAAAAAACTGATGAGTAAATACACCGAGGACGATTTAAGAGAAGAATTAAAAACCAAAGAGTACGAATATGGTTTTTATACTGATATTGAAAGTGAAAAGTTTCCTAATGGGATAAACGAAGATATCGTTCGTGCCATTTCTAAAAAGAAAAACGAGCCAGAATGGATGACTGAATGGCGTTTAGAAGCTTTTAGAATTTGGGAACAAATGGAAGAACCAGAGTGGGCTAATGTTACCTATAAAAAACCGAGTTTTCAAGATATTTCTTACTACTCAGCTCCTAAAAAGAAACCTAAATTAAACAGCTTAGATGAGGTTGATCCTGATTTACTAGCCACTTTTGAAAAATTAGGGATTTCTTTAGAGGAACAAAAGAAACTAGCTAACGTAGCAGTTGATATTGTAATGGATTCTGTTTCTGTAGCTACTACTTTTAAAGAAACACTTGCTGAAAAAGGAATTATTTTTATGCCTATTTCTGAAGCAATTCAAGAGCACCCAGAATTAGTAAAAAAATATATTGGTTCAGTTGTACCACCAACTGATAACTTTTATGCTGCATTAAACTCAGCTGTATTCTCTGACGGATCTTTCTGTTATATTCCAAAAGGAGTTCGTTGCCCAATGGAGTTATCTACCTATTTCCGTATCAATGAAGGAGGAACTGGTCAGTTCGAACGTACTTTAGTTGTTGCTGATGAAAGCAGTTACGTTTCTTATTTAGAAGGATGTACTGCTCCGCAACGTGACGAAAATCAATTACACGCAGCAGTTGTTGAGCTTATTGCTTTAGACGATGCTGAAATAAAATATTCAACAGTTCAAAACTGGTTCCCAGGAGACTCAGAAGGAAAAGGTGGAGTTTTCAACTTTGTAACCAAGAGAGGATTGTGTGAAACCAATGCTAAGATTTCTTGGACACAAGTTGAAACAGGTTCAGCAATTACATGGAAGTATCCAAGTTGTATTCTTAAAGGGAATAATTCAGTAGGAGAATTTTATTCAATAGCTGTAACTAACAATCATCAACAGGCTGATACTGGTACCAAGATGATTCACCTAGGAAAGAATACTAAGTCAACTATTATTTCTAAAGGAATTTCAGCAGGTAAATCACAAAATAGTTACCGTGGTTTAGTACAAGTAAACTCTAGAGCTGAAAATGCTCGTAACTTCTCTCAATGTGATTCTTTATTAATGGGTAATGAGTGTGGTGCACATACTTTCCCTTATATCGAAGCTAAAAATAAATCAGCTCAAATAGAACACGAAGCTACTACAAGTAAAATTGGTGAAGACCAATTATTCTATTGTAATCAACGTGGTATTGATACTGAAAAAGCTATTGCATTAATTGTAAATGGATTTAGTAAAGAAGTATTAAATAAGCTACCTATGGAGTTTGCTGTAGAAGCTCAAAAGCTATTAGAAATTAGTTTAGAAGGAAGCGTTGGCTAACCAAAAAACCGCAATAAAATGAAAAAAATATTTTTATTAGCTCTTACGACTATTATTGCATTTAGTTGTAAAAATGCCGAAAAGAAGCAAACAACAGAAGAAAAAACAGTTGAAAAGCCTCAAGTAAAACTTCATGTTTTAGATGGAGGTTCAATTTTAGTTAACAAACTTGAAGTTTTTTCTCAAGATACAACATACACAGGACAGTCTAAACAATTTTCAGATGCTTACTATGTAATATCTCATCCTAAAGGAAATTTAATGTGGGATGCTGGTTTACCTGAAGCACTAATTACTGACGAACCTTTTACAGAGCCTAGTGGTACTTTTACTTTACAACGTAAAGACTCATTAAAAAACCAACTAAAATCTATTGGTTTAACTGTTGATGATTTTAAATACTTTGTATTATCTCATCCTCATTTCGATCATACTGGTCACGCAAATTACTTAAAAAACGCAACATGGTTAGTTCAGGAGAACGAGTATAATTTTATAACTAATGACTCTGCAAAAGTTAAAGATCCTGACACTTATAATTCTATTAAGGAATTAAAGAATGTAGAAAAAATTAATGGTGACCACGACGTTTTTGGAGACGGCTCAGTAGTTATCAAATACATGCCAGGTCATACAATAGGTCACCAAGCTTTATATATTGAAGCTGGTTTAGAAAAACCTATCTTATTAACAGGTGATTTATATCACTTTGAAGAAAATAGAGAAACTAAAGGTGTTCCTTCTTTTAACTACGATGTTGAACAAACTCTAGAAAGCATGAAAAAGTTTGAAGCTTTCGCTAAAGAAAAGAATGCTGAGGTGATTATTCAACACTCACCAAAAGATTTCAAAAAATTACAAAATCTATTAAAAAAGTAACTATACAGTAATGTTAAAAATAGAAAACTTACACGCACAGGTAGAAGATAAAGATATTCTTAAAGGAATTAACTTAGAAGTAAAAGCAGGAGAGGTTCATGCAATTATGGGACCAAACGGTGCAGGTAAAAGTACCTTATCATCTGTTATTGCTGGTAATGAAACTTACGAAGTAACTTCTGGTTCTATTGAATTAGAAGGTGAAGATATTAGTGAATTAGCTCCTGAAGAAAGAGCTCATGCTGGTGTGTTCTTATCATTTCAATATCCAGTAGAAATACCTGGTGTTACTGTTACAAACTTTATTAAAACAGCAATTAACGAATCACGTAAAGCTCAAGGTTTAGAAGAAATGCCTGCTAAAGACATGCTCAAGAAGATTCGTGAAAAATCAGAATTATTAGAAATTGATCGTAAATTCTTATCTCGTTCTTTAAACGAAGGGTTTTCTGGTGGCGAGAAAAAACGTAATGAGATTTTTCAAATGGCAATGTTAGAACCTAAACTTGCTATTTTAGATGAAACAGATTCTGGTTTAGATATCGATGCTTTACGTATTGTTGCTAATGGAGTTAATAAATTAAAATCTAAAGACAACGCTGTAGTAGTTATTACTCACTATCAACGTTTATTAGAATATATCGTTCCTGATTACGTACATGTTTTATACGATGGAAAAATTGTTAAAACAGGTGATGCTTCTCTTGCTCTAGAGCTTGAAGAAAAAGGGTACGATTGGATTAAAGAAGAGGTAAATAGTTAGAAAGGTTGAAAAGTAAAAAGTGTTAAGTTGCCTTTAATTACAAGCAATTTTTCAGCTTTATAAACTTTTATACTTTATAAACTTTACAACTAAAAACAATGGAGTTGAGAGAAAAAATATTATCATCATACGTAGCTTTTGAAGACAGTGTAAACATCAATTCAGATTTACACGAAATAAGAACAAAAGCTCTACAAAATTTTGAAAAACTAGGCTTTCCTACTAAAAAATTAGAAGCTTGGAAATACACTTCTTTAAATTCAATTTTAAAAGAAGATTATAGCATATTTCCTGACAGAGATGCTTCAGTAGAGTTTGCTGATGTAAAAAAATATTTCATTCACGAGATAGACAGCTATAAAATAGTTTTTGTAGATGGAAAATACAGCTCTTTTTTGTCAACTACTACCCATGATGGAAAAGATGTTTGTTTATTATCTGCTGCTTTTTCAAAAGAAAAGTACAAGCCTGTTGTTGAAAAATATTTTAACAAAATAGCAAAACAAGATAATTTAACATCATTAAATACTGCTTTTGCTACTGAGGGTGCTTTTATTCACATTCCTAAAAATGTTGAAGTTGAAAAACCTATTCAGATAATTAACTTTACTACAGGTAAAGAACATGCAACTATGTTACAACCACGTAACTTAATTGTTGTAGAACAAAATGCACATGTTCAAATTATTGAACGCCACCAAAATCTTAATAATAATGCCGTTTTAACGAATGCAGTTACTGAAATTTATACAGATACTCATGCTACGGTAGACTATTATAAGATTCAAAATGACAATAATGATGCTTCTTTAGTTGACAATACATATATTGAACAACAAAAAGAAAGTACTTGTTCTGTACATACATTTTCTTTTGGTGGAAATATTACTAGAAACAACTTGAACTTCTACCAAAAAGGAGAACATATTAATTCTATTCTAAAAGGGATTACTATTATTGAAGGAAAACAACATGTTGACCATCATACCTTAGTAAATCATATAGAACCTAACTGTGAAAGCCACCAAGACTACAAAGGTATTTATGCTGATCGTTCTACTGGTGTATTTAACGGTAAGGTTATTGTTGAGAAAGAAGCTCAGAAAACCAATGCTTATCAACAAAACAATAATGTTTTAATTAGTGATAAAGCAACCATAAATGCAAAGCCTCAGTTAGAAATTTTTGCTGACGATGTAAAATGTTCTCATGGTTGTACTATCGGTCAGTTAGATGATCAAGCATTATTCTATATGCAACAAAGAGGCATTCCTAAAAAGGAAGCAAAAGCTTTATTAATGTATGCCTTTGCTAATACTGTTTTAGAAAGTGTTAAAATACCAGAGGTTAAGAAAAGAATTACCAAATTAATTGCCAACAAATTAGGCGTTAACATTGGTTTTGAACTATAAAAACAAATAAAAAGGCATTATAACATAATGCCTTTTTTATTATTTACTGTTAGAAATAATACTCTTTATTTGTGACAAAAGGACTCTTTTATCTCTATAAATTCCTATTAATTTTACTCATTTAGCTTCTAATTTGTTTTTCTTATCTTTAAAAGAAACAATTCTATTATGAATAACTCACTTAAAACAGTTGCTTTAATTTCTGGAATAGTAATTATAGCATATGGAATATACACTCTTTTTAAACCGGAAACTCAAATTTCTATTGGAGATGTAGACCTAATAAAAGCTCAAGACAATACCAACTCATATATTACAATTGCTATCGGCATTGTTATAGCTGCGTTAAGTTCAATCATAGGAAAAAAATAAAAAACTGTATTTTTTTTAAATTAAAAAACCACCTTTTATGGGTGGTTTTTCACTTCTATAAAATTTTATGTAATGAATTAAATCAGTCTACGTCAAAAGTACCGTAAACTAATTTATTTACTTAAAATTTAAAAAATGCGAAAAACAATTACCTTCACTTTTACATGTTTACTACTTTTCGTAAGTATTCAATCACAAGCACAAACTGATGTATATGATGCTCTTTTAAAAACCTACGTTAGCTCACAAGGAGATGTAGACTACAAAGGACTAAGAAAGAACCGTGCCTTATTAGATATTTACATTAAACATTTAGAGAATACTATACCAAGTGATAAATGGTCTTCAGATGAAGCTAAAGCTTTTTGGATAAATGCCTATAATGCATACACTATTAAATTAATTTTAGATAGTTATCCTTTAAAGAAAATTACTGATATAAAACGTAAAGGAAGAAATGCTTGGAAAATTCCGTTTGCATCAATTGGTAAAAAATTATACTCACTTGACTACATTGAACATAAAATACTTAGAAGATGGTATGACGATCCAAGAATTCATGTTGCGTTGAACGCTGCTTCTAAATCTGGTCCTAGATTTGTAAACTTTGCTTTTACTAAAAACAATGTAGAAAAGGAGTTAAAAAACTTGATGAAAGCTTTTATAAATGACTCTACAAAAAATAAAATAACCTTAACCAAGGTTGAAGTGTCAAAAATATTTCAGTGGTACCAAGAAGATTTTACTTCTCGTAATACCTTAGTTGATTATATTAATAAATACTCAGATATTAAAGCTAATGATAATGCTGAAGTTGTGTATTTAGAATACGATTGGAACTTAAATAGCAAATAATTAATATTTCCCTTTATTGTAAAAAGTAACGGAAATAATTATTTTTCCGTTGCTTTTTTTATACATGTTGATCTATTAAAATTGTATTTCCATCAGGATCGAAGAAAACGATGCTTGCGGGTCCTTTAGTATCTTTATCTACTTCTCTTTTTAACTTAATATGATTTTCTCTTAAATGCTTTTGAATATCTCTTACATCATCAAAATCATCTAACGTGTTTGCGTTTTCATCCCAACCTGGGTTAAATGTAAGTATATTGTTTTCAAACATTCCTTGAAACAAGCCAATTAATGAGTTTCCATTTTTCATAATCAAATAATTCTTTTCTAAAGCACCTGCAAAAACAGTAAACCCAAGCATTTCATAAAAATCTTTTGATTTATCAATATCTTTAACCGATAAACTAATTGAAAAAGCCCCTAATTTCATAATCTATTAATTTTAATTTCTATCTTCAAAAGGTATAATAATTCCTTTTTCCACATAATTTTTAAGCCCATTTAATAACAATGCCCAACAATAAGACGAGTGCTTAAAATGATTGTTTTGTTCTACCCAACCTTTATGAAAAAAATGCACCCAAGTTATTCCTTCATCTTTTTCAAACAAATCAAAACCGAAAGTAGTTGGATTCCAATCTTCATCCGACTTTGTCATTTTTATATAAAAAGATTCATTTTTTTTATACTTAACTACCTCTCCATACCAATTATATGGCTCTCCAAAGAAAAAATTATATTCTGCTCCTAACTCAGGTACTCCACTACATTTTAATGGCCACCAATGAACCAAATCATCTGGATTTGTGATTGCTTTAAAAACTTTATTAGATAACTCTTTTATAGGAAAGTTATGGTAAACAGTAAATCCTTCTTCAGTAACTTTCATAATTAGTTGATTTTATAGCTATTAAAGTTACTAAAAATTAAATCAAAATAAGAAATATCATTTTATCTATAAACGTTGTTTATAAATAGTATTCTTCTTACCAAATAATTTTTTGTATCAATTTTATTATTTAAAATATAATCAGATATCGTGTATGGATTTACTCTTTCACCAAAAGCTTCAATATGCTCCAAATAATACTTAATAAAACCTGACTTATTAGATATATTTTTTAGTGCTTTTATATACAAACCAGAAAAATTAATCTGAACTCTTTCTTTTTTAGCTAACTGTTGTGTTTTATCTTTATTTTCACAACAAAATATGGTTGATGTTGTATAATCAATTTTATCATTTAATGTTAAATGTTTATACCTTTCTTTTATAACAAACCCTTTTCTTCCTGATAAATGCTCTCTTTTTTCAATCCAAGTAGAATCAGGGACACAATATATCCGTAATTTAAAGTCATTTTCTTTAAATACTTTTTTATTCTTTTGTAGAACTGAATAGTTTTCTTTAGTAATAGCTTTTAAAAACTCTTTATAGGCTTCCTCTATTGTAATATTTGGATATTCTTTTTTTAACGTATTTGTTTCAAAATCTTCTAAAAGTAAGTTTAAAGTTTCTACATTCTCCTTACCTAACTCTTTTTCAAATTCAAGTTGTTGGGAATAAGCATTAAATGAAGTTATAATCAACCAAATTATAAATACAATATTTTTCATTTCAAGCAATTTAATGGTATTCTGACTAAAATATTTATTTATAGTTAAAAACCAAAACTAAATTCAACAAAAAATCCCACACTTTCGTATGGGATTTATATACTTATATGTCGAAATTTCGACTACATTTCTAAGGCTTTCTTAGGATTGTTATCCATTAATAATTCTACTGGGTTTTCTAACGCTTCTTTTACAGCTACTAAGAAACCAACAGATTCTTTACCATCGATAATTCTATGGTCGTAAGATAATGCTACATACATAATTGGCTGAATCACTACTTCTCCATTCACCGCCATTGGACGATTTACAATATTATGCATTCCTAAAATTCCACTTTGTGGTGGGTTGATAATTGGTGTAGATAACATAGAACCAAATACACCACCATTAGTGATAGTAAACGTACCACCTGTCATTTCATCAACAGTAATTTGACCATCACGTGCACGTAATGCCAAACGTTTTACTTCACTTTCAACTCCTCTAAATGTTAAGTTTTCAGCATTTCTAATAACAGGAACCATTAATCCTTTAGGACCTGATACTGCAATAGAAATATCTTGGAAATCAAACGATACCATTTCTTTACCATCGATCATAGAGTTAACAGCTGGATACATTTGTAATGCACGTACAACTGCTTTTGTAAAGAAAGACATAAAACCTAAACCTACTCCGTGTTTTGCTTTAAATTCTTCTTTATACTCGTTACGCAAATCGAAAATTGGTTGCATGTTTACCTCGTTAAACGTAGTTAACATTGCTGTTTCATTCTTTACAGAAACTAAACGTTCAGCAACCTTACGACGTAACATTGATAATTTTTTACGCTCTGTACCACGAGATCCCATTCCTGGAGTTCCCATTGAAGGTACTGCATTTACAGCGTCTTCTTTAGTTACACGACCGTCTTTACCTGTTCCTTTAACATCAGATGCACTAATTCCTTTTTCAGCTAATACTTTTTTAGCTGCTGGAGATGCTGTACCTGTTGCATATGTTTCTTTAGCTGGTTCAGCTTTAGGTGCTTCTTTTTTCTCTTCAGCTTTTGGCGCCTCAGCTTTTGGTGCTCCAGTTCCTTCTGGTTTTGCAGCATCCATATCAATATGACAAACTACTGCACCTACTGCTACTGCATCACCTTCTTCAGCTTTTAAAGTGATTATTCCGCTTTCTTCCGCAGGCAATTCTAACGTTGCTTTGTCAGAATCTACTTCAGCAATTGGTTGATCTTTCTCAACGTAATCACCATCTTCAACTAACCAAGTTGCAATTTCTACTTCTGTAATTGATTCCCCCGGAGAAGGAACTTTCATTTCTAAAACCATCAGTTCTAAATTTTATATATCTGAATTATTTTATTTCTTTTATTTGGGCGTTCCCTATCGGGTCGGGCTTTTCGCGCTACATGGTAGCTTGCTACAATCCCTTACGCATTTTAATTTTTAATCAAAAACCTTATCTATAATAGCTTGATGACGTCTTTTAAAACGTGCACTTGAACCTGCTGCTGGTGCCGAACGATACTCTTCCGAAGCACATTCTAACCTAGCTAATTCAAAACGTTCTAACATATAACCCCAGGCTCCCATATTTTTTGGTTCTTCTTGTGCCCAAACGTAACGCTCTACATTTGGATACTTATCCATTACCTCTTTGATCTTATCATTGTGTAATGGGAATAATTGCTCTATACGAACTAAAGCTACATCTTCTCTTCCTAATTTTTCACGCTCAGCTAATAAATCGTAATAGAATTTACCTGTACAGAACACCATTTTCTTAGCTTTTGATGTATCGATAGTATCATCAATTACTTCTTGGAAAGTTCCATTTGCTAAATCTTCAATAGAATTTACAGCTTTTGGTAAACGTAATAAACTTTTTGGTGTGAAAACAATTAATGGTTTTCTAAAATCACGTTTCATCTGACGACGCAAAATGTGGTACATGTTTGCTGGTGTAGAACAGTTTGCTATTGTCCAGTTATCAGTTGATGATGATTGTAAGAAACGTTCTATTCTTCCTGACGAGTGCTCTGGTCCTTGACCTTCATACCCGTGAGGTAATAACATTACCAATCCGTTTTGTAACTTCCATTTATCTTCTGCTGAAGATATATATTGGTCGAACATAATTTGTGCACCGTTGGCAAAATCACCAAACTGAGCTTCCCAAATGGTTAAGGTATTTGGAGCTGCCATTGCATATCCGTAATCAAAACCTAATACGCCGTATTCTGATAAGTGAGAGTTATAAATTGTCATCTCTCCTTTATTCTTAGGGTTAGTGTTTAATAAATTAACACGCTCTAAGGTTTCTTCATCACGCATAATTGCATGACGGTGAGAGAATGTTCCTCTTTCTACATCTTCTCCAGAAATACGCACATCGTATCCTTCTTCTAATAACGTACCGTATGCCAAGTTTTCAGCAGTACCCCAATCTAATAAATTATCTTCAAAAACCATTTTTTCACGTCCCTTCAAGATACGTTCTGCCTTACGAACAAATTTATGTCCTTCAGGTGTTTTTGAAATAACTCTTGCGATTCCTTTTAAGTCTTCTACCGAATAAGTTGTATCTACAGGTTGTAACATTTCTTGCAATTGCTTACGTACAAACCCTTCCCATACATCAGGCATGAATTCTTGAATTTTGGACGTTTCTTTCTTTTTAGATTCTGAAAACTCAGCTTCTAAATGCGCCTTAAATTCATCTGTAATTTTCTGTAAGTAGTCCGCTGTTATGCTTCCTTCTTCAATTAATTTATTTGCATAAATTTCTCTTGCATTTTTATGCTTAGAAATTGCTTTGTATAATTTTGGTTGCGTAAAACGTGGCTCATCACCTTCGTTATGCCCATACTTACGATATCCTAATAAGTCAATAAAAATATCTTTATTGAATTTCATACGATATTCAACTGCCATTTCCATTGCGTGACATACTGCTTCTGCATCGTCTGCATTTACATGTAGTACTGGAGACAACGTAACTTTAGCTATATCTGTACAATATGTACTTGAACGCGCATCTAAGTAATTGGTTGTAAACCCTACTTGATTGTTTACCACAATGTGAATAGTACCTCCCGTTTTGTATCCATTTAATTGTGCCATTTGCACAACTTCGTACACTATTCCTTGAGCTGCTACTGCCGCATCACCATGTACTAAAATTGGAAGTATTTTATTTTCGTTCCCTTCGTAGTCTTTATCTATTTTAGCTCTAACGATTCCTTCTGCAACAGCATCAACTGTTTCTAAGTGAGATGGGTTTGGAACTAAGTTCATCTTCATCTTTTGCCCACCTTGATATGCTTTACTAAGAGTTAAACCTAGGTGATACTTAACATCTCCATCTATTTCTTGATCTTCAAAGTCTTTACCTTCAAACTCACTAAATAGATCGCGAATTGGTTTTTTGAAGATGTTCACTAAAGTATTTAAGCGTCCACGGTGTGCCATTCCTAACACACACTCTTCTACTCCATATTCTTCTGCTGCATCTCTTAAAGCTACACTTACTCCTGGAATTAATGTTTCTCCTCCCTCAACAGAGAATCGCTTTTGACCTACATATTTTGTTTGTAAAAAACTTTCGAATGTTGAAGCTTGGTTTAGTTTCGTAAGAATATATTTCTTAGACTCTACATCGTAACTAGGATGGTTTGCGTTTTTATTTAAACGCTCATTCCACCACTTTAACTCTTCAGGATTTCGTACATACATGTACTCTACTCCGATGCTTTCGCAGAAAACAGACTTTAAGTAGTTAATAATTTCTGCTAAACTTTTAGGTCCTATCCCTAAAATTTCTCCT
The DNA here is from genome assembly GCF_047470925.1 of Tenacibaculum ascidiaceicola. Classification (NCBI taxonomy): domain Bacteria; kingdom Pseudomonadati; phylum Bacteroidota; class Flavobacteriia; order Flavobacteriales; family Flavobacteriaceae; genus Tenacibaculum; species Tenacibaculum ascidiaceicola. Next base: position 86,591 of record NZ_JAZKJP010000007.1, read on the forward strand.
GCACTAAAAACCTTAGATAAATCTGATTGATTTAACCCAAAATTTTCAATATCTAATGTTGGGGTGTAAGTTCTTCTATTTCGTACTGGGTTTGTTTTGGTAAACAAATGACCACGGGTACGGTAACCATTGATTAAATCGATTACTAAAAATTCTTTACGTACTTCTTCAGGGACTTCTACCGAAACTTCTTCATCTGTTAATGAGTAATTCTCGTTAGCCAAATCATATCCTTGAAAAAAACTTCTCCAACTTGGTTCTATCGCATCAGGATTTTTTTGATATTGTTCATACAAATCACCTATAAAACCTGCATGTGCTGCGTTTAAGAACGAAAACTTGTCCATATATTTTGTTATACTTTTCTATCTATAAGAATAATGGTGACAAAAGTACAACTTTTACGAAAAATACCATTCCTTTTTAGTCTAATTTTAAACTCTTTAACGAGTATTCGCTTTTTGTTAAATTTCAGTTAAAAGCATCTTTCCTGTAAAAAATAAATAACTGAAATTCAGAAACAAAAAAAAATACATATACTTTTTATTAAAAATAATTTGCAGATATAAAAAAAGCACTTAAATTTGCACTCGCATTTTAAGACAAGTATGTTTTAAATTCCTCCTTAGCTCAGTTGGTTAGAGCATCTGACTGTTAATCAGAGGGTCCTTGGTTCGAGCCCAAGAGGGGGAGCAAAGGCAACGTAGAAGCCGATAATTTCTACAACACATATATATTGTTCTATATGAACATTCCTCCTTAGCTCAGTTGGTTAGAGCATCTGACTGTTAATCAGAGGGTCCTTGGTTCGAGCCCAAGAGGGGGAGCAGAAAAGCAAAAGCCAATCTATAAATAGATTGGCTTTTTGTTTTAACTAAACTTAAAGTTCACGCAGCTGCCTTATCTATTTAAAAAATAAACTTGTCCGCTGTGTTCTCATATATTCAAAAATTAAAGAAACAATAGTTTTTAATGTTATTGAGCACTCCAACCCCCATCTAAAGCAAATGAGGTTCCTGTTATGGTTGAAGAACTGTCTTTTGCCAACAACAAAGCCATATCTGTAATTGTTTCCAACGAAACAAATTCTTTTACAGCTTGTTTTTTTAGCATTACTTTCTCTACAACTTCCTCTGCAGACATATTATGTGCTTTAGCTTGGTCTTTTATTTGACCTTCTACTAAAGGTGTTTTTACGTATCCTGGACAAATTGCATTACATGTTATGTTATATGGTGCTCCTTCTAAAGCCAACACTTTAGTCATACCTATTACACCATGTTTTGAAGCCACATACGCTGTTTTAAATTCGGATGCTCTTAAACCATGAACAGATGAGACATTAATTATTCTTCCAAAATTCTGATTTTTCATAAAGCTCCATGCTTTTTTGGAAGCATAGAAAGCAGCATTCATATTAATGGCGATGATATTTTCATACTTATTATTTGGAAAATCTTCTATTGGAGCAACATACTGTATTCCTGCATTGTTAACAAGTATATGCAACATTCCGAACTTCTTTATTGTTTGCTCAATTAATTTCTCAACCTCATCTGCAACGAGTAAATTTGCATTTGAAAAAGAAACTTCTACATTATACTTATCACCTACTTGTTTAGCTATGTTAGCTCCATTAGCCTCTAAACCATGAAACATAATACTATAACCTGCTTTGGCAAAACCTTCTGCAATACCTAAACCGATACCACTAGTACTACCCGTTATTAACGCTACTTTATTCATAGTTTAAAAAATTTTCGAGTACTTTATTAAATTCCTTTGGCTGATCTATAACTGTTCCGTGTCTTGAGTTTTTAATGACACTCAATTCTGCGTTAGGCATTCTTTTAACGTATTCTTCTTTAAACGAAACAGGAGTATAGTCCATATCGGAAGCTACAATTAGTGTTCTAGTTTTAATTTCTTTTAATTTATCTCCCAAGCCCCAATTCATTAGTGTAACAAATGAATTATAATACGCATCATAATCATTCTTCTTACATCGTTCTTCAAATTGATTTCTCATATCAACCTGAGCATCTTCAGGAAACATATTATATGCTATTTCTTTTGCTAAAGCGCTTAATCCTTTTGTTTTTAAAAACTCTGTTCTGTTATTCAATAGATCTTCTCCTATCTTTCCCATATTATTGAAATCTGGACCACTATTTACAATTACCAAGTTCTTTATTTTTTCAGGGCTATCGTACGCTAGTTGAAAGGCTACAGCTCCTCCCATAGAGAATCCTACAACGCTAGTTTTTTCTATTTTTAAAACATCTAACAACTGCTTAATATCCTCAGTCATAAATCTTACTCCATAATCCTTAGAAGGAATGGATGTTTTTCCATGCCCTCTAAGATCTACTACCACAACACGATATTTTTTTGAAAAGAAAGGAACTTGTGCATCCCAATCTGCCTGGGTAGAACCTAACCCATGAAGAAACAAAAGAACTTCGCCTTTCCCATATTCTTCATAATTAAGCTCTATTTTATTTACTTTTATTTTTGGCATACTCTATAGGCTTAATTGATTGGCTTTATTTTTTCTTAAACGCATTGAAATTATATTTCAACTCGAATGAAATTAACCTTCCTATTTCTGGTGAAGCAACAAACTCTCTTATACTCGCATCAAAAATATTACTAACATTAACCCCAACTGAAACGTTATCGTTTAGATTATATCCTAGGTTTGCATCTACAGTAAAGCCACCTAACGGACCATAGTTCCAAGTTCTTCCTACGCGAGCATTTTCAACAATTTCGTTTACACCATCTCCATCTAAATCTTGCGTTTTTGAGGCTACATTAATCCCTGAAAAGAAGTCATAATCTTGCACCCAACGACCAAAAAGAGCTCCGTATAGCTTCTTCCCTCCATAATGCAAGCCTAAGCTAAGTTTATTTTCTGGTGTATTAATAGGTAGTTCACTTTCTAAGACAACTCCATCCAAATTACCATCATTCCCTAGGTCATCTTTATCTAAACTTCTTCCGAAGTATGAGTAATTTAACGACGTTCTAATCGCATCAGTGAAATAATAATTCAAACCTAGATCAACCCCATAAGTATCTACATTTCCAAAATTACTATACGTTAATAAAAACGGTGAAGCACTAGCCCCTGCTGAAACCTCATCAATAGGTTGCTCCCCCATATGAGTTACGTAATTTCCATTAGCCGCATCAACTATATTACGTAACGGACTAATGAAATTTTCTGACATATTGTAGTAGGCACTAGCATCGATAAAAAACTTATCCGACAGCTTTCCATTAAATCCAAATTCAAAAGAATTAATAGTTTCTACTTCTAACTTATCTATTTTAGTACCGTCCGTTAATGTAAATCCTTCACCGTTTCCTAACACTAACCCCCCAAATAAATTCCCCTTTAAGTTTAATATTGAAGGTACAGCCATACCTCTACCATAGGTTAACCTAAACGTACCCGCATCAATAGTTTTTGTTATTGCTGCTTTTGGTAAAAAGTTGGTTCCGTATAAATCATGGTTATCCAATCTTACCCCTGCTAGAAATTTCCAACCTGAATCTAATTTATATTCAAATTGACCGTACACTCCTTTTTGGGCTATATCTATAGATCCCTCTTGATCCAACAAATAAGTCCCTTTAGAGTCAGCCATATCCAATTGATACTGCACTCCAGTTGTTAAGTAAAAATCACCCCAATTATTATTATACTGCGCCTCTGCATTAAACCTCTCTGAAGCATCTTTAAACAACGCTCCTCTTGGTATAGCTACCCCATATGCAGGCACCCATTGTTCATACAATGCTCTACTCCAAGATTCTTCTTCAGAAAACCCATTTTCAATAAACGATACATAGTTTTGTGTACGTTGATTAATAGCGTAAGTATCATCCGTTTTACTCCACGTATAGTATGCATTAGCAAAGAAATTCTTAGACACATACTTCAGTTGAGCAATATCTAATGTCCAGTCTTTAATTTGGTTACGTCCTGCGTTGGTTACAGCTAAATTGGTGTTATTACTATGCCCATAATATGCTGTTATTTCAGAGCTTGTATTAGGTCTAAAATATAAAGAAGCTCCATACTTTAAAGCATTAAAATCACGATCTAGGTTTTTCTCTCCATATGCTTTAGTCCCCACATAAACACTATCTACATACTCAAACTCTGTTCCTTGTGTACTTTCTAAATGAATTTTATATGCAAACTTATCACTTAACACCTGTGCGTGACGTAATCTTCCTGTAATTACATTTTGACTTCCTGCTCCAAATGCAATTGTTGTTCCTTCAGAAGTTCTTGGGTTTTTAGTTATTGTGCTTACTAAACCATTATGCGCATTTGGACCATATAATGTACCATTAGGACCTAATAAGATCTCAACACGCTCAACATCATCTTTGGTTACTGTTGAAAAAGAACCATAAGGCAACCCTGTAGCAATTAACATAGAAACCCTATCATCAGTCATTTGTAAGTTTTTTGAGTTAAAAGCCGAGTTAAATCCACGAATATTTATCCCTGTTCCTAAAACTCCGCTACGTACAAAGTCAACCCCTTTTTGTCTTGCTGCTAATTCTCCAATATTAAAACTTGGAAAGTCTTGAATATCTTTAGCATTAATAACACTAACTGTAGCTGGAACTTCTGTCCTTTTTTGCGGTTTTTTATTTGCAGTTAAGATGACTTCATCTAAAACACTACTTGCTTCTTTTAAAGAAACATTTAATTGTACTTTCTTTCCTTTTTCAACAGCAACTGTTTTTACCACACTTTCAAAGCCTACAAATGAAATAGACACATTATAAGTTCCTGTTTTTATATTTTCAATCGCAAATTTCCCATCAAAATCTGTATCAATTCCTTTATCTATACTTTTAATATATACTGTGGCGCCGCCTAAAGGAACTCCGTTAACATCTGTAATTACCCCTTCAATACTACCTGTACTTTGAGCTTTAACAGCCAAGGAAGTTATTAAGACTAAAAAGAAAAATAGTTTTTTCATAAGTTTAGATTGTTATTAAGTTTGTTTCTCTCGCAATCTATTGGTAAATAGAGAATAAACTATTTTAAAAACAAAAACTACAAAGTGTGACTTTTTACTTTACTAAAGTTTTTTGTTTCGAAAACAAACAAAACCTCCTTTTTTTAAAAGAGATTTATTCAATATGTGACTTTAGTTTAAAAAATGCTTCAGGTAAATTATCTGAGAGCTTATTTATCACCTTAAACATTAGTTGTTTTTGGTTGATTGTAGGTTGAATATTTTCTAAAGGCTTTTTTATTTCCTCTAGCAAACGACTCGAGTTTATCTTTCCTTCCATATATCTTGATAGTGAAATACTCCATGATATATTAGGAACGTAATTATTTTTCTTTTGACGTTCTTTCTCTTTTTCTATCAAGTTAAATTTTGAAGCTAATTTTAATACTTCTTCGTATTTTTCTTCTGTGACTAATACATTTATATAAGACGTAAAAAAGTGATGCCAACGATGTTTTAATACTTCATTTTTATGCTTTCTTAAAAATGTTCTTGCAGTAGCTTCTGCTTGTTTATACTTATGAAGTTCCGAAAGTACACGTACTTTATAAGAACAGTACCCTATTTTTTGATGATAGTTATGTATCTCTTTATACAAACTCTCATACTTATGAAGTAAATCGAAAGCTTCTTCTGGGTTATTATTTCTTAGTAAGATAGCTACCAAGTTATTCAAATACATTAGTGTATCGTTATTATTCTGTCGAATTGATAAGTATCCATAAAACTCTGCTTCTTTAAACTCATTTTGTTTAGAATGTAACAAAACCCTACTAGCGTAATAGTTAGAAAGTAAACGTCTGGAATACATTTTACCTTGACTGAAGTACTCATCAATTTGATCAAAAAGCAACTTTAACTTATCATTCTCATTGTAATTTGTATACATAAAAGCTAGTAAAACGAAGGCTTGGTACCGATTTTTACCATCAATAGACTCATCTTTAAACACCTGTAAAAGCCATTTTTCTAAATGCTTTGTTTCAATATTATTTAATGTATACTGATTGGTAATATCTGTAGTTGCTTCATACAGTTTTTCATGTATTTCTTTTGAAGTTTTATAATGCGTTTCGTATTCTTTTAAAAAGTTTGCCACAATTTTATGGTCTTTATAACGCATTCGAACTAAGAGGTAAGGTTTATATTCTTTAGCTAATGTGTATAAGCTTTGAAAATTATACTCTATTGTTTTATATGTTACTATATATTGAAGGAATTCTTTTTCTTCTTGAGATGTAATTGCATCGGTTAAAATTTTCTTTTTTAAAGACATCAACCAATCTATTGTCACATCAACATCTATGCTTGCTAACTTTTTCTGTGTCCAATTTTTTATATATGAATACTTACGTTTATCAATAGAAGTATCAAAGGCTATAGCCTTATTTTTAGATAGTGCATTTTTAACTATCAGATTACTTATTTCTTGTTTTTCTTTGCCTTTAAATTGATAAACTGTTTGAAGATATTTCGCCTCATTCGGCAAAATTGTTTTACTAAATTCAGTAAATTTCTTAAGTTTTGTTTTCATTAATCACTTTCTACAAATTCCTGTATGAGCAAGTTAACTTTTTCAGGCTTTTCAAACTGAGCAAAGTGCCCACAATTTTCTACATACTTAACAGTAACGTTTTTAATTTTATCCACAGCTATATTTCCTACATCTTGAATAGTTAATTTCGGATGTAAATATCTATTCGGAATTAACATATCTTTATTTCCAAAAACAACTAAAGTTTTTTGAGATATTTTTTCCAAATCTTTATGTACAGGATCATCTAACATTCCATACACACTTTTTACAATTGCTTCACAATGTGCATTAAAGTCTGACGCTTGTTTAATTCGAATACGATCTTCAATCATTTTTGAAACCTCTTTTGGTTGCTCATAAAAGTTTAGTGCATAATTTTTCATTATCTGATCATCTGTCGTGTTTTTAATCACTTCAGCTGTATAAACACTTTTAAGAATATTTCCTTGTGCTTCTGAAAACTGCTCTAATCCTGCTGGAGCTATTAACACCAGCTTTTCAATAACCTCTGGATGCATCAATACTAACTTCATACTTGCTTGTCCTCCCATAGAATGCCCAACTAAAATTATATTTTTAAGCCTTTTCTTTTTTATAAACTTATATATTATATCTGCAAAAAACGTAGGAGTGTAAATACCTTGAGGTTTTGAAGATTTTCCATGCCCAGGTAAATCGACTCCAATACAGGTATACGTTTCTTTAAGAGCTTCTATATTTTTAAACCAAGCATCAGCATTACTACTTAAACCATGTAAAAAAAGTAAGGTTTTGTCTCCCTTACCTTCTTTAAGATAAGTCATTTCTATATCATCAACTTTTACGCATCGAGTTTTAAATTCATATGCTGAAAGAAGCTTTTTCATTGATTTTTTTGGGTTTTGTGCAAGCACTATAGTACTTGTTAATATGAAAATTAGTACTAAACCTAACTGTTTCATTTTTTTATATTTTTATTGAATTATAATAGCGTAACAAGTCTTTTCTTGAAACTTTCCCCACACTGGTTAAAGGTATCTCATCTAAAAAGAAAATATACTTTGGGTGCTTATAAGATGCTAATGTTTTTTTTAGTTGAAATCTCACTTTTTCTACTGTAATATTTTTATTTATAACAGTAACAAAAGCAATTCCTGTTTCGCCCCATTTTTTATCTTTAACACTTAGAACTACTGCTTTTTTTACCTCATTTAAAGACTCTAAGTGCGCTTCTATTTCTTGCGGGTAAATATTTTCTCCACCCGATATATACATATCATTTTTTCTGCCCTTTACATACAAATACCCGTCTTCATCCTTATAAACATAATCTCCTGTAAACAACCATCCTTTTTTAATATTATTACTTGTTTTCACTGAGTTATTCCAATAACCTGGGGTTACAATCTCACCTCGAATACACAATTCACCAACTTCGTTTACCCCTACTTCTTTTCCTTTCTCATCAACAATTTTTGTATCTAGGTAAAAATTAGGTTTTCCGATAGAATTAGGTTTTAATGCAGCCATTTTATGATGCAGCGAGGTAATACTAGGACCAGCTTCAGTTAAACCATATCCTGGTCGAATGTAAATATTCTTTTTTTGCTTCCAATATGACACTAATTCAGGTGGTACTTTTTCTCCTCCTGAAATAATATATCTTAGTTCCTGAAGTCCAACTTTTTTAAAAACAGCTGTTTTTTGCATCATTAACAGCATAGTGGGAAGCGCTAAAAATAGACTCATTTTATTCAACTCTAACAAACACAACACCTTTTCTGCATCAAACTTTTCTAACATTCCTATATGTCCTCCTTTGTGCAATAGCGGTGTTACAAAAACATTCCACCCTGAAGTATGGTAAGGAGGCAATGTGTTTAGTGTAGAGTCTCTAAAAGTAATTCCTAATTGCATGGAGGTATTCAAGCTATTCCAAAACAACATTTTATTAGTATACACAACACCTTTAGGATCTCCTGTTGTTCCTGACGTGTAAAATATAAAGAGTGGGCTATCTTCTTTAATTTTATATTCTCTTTTTAAAATTTTTATTGCTTCACTCTGATAAAAATATTTTACATCATTCATTAAAAGAGTAGAAGTTTTACCTAACTCCACCCCTTCAAACTTATCTGTAAAACTCTTACTATATATAAATAGACTTGGAGTACAGTCAGACACTAATCTTTGAAGTTCGTTTATGGAAAGACGGTAATTTAAAGGCACTAAGACAACTCCCATTCGTTGACAAGCAACAAAAAGCACAATAAATGCTAAACCATGCTCTGCTAAAACAGCAACTCTATCTCCTTCTTCTAACCCCATTTTTGTAAACTTGACAACTAACTTATCTGCATATGTATCTAAGCTACTATATGTATAACTTTCATTAGTGTCATACGATGTCAGCGCGACCTTGTTAGGTGTATAATCTGCCCATTTAGCTATCCAGTTTAACATATTTAAGAGTTTTTTTCAAATCCAATTTATAAAAAATAAAACCAACAATAAGTGATGCTACTATGCCAAAAGCTGCAGATACCCCTGGATTATTCACTGGTTCTTGCATGTAAGGAGTGATTCTTCCGTAGTAAATACCAAAATGTACCACAATAGCAGTTATACTTGCTATAAAGACAGATCTTGTTGACACGTCTTTCAAAAAAGTCCCAAACAAAACAGGTACAAAGGCTGCTGCAAAATAAGCGTACACTCCATTTTGGGCAAAAATAGCTACACTTACATCTGGACTTTTAATTTGCTGCCAACTCAATAAAAAACTTACAACTCCTAAGAGAACAATTACAATCTTGTTTATTGTTATTGTATTGTTGTTAATTTGATCTTTAAATATTGGTTTTAGTATATCTGATGTAATTGTTATTGACAACGATTGTATTAGACTCTCCAAAGTAGAAAGTCCTGCAGAAATAAGTCCCACAACTATAATTAAACCTACTCCAACAGAAAACTTACTCACAACATACATTGGTATAATTTCATCCATTTTTATTGGCCTCCCATCAACAGTTAAATCAGGGAAACTAATTCTCGCATATAGACCTACAATTACCACTAAAAAAAACACAACCATAAAGACAATTCCACTAAACAAGTATTTATTAACTTTTGAAGCATCTTTAAGTAAAAGTGATTTAGTTATGATATGGGGCTGACAAACAATTGCTACTCCAATAATTATTTGTGCTACTATAATTTCAAAATAATCACGAAATAGAAAACTCTTTGGGTTGGCTGTTTTGGTTAGGTTTGGATCTATACTAGATAATCTATCCATAAACCCTCCTATTCCTTCATCAAAAAAATGATATCCCGAACCTATTAAAATTAGAGCTACTATAAACATAATAATAGCCTGAATTGTATTCGTATACACCATAGAGTTGGCTCCTCCAAACATCATATACCCAAAAACAAATATTGTGATTGCCATTAACACATAAAAAGGATCAGTATTTAAAGCTTTTGAAATAACTTGTGTAAGCCCTACATTAATCAACACAATAAACGTAATTAACAACAGCGCTATAATTCCGAAGAAAAAAGCATAACTTTTACTATCATACCGCTTTCCTATCCACTGAGCCATGGTAGTTGCTTTTACCGTACTACCATACTTTGCAAATCCTTTTGTAAAAACAATTAACGAAATAAATGCTGCTATTGGCAGAACGATTGCAAAAGAAATTACTCCTGAAATACCATATAATGCAATAAACCCAGGATTGATAATAAAGGTGGCAGCACTCGTCATAGAAGCCGCTAATGACAACCCTACAACCCAAGATGGAAATCCTAAATTACCAACAGCATAATCTTTTATGTTCGTGTTTTTTCGCGCTCCTCTTATTACAAAATATAAAATTACAGCAGCATACACCGCCAACAAAACATACATGTAAGTCACTAACCTTTCTGATGCTATCATAAATTATAAGATCTGTTTAAAAACAAATAAAAAAACTTTAAACTAGTAATGTTGATAAATTTAACTTTATTCAAGTGAGACTTTTAGTTAAAAAACAACTTTAACATTTAATTTTTATTTAAAAACAAGTAAATAAGATAGTGAGACTATTAAAAATAAACATTTTAAACACAAAATTTTTCTAGCTAAATAAATACAATATTAAAAAAGGCTTCTTTATTTTTACACTATGCAATTTCCTAAGAAACTACAGCAAAAAATTTCACAACGAGTAGCACAAAACTCTCTAAGAAAACTTGGCAAAGAAAACTCGCTTATCGATTTTTCTTCAAACGATTACTTAGGGTTTGTTAAATCTGAAGTTATTTTTAATAAAACACATCAATTTTTAGTTAATAATAACAGTAAAGTTAATGGCGCAACGGGTTCTCGTCTACTTTCAGGAAATCATAAACTCTATACTGAAGTTGAAAAACAACTAGCAAAACTTCATAATTCTGAAAAAGCTTTAGTTTTTAATTCTGGTTACGACGCCAACATCGGTTTTTTTGCTTCAGTACCTCAACGCGGTGACATTATTTTATATGATGAGTTTATTCACGCATCCATAAGAGACGGCATACAACTGTCCAATGCAAAATCGTTTAAGTTTAAGCATAACGATTTAACTCATCTTGAAGAGCTACTAAAACGAGTTCATCAGAATGACATAGAAATTTATGTGATTACCGAATCTGTTTTTTCTATGGACGGAGATTCTCCTGACTTGATAGCAATATCACAACTAATTAACAAACAAACCAACACACATTTAGTTATAGATGAAGCGCATGCCTTAGGCGTTTTTGGCTTTGGATTAATTCAAAAACTGCAATTAGAAAATGTCGTTTTCGCTCGAATTATCACTTTCGGAAAAGGTTTAGGATGTCATGGAGCAGCTATTTTAGGAAGTGAACAATTACAACAATATCTTGTAAATTTTGCCCGTAGCTTTATTTATACTACTGGCTTGTCTCCTCATGCTTTAGCTACCATAAAGATTGCTTACGAAGAATTAGCTTTTAGTAACTCTCTAGAGAAACTACAAGAAAATATTCAACATTTCATTTCAGAATCAAACAGACTACAATTAAGTTTTATTGAAAGTTCTTCTGCCATACATTGTTGTGTTATTTCAGGAAATAAACGCGTAAAAAACATTGCCTTACAATTACAAAAAAGCGGTTTTGAAGTAAAACCCATTTTATCACCTACCGTTCCTTTAAATCAAGAACGTTTACGTTTTTGTTTACACGCATATAATTCTAAAGAAGAAATTACCGATGTTTTAGAGAAGCTTGCTACTTTTGTTTAAAAAATTAAAATGCAAGATAATTACACCATTTTGGCAGTTTTCGAATACTCAACCGAAGCACAAGTAGCAAAGGCTAAATTAGAATCAGAAAGTATTAAAACCGTGCTAATGGATGAAAAAACAATAGATTCTGACCCATTAATTAGTCAAGCTATTGGTGGAGTAAAATTACTGGTACACAACAATGATTTAGAAAAAGCTGCTATTATTTATAATGAAATAAGAGAATATACAAAGGATGAAAACGGAAATAACATTCATTGTCCTAAATGTAATTCAACAAAAATATTAGTTGCCGATTTACAACGTAAAAATATCTTTTTTATGCTCTTTCCTTTTTTTGAAAGCAAAAAATTAATCTGCAACGATTGTAAAACAATTTTCAAATGAAAAAAAAATATTTTATCACAGGAATTTCAACAGAAGTAGGCAAAACAGTAGCTTCTGCCATCATAACCGAAGCTCTAGAAGCTGATTATTGGAAACCTATTCAGTCGGGAGATTTAGAATATTCTGACACTCATAAAGTTGAAAAACTCATTTCAAATTCAAAAACTGTTTTTCACCCAAACTCATATGCTTTAAAAACACCAATGAGTCCACATGCTTCTGCAGAAATTGACGGAATTACCATTGAAATTGATAACATAAAAGAACCTTCAACAAAAAATCATTTAGTTATTGAAGGTGCGGGTGGACTATTAGTCCCTTTGAATGATAAAAACACCTTGTTAGATGTTATAAAACCAGACTATAAAGTAATTGTTGTTTCTCGTCATTATTTAGGAAGTATTAATCACACCTTACTAACGGTTAACTTACTGAAAGAAAAAGGCTTTGAAGTTGCTTTGATTTTTTCTGGAAACGAACACAAAACCACCGAAGATATTATCAAAAAAATGACTAAGGTCCCTGTAATTGGACGTATTGAAGAAGAACCTTATTTTGATAAAAATGTGATTAAAGAATACGCTGAACTATTTAAAGATAAGCTATAAATGAAACCTGCTACTGCAAAACATCTTAGGTCTTTCCCTCTAATCTTTGGTTTTTTGGGAGCTATCATAGGGTTGGTCTTGCGGTATGCATTTACAGGTAGTATTACCAACTTTCCATTTAAGTTTGTGCTACACTCGCATTCTCATATTATGTTATTGGGTTTTATTTTCAATGCTTTAATTGTACTGCTTTTTATACGATTTACTAACGGAATTGATAAAATTTCTTACCGTCTATATCTTGCTTTACAAATTTGTGTAGCTATCTTATTAGTTGGGTTTATCATTCAAGGGTATGCTTTGGTTACCATTATTTTTTCTACCCTACACTTATGGATTAGCTATTGGTTGCTACTACGATTATGGAAACGTTTGCAGGGTAAAGAATCAGATTTAATATTAATTAAAACAGGAATTATTTTTCATTTTATTTCATCAATTGGCCCTTATGCTTTAGGTCCGCTAATGGCTATGAAAATGCAAACTTCTCCTTGGTATCAACAAGCTATCTTTTTTTATTTACACTTCCAGTATTTTGGTTCATTCTTTCTTTGGATGCTTGCAGTACTCTTTCAAACAACAACAATTAAGCTTTCAAAAAATCAAATTACCTTAATTATTACCTCTCTAGTATTATTGTATACTCATTCATTAAAATACAGCTTCAATTATTTGACTATTCAAATAGCAGGAGGTATTGGTGCAGGAATTTTAATCATAACACTTTTCAAACTTAAAAGTTCATTTTTACAGCAAAAACTACAATACCGATTGTTTTTTGGCATTTTATTATTGGTTGGTATTTTAAACTGTTTCGGTAACATTCCTTATTTTTCAAATTTGGTAATATCCAACAGATTTATGCTCATAGCTTGGTTACATCTCCTTTTTTTAGGAATGTACCTACCTTTTATTTGGATAGAATTAGGTCAGAGCATTCATAAAACCGTCTGGATTTTTTATACCTTTTTTATACTCACTTCAGAACTTTTTTTAGTTTTTCCAGCATTTTTCTCTGAGTTATTTTCAACCTCAATTATGTGGCTATTGTTTATTGCCTATTTCGGAGTAGTTTTATGTATTTCTATTGTACATTTGACAACTCTTTTTCAAAAGAACAAAAAGTATGAACTTACAAGAACGCGATAAAAAACATTTGTGGCATCCACTAAAACAACACCAAACACACCCTGATAGTTTAGGAATTGTAAAAGCAAAAGGGTGCATATTAACTGATGAGCACGGCAATGAATATATCGACGCAATTTCCTCTTGGTACACCTGCATGTTTGGTCACTGTAACGATTTTATCACCAGTCGTGTTTACCAACAAATGCAAACCTTAGATCAGATTATGTTTAGTGATTTTACTCATGAACCTGCAGTAAAATTATCAGAAGAATTGATCAAAATTCTTCCTGAGAATCAAAATAGAATCTTTTTTAATGATAATGGGTCTACTGCTGTAGAGGCGGGAATTAAAATGGCTTTGCAATACTATTTTAATAAGGGAGAAAAACGCAACACTTTTATTGCTTTTGAAGACGGGTTTCATGGCGATACATTTGGAGCTATGTCTGTTTCTGGGTTATCTGTGTATAATGGTCCTTTTGAAGATTTCTTAATGGATATTCAGCGTATTCCTGTTCCTAATGGAGAAAACAATGAGGCTATTGCACAAAAATTACAACAGATTATTTCAGAGCACAATGTTGCTGGATTCATTTATGAACCTTTAGTTCAAGGAGCTGCTGGAATGAAAATTCATAAGGCCAAGAATCTAAACAACATCTTGGAGGTTTGCAAAAGCAATAATATTCTTACCATCGCAGATGAAGTAATGACTGGCTTTGGAAAAACAGGTAATAATTTTGCTTCTGATGAAATTGCTACAAAACCAGATATTATATGTTTAAGTAAAGCACTGACAGCTGGTTTAGTTCCTATGTCAATTACTTCTTGTACTGAAGAAATTTACACTGCTTTTTTAGACAATGATATTTCCAAAGGTTTTTTTCATTGTCATACTTATTCTGCGAATCCAATAGCATGTAGTGCTGCACTAGCGAGTATTGAGCTTTTGAAAGCTCAAGAAATCCAGGACAATATTCAGTTTATTGAAAAGTCTAATAAAACTTTTGCAAAAAAAATAGAAAGTTATCCAAAAGTAAATTCAACAAGAGTCAAAGGAGTTATTTTAGCTATTGATTTAAACACCAATTCTGGTCGTTATGGAACGTTGCGTGACCAGCTTTTAAAATCTTTTATGAATGAAGGAGTTTTTTTACGACCATTAGGAAACACCGTTTACATTCAACCTCCCTATGTTATCACAAAGGAACAACTTAACAAAATATATACAACTATAGAAAAGGTTCTAGATAGCCTCTAGAACTTTTTCCTTTTCTAATAAGTTAATTTCTTCTTGAGTTTCTTTAATGTGAACGTATAAATCTTCATAAATCCATTCACCATCCACTTTAATACCTCTAACAATTAAAGTACCTTCTCCTTTATCACCTCTTATCGGAATAGAAAAATCTACATTTCCATCGTCGTTAGTAAGAGAAATATTTCCAGAGGGAATTCCATATTGTTCAATCGGTTCTCCTAAATTCTCAATAACCAATTTATTTTTAGATGCTTGTTCAATAGCATATTCAACAGGGGTTGAATTTGTCATTATTTTTGATACTCCAAAAAATGCCGCTCCTACACCTAAAACAATTAATAAAATAAACCCTAAACATCCTGTTAATGGTATAAACCACAACCAATTTCTTCCAAACCAACTTTTTTGTCTTTGTTCGCTCATAACTTTAATAATTTTATACCAAGATAAATATTTTTATTTTCTTTAGAATACTTGATTTTACCTTTATTTTTGCTGAAATTTTATCGTGTTGAAAGAACTCATCTCAATAACATCATTTGCTTCTGTTTCTGCCTTAGGAAGTACTCCTGAGAAAATTTGGGAGCACTATCTAAATAATCAACATTTTTTAAGTTTTAAAGACTTTGAAGATTCCAAAGCATGGGTAGCACAATTACCCGATGAAGATAAACATGCTATTGAAGATGTTAGAAATTCTGACAATAAATACAAAAATTTAGATCCGTCTGTTTTGTACACCCTTTTTGTTGCTAGAAAAGCAATGGAACAAACAAACTGGAAAGCTTCTGATAACTTTGGAATTAATATAGGTTCTTCTCGAGGAGCAACTTCTTTGTTTGAAAAATACCACAAGGAGTTTTTGTCAACAGGGAAATCATCTACCTTGAGTTCTCCAACCACTACTTTAGGAAACATTTCTTCTTGGATAGCACATGATTTACAAACCAACGGACCAGAAATTTCACATTCTATAACTTGCTCAACTGGGCTACATTCTTTATTAAATGGAGTTGCTTGGTTACAATCAGGAATGTCAGAAAAATTCATGATTGGTGCTAGTGAAGCTTCACTAACTGATTTTACTATTGCTCAAATGCAGGCACTAAAAGTATACTCTAAAGAAATTAATGAATATCCTTGTAAAGCTTTTGATCT
Organism: Tenacibaculum ascidiaceicola; assembly: GCF_047470925.1. NCBI lineage: Bacteria > Pseudomonadati > Bacteroidota > Flavobacteriia > Flavobacteriales > Flavobacteriaceae > Tenacibaculum > Tenacibaculum ascidiaceicola. The sequence goes on from NZ_JAZKJP010000007.1 coordinate 103,015, forward strand.
TAACAAAACTAAAAATACCATGGTGTTGGGAGAAGGTGCTTCCGTATTTTGTTTAGAAAAAGGAACTAAAAAAAATGCTTTGGCTTTTATTGAAGGAGTAGGATATGCTACTGAAGTTTTAAAACACAACACTTCTGTAACAACAGATGCAGAATGTTTTCAAAAGTCAATGAAAATGGCTTTAGGAACAATTTCTCCTAATGAAATAGATGCTATTGTAATGCATGCTCCAGGAACCATTAAAGGAGATCAATCAGAAATTAATGCGATTCAAAAAGTATTTTGTAACAAAACTCCTTTTTTAACTACTAATAAATGGAAACTTGGTCACACTTTTGGTGCTTCTGGCTTGTTAAGTTTAGAGTTAGCAATGTTAATGATACAACATCAACAAGTAATTGAAGTTCCTTTTGCTGAACCTCAACAAACTCCAAAGAAACTCAATAAAATACTAGTAAATGCTGTTGGTTTTGGTGGAAATGCAGTTTCTGTTTTAATAACATCAAAAAACACATAAAACTAATTGAAGAAGACAATTCTCCTTCCGAATAAAAATAAGACTCATAAAATTCCGCTTTCGAAGCGGAATTTTTTATTTTTACCACCACAAACAACTCGAATTTATGACTGAAATTAGACACGATTGGACGAAAGAGGAAATTCTAGAAGTATACAACAAGCCTTTAATGGAGCTTTTGTACGAAGCTTCAACTATGCATAGAAAATACCACGACCCAAACACCGTACAGGTAAGTACCTTAATTTCTATAAAAACTGGTGGATGCTCTGAAGACTGTGGATATTGTCCGCAAGCAGCACGTTATCATACCAATGTTGAAGGAAATGATTTGATGACTGTAAACCAAGTTAAGGCACAAGCTTTGCGTGCAAAAGAAGGTGGTTCATCAAGAGTTTGTATGGGAGCAGCTTGGAGAAATGTAAAAGACGGACCAGAATTTGACCAAGTGTTAGAAATGGTGCGTAGTATTAATAAACTAGACATGGAAGTTTGTTGTACTTTAGGAATGGTGACTGAAAACCAGGCAAAGCGTTTAGCTGAAGCTGGTTTGTATGCATACAACCATAACATTGATACTTCTGAAGATTATTACGATGATGTAATTTCTACACGTGCGTTTAAAGATAGAGTAGACACTATTGAAAATGTGCGTAAAACAAATGTAACTGTTTGTTCTGGGGGTATTATTGGTATGGGAGAATCGTTAGAAGATAGAGCTGGAATGCTTGAAACTTTAACTCGTTTTTCTCCACATCCTGAGTCTGTACCTATTAACGCATTAGTAGCAGTAGAAGGTACTCCGTTAGAGGAACAGCCTCCTGTAAACATTTTTGAAATGGTTCGTATGGTAGCTACTGCTCGTATTGTATTGCCAGACTCACAAGTACGTTTATCAGCAGGTAGAACACAAATGAGTAGAGAAGGTCAAGCAATGTGTTTCTTTGCAGGTGCTAACTCAATTTTTGCAGGAGATAAATTATTAACTACTCCAAACCCTGATATTAACGAAGACATGAAGATGTTTGAAGATTTAGGTTTAAATACACAGAAGCCTTTCTTTAAACATGAGCAAAGAGAATCTGTTGAAGCTAAAGATTCTCAATACGAAGCCTTAGGTGAAAAACCTAAATGGACGAGACCTGATCATAAGATTGAGCGTAACGAACAAAAAAAGCAAGAGGCTAAAGAAGTAAGAGCTTAATTAAATAAAAAGTAACCATCAAATTAATTTGATGGTTATTTTTTTATCATTTTAATAAATAGTTCCATTCCTTGTCTGCTTTCTGACGAGTTATAACAAGGCTCCATACTTCCTTTAAAATACGGTGTAAAATATTCTTCATACTCTCTTTTACTCCCTCCAAAAGGTGGATGGTCTTCATTTAGTACTGCATCAAATAATAAACCTACTAGTTTTCCACTACCGGTTAATAATTCACTTACTTTTTGCACATACTTTGGTCGTAGTTTAGGGTTAATAGCACAGAAAAAAGTTTGTTCTATAATTAAATCAAAAACATTTTCTAATTCAAAAAAATCAGCGTGAATTAAATTTTCCTTCGGGAAGCTAGGAACCCTATTTCGTATTCTCTTTAAAGGTTCTTCAGCAATATCAACTACAAAAACATTATTGAATCCTTTATTAAATAAATATTCCGCTTCGTATGAGTTTCCTCCTCCTGGTATTAAAATACGAATACTTTTATCTTCTAATTGATTAAAATATTCTTTTAACGGATTTGAAATCTCTCCTAAATCCCATCCTGTTTTATTATGTAGGTATTTATTGTTCCAAAACGTCTCGGATAGTTCTATCATCTATTTTAACTTTTATCTCGCAAATTTAGGAATAAAGTGTCGTAACCTTTTCTTAACTTTGCTTCTCGTAAAAAATTGAATGTATGGGATTACAGTTGCAACAAATAGACAGGGTAGAAACCATTACTAAAGAAGATTTTATAAAAAATTACTTCAAACCTCAAAAACCTGTAGTTATTGAGCGTTTTATTGAAGATTGGCCAGCATATTCTAAATGGTCTTTAGAATATATGAAGGAAGTAGCAGGTGATAAAACTGTTCCATTATACGACGATAGACCTGTGGATTACAAAGATGGTTTTAATGAACCTCATGCAACCATGAAAATGAGTGAATATGTAGATTTACTAAAACGTGAGCCTACTAAGTTCAGAATTTTCTTGTGGAATATTTTAAAAGAAGTTCCACAATTACAGAAAGACTTTACTTTTCCTGACTTTGGTTTGCGCTTAATGAAAGGGTTACCAATGTTGTTTTTTGGTGGACGTGACTCATATACATTTATGCACTATGATATTGATTTAGCCAATATCTTCCACTTTCATTTTGAAGGAAAAAAGAAATGTATTTTGTTTGACCAAAAACAAAATAAGTTCTTGTATAAAATTCCTCATTCGTTAATTACTCGTGAAGACATTGATTTTAACGAACCAGATTTTGAAAAGTGGCCTGCACTAAAAAATGCAAAAGGGCATATTGCTGAACTTGAACATGGTAATGTATTATATATGCCTGAAGGATATTGGCACTATATGCGTTATGTTACTCCTGGTTTTTCAATGAGTTTACGTGCTATTGCTCGTAATCCTAAAAACTTAGGAAAGGCTGTTTATAATGTTTTTATTATGCGTACGATAGATAATGTTATGCGCCGTATTAAAGGTCAAAAATGGATTGATTGGAAAAACGAACAAGCTGTTGTTAGAACTAATAAAGCTAATAATATTGCATCATAAAAAAAGCGCCGATTGGCGCTTTTCTTTTATCTTTATTTTCCAAAGAGTCTTTGAAAAAAACTTTTAGTTTTGGTTTTAGTCTCTTGAAATTCTTCGTTAGCATCTTCTGCAAAATCGGCTATATGTTCACTAGCTTCTCCCGCAACTTCTGAAGCCTTTTCAGTTATATTTTCTAATACCTCTTTAGCTTCGTTTGTTAATTCGTTCGCTTTTTCCTTAGCTTTTTGAATTGATTCATCGGAAATAATTTCTTCAACTTTTTCTTTTACATCTTCAACTATATCTACCAAGTGTTCACCTGTTTCTCCAGCTAACTCACTAGCCTTCTCTGTTATGTTATCCATAACTTCTTTAGCTTTATCTAAGTTATCCTTTGTTTTTTTATTGTTAGACATAGTATAAATATTAAAAAAGAATGTTTAGAACCAACCTTTTTGGTTTACTTGATAAGTTTCAATAAACTCTTCATCAGATTTTGTTAAATAGATGATTCCTTCAATTAAGCCGATAATACTTGTTATGAAACCTCCAAAACCACAAGTCAATACTGTTAATAAAAGCATTATAACCCCTTCCTTTGTGTATCCTAGTACGAATTTATGAATACCTAGTGACCCCAATAAGATTCCTAAAACACCAGAAATAACTCTTTTACTTTCTTGATTAGGAACAGTATTCCCATTTTCATCAATTACATTCATTTTTTTTATTTATTATTTATTAGACGGTGCTAAATTTATAAAAAAGCTTCGTCTTTTGGCTCCCATAACTCAATTTTATTTCCATCTAAATCTACAACCCATCCAAACTTTCCATAATCGTACTCTTCTACTTTGTCCATAACTGTAACTCCATTTTCTTTCAACTCTTCCAACAACTCTACTAAATTTTCTACTCGATAGTTAAACATAAAGTCTTTTTTAGACGGTTCAAAATAGTTAGTGTCTTCTGCAAACGGACTCCATTGGGTAGACGCTTTTTTTCCTTCATTATCTTTCCACCAAAAGGTACAACCCCAATCATCTGTATTAAAACCTAGGTTATTTTTATACCATTCTTTTGTTGCTTTTGGATCTTTTGTTTTAAAAAAAACTCCTCCTATTCCTATTACTTTACCTTTTTTCTTCATTTTATTTCATTTTTAAGACTGATTCATAAATAGAAATCCATTCATCTACAGTCATTTTTGCACATAATTCTGTAATTAATCCATATGGAATATCATCTAACTTTTTAAAACGAATACAGCTCTTTCCCATATCTAGTTTTCTTTTTGAATATTTAGGATATTCTGCTACAAACCAATCATGTAATTCTTTTTTAGCATAAATCCCACTATGATATAAGTTGATTGAGTTTTTTTGTGAAGCCAAATTCATAAAAGGAAGTGGTAATTTAGGATCACAATGATAGCCATCAGGATATTTTGAATGTGGAACATAATACCCAATCATATTATAATTAATTCCTTCTTCAAATCCTTCTGGCAAGTTTTCCTTGATAAGATTACTAAGCTTTTGTAAAATTTCTTGGCGTTCTTCTGGAACTTGAGAAATATACTCTTCTACTGTTGATGCTTCATATTTCATGTTACATGAATTTGAAGCATCAAGTTAGCAAAATTTTTCTTTAATTTTATCTACAATAGTTTGCGCTAGCTTTTCTTTACTTTCTATGGTCCAACCTGCAACATGAGGAGAAAGCAACACGTTTTCTGCATTAATTAAATATCGTAATGCTGTTGGCATTCCTTCAACTTCTGGATTTTCTTGATTTGTAAATAGGTTTTCAAACGATTTTTTCTCGTATTCTAATACATCTAACCCTGCTCCTAAAACTTTTCCTGACTCTAAAGCTATTACTAAATCTTTTGTCACTACTGATTTTCCTCGAGCTGTATTTAACAACCAAAATGGTTTTGAAAAACCATTAATAAAGTCTGAGTTCACCATTTTCATGGTAAGTTCTGTTTGTGGGGTGTGTAAACTTAAAACATCAGCTTTTTCTTGTAATTCTTTTAAAGAAACTTGTTGAGCATTTTCATCACCTACATCTGGTTTAATATCGTAGTAAATCACTTCAACATCGAAACCTCTAAGTTTTTTGGCAAAAGCTTTCCCCATATTACCATAACCGATGATTCCAACAGTTTTTCCATCTAATTCTATCCCTCTATTTTCTTCTCGTAACCATTTACCTTCTCGTACTTCTTTATCTGCTTTATTAAGCTTATTAAATAAAGAAAGTAGCATTCCTAATGTATGTTCTCCAACTGCATTTCGATTTCCTTCTGGTGCTGATATTAAGTGTACTCCTTTCTTTTCTGCATAATCACAATCAATATTTTCTAAACCAGCTCCTACTCGCCCTATAAACTTAAGGTTTGTTGCTTTATCTAAAAATTGTTTATCTATGGTAAATCGACTACGAATAACAATTCCATCGTACAAATGAATTTTATCCTCTATTTCTGTTTTTGAAGAAGTGTAATCTTCAAAATTTTCAAAACCTAAATTCTTTAGTTGATTTATTAAAAGAGAATGATTTGTATCTAAATGAAGTATTTTCATTTTTAAAAATATATTCTAAAATAAAAAAGCCTTCCAAAGGAAGACTTTTACATTAATATTGTTCTTCTTCGTTTGGAAAATCTTGACTTTTTACGTCAGTAATATACTGCTCAAAAGCATTAGTCATTTCTGTATGTAAATCTAAATATCTACGTAAAAAACGAGGATTAAACTCATGTGTCATTCCTAACATATCATGCATCACTAAGACTTGTCCATCAACACCTCCTCCTGCTCCAATTCCTATTACTGGAATTGTTAAAGCTTCCGCTACTTTTTGTGCTAAACTTGCTGGAACTTTTTCTAATACAATAGCAAAGCACCCTAACCTTTCTAGCATTAAAGCATCTTTCATCAACTTTTCTGCTTCTTCTTCCTCTTTTGCTCTTACTGTATAAGTTCCGAATTTATAAATAGACTGTGGAGTTAATCCTAGATGCCCCATTACAGGTATACCAGCATTTAAAATTCTTTTAATAGAATCTTTTATTTCTTTTCCTCCTTCTAATTTTATAGAGTGTGCTCCACTTTCTTTCATAATTCGAATAGCAGAACGTAATGCTTCTTTAGGGTCTGATTGATAACTACCAAAAGGTAAATCAACCACTACTAAGCAACGATCAATTCCTCTTACTACAGAACTTGCATGATAAATCATTTGATCTAATGTAATAGGTAATGTAGTTTCATGACCCGCCATTACATTTGACGCTGAATCTCCCACTAAAATTACATCTATTCCTGCACCATCAACAATTTTTGCCATGGTATAGTCATAAGCTGTAAGCATTGAGATTTTCTCTCCATTTGCTTTCATTTCAACAAGAGATTTAGTGGTAATTCTTTTATATTGTTTTTTTGCTACAGACATTTCTTTTGTTTTATGGATTGTAAAAATACATAATTATTCAGTGGTTTTATTTATTATGAACCTTTAAGCCTTTCGTTTTTTACTTTTTTAACCTCGTTAATCTTCTGTTAATTAAACTTTATCCGTTTATTTTTTTAATAGTTTTACCTAGCTAAACTAAACTAAACTAACATGCAAAAGATTTTCACTTTACTAATCGTTTTTGTTCTTACAACTGTGGTAAGTGCACAAGAAAACTCAGAAAAAAAAGCCATTAAAAATACTATTGAAACCTTTTTTGAAGGATTACATAAAGGTGACAGTACATTAGTAAGTTCTACTCTTAATTCTACGATTAACATTCAAACTACTTTTACAAATAAAGAAGGTAAAAAAGTTTTAGTTACCGAAAGTAAAGCCAAACTACTTACTAATATTGCTAATAAAAAACCTGAACATACTTATTTAGAGAAATTATTATCATGGGATATTAAAGTGGATGGTAATTTAGCTTCTGTTTGGACACCTTATGAGTTTTATTTTAACAATGAGTTTAGTCATTGTGGAGCAAATTCTTTTCAGCTTTTTAATAATAATGGAAAATGGGAAATCATATACTTAGTTGATATGAGACGTAGAGATAATTGTAAAGCTCTTAAACAGTAATCTTTATGAAAAAAATTGGATTTCTTTTTTTATTTATTTCCTGTTTTGGTTTTGCTCAGAAGCCTCAATTATTCCTTCCTGAATTATTTAATGGACTGCCTAATATCAGGGATTTTTCGATGAATAAAAACCAAAATGAATTTTATTTTACTGTTGAAAGTTATTTAAAAGAATACTCTTTTATTGCCTATTCAAAAAAAGTAAACAATACATGGCAAAAGCCTAAAGTTGTAAGTTTTTCTGGTCAATATAAAGACTTAGAGCCTTTTCTATCTCCTAATGGCTTAAAACTTTTTTTTGCTTCTAATAGAAAGAATAATGATTCAGGAGAGGTAAAAAAAGATATGGATATTTGGTATGTAACACGAAAATCTTTATCTGATAATTGGTCTAAACCTATAAGTGTTGGCTCAACAATCAATACTTCTGCTAATGAATTTTACCCTTCAGTAACAGAAAAAGGTGATTTATTCTTCACAGCAGAGTATGAAAATTCTAAAGGCAAAGAAGATATTTATGTAAGTAGGCTTGTGGATGGAAAATATACTACACCTGTTTCTCTTGGCTCTGGTGTAAACTCTGATAAATACGAGTTTAATGCCTTCGTCGCTCCAGATGAAAGCTTTATAATTTTTACTTCATACGGAAGAAAAGACGATTTAGGTAGAGGTGATTTATACTTAAGTAAAAAAGGAAATAATAACGAATGGTTGCCTGCTAAACACTTAACTAACCTCAATTCAAAAAAACTGGATTATTGTCCTTTTGTAGATCTTACAAATAATAAAATTTACTATACAACTAGCAGAAGTGCTATCACAAATAAATTAAATGAAAAGAAAAGCTTTGAAGAAATAATTAATTTTATTAAAAACGCCCCCAATGGACTAAGTAGAGTTTACGTTACTTATTTCCCCAAAAAATAACTTATCTTTGATTTAATGAATCTAACAAATCCATCAAATACTTTATCTCCTGATAAATGGGTAGACAATTATGCTGATTACCTGTTTAATTATGCTGTTGTGCGCGTAAACAACTCTAATGTTGCTAAAGATTTAGTACAAGAAACTTTTTTTGCAGGGTTAAAGTCTGCAAAGAATTTTGAAGGAAAATCTACAGAACGAACATGGTTAGTTTCAATTTTAAAAAGAAAAATAATAGATTACTATCGAAAAATAAATTCAAAAAAAGGACAAGCTGAAGTTAGAATGAGTTTTTATGATAGTGGTGAAAACGAGGGAAGTTGGATTGAAGAACGAGTGCCACAAACTTGGGGTAATGATGCTGATAAGGATATTGAAAATGAAGAATTAAAAGATCAATTAGATAGATGTATTGATAACCTTCCTGAAAAATATGCTATGGTTTTTAAAATGAAAACCATACAACAGTTTGAAACTGAAGATATTTGTAAGGAGCTAAATATTTCTCCGTCAAACCTATGGGTTATCATTCATAGAGCTAGAACACAATTAAGAGGCTGTATGGAAAAAAATTGGTTTAATAAGTAAAATACAATGTTTAAATTTTTTAAAATTACATGTGATGAAGCCACAACCATTTGCGATAAAAGTCAATATGGAGAAGCTTCAGCATATGAAAAATTACAACTTAATTGGCATTTGTTTGTGTGTAAAGTATGTGCTTTATACTCTAAACAAAACAAGAAGATGTCACAAATTTTGAAAGTAAAAACTAATAACTGTAATAAAGATAAAGCTTGCTTGTCAAGCAAAGACAAGGAAGAATTAAAAGAACAATTAAGTAAACTTAATTAAACAATTTTGGTTTTTTAAAAAAACCATTTTTTGATTTTTTGTTAGATTGAAACGGAATTTATTATAGCAATAAATTCCGTTTTTTTAATTTTGCACACTAAAAACAACTTACATGCACTTTTTACCTGAAGAATTAGATAATTATGTTGTTAAACATTCTCAAGCTGAACCAAAAATACTACAAGAACTAGGTAGAGAGACTTGGCAAAAGGTTTTAAACCCTCGTATGTTAAGTGGAGCTTTTCAAGGAAGAGTTTTATCTATGATTTCAAAATTAATTCAGCCCAAATCAATTTTAGAAATAGGTACTTACACTGGGTATTCTGCTTTATGTTTAGCTGAAGGGTTATCTAAAGAAGGAAAACTTTATACAATTGATAAAAATGAAGAATTGGAAGAACTTCAATATAAGTACTTTCAAAAATCTAATTACAAAGACCAAATAACACAATATGTTGGTAATGCTATAGATATTATTCCCACTATCAATTCTAAATTTGATCTAGTATTTATAGATGCTGACAAGTCTAATTATGTAAATTATTTTCATCTGATCATTGAAAAAATGAATAAAGGAGGGGTAATTTTATCTGACAATGTCTTATGGAGTGGAAAAGTTGTTGAAGAACTAGATCCTAAAGATACCGATACTAAAGTTCTTTTAGAGTATAATAGACTTTTAAATGAAGATAGTCGCTTAGAAACGGTATTACTACCTATACGAGACGGATTAACTATTAGTAGAGTTATTTAAAAAGAAAGAACAAACCTTTGGTTTGCTCTTTCTTTTTAAATATAGTTTTAATTGTAAATTAATCTTTCTACTACAAATAATTCTTTTTCATAGTCTTTAATAAAAGCATCTATTTGTTCTTTTTTTGTTCCAGGAACACAAATAATGTGTGCCATTTCGTTTTCTGATGCTAATTGATACTTTTTACATAAAGCTTCAGAAGGTTTCTCTAAAACTACTGTAAGCGCCTCATTATTTCTCCATGTTTTAACTCCTATCTCTTTTAACCTTTGCTCTGTATACGCTGCTAATTCTTGAGACTTTCTAGCTCTTGTAATTAGACCTTCTTTCCCGTATTTTTCAATAAAAGACCATAATAATAATGGAGTTAATCCATTTCTTGATCCTGTTATCGTTGTATCTAAAGTTCCAACGTAAGAAACTGAGTTTACAATTCTATCTCTGTGTTTTCTTTTTGCTAAAACAATTCCACAGGGTATTGGTCCACCAATAAATTTATGTCCAGATATAGAAATACTATCAATCCCTTCTGCAAAATCAAATTTTGGTTTTGGATCAACAAAAGGGGCAATACATCCTAAAAATGCTGCATCACAATGGATATAATAATCTTTAATAGCATATTTTTTGATAATGCCTTTAATTTTATCTAAATCATCTACAGCTTCAGTCATTGTTGTACCTATATTTAAAAAGAAAACTGCTGGTTTATCTCTATGAAGAGTTATAAGACTTTCTAAATCATCATAATCAATCTCACCATTATCTTGACTTCTCACTACTATATTCTTTAAATTTAGTAGGTGTAAATTCTTTTTAACACTATAATGTGTAGACTCGCTATAATATACTACAGGATTATTAAAACTTTCTCTAGCCAAATACAAGCCATAAAGATTTCCTTCTGTTCCTCCATTCGTAACATATCCCCATACATCATTAGTTGAAGATGATAATATATCAGCAAAAAAACTGATAACTTCTCTTTCTATATCTTTTGTATCTATTGATAATGTTGAAGGAGATTCTGGATCCCCGACATTATTGATACATAAATTTAAAAAAGGTGCAAATTCACTGTAGTTAAAATCTTTTGCTAAAGGATATCCTAAAAAATTAGATGAAGCCTCACTAATTCTGTTATAAATTTCATTTATTCTACTCATGATTACCTGTTTTTAAATAGTATTAAATTACTTAACAAATATATTATTAAAGTATAAAAAACTACATTAACACCACCATTAAAGAAAAAAACACTTATTTTTAAATTTTAAAAAGATTAAATTTCTATTTAATTTCTAAAAACCACTTTAAAACAGAAAAACATACCATGCATCAACTAGATAGTGTAGATAAAAAACTTTTAGAAGAACTACAAAAAGACTGTAAGCAATCTATAAAACAACTAGCCTACAAAGTAAATCTATCTATAACGCCTACTCATGAGCGTGTAAAGAAGATGGAAGCTAACGGAATAATAGATAAATATGTTGCTTTAGTAAACTTAGAAACAATTGACAAAAGTTTAATTGTTTATTGTCAAGTCACCTTAGTAAAACATCAAGAAAGTGCTTTTAAAGAGTTTGAAGAATATATGTCTAAAATAGATGAAATAGTAGAAGTATCTTATATAGCTGGAGTCTATGATTTTTTACTAAAAGTTGTTTTAAAAGACATGAACGAATATCAAGATTTTGTATTGAAAAAGTTATCGCAATTAGAAGTAATTTCGAACATTCAAAGCTCGTTCGTAATGAAGCAAGTAAAAAATACTACAAAAATAAAATTGGCATAGTATGTAAGAACTATGTCAATTTTATTTGATTTAACGGCTTCTTTTTATAGGGCCTGTAAAATCATCAATATTATCTTTTACTTCGTTAATTTCGTTGTTTATATCTTTAACAAAATCTGTATCTATACCTTGATTTTTTGCACTGTCATTAATCTCTCGTTTAATGTCATTTGTTGCATCTTTAATTTGACGCATACCTTTTCCTAGTCCTCTTGCTATTTCAGGAATTTTATCCGCTCCAAACAACATGACTACGATTAACAAGATTACAAAAATCTCTGGTCCTCCAATAAATAAAAATATTCCATTCATCACTGCAAAGATAGTTAAATTCAATGTCCTATACTTTATTGAATAAAAAAAAGCAACCAAATTTGGTTGCTTTTTATTTTATAATGATAAAATGTATTAGTCTGCAAGAATAATTACTTTATTATCTTTCATTTCTATAGTTCCTGATTTTATTTTTAAAGTCAAAACTTTATCATCTTCAGGTAACCTTTCGATGCTTCCATGTAAATCATCAAAAACTAAATGCTCTTGAGTATGTACATGTACTTTTACTCTTCCTTCATTTAAAATAGACACCACCGGTGCGTGATTATTTAACATTTGGAATTCTCCATTTACACCTGGCACTACTACTGAATCAACTTCAGATGAAAATAAGATAGCTTCTGGTGTTACAATTTCTAAATACATACTTTAATGCTTTAGGCTTTAAGCTTTTGCTTAAGGCAATTAATTACGCTTCTGCTAACATTTTCTCTCCAGCATCAATTGCTTCTTGAATTGATCCTTTTAAGTTGAATGCTGCTTCAGGATACTTATCTAATTCTCCATCCATGATCATGTTGAATCCTTTGATAGTATCTTTAATATCTACTAATACACCTGGTATTCCTGTAAACTGTTCTGCTACGTGGAATGGTTGAGATAAGAAACGTTGTACACGACGAGCTCTGTGAACTACTAATTTATCTTCTTCAGATAATTCTTCCATACCTAAAATTGCGATAATATCTTGTAATTCTTTATAACGTTGTAAAATTTCTTTTACTCTTTGCGCACAGTCATAGTGCTCATCTCCTAAAATGTCAGCAGTTAAAATTCTTGAAGTAGAATCTAATGGATCTACCGCTGGGTAAATACCTAATTCGGCAATCTTACGAGATAATACTGTAGTAGCATCTAAGTGAGCAAATGTTGTTGCTGGTGCTGGATCTGTTAAGTCATCCGCAGGTACGTAAACCGCTTGTACAGATGTAATAGATCCTTTTTTAGTAGAGGTAATACGCTCTTGCATTGCTCCCATCTCTGTTGCTAATGTTGGTTGGTAACCTACCGCCGATGGCATACGACCTAATAAAGCCGATACCTCAGAACCTGCTTGAGTAAAACGGAAGATATTATCAACGAAGAATAATACGTCTTTTCCTTGAGCTTCACCAGCTCCATCACGGAAATACTCAGCAATTGTTAATCCAGATAAAGCTACACGAGCACGTGCTCCAGGTGGCTCATTCATCTGACCGAATACGAAAGTTGCCTTTGAATCTCTCATTCCAGGCTTATCAACTTTTGATAAATCCCATCCTCCATCTTCCATAGAGTGCATGAAATCATCACCATACTTGATAATTCCAGATTCTAACATCTCACGTAATAAATCGTTTCCTTCACGAGTTCTTTCTCCAACTCCTGCAAATACAGATAAACCTCCGTGTCCTTTTGCAATGTTATTAATTAACTCCTGAATTAATACTGTTTTTCCTACTCCTGCTCCACCAAATAATCCAATTTTACCTCCTTTTGCATAAGGCTCAATTAAATCAATTACTTTAATTCCAGTAAATAACACTTCGGTAGAAGTTGATAATTCTTCAAATTTTGGAGCTTGACGGTGAATTGGCAAACCAGCTTCACCTTCTTTAGGTAAATCTCCTAATCCATCAATAGCATCACCTGTTACATTAAATAAACGACCGTAGATATCATTACCTATTGGCATTTGAATTGGGTTACCAGTAGCAACTACTTCTTGCCCTCTTTGTAAACCATCAGTTGCATCCATAGAAATGGTACGAACTGTATCTTCACCAATGTGTTGTTGAACTTCTAAAACTAAAGTTGAACCGTCTGCTTTTTTAATTTCTAACGAATCATAAATCTTTGGTAATTCAGCATTTTCTGTATTAAACTCAACATCGATTACTGGACCAATAATTTGAGAAACTTTACCTGTTATTGTAGACATTACTATATGTAATTAAAGTTATTTTATTTACTATATGAGTTTTAACTCATTTTTTCAAGGTGCAAAGGTAATTTTTTTAGTGGAATTTAAAAAACCTTTCGAAGTATTTTTCCATAAAAAAAAGCCTCACGAATGTGAGGCCTTTATTGATATAATAATTGTAATTAAATTACTTTACTAATTTAATCTCAACACGTCTGTTTTCAGCTCTACCAGCTCTTGTTTTGTTATCAGCAATTGGGTAGTCTTCACCAAATCCAGCAGAAGTTAATCTTTTTGAATCGATTCCTCCTTTAGTGATTAAGTAATCTAAAACAGCTTTAGCTCTTTTTTCAGATAATCTTTGGTTTAAAGTGTTAGATCCTGAACTATCAGTGTGACCTTGAATGCTAAAGTTAGCTTTAGGGTACTCCTTCATAATTCCAGCGATTAAATCTAATTTACCAGTAACTCCTGTTCTGAATGAAGTCTTACCTGAGTTAAAGTAGATAGCTCTTGCAAACTCGTTTAATTTCTTAACAGCTTCTTCTTTGATTACTACTTCAGGACATCCATTGTTAGATGCTACACCTGCTTCGTTTGGACATTTATCATCTTTGTCTAATACTCCGTCTCCGTCAGTATCTGGCCAAGGGCATCCGTTGTTAGCAGCTGGACCAGCTTCGTTTGGACACTTATCTTTTCCGTCTACAACACCGTCTCCATCAGCATCAGGACAACCGTTATTAGCTTTAGTTCCTTTTTCAGTTGGACAAGCATCATCTTTATCAGCGATACCATCACCATCAGCATCAGGACAACCGTTTAATGCAGCTAAACCAGCAACTTCTGGACAAGCATCGTCAGAATCTTTGATTCCATCTCCGTCAGTATCAGGACATCCGTTGAATTCTTTTAATCCAGCAACTTCTGGACAAGCATCATCTTTATCATATACTCCGTCTCCGTCAGTATCTTTTCCTCCGAACTTAAATACTAAACCAATTGAGTGTTGGAAGTGATCTCTTACTTTATCAGCAAATTCTTTCTTTCCTCCTGTTTGGAAATTTAAACCTAAGTTATCGTTAAACCAAACGTTGAATCCAGCACCAGCATTTAACATACCTTCACCTTCATCAGCTAAAGAAGTATAACCTCCACCAACGTATACATAAGGATCCCACCAACCAGTGTTACCTACTAAGTTGTTTAAGTCATACTTTACGTTAGCATCGATAGCCCAGTAAAGCTCATCCATATCATCTTCTGTACGGAAAGTTTCAATCTTG
The DNA here is from genome assembly GCF_047470925.1 of Tenacibaculum ascidiaceicola. NCBI lineage: Bacteria > Pseudomonadati > Bacteroidota > Flavobacteriia > Flavobacteriales > Flavobacteriaceae > Tenacibaculum > Tenacibaculum ascidiaceicola. Next base: position 118,253 of record NZ_JAZKJP010000007.1, read on the forward strand.
TTTAAAGATCCTGCTAATTGTAATGTAAATCCATCATTTAAGTATCTATCAACAGTTACTCTTGAAATTGATGGTAAGATATTCCAGTCACTAGTACCGATATAATCTTTAGCATAATCTCCAAAATCTGAAGGGATCCTAACGTCTACTGCGTTAACCCCGAAACCAACCGCCCAAGGGTTGTCTGAATCCTGTGCGCTAACGTTTACTGCAGCAAACGCAAATAAAGCCATCACAGCTAATTTTAATTGTTTCATTATTAAAAATTTAAATTAAAAGTTCGTTTATATATTACGCAAATGTAAGTTGTTCAAACTTATTTACAAAAACAAATCTACAAAAACTTACAATAAATGCAAGTTTTTGACCGACTATTTTATATCACTTTCAACTCTTTTCCAACCTTGATAAATGCGTTTATAGCCTTATCTAAATGTTCTTTTTCATGAGCTGCTGATAATTGAACTCGAATCCTTGCTTGCTCTTTTGGAACTACAGGATAAAAGAAACCTATTACATAAATTCCTTCTTCTAATAACTTATTTGCCATAGTTTGCGACAATTTTGCATCATACAACATCACTGGCACAATTGCAGCATCAGCTCCTACTAAATCAAAACCTGCTTTTTCCATTTCTTCACGGAAATAGTTTGTATTCCATTCTAATTTATCACGTAATGTAGTATCATTAGATAATAAATCAAATACTTTTAATGAAGCTCCTACAATTGCTGGTGCTAATGAGTTTGAAAATAAATACGGACGTGAACGTTGACGTAAAATTTCAATAATCTCTTTTTTACCTGTAGTATATCCTCCCATAGCTCCTCCAAGTGCTTTACCTAAGGTTCCTGTAACAATATCTACACGATCCATTACATTTTTCAATTCTACAGTTCCACGTCCTGTTTTTCCAATAAACCCAGCTGCATGACATTCATCAACCATCACCATAGCGTCATATTTATCTGCTAAATCACAAATTTCATCGAGCTTTGCTACAATTCCGTCCATAGAAAAAACACCATCAGTTACAATAATTTTAAAACGATGTCCTTGTTTGTTCGCTTCAATTAGCTGTTCCTCTAAAGAAGCCATGTCGTTGTTATTATAACGATAACGTGCTGCTTTACACAAACGAACTCCATCAATGATAGATGCGTGATTTAAACTATCAGAAATAATAGCATCCTCTTTAGTTAACAAAGGCTCAAAAACTCCTCCGTTTGCATCAAAAGCTGCCGCATATAAAATGGTATCTTCTGTGGTATAAAAATCTGCAATCTTTTGCTCTAATTGCTTATGAATATCTTGTGTTCCACAGATAAAACGTACAGACGACATTCCAAAACCATGTGTATCCATGGTATCTTTTGCAGCTTGAATTACTTCTGGATGATTTGACAATCCTAAATAGTTATTAGCACAAAAATTAACTACTTCTTCTCCTGTAGATATTTTAATCACTGCATCTTGTGATGAAGTAATTATACGTTCTGATTTATATAATCCAGCATCTTTTATATCCTGAATTTCTTGTTGTAATTGTTCTTTTATTTTCCCGTACATAATTTATGTTTGAAAGTTGTTTGCTATAAAAAGTTCAAAGTTAGTTGTTATACTTCTTCAACCAAAATTTCTTCGTCTATATATATAAGTAGTTTTTTCAACACCTTAAAATTCAACGTTTGTAATACTCTTCCATATCGCAATAATTGCTGATGATATGCTTTAGACGGTTTTCCTGTTTTATAATCAATAATTATCACTTCGTTATCTTGATTAAAAATCAACCTGTCTGGGATTACTATTTGTCCATCAACATCTACAATTTCTCTCTCGTTAAACACTACAACTTCTTCAGAAAAATATTCTTTTAGCTCGGGATGATTTACTATTTGCTGTATGCTTTTTATTACTTCAGATGATTTTTCTTGAGGCAAAATTCCTTGTTGTTCATAACGATAAACAACCTTTTCAATATCGTCTTTTGTAATAATTTCTGCCATCATTTCATGAATCAAATTACCAAATTCAATAGCTTTACCTTGCTCGGTATCCCACAATTTTGATGCACTTGCTAACATGCGAATATTATGTTCTTTCCACGGCGTGGATATAAAACCTTCTTGTATTTGAACTCCTGATGTTTTCTCCTTTAAAACACTTACCCTTTCTTTATTCCCAAAGGAATATTCTAAAACCTCATCATTCCATTCACATACCTTTTTTAGATAGTTAATAAATACTCCTGAGTAAAAATTCGTGTTTTCTTCCCCTTTGGATGAAATTTTCTTTTCTGTTACAATAAATAATTGCTCCACAGCTCTTGTGAGTGCTACATATAATAAATTGAAATTATCTAGCTCTAATTCTTCTCTTTGTTGCTGGTAAATCTCAGAACCTCTATCATTCACATAATTCAAATCTTTATTAAAGGGAACAAGTAATTCTTTAAATCCGTCGTAATTCTCTGGCAATTCATTTAACCAAACTTTAGGATTTATTTGTCGATACACATCTAAATCATACGGAAAAATAACTACTGGAAATTCTAACCCTTTTGATTTATGAATTGTCATTACTTGTACCGCATTTCCACTTTCTGGAGCTACAATACTTAGTTTATCTTTTTTCTCTGACCAGTAATCTAAAAATTCTTGAATACTTGTTCCTTTTCGTTGTTGTTCCAGAACTACATCTAAAAAAAATTGCACATAAGCATCTGAAGAAGTGACTAATTGAAACCCTCTAATAATTTCCTCTATTTTTTCATAAAAAGGCAACTGATGGAATATTGACAATTCAAAGGATGTTTCATAATTTTTTAATTCTTGAAAAACAGCTTCATTAGGCTGATGTATTAACTTAGCTATAAACGAATGTTTATCTTCTAAGACCTTTAAATGTTCATGCAAAAAGTACAACATTTCTAAACAGGTCTCTTTATCATTTGGATGCTGAATTACCTGTAGCGTATTTACTATAAAGTTAACTTTTGAACTATTTTCTAATAGTAATGTTTCCGAAGAAACTATATCAATTCCATTTTCAGATAAATAATTCGCTACTGCAATTCCATCTTTCTTTTTTCGAACTAGTATACAAATTTCATCCAACGAAAATTCAGCCTCTAAATTTTTAACAAGTTCTAGAATCTTCTTCGGATATTTATTTTTCTCTTGCTCTTTATCTTCTTCTTTTTCTAAAAAAGAAAGCGAGACAAAACCTCCCTTTTTAGCTGTTGTTAACTGTTTATTCCCTTCAACAAACAATTGTTTATAAGAGTCATTCTGTAAGAAATTTGCAGTATGTTGAAAAAACTGATTATTAAAGTTAATCACCTGAGCATAACTTCTAAAATTAGTTTCTAAAGTCTTTACTTCTTTAGAAATTTGAAATGGATTGTCTTTTTCTGAACCTAACCCTATAAATTGTTCTGATTTCCCTCCACGCCAACGATAAATTGCTTGTTTTCCATCACCTACCAATAACAAATTACTATTTTCTTGTGCTAACGCATTGTCTATTAGCGGAATTAAATTTTGCCATTGCAAGGTTGATGTGTCTTGCATTTCATCAATAAAATAATGCATAAACCGCTGTCCAATTCGCTCATAAATAAAAGGTGCTGGTTGGTCTTTAATGTTTTCCGAAATTAGCTGATTAAATTCAGCATTCAATCTTAAATTATTTTCTTCTTTTAAATGGGTTAATTCCTGATTGATATTGTTTAAAACTGCTAACGGAATAATACTTTTCAATGCTAACTTATTCATTGAAAACTGTTGATATAATTGTTCCGATTTTGTATATAACTTCAGTAGTTCTGGTAAAACTCCTTCAATAGCAGATTTTACGTCTTCTGACTTTGATTTGGAATAAAAATTACTCTCCTCAATTCGTTCTCTTAATTTACTTTGATCAAAAAACTTTGCTTTTTCAGGATTATTGGCTAGTGCTACAAAATGATTTGGTAACATCGATCGATAAAAATCTTTATGATCTAACTGTACAGATTCAATCACTCTCAATGCTTCTTCTCCAACCTCTTTCCATCTATTTTTTATATGTATTTGATGTTTTGAAAGCTTGGTTTTTAAATCGGTAAAATCAGTAAGTTGTTTATTAGCTAGTTTTTTAAAGTGCTTAGTATCATCTTCATTCAACAAAATTTTGGAAAACTCATTTAATTCACGAGAAATATCCCAAGATTTATCATCATCTGCCTTATCTAGAGAAAAGTCTATCAATAATTTAGTCAATATTTCATCACTTCCTATTTTTGAAATTAGCACATCTACCGCTTCATTCAACAAAGAAACAGCATCCATTTCCACTTCAAAATTTAAAGGCAATCCTAAATCGTAGGCAAAACTTTTAATTATTTTATGAGTAAAACTATCAATTGTAGTGATTGAAAACGCAGAATAGTTTCGAAGAATTTCATCTAATATTTTTTTGCTTCGACTTTTTACTACGGTTCTATCAAGTGAAGTTTCTTCTAAAATAATTTCTAGTAAGTCATTGCTTTCTCCATCAGCAAAATCTTGCAGGTTATCCAACACACGCTCTTTCATTTCTCCTGCTGCTTTGTTAGTAAACGTAATTGCTAATATTTTTTGAAAACGAAAAATATCTTCGGATTGTAGTAATACCTTCAGGTATTCTTTTACTAACGTAAAAGTTTTACCACTACCTGCCGAGGCATTGTATACTTGAAAAATTGATGGTTGCTGCACTAATTAAATTTTATGCAAAATACAAAAAGCTAAACAGGATTTGTTTAGCTTTTTAAGTTTATTCTTATTTAATCTCTACCCTAAACCAACGTCTAAAGACATCATTACTATAAATCCACCTATAAAACCTAGAGTTGCAATGTCGGTATATTTATCTCGTTGTGTTTCTGGAATTACTTCTTCAACTACTACAAAAATCATTGCTCCTGCTGCAAACGCCAAAGCATATGGTAAAATAGGTGTAAAAAACGATACTGCTACCGCTCCTAAAACTGCTGCTACTGGCTCTACAATAGCTGACAATTGCCCGAACCAAAAACTTTTAAAACGACTTATTCCTTGTCTTCTCAAAGGCATAGCTACTGCAAATCCTTCTGGAAAATTTTGAATTCCTATACCAATAGCTAATGAAATGGCAGCAATAATCATTTCTGTTTGCTCAACTCCTGCCAATGTTGAAGCAGCCCCAAACAAAACACCTACAGCTAATCCTTCTGGAATGTTATGTAAGGTTATTGCCAAAACTAGCAAAGTGGTTTTATGCCAATCTGTTTTCACACCTTCCACTTCATGCTCTTTAAAGTTTATATGCAAGTGAGGCAACAATTTATCCATTCCAAATAAAGCCAATGCTCCCAGGGCAAAACCTACTGCTGAAGGTAGTACTTTTACAAACCCTTCTCCTGGACTGTTATCAATTGCTGGTGCTAATAAACTCCAAAAACTTGCAGCAACCATCACTCCTCCTGTAAAACCAAGCATCCCGTCTAAAACGGCTCGGTTCATTCTTTTAAAAAAGAAAACTAATGCTGCTCCTAAAGCAGTTAACCCCCAAGTAAATAATGAAGCATATAACGCTGCTTGAATAGGGTGTTCTTTCCCAAAGCTAACTAATTGATTAAATAAATTCATTTATAAAAATATTGTTTCTTTAACGTGATTTTTGAATATATAAGTTACTTGCTATTTTGTTAGATACGGAAAGTGTTTTACCATCCATCTCTATAACTAAAGAACCATCAAAAGGTTCTTTTTCCACTACTTTTATTTGTTTTCCTAAGGCGATTTCTTGTTTATCTAAAAAACGTAGAAATTCTGAAGAGCTATCATCAACACCAACACAAACTCCTATTTCATTTTTCTTTAAAGTAGACAACAAGCTTTTTTCTATTATTTGCAGGTTTCCTTCTTTATCTGGAATAGGATCTCCATGTGGATCTCTTTTTGGATAATCTAAAAAAGCATCCAGCTCATTAATTAATTTTGGAGATTTTATATGCTCTAATTGTTCCGCTACTTCATGCACTTCATCCCAAGAAAAGTTTAATTTATCTACTAAAAAAACTTCCCATAATCTATGCTTACGAACAATATTTGCTGCTATTTTTTTTCCAAAATCAGTTAATGTTACTCCTTGGTACTTTTTATAACTCACTACGTTTTTTTCTGATAGCTTTTTAACCATATCAGTAACTGAAGAAGCTTTAGTATCTAATTTTTTTGCTATTGCATTTGTACTGATACCTTTTTTATAATCAGCTGCTAAATGATACATTGTTTTTATGTAGTTTTCTTCAGATTGACTAAACATTATGATTTTTTTAGATATACAAATATATAGTTTTTGATTTAATTAAACATATTTTTAGTCTTGACTAAAAATTAATTTATATTTGCATAAATTTTTATTTTAAAAAATTATTCAACAGGAAACTATTTTCAACATGAGAAATCATATTGCCTTAGCAGTTATATTATTATCAAGCATTGTAAATGGACAAGTAATTAAGGGAAAAGTTACTTCTTCTTCAGGAGAAACAATTCCCTTTGTTAATGTATTTATAAAAGGAACAGATATTGGGACCACCACAGATGAGTCTGGGAACTATATATTAGAAACAACGAAAAATAAATTCATTTTAGTTGCTTCAATGATTGGTTTTATATCAGAAAGAAAAACTGTTATCCTACACTCTTCTCAAGAAAAAATAGTTAATTTCACATTAACTGAAACTGCAGAAATTTTAGATCAAGTTACTGTTACCGGGACTCGTACCGATAAACGCAGAACTAATAGCCCAGTTATAGTTAATGTAATCAACAGTCAAACTCTGGCAGATGTACAAGCATGTAATTTATCAGAAGGTTTAAAGTTTCAAACTGGTTTACGTGTAGAAACCGATTGTCAGACTTGTAACTATACGCAACTTCGTATGAATGGTTTAGCTGGTGGATATTCTCAAATTTTAATTAACGGTCGTCCTATCTTCAGTCCACTAACTGGATTATATGGTTTAGAACAAGTTCCTACTAATATGATTGAACGAATAGAAGTTGTTCGTGGTGGTGGGTCTGCCTTATATGGCTCGAGCGCTATTGGTGGTACAGTAAATGTTATTACGAAAATTCCGAAAAAAAATAATTACAGCATAGGTTACACCTATCAAAACATTAAAGGAGCTTCAGATCACATAATTGCTGGAAATGCTACCATAGTAAATGAAGACAGGAATGCTGGCGCTTCATTTTTTATTAATAATAGAAAAAGAGAATTGTACGATGCTAACGGTGATAACTTTTCCGAATTGCCTGAATTGAAGAATAATTCATTTGGAACTAACTTATTTTTCCTTCCTACAGATAATCAAAAAATAGAAATCAACTTTAGCAAAATGAATGAGTACCGTTATGGTGGAGAAATGGTTGATAAAGCCCCTCATTTTGCAATGCAATCGGAAGAACGTGTACACGATGTATATGTAGGAAACATTGATTACCAAATCAATTTTAATGATGATAAAAGTTCAATCATTACTTATTTTGCTACACAATATACCGATAGAGAACACTATACTGGAATTCGACCAGACGTTGGTACTGATGAAGATACTAAGCACCTGGCTAAACCTCCTTATGGTAACTCAGTAACAACTACTTTTCAAGGAGGGTTACAATTCAATCATCAATTAGAGAAGTTTTTAGGAGGAAACAACGTGCTAACTTTAGGTGGTGAATTTGTACAAGATGATGTTTTTGATATTATTGAAGCATACGAATATAAAGTGGATCAATTAACTCAGAACTTTGGGTTCTTTTTTCAAAGTGATTGGGAAGTAAATAAACAATTAAATTTACTAACAGGTATTCGTTACGACAATCATAAATTAAATGCTTTAAAGCAAGACGGAACTAAAAAGACTATTGTAAATAATGTTGCCAGCCCAAGAGTATCTTTGTTATTCAAACCCTTTGAAAACACCCAAGTTAGAGGAACATGGGGAACCGGATTTAGAGCTCCACAAGCTTTTGACACTGATTTACATATTGCTTTTGCTGGAGGTGGAGTTTCACGGGTACTATTATCTGACGACTTAAAAAGAGAACGTTCTAATAGTTATACTTTATCCTTTAATTACGATAAACCTACCGAACATTATATCTACGGGTTCACTTTTGAAAGTTTTTATACTAACTTAAAAGATGCTTTTTATTTAGAATCTATTGGAGAAGATGAATTTGGTGAAGTTTTTGAAAAAAGAAATGGTGATGGTGCAGTAGTTAAAGGAATTACTTTAGAAACACGCTTAAACTATGATGGAATTTTACAATTAGATGCAGGCTTCACTTATCAGTCTAGTAAATATAACTCAGCTGTTAACAATTCAGATGAACTACCTTTAAAAAAAGAATTTTTACGTACTCCTAACACCTATGGATACGCTACAGCAACCTATACACCAAACCAAAAATTTAAAACAGCATTAAACTTAGTATATACAGGTAGTATGGAAGTACTACACTTAGCTTCTCCTCAAAACCTAACCGCAGACGAGTACTTTAACTCTCCTTCTTTTTTTAATTTAGGTATTAACAGCAGCTATACGCTTAATATAGAAAAACTGAAAACTGACTTAGAATTTACTGCCGGAATTAAAAATATTTTTGATGAATATCAATCAAAATTTGATATAGGTAAAGAGCGTGATAGTAATTTTATTTACGGTCCTGCTACACCAAGAACCTTTGTTTTTGGCGTTAAATTTACAAACAATTAATACTTTAATAACATACCTAAATCCAGTTAACGTTAAATAAACATTCTAATAATACAAACGTAATTCCTACATAACATTAGCTTTACTATTTAACTTGAATTTTGCGGGATAAATAAACAGAATTCAAAGATTAGAATGAAAAAAATATTATTTATAGCTTTTTTAAGCTTATGTAATCTAGCATTTTCTCAAAGCAAAGGTACTGTTACTGGTACAGTTACTGACAAAGAAATGAGCGGAGAGGCCTTACCTTTTGCTAATGTCTTTATTAAAGGTACTTCTATCGGGGGGACAACCGATATGGATGGTAAGTACACTCTTAGTGTACCTACAGGAAATCAAACTATTGTTTTTAGTTTCGTTGGTTACCAAACTATTGAAAAACAAATAGTAATAAAAGAAAACGAAACAACTACAGTTAATCAAGAATTAGGAGCTAATGAAGGGGTTGCATTAGACGAGGTTAAAATTAACGCCACAGTTAGTAGAGAAAAAGAAACTGCATTATTATTAGAACAAAAGAAAGCTACTGTAATTAAAGAAAGTATTGGTGCACAAGAACTAGCTAAAAAAGGAGTTAGTGATGCCGCTGCTGCCACTACAAAAATCTCTGGTGTTAACAAAAGTGAAGGATCAGGTGACATTTACATTCGTGGTTTAGGTGACAGATATTTATCTACAACAATGAATGGGTTACCAATTCCTTCTGATGATGTAAGTAATAAAAATGTTAACTTAAGTTTATTCAATACAAACGTTATACAAAACGTAGGTATTAGTAAAACATACGCTACCTCAAGCTATGCTGATCAAGCTTCTGGAAATGTTGATATAACTTCTAAAGAATACACAAAAGATATGTTTTCTATAGGTATTAAAGGAGGTGTTAACACTAACGCAATTGAAGTTAATAATTTTAGAAGTACTATTATTAATGATGATGTAACTTTTGGCTTCCATCAAAAAAAGTTTGCTCTTCAAAACCTAATGACTATACAGGGATGGGATACTAAAAAAGGTGAAACACCAATTAACTATGGAATTTCATTATCAGGAGCAAAAAGATTCAATTTATTTAATAAAGAATGGAAAATCTTAGCTTCTGCTTCGCATTCTAAATCATCTGAATACAGAAATGGTTTATTTAAATCTTACAGATCTAATGTATTAAATAACTCATTTACGGATGTTGAAAATTTCATTTCTAAAACAAACTCTACTGGTTACATAAGAGTTGACCTAAAATTAAACGACAACAACAAATTAAAGTATAACACTTTGTTTGTTAACAAAGGTGAGGATGGGTTATATGAGCAAGGTAGAAATGGAGAAGGATATGTATTTGATCAAGATCCACAAGAAGAGGGGGCTTTTGTTAGAGATCAAAACTTTAAGCAAACTACCATGTTTGTAAACCAATTAATGGGTGAACATAAATGGAATAAAAACAATCAATTAAACTGGGCAACAGGTTACAACTTTGTTTTAGCAGAAGAACCAAACCGTATTAGAAATGAAGTAAACATATTAGATATTGACTCTAGTCCATTAGTTCAATTTGCTCATGTTGGAGATTATCAACAACGAAAATCTTCTCAAAAAATTGAAGATACTGAATACAATGCTTTTATTGAGAACCAGTGGTCTTTAGGACATGTCACTGATGAATACGAAGACAAGCCTTATAAATTAAACTACGGATTAAATTTCCGTAAAAAAGAAAGATCTTTTAACTCTTTGTTTATAGGGTTTAGAGCTAAAGGCTTCACAGCTCCTTCTGTTGATCAAATCTCAGAAACTTTACAACAAGGAACTAATGCTGGTTTAATTTTAAGAGAACAACAACCAGATTTATACCAAGGAGAGTTATTTGTTTTAGCAGCTTACACAAACTTCGACTTTAAATTTGACAACAAATTATCTGGTAATATTGGTTTACGTTTTGAAAGAGACGAAATTGATATGGCTTGGAACGTAGCAAACCGTCCTGGTAGATTTGGATCAACAAATAGAGTTTACGAAAGTTTGTACCCTAGTGTAAATTTAAAATATGAATTAAACGATAGAAACTTTATCCGTTTTGCATCAAGTGTGACTCAAACACTACCTGAATTTAAAGAATTATCTCCATTCGAATATGTTTCTCCTACAGGCCGTGTCATCGGAGGTAATGAAAGTTTAGAAAAATCTGATGTCTATAATGTTGATTTAAAGTGGGAATTTTTCCCTAATAGAAGCCAATTAATTTCTGCTACAGCTTTTTACAAACAAATTAACAACCCAATAAACTTAACACAAGAACAAGGTTCTTCAGGTTACTTTAAGTTTTTCAACACAGGTGAGCAAGCTGATATTTTAGGTTTTGAAGTTGAAGGTAGATTAGACCTTTTAAAGAACGAAGACGAAGAAACTGTATTAAATGCTACCGCTAATCTAACTAAGATGTGGTTTAACCAAGACTTATCTCCTAGATACCAGTTTAAAGGAAAATCTGAGTCTGAATTACAGGGAGCTTCAGACTTTATTGTTAATGGTTCTTTAAGCTACTCTAACAATAAAGAAAATGAATTCATTGCAACTCTAACAGGTAACTATGCTTCTGATAAAATTTATGCATTAGGTGCGCCTGAAGATTTTGATAATAGTGCCACTCTTTATAACGACGAAATTATTGAAAAAGGGTTTATAACTCTAGATCTTGTATTAAGCAAACAAATTTTTAAAGGATTTACAGCTAAGTTAATTGGTAAAAACTTATTGAACCCAAAAATTGAGCAAACTCAATTAGTTCGTGATTTAAACACTTTAATTGAAACTAATGAAACAGTGCTTTCTTATAAAAAAGGAAGACAGGTTTCTTTAAGCTTAAATTACACATTCTAAGCTTCATTAACTTTAAATTAATATTTGTTGCTTTATATAACAATCAATTAATATTCACTTAAAAGAAACAAAAACCAGAGGTTATTAATTTGTACAATAAAATTAAACTAAAGAAATCAAAAATGAAAAGATCATTTAAATTATTAAGTATAGCAGCTCTTTCTGCTGCAGCTTTAACTTTTACAAGTTGTGGTAGCGATGACCCTGCAATTTTACCTCCAGACGTTTCTAATGTTGTAGAGAAATTACAAAACGGAATCATGAGTGGTGAACTTTCAGAAGATTATACATTATCAAACGCCTCTTATTCATTAACTAGCTCTTTTGTTATAAAAGATGGAGCTACTTTAACTATTCCTGCTGGAACTAGTATTGTTGCAGACGCAAAAGGAACTGATGTTTATATCGCCGTTTTACAAGGTGGTAAAATCAACATTAACGGAACCAATAGCAACCCTGTAGTTATGAGTTCTAGCGATGGTAAACCTGGTGATTGGGGTGGTTTAACTATCTGTGGAAAAGCTACTACTACTGCTGGTACTAATGTTACTGCTGAAGTTGGAGGATTTATTTACGGTGGTACTCAAGACGATGATAACTCTGGAGTTATTAAAAACTTAGTAATTAAAGGTACTGGAGCACAAATTAATACAGAGTCTCAATACAATGGAGTTTCTTTCTATTCTGTAGGTTCAGGAACTACTGTTGAAAACATTGCTGTTTTTGATGGAGCTGACGATGGAGTTGAGTTCTTTGGAGGAACTGTTTCAGCTAAAAATATATATTTAGAAAACTTAGAAGACGATGCTATTGATTGGACTGAAGGATGGAATGGTACAGTTGAAAACTCTTATGTTGTAAATACCAAAGCTGGTTTTTCAACTGTTGTAGAAGCTGATAAAGACAACAAAAACCCTAAATTAGTTAACTTAACAGCTAAGTCAATTGTTGGTGGTACTGCTTTACAATTTAAAAAGCAATCTGGTGCTACTATTACAAACTTATTCTTAGAAGGATATGATGACAATATTGATATGAAAGACGGTGGTCCTTTAGCAAACGTAATTATCGAAGGAGAAGCGGCAAAATTAGATACTGAATACAAAACTGGAACTAAAGTTGACATTTCTGGTTGGTCTTTTATCAATGGAGAAATCGTTGAAATTACTCCTTTAGTAGGTGAGGTTACAGGAAATGTAACGTTAACTTCTGATAAAACTTATAACTTAACTGGTTCTTATATCGTAAAAGACGGAGCTACTTTAAACATTGAAGCTGGTACAAAAATTATCGTTGACCCAAAAGGAACTGATGTTTATATCGCTGTTTTACAAGGTGGAAAGATTAACATTAATGGTACTGTTGATGCTCCTGTAGTAATGGCATCTGCTGCTGGTAAGCCAGGAGATTGGGGTGGTTTAACTATCTGTGGTAAAGCAACAACTTCTGCTGGTACAGATGTTACTGCTGAAGTTGGAGGATTTATCTACGGTGGTACTCAAGACGATGATAATTCAGGAGTTATTAAAAACTTAGTAATTAAAGGTACTGGAGCACAAATTAACACTGAATCTCAATATAACGGAGTTTCTTTCTATTCAGTAGGTTCTGGAACTGTTGTTGAAAACATTGCTGTAATTAACGGTGCTGATGATGGAGTTGAGTTTTTTGGAGGAACTGTTTCTGCAACTAACCTATACTTAGAAAATAACGAAGATGATTCTGTAGACTGGACAGAAGGATGGAACGGAAAAGTAACTAATACTTATATTTCTCATACTATTGCTGGTTTCTCAACTGCTTTTGAAGGAGATAAAGTTAATAACAATCCTCAGTTTGAAAACCTAACAGCTATTTCTACTGTTGGTGGTACAGCTTTACAGTTTAAAAAGACTTCTGGAGCTACTATTACTAACATTTGGTTAGAAGGATATGATATGAACATCGACATGAAAGATGGTGGTCCTTTAGCAAACGTTGTAATTGACGGAGAAGCTGCCTCTACTACAGCTGATTATAAAACAGGAACTAAAGTTGACATCTCAACTTGGTCTTGGAGAGAAGCTGGATTATAATAGCTTAACTTTAGTTATAAATAAAAAAACCGAGCAAATTGCTCGGTTTTTTATTATTCTTTTAAATCAGAAAGACTGTATAATAAATCTTCTAGTTTTTTTAATTCTTTTGGCGGATTACCAGCATCGAATGTGCTTGATTTATATTCCTTATCAGCTATTTTAATAGTTAATTCAGCATGCAAAGCCCCATCTGTTATTCTTTTTTCACTTGGCGCCTTTAAATCGCTTATTTTATCTAAATTCAACTCATTAACTATCCTTTTTAGCTCTTCTAACTGTTCTTTAGTTACTTCTTTAGTTCCTTCCTTTTGATACGTTTTGTATGATAACTTATTTCCTTCAATAGTTAACTGCACCAAACTTCCCCTTGTTTGAGCTTCATAAGCTATTTTATCAAACTCTTTTGTTTTATTCTGTGCTGCACAATTCATCATTAATAAAAACACTACAGGTACTATTATTTTTAAGTATTTCATCTATTCTTACTTTTTAGTTTATGATAATAAAAAGACGCTCTTTTAAATAAAGAACGTCTTAATATATGAATTTCGTATTAAAACAGACTAGTCTGCCATAGTAGCTCTAAACCCTCCTGGAGCAAATACTGCATCCATTCTAGCTTTTTGACCTTCTGTAAACATATACATACAGCTATCGTCAGAATAATCCATAAAGTTCATCGTCATGTTAGCACTACCACACTCAATTACTGGGTAAGTAGGGCATCCTCTACTATTTCCGTCAGCGTCTGGAGTATCAGCAACAAAATCGCTAGCACCACATCCTCCATCACCCCAAATGTGACGTAAGTTTAAATAGTGACCAACTTCATGCGTTGCTGTTCTTTGGTTACGACCAACAAAACTATGTGCTAAAACTACACCGTCTGTAGACCAACTACCTCCTGGAAACTGTGCGTATCCTAAAATTTGTCCTCCTCTATATGGCATAACGTTTACAATCCAGATATTTAAAAATTCTTGTGGATTAACAACATCACTACCTCCTGAAGAAGTAAATTTCATTGAATCATCTGGTCTCCAGCTTCTCTTTTTTGTATTTTGAACTCTAATTACATCCTCAATAACAAAATCGATATTTACATTTGCTTCAACTCCTGCAAACTCAGCAGGCATTGCTCCTCTGTTAGGATTCTGCATATTAAAGTCTTCGTTCAATGCATCAATTTGGTCTTGCAATACCGATAATGATAAGTTCTCACTTGCTTGACGATAAATTACATGATAAACTACTGGTATTTGTATTTTTCCATTTACTAACCTAGCTTGAACATCTCCAGATTTAACTTTTTGTAAGTAAGATGCAGTAAAATTTTCGATGTTCTCCATTTTGCTTTTTAAGCTAGGGTCGTTAGCCATATTTGCTTCTAGAACATCATTAGCAAAACATTGTTTTTCTGCCTTTTGTAAAGTTGATACTTCAGCTTCTGGCTCTAAATTTGGATTTTGTTCATTTGTTTGACAACCTACTAAAATTCCAGCAGCAATTGCCATGGTAAGAAAAATTCTTTTCATGTTCTGAATGTTTAAAAATTAATATTATAAACACTAAAAGTGTTGTTTGTTTTGTTAAAAATTACAAACAAAATACCTTTAAAAAAGATAAACTGTTAATATTTTATTACATAAACAATAATTTGAAGGTTTTTTTAACGATACGCAATATATAATTTTCAACACACAATCAAAATTTTTTTTTCTTGCTCATTTACAACACCTTACTCCCTTTAAATATCACTTGCGAGTAATAATGGATAAAGATGTCTTTTTTAAAACACTTAGTAATGAAGAGAGTAAAAAAAGTCATTTTTAGTCATCAAGCACAAAAAAAGGTGCCTAATTAGGCACCTTTTATATTGTATATTAAATAAGTAATTACTTAAGCTTTTTCTTAACTGCAACTTCAGTATAAGCTTCTAATGTATCACCTTCTTTAATATCATTATATCCTTTAATTTGAAGACCACAATCGTATCCTTTAGTTACCTCTTTAACATCGTCTTTAAAACGTTTTAATGAAGTTAATACACCATCATGAACTACAATTCCATCTCTAATTACACGAACTTTAGAGTCTCTTGTAATTTTTCCTGAGATTACCATACATCCTGCAATGTTACCAATCTTAGAAATCTTATAAACTTCTCTAATTTCTACATTACCAAGAACTTCTTCTTTCATTTCTGGAGATAACATACCTTCCATTGCATCTTTCAAGTCATTGATAGCATCATAGATAATTGAATATGTTCTGATATCAACTTCCTCTCTATCTGCAACTGAACGAGCGTTTCCTTGCGGACGTACATTAAATCCAACGATAATTGCATCTGAGGCAGTAGCTAATAACACATCAGACTCTGTAATTGCTCCAACTCCTTTATGAATTATATTTACTTGAATTTCTTCTGTAGATAATTTTTGGAATGAATCTGTTAAAGCTTCTACTGAACCATCAACATCTCCTTTTAAGATGATGTTTAATTCTTTGAAGTCTCCTAACGCAATACGACGACCAATTTCTGCAAGTGTTAGTGTTTTTTGTGTTCTAACTGATTGTTCACGTTGTAATTGAGAACGTTTAGCTGCTATTTGCTTCGCTTCACGCTCATCTTCAAATACATTGAATTTATCACCTGCTTGTGGCGCTCCATCTAAACCTAAAATTGACACCGGTGTAGAAGGTCCTGCTTCTAATACTTTTCTTCCTTTATCATCAAACATAGCTCTTACTTTTCCACTATGTTTTCCTGCTAAGATGTAATCTCCAATTTTTAATGTACCTGCTTGCACTAATATTGTAGATACGTATCCTCTACCTTTATCTAATAAAGCTTCAACAACAGCTCCATTTGCATTCTTATTAGGGTTTGCTTTTAACTCTAATACTTCAGCTTCTAATAATACTTTTTCTAGTAGTTCATCAACCCCCTGTCCTGTTTTAGCAGAAATTTCTTGTGATTGAATGTTACCTCCCCAATCTTCTACTAATAAGTTCATAGAAGAAAGTTGTGTTTTAATATTATCTGGATTAGCGTTAGGCTTATCTATCTTGTTTATTGCGAAAATAATTGGAACTCCTGCTGCTTGTGCGTGAGAAATTGCCTCTTTTGTTTGTGGCATTACATCATCATCAGCAGCTACTACGATAATTACTAAATCTGTTACTTGAGCTCCACGAGCACGCATCGCTGTAAAGGCTTCGTGACCTGGTGTATCTAAGAAGGCTATTTTTTGATCTCCAACATTTACGGCATAAGCTCCAATGTGCTGGGTAATACCTCCAGATTCTCCTTCTATTACATTCGCATTACGGATGTAATCTAATAACGATGTTTTACCGTGATCTACGTGACCCATTACTGTAATAATTGGAGCACGAGTAACTAAATCTTCTGGTTTATCTTCAGTTTCTTCAATAGATTCCTCTACTTCAGCCCCAACAAACTCTACAGTGTAGTTAAACTCTTCGGCAACAATTTGTAATGTTTCAGCATCTAAACGTTGGTTCATTGTTACCATCATTCCTAGCATCATACAACTAGAAATAATTTGAGTAACAGGAACATCCATCATCGTAGCTACTTCACTTACTGTAACAAATTCTGTTACTTTTAATACCTTACTTTCAGCTTGCGCTGCTTGTAATTCAGCTTCACTTTGCTGACGGTGAGCATCTCTTTTATCTCTACGATATTTTGCACCTTTTCCTTTTTTAGATTTACCTTGAAGTTTTTCTAAGGTTTCTCTAACTTGTTTTTGGATTTGTGCTTCTGTTAATTCTTCTTTTGGAGCTGTAGCTGGTCTTCTACCTCTTTGACCTCCTCGGTTTCCACCTCTTTGGCCTCCTCGGCTTTGACCTCCTCTATTATTTCCTTGAGGTTTTGCTCCTGAACCTGGCGCTCCTGGTTTGCTAATTCTCTTACGTTTCTTCTTATCTCCGTCTGTCTTAGCTTCTGGCTTTTTCTTTTTAGGTCTTTCAAATTGTTTTAAATCAATTTTTTGACCTGTAAAACTAGGACCATCTAATTTCTTATACTGAGTTTTTATTTTCTCAGCATTTTCTGGAGTAACCTCAGTTTCTTTTTCTGATTGCTTCACCTCTTTAACCTTTTTTTCAACAGTCTTTTTTACTTCTTTAGGCTGTTCTTTTTTCACTTCCTTCTTAGGAGTATTAACTGTTGTTATTTCCTTCGGTTTTTCTGTTTTTGGAGGCTCTGGCTTTTTCTCTTCTGTCTTTACTTTTACTGGTTCTTCAACTTTTTTAGTTTCTTGAACTGGTTTAACAGGCTCTTCTTTCTTAGGTTCCTCTACCTTCTCCTCTTTTTTTGTAGGCTCAACTGGTTTAGCTACTTCTGTTTTTTCTTCAACAGCTTTACCAGTTTCAACATCTATTTTACCTACAGTTTTAAGTTCTAACTTATCTGCTTTGGCTTTTAAAACTTCTTGTTTTTTAACTTCTTCTTCTAATCGCTTTTTTTCTTGCTCTTGCTCTAATTGCTGACGTATTGCCTCTTTCTCTTTTTTCTTTTCTTCGCTAACTTCTTTAGAGGCCACCTTTTTAGATTTATCAGTTTGAAAACCATCAAATAAAATTTGATACTCTTTGTCTGATATTTTGGTAGTAGGGCGAGCTTCTATCTCATAGCCATTTTTAGCTAGGTGTTCTACAGCTCTATCTAAAGAAATGTTTAGTTCTCTTAAAACTTTATTTAGTCTTAATTTTTTGCCTTCAGCCATATATTGTTTTATACTTTTTATTGAAAAAACACACTTTACACGCAACACGCATAGTTATGCTTTTTTTCTACTTTTTGCTAGATTTTACATGGATTACCCACAAAGGAAACTAGCTTCCTTACTATATATTAGTCTTCGAATTCTTCTCTTAAAATTCGTTGAACATCTAAAATTGTTTCTTCTTCTAAATCGGTTCTCTGTACTAACATTGATACGTCTTTTTCTAAAACGCTCTTTGCTGTATCTAAACCAATCTTCTTGAATTCTTCAATTACCCAAGCTTCGATTTCATCTGAGAATTCTGTTAATTCAACATCTTCTTCTTCTATTCCTTCTCTTTGAACGTCTATTTCGTAACCTGTTAATTCACTTGCTAAACGAATATTAACACCAGCTCTACCAATTGCTTTTGATACTTCTTCTGGCTTTAATAAAACATTTACACGTCCTTTTTTACCATTCTTCTCTTCGTCATACATCTGAATATCTACTGAAGTTACTTTAGCAGGACTTAATGCTCTTGCTACGAACAACTGCTCGTTTTTAGTGTAATTGATTACATCAATATTCTCATTACCTAACTCACGAACGATACCGTGAATACGAGAACCTTTTACACCAACACAAGCTCCAACAGGATCAATTCTATCATCATAAGAATCTACTGCTATTTTTGCTTTGTCTCCAGGAATTCTTGCAACACCTTCAATAGTAATTAAACCGTCGAAAACTTCAGGAATTTCTTGTTCAAATAATTTCACTAAGAACGCTGGCGAAGTTCTTGATAAAATAATAGCTGGTTTGTTACCTCTTAACTCTACTGATTTTATCACTCCTCTAACTGCATCTCCTTTTCTAAAGAAGTCAGAACGAATTTGTTCACTCTTAGGTAAAACAATCTCATTTCCTTCGTCATCCAACAAAATTACAGCATTATGACGAATATGATGCACTTCTGCACTATAAATTTCTCCTTCTAAATCTTTAAATTGCTTGAAAACGTTTGTACTATCGTGTTCGTGAATTTTAGATATTAAGTTTTGACGCAATGCTAAAATAGCACGTCTTCCTAAATCTACTAGCTTTACTTCTTCAGAAACATCTTCACCAATTTCAAAATCTGGTTCAATTTTTCTTGCTTCTGAAAGTTCAATTTCCTCATTATCGTCTTCAGACATTCCATCTGCTACCACCACTCTATTTCTCCAAATCTCTAAATCTCCTTTATCTGGGTTGATAATGATATCAAAGTTTTCGTCAGACCCAAACCTACGTTTTAAGGCTGCACGAAACACTTCTTCTAAGATAGACATTAATGTTACTCTGTCTATGCTTTTATTATCTTTAAACTCCGAAAATGATTCAATTAACGCAATATTTTCCATTTCATTCTCTAATTAAAATATGATCTTCACTTTTGCTTCTTTAATATCTTGATACGCTAGTGTTTTTGTTTTCTCTACCGTATGCTTCCCTTTACCTATTGGCTTAGGCTCTCTTGCTTTCCAAAACAAGGTAATAGTGTTTTCTGTTACCTCGGTTAATGTTCCTTCAAATTCTTCAGTTGCTGTTTTAACTTTTAGAATTCTGTTTATGTTCTTTTTATACTGACGCTTAACTGTTAATGGTTGAGCTATATCTGGTGTAGTGACTTCTAACGAGAAATCTTCTTCTTCTCTGTCTAAATTGTGTTCTATATTTCTACTAATACGAATACATTCACTTAGAGGCACACCTGAATCACCATCTACTATTACCTTTATTTTATTGTCTGCCAAAAACTGTAAATCTATTAAATATAATGATTCGTTTTCCTCTAAGGCTTCTTGTAATAATTCTTTAACTCGTTCTTGATTCATCTTAGGTATAAAAAGAGGGGACTCTCGTCCCCTTCATCTATCTGATTAATAAATTTGCTGCAAATATAGTAAGTTATTCATTAACACACAAATATCTTTTATTTGTTAATTGTTTTTTCGTATATTTAAAAGACTATCTCTCTTTAAATCTTCTTATTATGAAAAAAATACTAGTACCAATCGATTTTTCAAAACCTTCGGAATATGCTTCGAAGCTAGCCTCGACGATAGCTAAAAAAGCTAATAGCGAAGTTCATCTACTTCATATGGTTGAGCTTCCTACTGGATTTGTAGACATGGGCTCAGGAACTAATTTTAGTATCCCTGAAAGCATGTTGTATATTAGAAAAGTTCGTGACAGAATGCTTGATTACAAAAAACAGTTTTTTCCAAAAAACGACAATGTCAAACATGCTATCAGATTTCAGAGTCCTTTTGATGGAATTCAAGATTATTCTAAAAAAATTGGAACAGATCTTATTATTATGGGAGCCAAAGGTCACACAAACTTAGAAGAGATTCTTATAGGTTCTAACACTGAGAAAGTTGTAAGAAATTCTGAAATCCCTGTTATTGTTACTAAAAAAAATGGGGATCATTTCATTCCTAAAAATCTTGTTTTTGCTTCAAGCTTTAAACCTGATAAAACTAAAGCTTTTGAACGGTTTTTAGACTTTGCTCAAAATTTTGACAGTAAAATTAACTTATTGAAAGTAAATACTCCTCAAAAATTTGAAAACACTCAAGAAACCAACAAACGAATTAAAAAATTTATCGCAAAATATGATTTAAAAAACTACACTATTAACGTTTATAATGATTCTTCAATCGAAAAAGGAATTTTAAACTTTTCAAATAAAATAAATGCAGATATTATCGCTTTAGCTACTCATGGAAGAAGTGGTTTATCTCATATTTTTAATGGAAGTATCACCAAACACTTATCTAAAAAGTCAATAAAACCAATGCTTACTTTTAAAGTTTAGACAAACTTTAATAAAGGAGAAACGCTAAGATAAATATCTTAGCGTTTCTTTTGTTTGGTTAGTTTCAGTTTTAAGGGTTTGTTTAGAGAAGCCTTTTATCAAACTCCTCTAAACGATCCCTATTCATAATTCAGATTACTTTCTCTTCTTAGATCGCATTGCTATTATTTTCTTATTAACAACACCTCTACTTGTAATCACTCTTACAATTAAAGCTTGATTTTGAACATTTGACATATCGATTATCATTTGCTCTTTAGTTCCTTTGATATAAGAATTATTTTCAACTCTTTTAATTAAAATACCATTCATAGTGTAAATCTCGATAGCTACATTGGTATCAAACTTATAATTATACTCCACTGTCAACTCATTTTCAAATGGAACAGGGTAAGCACTAAAGTTTAATGGTTCTTGAACTTGTTCCTGAACAGGTTCTTCACATGGTGCTACAGAACCACTAGGAGTAAAAGTTCCATTATTATCTATCGACTCATTACATCTACAAACTTCTTCACAAACTTCTGCATGAGCTATTACATATATTGGTCCACTTGCTTCAATAGGTCCTACTGTATAATTAGATGCATAATCTAATTTTTTAGTATTGAAGTTGTACTGTCCAGGAGCTACAGTCTCTTTATTACCCTTTATAGGGTACTTTTCACATCCTATATACACATGTGCTACACTCATTACATACCCTTCAAACAGATTATATTCCACTGAAACATACCCTCCATCATATGTAATGGTTACCTCACCTGATTGTACTCCTTTGGAAACATCACATTGTGCTGCTCCAGAATATAATGGTAAAGTATAAACTCCTTCTGTTTCAAAATAATTTGTCCAACCCCAACGATTAAACCCATCACTCAAGAAACAAGTGTTATTATTACCTCTTGCAAAAGCTGTTTCACAGTTTTCAAATAAATCTGTTTTATTTGACATTGTAACAGTTTCAGTAACACTATTACCACAATCATCTGTAGCCGTGAAAACATAATCTGCATACTGAATACAACTTTCTTCTCTTATATTTGTAGGATACGCTGTCAGATCTCCTCCAGCCGAACAATTGTCTGTCCATCTAGCATTCAACATTTCTGGTAATCCTTCATCACATAACTCAAGACTTTCAGGTAAGTCAACTATTACAGGATTAGTTTCATCGTACATTCTGGTTACGCGGATTACCACTTCTGATGCTGGGTTTCCACAGTCATCCGTTGCATTGAACGTGTAGTCTCTGTATTGTGTACAACCATCTTCACCTGCCATTACTTCTCCGGCTACTCCGTTTAGGCTTCCTGATTTCTCACCTCCGATTCCACAGTTATCTGTCCAAGTAGTGCTTACCACTTCTGGCCATGCTTGGTTACATTCTTCTAG